>CAZMUM010000027.1:0-18500 GCA_964569385.1 uncultured Acidimicrobiales bacterium
GTGTCGTCGTCGGCCATGCGCGGTCTCCCTGAGTTGTCAGCGACGGTAGACGCCAAGGCTGGCTCGTGCACGATTGCTCACGCGGTGGTTGATCTCCGCGTGGGAAGGAGACCCGTTCCACCGTGGAGAAGCGCACCCCGTTTATGGCGTTTCTCCACGATGGAACCCGATGCCGCGCCGGGCTGAAGGGCGTCCGGTGCGGCTCGAAGGTGACCAGGTGTCAACAAGGAGTGACTGTACGACCACAAAGGGTGATCGTCAACTACAAAGAGTGAAATCTTTGAAGATATTCACCGTGACTGAATCGCGGCCGGGTTTCGCTTGGTGCGATGACAACAATTTCGCCTGCACCGGTTGGTGGTGCGGCTACCATTGGCCGTTCTTGGCGCCGTGGCCGAGTGGTTAGGCAGCGGCCTGCAAAGCCGTGTACACCGGTTCGATTCCGGTCGGCGCCTCGATAAACGGGCGGGTGATCATTCACCCGCCCGTTGCGCGTCCAGGGTTCAGTTCCATGCGCGGGTGACTTGTTCGACAGAACCTTGAATGTTGTGGTGGACCCGGGCCGCGAGGTGCTACCGTGATCGCCTCCAGGGCCATTGGCGCAGTTGGTTAGCGCGCTTGCATGACACGCAAGAGGTCACAGGTTCGATTCCTGTATGGCCCACTCCATAACCCCTGGTCATGACATCGCAGACTTCTGAACCTCGGGTTGGGGCTGTCTTTATCCGGGACTGTTCGTCCATGGTGTCTGACACTCTTTCATCGGGAGATTGGCGGTTGATGTCGTCCGCCAGCTGCAATGGACCGAGGGCACTATGTGTTGCGTCTGCCGGTGTGGGTGATCGCCAGGTCGTGGTCTTCGCTGTTTCGTGGGTGGGAGATGTAGACGCCGTTTGGGCGTAGTTGTGTGATCTGATAACATGGCATGCATGGGTGTCGCCGCAAAGCTGGTTCGAGAAGCTCGTCAATCGGCTGGCTTGACGATGTCGGAGTTAGCGGAGCGTGCTGGGACTTCGAAGCCAACGGTGTCGAGGTATGAGAACGGCCTAGTCGATCCTGGTGCTGAGACCTTGAACCGGCTGCTGCACGCCTGCGGCCAACAGTTGCACGCTCGACCGTTGGTATTGCCGTCCTCGGCGGCGGAGCTGGCCGAGCGATTCGAAGGGCGAGATGGGCCAGACGCCGACGATGTGACCCGGACGAGTGATGGTCGAGAGCTGCGCACTGCTGCCGATCTCGAAACGTTCGCTGCCGAGCTTCGGGCCGACGGGCTCCTTGCTAGGTGATTGACCCGATCGATGAGTACGGCGATCTCGACGAGACGAGCATCTTCCAAGAACCACCGCCGGCTCTGTGATGCCCTTCGGCAGATGGGCAATCCACGGCTGCGAATCGAGGGGGTCGATGATGAGGCAGTTGCCGATTTGTCGAAGCAGCTTCTCCATCCTGACTTCTTCGCTCGAACAGCGGCATCGACCTGGCGGACCGAGAGCGGCAGCATCGATATCCTGAGCGATATTCTCGACCTCAACGGCCAGCCGGTTCCGTACAGCGACCTGCGTGCCCGAGCCACGTTCGCTCCGACGGGCGAACTCCGTATCCCTGTCGCCTCGCTCTCCGACATCATCGATTCGAAGACGAGGGCCAACCGAGCGAAGGACCGAGACGCTCTTCCAGAGCTCCACGAACACCGACGAACACAGCTCGGCGAAGATCCGTGATAGCCAACATCTTCGTCTTCAGCCCTAAGGGCTCGTAGGGCGGATCTGAGCTCGACCCTCGCCTTGTCCGCGAAGTTTCGTCCGGATGGCTAGACCTGAGGATCCTCAACAAGATGGAGAACTGTTTCGGCTCATACCTCATCTGCTGCCAGGTGAGGTCCGATCGATCACTAAGCCCCTCGACACAACCTACGTTGCACCAACGCGCAGCTTCGAGCCATGCCCGCTAGTTGGGTCTGCTGCGCCGACCGATTGGTTCGAAGATCTCGAACTGGCTCGTTCGCCGGCGGCATACTGAATGGTATGACCGATGCCAGGACGACGATGAAGCTCAGCATCGAAAACCGCGAGCGGCTCCGAGACCTGTACCCCGACCTCTCCCTCGACGATGCCCTCGGCCCCCTGCTCGATGATGCCGAACCGGGCTTTTGGGCTCAGATGGAAACAGCGCAAGCTCAGTACGACGCACTGCCGGCCGCTCGCCGCCAGCGCATTGAAGCCCGTCGTCAGGCGTGGGACTCGGTATGAGGGAGTGGGATATCGTCGCTCGCACCTAGCACTGTAAACACAGTCGCGTTACCGCCGCCGGCTGCATCTGCGCTCCTAACAACACTGGAGAACCACTGACGTCTTGTTGAAGTCTTCGCGGTCGAGGCTGCGACGGTCGATGACAAAATAGAGAATGCCGGAGTCGCCCCACATCCATCCGGCTTCGAGGTCGCTGTCGAGCTGTAACAGGACCACCCTGTCGGTGTCGTCAAAGCTGATTCCGGGCAGCGGCTGCTGGATGACCGTTGGCCAACCGCCAACCCGGTGAAAGACCCCCGGTGGAGTTTGCGGACCCGACAGCTGATGGTGCAGCGTGTCCAAGTCGGACTCGTAGTCATCGTCCAGGTCGGGTATCGGCACATGGTCCGGCTGGGGATAGGTGAGCATCTGGGTCAGGTCGACCGGCATCTCGATGAACACCAGCGCTTTAGCGGGCGCTTGAGTAACCCGACCTGTGCCATCGGGCGTATGGATGACTGCACATGCGCCCGAGCCGAACCCCTCGAACCCCCACGGTTGACGTTCAGCGTCGTAGAAGAAGTTGAGCACCCCGCCCGCTGGAAGGTCGAAACCGACATCGATGCCAGCCAGTTCGCCAAGATCGAGGACTAGGAGCAGCGACAGTGGCCGGTTTCTGATTCTCGGCCAGTCGACGCCATCGAGGACGGGCAGTCCACCGAAGTGGCTGGCAGACCCACCGTTGGCATGGGTCAATCGTGCCGCCGGTTTCAGCAGGTCGCAGAACTGGTCGGCCAGAGCCGATGGCAGCATCTCGCCGGCGATTGTTCTAACCGTGGTTCGGTCCATGAGATTGCCTCTATGTTGGTGTGGTGACGAACATAGGCAGACGGTGGGACATCGAAATCACAACCAGTGCCCCTACCGAGGACGGAACCGGGGTCCTCACGGCGCATTCGAACGTTGAGCGATTGTTTGAACGCTTGCCGTACGGCCTAGCGGACCTCGACCCGACCTTCGCACCCAGCCTTGTTGAGGTGCAGGTCTCTGCCGGGGCCGCAACCGACGCTGTCACCGACTCGGGGCTCGCCTCGCTGGGGTTGCCGACATCGTTTCCGCTCGATTCGGACGGCGTTGTCATCGACCACTCAGCCTGCCAACCGATTGGTCAGTCAGCCTTCAACCAGGGACTCGACGGTGTCGCAGCCCGTTCGGCCGCGACGGGTGGAAGACAATCACCAATATGGTCGTTCCCGGACCGAGACTGCTGACCTGAACTTAGTTGTCTGTTGGTCGGCGGCGAATCAGCGTATGTTTGTCGCCATCTGCTGAATTTGGATGCACTAAATGACTCCAGAACATAAAGAAGCCCTGGCTCGTGGCCGCGAGATCGCCACGGTTGTTAAGAGATATCTTTCGGCGCTTGAAGCGAACGCGCCACGGCGAGGTCGGCGACGAACAGCCGAATCCATCCGGTCTCGCCTCGACACTATTGCTATCGAACTGGCGAAGGCATCGCCGCTAATCCAGCTTCAGCTAGTTCAAGAACGGATCGAACTCCAGGCCGAACTTGAACACCTTGAGGCTATCCCACAGGTCGACATGGCAGCCTTGGAGGCCGAATTCGTCGAATGCGCCTACGAGTACGGTGAGAGTAAGGGGATCAGCTACGCGGCATGGAGGGAAATGAACGTCGAAGCCAAGGTTCTAACGGCGGCAGGAATCCAAAGAACCCGACGTGCTAGCAGTCTCGTCAAAGCCAGCTCGCCGCAGCATCCAAGCTCGGTGACATCTTAACCAGATTGTCGGTCATGGCCCCTCCTATCTCCGGACGCGTCGATGAACACCATGACGCTGGCCTCGCGAGCGAGTTCGTGACCCGCTTAGGCCTCAGCGTCGATGAAGATAGAGTCGACAAAAATTGTGAACTCTGTTTCGGTCAGGCTGGTCGACCAGTAGCCGATCTCGCAGGGAGTGACGTTCGGGTCGGGGGTTGCTCGGCGAGGTTCAGGCACCATTAGTTGCCATGAAGCTCGTCGGCCTTACCTTCGATCCGTTTACGCAAAGCCAGCCCTCCCGAGTTCCACTGCTGACTTTAGAAACTGCGCTCGCAGCCTCAGCGCATGTGACGGCGTACTCGGACGACCATGCGCACCATTTCTTCAGCGAGTTCTTCTGGTGCTGCCATGGGGTTGTTGTACACGACGTATTCCTTGGCGACGAGGGTTGCGAGATAGTCGAGCATGCCAGCCTCGTCGTCCTTGAGCATCAGGAAGTCGGGGTGATCCTGGTTGTACAACACGAGGCTCGCTTCGGGTTCGAAGCGGCTTCGGTCTCGACCCGGTGTTGGGTCGACCGCAACGCTCGGCAACCGCTTCGCTCGGCGTCCCGAGGGTTTGGCGCTCTCGGGTACCGGTGGTGGCTGGTCTGGTCCTGGGTCGGGTGTTAGGTCGTCGATGGATGGGGAGGCGTCAGGGTCGTCACTATCTTCTCCCGATCCGCCTTCGCCGCCGTCTCCTGAGCCGCCCGATGAGTCGAGGCCGGACAACAAGCCGCCTTCGCCTTCCTCGTCGCCCATTGGTGTGCGCATCGGGTTGTCGAGATCGTCGAGTTCCTTGAGGACCCGACTGAAGATCTTGCGGATCTGGTCGCCCATACGATCTGCGGTGTCACGATCGAGTTCGGCCCGAACCTTCTCGGCCATCGCCGCTATTGCGGGCTCGACCGATCTGACTGATTCGACGAAAATCGGCCAGGCTTCGTCGTCGCGCAGAATGGCCCTGCGACCCGCCGACTGCTTTAGAGCTGCGAACTGAATCCGGCCCGATACCTGATCGCCGATCCATGGAGGGCGATCGAACTCCTCCATATCGGTGAGATCGTCGATGATTGTTGTACCGGCCCGACCGACAACGGCTACCGAGCGGCTGGCGCCGGGAGGAGCGACGTAGATCGCAAACTCCAGTAGGCCCCAGAGTGTCTCGTGGGAGCGGAGAGGAACCTTGACGCCGTCGGGTTCCTCGGGTGTGACCAGCTCGCGTTTTGCGCCCTCGACCACCTCGATCTCGTACATTCCCGCTGACAGGGCACTCGCTCGGCGTTGCCGAAGATACGAAACGATCTTTCGCTGGGTGACCATACGCAGCACCTCTTTGTCGAGGTGGCCTATGTAGACGCTGGTGCCCGGCCGATCGCGTGCCCGTCTTCGCTCCCGATCGATAGTTGCGTTCACCTCGCCGCGAGTGAGCTTCAGAACGTGAGACTCAGTTGATCCAACCGCGCGAGAGACGATGTCGAGTTTGGCGCCAAGCTGCTGGAAGGCCAACATGCCGATGGCCTTCTCGCCAAGCGTCCGGTCGTCGCCAACTTTGGTGGAGTTGAACAGATTCTTGGCCACTTCTTCGAGGCGCTCAGGCGACATTCCGCGGCCACTGTCGTCGACGACGATGGTCGGATACTTGCCCCGTCGCCGCATGACGATACGAATGCGTTCGCCGTGGCGTTCAGTTTCGGCGTACTCATCTGCCGCGTTTGACACGAACTCGTTGAGAGCATCCTTGGGGTCCTGGTAAGTCTGGCCTGCAATAAGTACGGCCTTCTTTACGCTACCGATACGAAGACGAATTTTCTTTGGTGGCATGGGTACTCGGGGGTAGTGCGAGTGTCAGCCCACATTAGGCGCGATTGCGCTCGACGAGTCCCAACACACCGCAGCTCAGCCGCGGCGTGTCGCTGTGAGACTCCGACCGACCGCAGTTGCTCAGTCGAGGTTGGTGAAGGCGTCGTACGCTGCTGCGACGATCTGCTCGACGGGCGTACCGAGCACGTCGATACCTATTGGCTCGAGGCGATCGAGGCCGATCGATGCCAGGGGCGGGTCGACAACCGCCGTTGCGTCTTCACCTCTGATTTCCACGAGGTGGTCGGGGATAGGTCCTGGCGGAAACGGCCACCACGGGGCCACATGATGGCCCGTCTCGGCGGAATCGGCAGGCGCGGAACGTAGCAGGTCGAGGATCTGCTCACGGGTCCGCCCACGCCAGGACAACACCAACCACGGATCCTCGTCGAGCTTGTCGGCAAACACATACAGAACAGCGGCGATGTGCTTGCACGGGACGGCATCGTCTGGACACGTGCAACTGGTTCGCAGTGTCCGCCAGGTTGGCGGCAGAAGCGGCACTCCCAAGTCATCGAACACGTCGACCAGTTCGGCCGGTACCTCACCACCCGCTAGCGCCGCGACCATGCCAATGTTGGTCGACAGCGCTTCGTCTATCGAGTCCCACTGCGCGTCGGTCAGCTCGGTGACCCGGATGGTAACCAGATACGGGCGAGACCGCGACCCCTGGACCTGGGCAGAAATCAGACCCATGGCGACGTCGAGTTCGATGACTTGTCCTGCCCGTGCGTAACGCCGCCCACGCTGCATACGTCCACCTAAACCGTAGGACTCGAGTACCTCGACAAAGTGTTTCGACCACCACTGGGTGGCCATCTCGCCGCGGCGATGCGACGTGGCGAGACCGCCTTGCACGGGAATCGGCTTCGACTCGGGGAATCGCTGCCATCGATTGTCGAACCGGCGCGGCATCAGACCGACTCCGCCGACAGTTTGATGACCTCAGCCAGCTCCGCGGTGTCGAGTTCGGTCAGCCATTTCTCGCCGGCTCCGACGACTCGCTCTGCGAGGGCACGCTTGCGGGTGATCAACGCGTCGACGTGTTCTTCTACCGTTCCCGCCGACACCATCTTGTGAACGTGAACGGTGAGGGCCTGACCGATCCGGTGGGCCCGGTCGGTCGCCTGATCCTCAACGGCAGGGTTCCACCATCGGTCGTAGTGGATGACGTGGTTGGCGGCGGTGAGGTTCAGGCCGGTGCCGCCCGCCTTCAACGACAGCAGCATGATGGGCGGGCCACCGGGGTCGGTGAACTCGTCGACCATGTCGTCTCGGGCACGGCGCTGCACTCCGCCATGCAACCACAGCACCTCGACACCGAACCGTCGAGACAGGTGCTGGCCGAGTCGTTCACCCCAGGCGGTGTACTGGGTGAACACGAGTGCCTTGTCGCGTGCGGACAGCATCTCCTCCATCAGTTCTTCGACTCGTTCGAGCTTTCCGGACCTGCCTGCCAGCACTGACCCATCATTGAGGTAGTGGGCTGGATGGTTGCAGATCTGTTTGAGCCTGGTGATACCCGCCAGCACGAGGCCCTGGCGCTGGATTCCCTCAGCGGCTTCGGCATTGGCCAGCAACTCGTCGACCACCGACTTGTACAGGGTCGCCTGCTCTCTGGTCAGCGGGCATCGTGCGATGGTTTCGATCTTCGGCGGAAGGTCGTCGATGATTGTTCGGTCGCTCTTCAGCCGGCGTAAGACAAACGGGGTCGTGATCTTTGCCAATTTCGCGGCCGATTGCGGGTCGTTGTCAACCTCGATCGGCCGGGCGAACCGACGACGGAAATCGGCCATCGAGCCAAGCAGACCGGGGTTCAGGAATTGCATGATCGACCAGAGGTCCCCCAGATGGTTCTCGACCGGGGTACCCGTGAGTGCAACCCGCCGAGGCGCTGACAACGACCTGATCGATCTGGCCGCTTTGGTTCCCGGATTCTTGATCTGTTGAGCTTCGTCGAGCACGATGCGACCCCATGAGATCGAATTGAGCATTTCGTGATCGCGGTGCACCAACGAGTACGTGGTCAACACGACGTCGTGGTCGGCGACAATGGTCTGGAAGTCCTCGATGTTCCGGCACCGATCGGCTCCGTGGTGGACCACTACAGCGATACCTGGGGCGAAGCGTCCGATCTCGCGCTGCCAGTTCCCAGTCACCGACACGGGCGCCACAACCAGCGTGGGTCCCGCAACGTCGTCGTGAAGGAGCGCACCGATGAGTTGAGCCGTCTTCCCGAGTCCCATGTCGTCGGCGAGACACGCGCCAAGGCCAAGCCGCCCGAGGAATGCCAACCAGCCAACTCCTCGTTGCTGGTATGGCCTCAGCTCGCCGTGGAATCCGACCGGCGACTCGACCGGCTCGGCCGATCCCGACATGGTCTCGTCGAGCAGATCACCGATCCAACCGTCGACCTCGACACTATCGATCCCGACCCCAACGGTGGTGAGGTCCTGGAGTCCGAGATCGTCCAACCCGAGTGCAGCGCGCACCACATCGGAGGCCGAGGCCTTCCCGGTCGAGCCGATCCGCGCCAAGATGGCCGTCAGCTGATCGGGGTCGACTTCTACCCATTCGCCCCTCATTTGAATGAGACGGCGTTTCGCGTCGGCAGCCCGCTGCAACGACTCGATCTCGGCGGTGGTTAGTGGCTCACCTCCCAACGAGGCTTGAAGTTCGAAGCTGACGAGCGAGCCGAGCCCGAACCCACTGTCGGCTTCGCCGCTGTTGCTGGGGGCGTTCGACGAGCCTTTCACCTTGACGCCGACCTTGCGTCCTGTACCCCACCATGACGGCAACAGCATGCCGATGCCGAGTTCGTCCAACAGCGCATGCCGACCCGAAACAAACTCGACCAGTTGATCCGAACTCAGTCCAATTGGCTCTGGGGTCCTACCAGAGACGAGGGGTCGAAGCTCCGGCGCGACCCTGACGGCCAATCCGATTGCCTCCAACGCGTCTTCGAGCGCGCTCGGACCGAAGAGGCCGGTGCTGTCGAACAGTTCAGCGAAGGGAATCATCAGCGAGACGTCGACAGGGTCGCGGACCAGCGGCTCGATGCCCCAGACAGCATCCTGTTCGGGTGCTCCGTTGGTTTTCTCTTCCGGGGCGTCGTGGTCCGTCACCCCTTCAAGATTCGGTTCGATGACCCGGAGACACAGTTGAACCGTCGCCAGCTCAGCAGATGCACTCTGGATCCAGCGTTCGACGTCGGCGACAAGTCCGGCAACTCGGTCAGCCGGCAGCGACGGTGACAGGTAGGGATCGACCGAGTAGAGCGATCTCAGCCATGCTTCTGGTACGGAACGTCGTCCGGGTCGACGGGCCAGCAACTCAATTCCGTCATCAACGAGAAGTGACCGAGCTAGACGGTCGGTGTGCTCGTGCAGCTCGGAGGCGAGATGGCGTTGAGCCTCGACCGAACCGTCATCGAGCAACGACAGCAGCACTCGCCGATCATCTGACCCAGGAAGCGGCCACCACCATGATCGCACGTTGCCCTCGCCGTCGTAGGCCAAACCAGGCACCACACGCCCTCCCACGACGAGCTCAAGTGCAAGATCGGCCACATTCACGACGCGAATAGTATGCGGCCAGCCTCCTGATGTGGTTCAGGTCGCTGAACGCATTCGGGTGGCAATCGACGCTGCGCCGAGTCATCACTGATCAAAAGTGATGTCGTATCGGGGGATTGATATCATGATGTCTAGGATGTATAATGACATCATGACAACGAGCGCATTCCCCCTTCGATTCAAGGATGCGAAGCTCCGAGAGCTAGTTCGCGAGGTTGCCCGCCAGGCGAACATGAGTCAGAACGAGCTGCTCGAGACAGCAGCGAAGAACGAGGTCATCGCCAGAGGCGCTCTTCTTGCCGACGATCTCGAGATTTCGGCAAGCCGCCTTCGCAGCGCCACTGCCGAGGCGCGTGGCGACCTTGTCAAAGCCAGCATGGTCGACTTTGTCGAGGGCGAGACTCTTGACGAGCCCCTTCGGCCGCGCCGAATAAGCCGCTCGGAGGCCCAGCGTGGCGAGGTCAGGGCATCAGCGATCGCCGCATTCGGTCAGGCTTAGCGTTTGCCAGCTCTAACATGACCAGGCCGAACTGGAGCGATGACGATCCCGGCGACCGCGAAACCATCGTCATCAATGTTGCGGAGGCACTTGGCCATGCTTCGGATGCGGCGCGAACCAAATCGACGCTCACCTCTGGGGTACTGCGGAAGTGGCACCGCGAAATCTACGAGGGCTGTTCGGTTCCCTCGCCGTCTTATGTGGGCAACTTCCGTGGCGATAAGGCCCATCCTGACCTGGTTGGCTACGAGGTCGGAATCGGCACTCAGCTTGACGACGGGTATCCAGAAGGGGTCGGGGTCTGGTCAGACGATGTTGCGGCCGCCGTCGAGACGTTCTTCGAACGCCTCGGGCGGGCGTTCGATGTGCTCGATACTGTGATCTCGGCCGGTGCATCTCCGACTACCGCCGACGAGGTCAGCGACGTTGTCGAGTTGTGCGCTGTCGCCCACGGCGAATGGGTCCGGATTCATCCATTTGCCAACGGCAACGGACGCACAGCGCGGCTCTTGGCCGCTCACATTGCACTTCGATACGGCCTCCCGGTATTTGTGACGTTGAAACCCCGACCCGACGACGTTGCCTATGCGAGAGCGTCAAAGGCTTCTATGGGTCGCCCGCCCGACTTTGTTGGAGATCACCGCGAAGCCACCGCAGTTTTCGCGCATCTGCTCGCTCTACGACTGATGGAAACCTGACCGTCAGCGATGAAGGCTTCGGCTCAGAAATCGGCATTGCCATCGAAATGAACGGCGTCGCGGGCCGACGATGTGTGGGGTTGCGCGTCGTTCGAAAACCACTCGGTTGCGTTCTGGTCATCTAGACCGTGAACCACCCAGAACCCGGCGTCGTCCGTTGTGATGCCAGAATTATTGGTTGGTCGAGTGCTGGCAGGTCGACGACTGCGGAGGAGTTACCGGAGTAGATGGCAATTGGGGCAATGGTACGAGTTGAATATCCGGCCATCACCGCCGAGTAGAAGGTATCCGGCAGGACCGGGGCCGAGACCGACAATTGGCCTCGCCGTGACCACGCCCAGACCGGGCAAACTACCGAAGAAGTCGGCGTCGCCAAACGTAAAGATGCCGCCATCGGTGCCCAGCAGGTAGTAGCCGAGCCCGGTGGGTGTCGGCACCGCGGCGATTACTTCGCCTGCCAGTTGCAGGTGGCCTACGTCTCCGAAGAATCCTGTGTCTCCGAATGGGAACATATTGCCGCGAGAGGTGAACAGCCAGTATCCCGCAACGCCTGTCGAGGCCAGAGCGACAACGTGCTCGCCCGCCACTAACGTCGGTTAATCGCCATAGTGCGGTGTCGTGACCCGGCGTGCTTCGACGGTTCCGTCGGCCAGAGTGACCCACATGCCGGGACTCATCTGGGGTTAAGTCAACATCGACATACTCGGTGTGGGCAGCACCTGGGCAGCACCTGGGCGGTCCGGGGTCAAGGGCGCTCCCACCCGCGGCGTCGTTCCTAGATCATGTTCGCTATGTCTCCGTTGGCATCGCGAATCCGAACCATTCGACCACTGTCGCGGCAGTTCGTTCAGCGCGAAGCTGACTCGGCGCCTAATGATCGTTCGATTGTTTCGCAGGTTCTCGGGCACCTGTTGAGTGCCTCAACCGGCCGGTCCATTACTGACTCCATGCAAGAGAAGTTGTACACGCCACTCGGCATGGAATGCCGAGGCGACTGGCTTCTCGATTGCGATGGGGTCGAGACGGTATTTGGCGGTCTGAACCTAACTGCTCGCGACTACGCCAAACTCGGGGAGCTCTTTGGCCTCGATGGGTCTTGGCACGGGCGCCAGATTGTGCCGCGAGATTGGGTTCGGGCATCCGTCACCTCGAACGAAGAGCACCTGGAACGTGGGAAGGTGCTCGTTGGCGGTCACGTGTTCCCGCTCAGCTATGGGTACCAGTGGCGGATCCCAGACGGTGACGTTGGTGAGTTCTCCGCCATCGGTGTCTACAACCAGTTCATCTTCGTCGACCCATCACGCCAAACAACCGTCGTGAGGTTGTCGGCGAACCGGCGCTACGGCCTCTCAACCGATGAAGCCGACAATCGCAACCGCGAGTCAGTCGAGCTCATCCGCGCTGTGATCGCGAACACTGACCGCTGACACCGCCACGAGCGGCTAGTCAATGACCTTTACGCGGTCTTGATCGCTCTGGATCTTGGCGAGATCGACGATCGCGACGCTGCCATGGCCTACGTTGCCTGAGCGCTCGCGCTTTGGCCGCAGATTCATTGCTGTGTCGCGATGTCGAGAAACTGGTCGGCCAACGTCGCGTACCCTGTGGTTCGACGAGGGAATCGATTCAAAAAGACGGGTCGGTTCGCCTTAGGGCAGCTGGCGTCTCGGTGTGTTGGGCCGTTCCGGCAAACCCGATGAGTGGTGTTGTGTTCACTCGTAGCGAATTTGGATGCATCAGCTGCGAAATTGGGGTTCCTCTAACTATTTCTAGTCTTTAGGTGGAACTAGAACGTTTGTTTGATAGTGTGTGTCTATGCGAACGGTGAGTGTGCGGTTTCACACATCTGATGAACTCATAACAATGGCCCTTCCGTCTGTTGAGGGCCTGTTGTACGAGGTTCAGTCGATGCGTTCACGGCTTGATGGCCAAGAGGCAACGTTGCATTCGGCCATCGGAGTTTTGCAGGGTGCAAACGGCCCGCGTCCGCCGAGACCGCGACCTCATCCCGCAGGCGACAACGACACTGATGCGGGTTCTGGGCCCGATGATTCAGACAACACTGGTTCGGGTTCGGGTCCGGGCGATGGCAACGATCCCGGCTCCAACAGCAACTCGGGTGGTGGGCCTTCTGGTCGGGCTGAGCGTGAGCGTTTGGCTCGTGCGCAACGGTTGGAAGCTCATCCCGATGTGGCTGCGGCGTTGAATGCTGGTCGGATTAGTACTGAGCAGGCTGACGCCATCATGAAGGCCGGCCTCCCAGCAGACGTTAAACGCCAACTGTTAGCCGATGCCCAGTCTGAAACGACTGATGAGACGTTGGCCGCCATCAAAACGGCGATTGTGGCTGCCGATGGAGGTGATGCTGAACGAAAGTTTCGTAGGCAGCGGAACCGTCGCAAAGGGCTGTGTGGTGTTGATGAACATGGCATGACCTGGATCAACATCAACTTCGACCCAATCCTCGGTGCTGTTTTCAAAGAAATGTTCGACCGGGAAGTCAGGCGACAGTTCCAGATCGACAAACTCGAACCGGACCCGCTGAAGCTTCGATCCCCACGCAAAATCGGTGCCGACGCCTGCGCCGTCCTATTCGGACTAAGCCCAGAAGACCTCACCATCCAAGACATCACCGAAGCCGACTTCAGCCGCCAAAACCACACCACCACCGACAATGCCAACTCTGCAGGTGTCAGTTCTGACGGACCTACTGCGGCGGGTTCTTCTGTGGTGGAGTCCGACAGTCGTAGCGGCCCAGGTTCCGGCCGGTCGGGTGGGCATCGGGTGAACCTCACCATGGACCTCTCGATGTTCGGTGATCCTGAGGCTTCGGCCTACACCCAAGATGGCCAACCAGTACCAGCATCAATATTGAACAAGATCCTATGTAGCGCCGAAATTCTGCTCTGGATCACCGACACCACCAGCCAAAATCCCGGCCGATATCAGCTAGAAACTGTCGAGCTGTACGCCACCGAAATCCAGAAACAATGCCTAACCGTCCGCGACGGGTGCTGCGTGTGGAAAGGCTGCAACATGCGCGCCACACGCTGCGACGCCCACCACCTCACCTTCACACGCGAAGGCGGTCAAACCAACATCGACAACCTCGCACTGTTATGCCCGACCCACCACACCTGGCTCCACCAGATGGGCGCCCACCTCAGACCAGGCCACCAACCGCACCAATGGGTGTTAGAACAAGATCTCACAGGCAACCTGATCGACAAATGGACCAACCCACCCCCACAACCCAAACCGACATCAGGATCGAACCGAAGACCCAGAACAGATCACGACCCGACGCGGGTTAACGGCCAATCCGGCGACCGACCCAAGCCGACCGGCGTCATCAAGGCGCAGGGCGATCGAACTGATCCAAACGAACCTTTCGAACCCGACCAATTCGAACCAATCGACCTACCACCCCGCTGGTAAACCACGGTCCCACGGTCCGGGGTCCGGGGTCCGGGCCAGTCAGAAGCCGACCGTTCCTGAGTCGGTTCAACTGGGCGGCGAGCTGTTCAGCTCGAAAGGTACCGGCGAACTGGTCGGTCGGGTCAGCCAGACCACTCGGACTAATCGAACTTGAATTCTTCGAACCGGTCGACCTCCGGCCCCGTTGGTAGAGGCCCGTGGCGTTTACGCCGTCCCAGGCCCAAAGTTGAGCGCCGATTGATTGGGCGGAACCGCGATGGCAACGTAGGGCTGGTTAGCTGGCAGCCACATCCCAGAAGCGGTTGGCCACACCCAACCAAAGCTGCGTAGTCAACGCCAACGACTCGATATCGACCCGTTCGTTGTTGCCATGGAAACGAGCCGAGAACGTCTCGTAAGTGCAGTTCTTGCTGAACAGACCAGCCCCATAAGCCACTGCACCCTTGTTGCGATAAAATCGCGAGTCGGTGCCGCCAGTGGTCATCGTCGGAACAAGCTGCACCCCTGGATAAGTCTCTCCGGCCAACTCGCTTAGGGTGGCCCACATCGGCGTGTCGACCGGCGAAGCAGTCGACGGTGTGTCGTGAATCGGCTCCACCTCAACACGCGAATACAAGTCGCCAAGGGCCGCCCGCAGATGGGCATCGACCTCGGCGGCAGTTTCGCCAGGCACGGTACGAATATCGAGATCGACCGTGACCTCATCAGGAATCGTGTTTGTCTTCACACCGCCGCTCACCGTGTTCGGCGAAAACGTCGTGTGGGTACACGCATGAAGTCGAGCCGCAGTAGTGGTGCTCTCGATCGAATCAATAGCATCGAACACCTTGGCCGGATCGAGCAGCGCATCGCGCATTTCGCCCTCGTAACCAAGAGCCTCAACCTGGCCGGCCCAAATGTCGTTCAGACACGGCGCCGGGCGATAGTCGACCAGCCGCCGCACAACCTCGGCCGTCGTAACGAGGGCATTATCGGCTCGGAATGGCCTTGAGCCATGACCAGGCGTTCCCTTGATCTTCAACCGGCGCCACGCGATGCCCTTTTCGGCCACCGTCATCGCCAACCGAGGTTCAGGCCCGCCAAGAGGAATGCCGCCAGACTCGGTCAGCACGAAATCGGCCGCGATCGGGTCGTAGTCGTTCTCAGCAAACCAGCCCGCGCCGTGGGCACCACCAGCTTCCTCATCGGCAACGGCGAAATAGATCAGATCGCCAGGCGGCCTAAAACCAGTGCGAGCCAAATGGCGAAACGCAACGGCCATCGACGAGGTCAGGTTCAACATGTCAATAGCGCCCCGACCCCACACTTCGTCGTCGATCACCTCGCCGCCGAATGGATCCTCAGTCCAGCCCTCAGCCGAAACCGGAACCACATCAGTGTGGCCCATCAAACAAACCGAAGGCGCATCGGGGTCGGTGCCCTCAATGCGAGCAACCAACGAGGACCGACCCGGCGTGGGTTCGTAGGTCTGAAACTCGATTCCCGGCCCTTCCAAGAACCCGCGGAGAAGGTCGACGTTGCGGAACTCCTCACCAGACTCAGGTCGGCCGTCGTTTACACACTTGTTACGAATCATGGCCTGCAACAACTCGACCGTTTCGCCCGTCAGCGCGTGGGCGGTCGAGTCATCGTTACCACTCATCTGGCTACCGGTCGTGGTCGTCTCGTTGGTGCTCATCGACCCAGTGTTTCATGCCACGAGTCGACGTGTGGCCCTCACGAGCGATGCACCGGCGATGGCGCCCACAATCAGGTTGACCAGGGCGAGACCACTGCCTAGAAAGAAGATGACGACCGCGCCACTTGCAATGCCAACGGCCAGACCCCAGAGCAGAGCCGCCACCACCAGAGCAACAACCGCCGTCCGAAGCGGTAAGCGCCGCTGGCTGAGAATGCCCACAACCATGCCAATTACGAGCAATGTCGGGATCAACGGGAAACTCCTACCTTCACAGCGACGCCGAAACCATACTTCGAAACCGGAAGCGGGGAGCAGCCGGGTTGAGCCTCATCGGGGTTCAAGCCAGCAAGCGATCTAGCTACTCGGCGAAGTCGACCAGCGGGCCGATCGTTTGACGAATCAGGGGAACGCCGGGCCGGTAGGCCAGATGGTGGTGTGTTGGTGCATCGAGGATTACGGCGTGACCAGCCGACCCTGGTGCCAACTTGCCGACGTCGTCTCGCTGCAATGCGGCGGCGCCACCAACGGTTACTGCCTGAATGGCCTCATCGATGGTCATGTTCATATCTCGCACGGCCAGCGCTATACAGAACGAGATGGACGTCGTGTAACTAGACCCCGGATTACAGTTCGATGCAATGGCGACAGTGGCCCCGGCATCGATGACCCGCCGAGCATCGGGGTAAGGCTGGCGGGTCGAGAAATCGGTCGCCGGCAAGAACGTGGCCACCGTGTCGCTTCCGGCCAAAGCCTCGATATCGGCGTCGCTCAAGTGAGTGCAATGATCGACCGACGCGCACCCACACTCGACGGCCAACTGAACGCCAGGCCCGGTGCCAAGCTGATTTCCGTGAAGGCGTAACCCAAGGCCAGCGTCGCGCCCAGCCTCGAGAACGGCGCGGCACTGGTCGGCGTCGAAGGCACCCGTCTCGCAGAACGCATCGATCCACTTCGCGTGCGCCGCGACCCCAGACAACATCTCGCCACACACCAACGAGATGTAGTCATCGGCCCGGCCCTCGTAGTCGGCCGGAAGAAGATGCGCACCGAGGAATGTTGTTTCGTCGGTATAGGCACCGGCGACTTCGAGCGAACGAACCTCGTCGGCAACGTTGAGCCCATAACCGGACTTGATCTCGATAGTGGTTGTCCCGGCCCGGTGAGCCTCGGTCAGCCGCAACCGGAGCAGAGCGTCGAGCTCGCTGGTCGGCGTGTTGCGAGTGGCATCGGTGGTCACTCGAATACCACCACCGTCGTAAGGCTCACCGGCCATGCGGGCCACAAACTCAGCAGACCGGTCGCCGGCAAAGACCAGATGGGTGTGGGAGTCGACAAAACCGGGCAGCACACATGCCCCTTCGGCATCGATGCGGGTGTCGGCAATGGCCCCGGCTGGCCCAACGGCTTCGACGACGCCTTCGGTGATGACGACCGATGCATGCTCGATGATGCCGAGCGGTCCGCGGCCCAGAGCCTCGTCGTTGGTGATTAGCGACCCGATGTTGTCGATCGCCAGCGAGCCGGAGTTGTCGCGAACTGTCACTGATCCATCACCTCTCGAATCGATGCATCGAGCTCGGCCGCCACATCGATCGAACAATGCTGTCCATCTTCGACCACGCGCCGCCCGTCGACAACTACCGACGTGATATCGGCCGCGGTTGCCCCAAACACTGCCGTCTCGATCAGTGAATCTGCATTCGCACCAGCAGTACGAACCGAGTCGAGATCAATGGTCACCAGATCGGCCCGAGCCGCTGGCGCAATGCTCCCTACCCCGCCCCAGCCGAGGCTGCGGTGGCCGTTTACGGTGGCCATCTCCAACAACGCTCCAGCCGAATGAATACCGCGGCTCTCCGAGCGCAACCGCTCGTTGAGTTCGAGCGCCCGCGCCTCTTCGAACACATCGATGATCGCGTTCGAGTCGCTCCCGACCGCCATCGGGATTCCAGACATCGCGAACTCACTAGTCGGCCCGATGCCATCGCCGAGGTCGCGTTCGGTCGTCGGACACATGCACACCGTCGACCCAGACGTGGCCAAGAGCCCAATGTCGGCGCTGGTCAGGTGCGTAGCGTGAACAGCAGTGAATCGGTCACCCATCGCTCCGGCATCGGTCAGCAGCTGCATCGGTGTCACCCCGTAAGTCGATAAGCACTGCTCGTTTTCGGCCCGCTGTTCAGACACATGGCAGTGAAGAGGCGCCTGGCGAGCCGAAGCCCACTCGGCCACCTTCTTCACGGCGACAGGATCGACGGCCCTCACCGAATGGATGGCCGCGCCAACCTGTTGCCCCGCACCCGGCGCGAGCCGTTCGACACGATCGATCCAGCTGCCGACGGTCCGATCACCGAACCGCAGCTGATGGGGTTGCAAGCCGAGTGGCGTTTGGCCACCCTTGCCATCGGAGTTCAACCCGCCATGGAGGTACACCGTGTCGAGCAGCGTGATCCGAATGCCAGCTTCGGCAGCGGCACTGAACACGGCTTCGCCCATCGCGTTTGGGTCTGCGTAAGGCGCGCCGTCGGCCCGATGATGCACGTAGTGAAACTCGCCAACCGAAGTGACACCAGCCATTGCCATCTCGGCAAAGGTGGCCCTGGCCAGCCGGTGGTAGCTGTCTGGGTTCAACCGTGCCGCAGCCCGGTACATGAGGTCGCGCCACGTCCAAAACGACCCTTGTCGGTTCGCTGTGTCGGTTG
>CAZMUM010000027.1:18600-76622 GCA_964569385.1 uncultured Acidimicrobiales bacterium
CTTCCCGCCCCTGGCGGTGCGCGGTGTTGATTGCTTCCCGCCCCTGGCGGTGCGCGGTGTTGATTGCTTCCCGCCCCTGGCGGTGCGCTTGGGTCCGCGCCCTTAGGGCGCGGTGGAATGCGTGACTGTGAGCATTGGCCAGGCCCGGAATCGTCAGGCCCCTCATCCTGACCGCTCCGACCGCTCCAATCGAATCCGATCCAGCCGACCGCCCGGCTTGCTCGGCTCCAACCTCGACACTCACGAACACACCTTTGGCAACCACGATTGTGACGTCGGCTTCGACAACATCGCCAACCAACGCGTACTCACAGCTGTAGGTCGTCGAGTCCGAACTCACGAACCCACCCGTTCGACGAACTTGGTGATTCGCTCGATAAAGGCGTCGCGGTGGTGCGCCTCGAAATCGGCCCACGTCGCCAACGTCGCCGGGTCCTCAACACGGTCGATGAACAAAACTCCGTTCAAGTGATCCACCTCGTGTTGCCAAGTACCAGCGGTTAGTCCTCGTTTGATTTCGTCGTGTTCGATGCCGTGTTGATCCAAGTAACGAACCCTGATCGAAACGTGCCTGGACACTTCGCCCCGTAGCGGCACCGACAGGCAGCCCTCGTTGATCATCACCATCTCGTCGTCCAAAAACTCGATCGATGGGTTGATGGCGACGGTCAGAGGGATAGGCGGTTTGTACGGATAACGAGGGTTGGAACCCACCTCCATCACCACCACCTGCAACCGCACACCGATCTGTGACGCTGCAATGCCAGCACCATTGGCATCGCGCATGGTGTCGATGAGGTCGGCGATGAGCGACTTAACCAGATCGCCACCAATCTCGTCCGCAGTTACCTCAACTGCTGGAACGCGCAGCTCGGGGTTGCCGATGTTGAGAATTTCTCGAACCGTCATCGCCAGGTCAAGATTCGTTCATCGGAACGCGGACGCCCCGCTCGTCGGCGACTTCGATCGCCCGTTCGTAGCCGGCATCGACATGACGGATCACGCCCATGGCCGGGTCGTTGGTCAGGACCCGTTCGAGCTTCTCGGCGGCCAAATCGGTGCCGTCGGCCACGCTGACTTGGCCGGCATGGATCGACCGCCCGATGCCAACACCACCGCCATGATGAATGCTCACCCAGGTGGCCCCCGAACACGTATTGACCAGCCCGTTCAACAGCGGCCAATCGGCAATCGCATCAGACCCGTCGATCATGGCTTCGGTCTCGCGGTAAGGCGAAGCAACCGAACCAGAGTCGAGATGGTCGCGACCAATCACCAGCGGTGCCTTGAGTTCGCCGCTGCGAACCATCTCGTTGAACCGCAGGCCAAGTCGGTGGCGTTCGCCGTATCCGAGCCAGCAGATGCGAGCCGGTAGCCCCTGGAAAGCAACCCGTTCGCCGGCCAGGCGGATCCACTTGGCCAGCCCCTCGTTGTCTGGAAACTCCTCCAATACAGCCTTGTCCGTGGCGGCGATGTCGGCTGGGTCACCCGACAAGGCAACCCATCGGAATGGGCCGAGCCCCTCACAAAACAGCGGCCGCACATACGCCGGCAAGAACCCTGGATAGTCGAAGGCTCGTTCGAACCCGCCAAGTTTCGCCTCGGCCCGCAAGCTGTTGCCGTAGTCGAACACTTCGGCCCCATCGTCCATAAATCCGACCATGGCCTGGCAGTGCGTAGCCATCGCCACTTGGGCCCGACGGGCGAACTCCTCTGGCTGATTGGTCCGAAGTACGGCGGCGGCTTCTGGCGAAAGATCGTTCGGAATATATGAGAGTGGATCGTGAGCGCTGGTTTGGTCGGTCACGATGTCGGCCTCGATGCCGTCGGCCAACAGGCGCGGGAGCAGATCGGCCGCGTTGCCAAGCAGCCCAACCGACAACGCGATTCCAGCGGCTTTGGCATCGCTGACACGTTTGATAGCCGCGGCGTAGTCGGTTGCGATCTCGTCGAGGTACCGATGATCGACGCGGCGTTGAAGCATGTGCTGGTCGACGTCGATGATGAGACAAACGCCGTCGTTCATGGTGATGGCCAACGGTTGAGCGCCGCCCATCCCGCCCGCTCCGGCGGTAATTGTGAGCGTTCCCGACAGGGTGCCACCGAAGCGCTTGCGGGCTATCTCGGCGAAACACTCATACGTACCTTGCAAGATTCCTTGGGTGCCGATGTAGATCCACGAACCGGCGGTCATCTGGCCGTACATGGTTAGACCTTGGTGCTCCAGGCGCCGGAACTCATCCCATTTGGCCCAATCTGGCACTAGGTTCGAGTTGGCTATCAATACCCGAGGGGCCCACTCATGGGTGCGTAAGACCCCAACTGGTTTGCCCGATTGCACGAGCATTGTTTCGTCGCGACGCAGCGTTTCGAGAGTGCCAAGTATGGCGCGGTAGGCGCCCCATGATCGAGCGGCCCGGCCAGTGCCGCCATAGACCACAAGTTCGTCTGGGTTCTCGGCAACCTCGGGGTCGAGGTTGTTCTGAAGCATTCGGTACGCGGCCTCTTGAGGCCAGTCTTGGCAGATGAGGTCGGTGCCCCTACGGGCCCTGATGTTCTTAGTTGGCGTGCCAATTGATGCACCGGTTGTAGCAGCATCCATATTGTGTCTCCGTTGCTGATCGTCACTACCTGAGCCGTTGAGTGAACTGGTTGCATTCTGAGCGTCGCGTCTCTATGTTGTCAAGCAGTGCGGTGCGATGTCACTCAATGACATTCACACGGACGCCAACGAGGTACGCGATTGGCGGACCTAACTGACAACACGATGCGGCGATCGGAGATGCGACCATGACAAGCCAAGAGCCAGATGTACCTCGTTCTGTCGGTCGTGTTCTTGACATCCTCGAAGCCGTATTGGCCCAACGGTCTTGCACCCTGACCGCGGCTGCCGATGCAACCCAGTTGACTCCAACCACGGCGCTTCGTCATTTGCGAGCGCTAGTTGCAAGGGGTTACCTCGTGCGCGACAACCAAGGCACCTACACAGCTGGTCCAACCGTGTTGCGTTTGGCCGCGTCGCTCCACGACAGCGGCCCCCTAGCGAATCTGGTGCCTGCCGCTCAGCCTCACCTCGATGCGTTGGCTGCCACAACAGGCGAGTCGACCTATCTGGCGATTAGCGACGGCATTGTTGCCACCTACATTGCTTCGGCCGAGAGCAACCGCGCGATCCGTCATGTCGGCTGGATTGGACAGAACGTGCGTCTTGACGGAACCGCCGTCGGTGCGGCTGTCGCGTCGCCAGGCAAGGTTGTGGTTCGCAGCGGGGCGGTCGAATCCGACATCACTGCAGTATCACTCGCGCTGCCAAGCGCCGACGGTATGGGGATAGCCGTGTCGGTGGTCGGCCCCCACCATCGGCTCAAACGCAACGAAGCTCGAGTGGTCGCCAAATCGCTGCGCAACACGGTCGACAGCCTGTGCCGAGACCTAGGAATCAACAACGAGGAGATGGCGTCGTGACGATCAATCTGGACGGCCCTGGAGTAACCATCGACGACGTAGTAGCGGTTGCTCGCCAGGGCGAAACGGTCGAGATTACTCAAGCTGCGATAGACCGAATGAAGGTGTCTCGAGCCATTGTCGAGCGCCTAGCTGAGGGCGAAGCCAAATATGGCATTTCCACCGGGTTCGGCGCGCTCGCTACCGTCTCGATTCCGCCCGAACGCCGCCGAGCCCTTCAGGCCGCGCTCGTTAGGTCCCACGCTGCCGGGATGGGACAACCGGTAGAAGACGAGGTTGTGAGGGCCATGGTGTTTCTCCGTGCCCGCACCCTCGCCATCGGTGTCAGTGGAGCCCGCCCGCTTGTGGCCGAAGCCATGGTCGACCTTCTGAACGAGAAGATCTCGCCCATCGTGCCCGAATACGGGTCACTAGGCGCCAGCGGCGATCTAGCTCCCTTAGCCCACGCCGCTCTGGCCATCATGGGCGAAGGCGAAGTTGTTCATTGGGGCCGTCAGCGGCCAGCGGCTGATGCTCTGGCCGAGGCCGGCCTCGAACCAGTTGTGTTAGCCGAAAAGGAAGGGCTGTCGGTCACCAACGGCACCGATGGAATCCTTGGCATGTTGTGTATGGCCATCCACGATGCCGACAGACTGCTAACACAGGCCGACGCCATCGCCGCCCTGACGGTCGAAGGCATGCTGGCTACCGACAAACCTTTCGCCGACGATCTTCAACAGTTGCGTCCTCATCGGGGTCAAGCCACTAGTGCCGCAAACCTACGCGCCATGCTGGCCGACTCTCCGATTGTCGCCAGCCATGTCACCGACGACACCAGGGTCCAAGACGCCTACTCCATTCGTTGCACGCCTTCGGTTCATGGTGCGGTACGCGACACCGTCGACCATACCCGTGGCGTTGCCAACAACGAGTTGGCGGCCGCTATAGACAACCCCATGGTCCTCGCCGATGGCAGGGTCGAGTCGTGCGGCAACTTCCACGGAGCTCCCCTCGGTTTCGCCGCCGATTTCCTGGCTATTGCCTTGGCCGAAATCGGGGCCATCTCCGAGCGTCGCATGGACCGCCTCCTCGACAAGACCAGGAGCCACGGCCTGACACCCTTCTTGGCTCACGAAGTGGGCGTCGACAGCGGCTTGATGATTGGTCACTACACCGCGGCCTCGATGGCATCTGAAAACAAGCGCTTAGCCGTTCCGGCCTCGGTCGATTCGTTGCCTACATCTGGCATGCAAGAAGATCATGTCTCGATGGCGTGGGGCGCAGCGCGCAAACTCCGCCGCCTTATCGACAACGTCCGTCGGATCCTTGCTGTGGAATACGTCGTTGCTTCGCGGGCGATCGACCTCCGGTCGCCACTTCAACCAGCTATCGGTACCGCAGCCGCCATTGAGTTACTGCGAACCATAGTTGAAGGCCCGGGCCCCGATCACTATCTGTCGCCAGATCTGTTGGCAGCCGAGCAACTGCTCGTAACCGATGCCTTCGACAACGCGCTCATCGATGCGGGCCTAACACTGACGTAACTGGCGATATTGCTCAGACAATAGTGCTGTCGGTTTTGCCCCAGTAACGATCGCGCAGGATGCGCTTGTACAACTTGCCCGTCGGCAGCCGCGGCAGTTCGGCCTCGAAGTCGACCGAGCGAGGGCACTTGAAGTGGGCAATGTGTTGCCGCGTATAGGCGATGAGGTCGGCCGCCAGTTGGTCCGAAGCTTCGGTGCCGTCGACTAGTTGTACGACCGCCTTTACTTCTTCGCCCATGTCGGGGTTCGGTACGCCAAATACAGCAACGTCGGCCACGGCCGGGTGACCAACCAGGCAGTCCTCGATCTCTTGGGGGTAGATGTTGACCCCGCCACTAATGATCATGTGGGCTTTGCGATCGGTTAGGAACAGCCAACCGTCGTCATCGACGTAACCAATGTCGCCGAGAGTCGACCGCCCGCCCGGAAGCTGGGCCTCGGCCGTCTTGTCAGGGGCCTTGTGATACTCATAGGCGCCACCAGCACCAGAGAAGTAGATGCCGCCTTGTTCGCCAGCCGGTAGGTCGTTGCCAGCGGCGTCGCAGATGTGGATGGTGCCGACCCGAAGTTTGCCGACCGTGCCAGGCCGCTCAAGCCATTCGGCGCTGTTAACGAAGGTTGAGCCGATGCCTTCGGTGCCCGCGTAGTACTCAACCAGGATGGGCCCCCACCAGTCGATCATCTTGTGTTTGACATCGACCGGGCAAGGAGCGGCCGCATGAATCGCGACCTGCAGGCTCGACAGATCGCGTTTGCGGCGTTCGTCTTCTGCCAGTTTCAGCATTCGTACAAACATCGTCGGCACAACCTGGGTGTGAGTAGCGCGGTGTGTTTCTATGTCGGACAGGAACAGGATCGGATCGAACTTCTCCATCATGACGAGCGTGCCGCCCAGGCGATGCACAGGCAGCGAAAAGGCCATCGGCGCGGCGTGATACATCGGTGCTGGCGACAGGTACACCATGTCGGAGCCGTACTCATACAGCGGAACGAGAAACGCAGCCGTCCTGGCTTCGAGTTCGTCGAGAGGATGCTCTGGAAAAGGACGTTTGATGCCTTTGGGCCGGCCCGTCGTGCCCGACGAATACAGCATAAAAGCGCCTTGGGACCCGTCATGAATCGGTGAGACGTCGAACGCCGCGACAGCATCTTCATACGATTCCCAGCCGCTGACCGCAGCGTCGGTCATTAGCCAGCGTTCGACCTTCGGTGTCTCGGATCTGTCGACCTCGGAGACTACTGACGACTTAGCCTCGGAGCTGATGACGAGGCTGGCATCGCAGTCGTCGATGATGTATGCGACCTCGGGTGCGCTTAAGAAACTGTTGATGGCCGTGACATAGATGCCGCTTCGAAGAGCGGCCCAGATGACCTCCATGAAGCGAATCTGGTTCTCCATGAAAAGCGCGATGTGATCGCCGCTGACCAGTCCTTGGCTCCTGAACAGACGCGCCAACTGGTTAGCGCGCTCGTCGAGTTCGCTGTACGTCAGCACCTCGCCAGATCTGGCCATGACAACTGCCAGATGGTCGGGTCTGGTTACCGCGTGGATGCCTGGGTGGGCCATGAAATCTCCCTAACCTAAGAGGCCGAGCCGGCAGACGTGGAGGTGGCCCGAGCGGCCGATCAGCGAATGAGTACTACGCTGCAAGGCGCCAGACGGGCAAGCTTGGTGGATAACGAGCCGAGAAGACCCTCGAAGCGGCCGTGGCCGTGGGTGCCAATACACAAAACGTCGACCTCGCGACCCTTTGCCGCCGCCAGAACAGACTTGGCCGCGTTCTCGCCTTCTTCGCCCACGACTTCGGCATTGACACCAGCAGCTTTCAGGGCCGCAACAAGGTCGTCGGTTCTGGCGGTGACCCTGGCCTTAACGTAACGGTTGACCACGGCATCATCACCGGCCCAGTGCTTCGGAGCAACCGACTCAGCTTGGGTCTTGCGGAACTCGAGCCCAACCTCGCGAGCTTTGTCGTCGGCCGGGTCGAGAGCGGCGGCCCTCATCTCGTCGAGCATGCCGCGGGGAATCTCCACCACGGTGTAAACCGTGATGGTGTCGCCCTCGGTCAAAAGCCTAGCCACGAAGTCGCTGGCCTTGGTGGTGTCGAGGGTGCCATCGGTGGCGATCATCACGTGCATTGGTTTCTCCCAGATGGGTCGATTCGCCTTGAGACTAGAACGCTGCGCCGTCGCGTGCTCAAAGACTGGTATTCGGTCGGTCCGACCAAACGGGCTCAAGGTCGGCTTTGAGGTGGTCGATGACATCGCCTATGGGGGAACAAGGATCGGTTTCAGCCGAGTACGTCATGATCGCAGCCGGTATCGCCGCCGTTGTAGCGGCTGCCGCATTGGCGTTAGGAGAACGCATCATTCCGTTGATCTCGTTGGGCTAACTTCCTGGTGTTGAGCCAAGGAGCCCCAATGTCAATCGCAGTTGTAACCGGAACCAGCACCGGGATCGGATTCGCCACCAGTCTTCACCTAGCCCGCAACGGGTACTCGGTGTTTGCTGGCATGCGCAACATGGCCAAGGCCGCAGCGTTGCAAGACGCGGCGGCGGTCGACGGGCTCGATGTGACGGTTGTCAACTTTGACGTGACCGACGCAGATTCCACGGCCTCGGCTTTCGACTCGATCGGTCCGGTTGATCTATTGGTGAACAACGCCGGGATCGGTGGAGCATCGCCCTTGGAGCTCACCCCAGAAGATGAACACCGGGCCATGTTCGACACGAACTACTTCGGAGCGGTTCGCTGCATCAAAGAGGTATTGCCGTCGATGCGAGAACGCCAGACGGGCTGTATCGCGAACATCACGTCCATCGCCGGAGTCCAAGCCGTGCCCAATCAGGCCGCATATTCGGCCTCGAAGTGGGCCCTGGAATGTGTCGGTGAAGCCCTTGCCCACGAAGTGCAGCGATTTGGCATTCGGGTCGTGAACATCGAACCCGGGGTCATTCTCACCAATATCTTCGAGAACTCAGCCGAGGCCACCCGGTACGAAAAGGACTCCCCCTACCAACCGATCATGCGCCGCAACGGCAAGGGGTTCGCGGCCGGATTCCGTCGTGCCGTTTCGCCAGAGGTGGTGGCTGCGGCCATTCTTGAAGCGGCCACAACCAACGACTACAAGTTGCGCTGGCCGGTAGGCGAAGACGCGATGGGAATCTTCGCGTCGCAGGGCCACATGCCTACTGAGGAGTGGATTCGTATGGGTGGCGACCTCGACGATGATGAGTACAACGGCCTCTACAAAGAGTTCTTCGGCATCGAGCTGTAACGAAACGACTAACCGCACCTACGGGCGCGGCGACACCGCTGACGGTCGCCAGCGGTGGACCCGCCCGCCCGAGCGATGGGCCCGCGAGCGAGGGGATGGCTCGCGCTAGCGTTTCAGCGACGCCGACGGCTGCTATCAGGACGACGGCGAGGCTAAGAGCAGCCGAACCGACCTGGGCAGAGGCGTTGTTTGTTGTCCAGCCAAGAGAACTTGCTAAAACTGTACTCAGAACCCATGCAGCTGCGCTCAGGAGGCCGAGACGAGACACTGCTAGTCCGGCGGCCATTGCGGTCACCGCCTGGCCGATCAGCAGCGCGACGATAACGTCGCTTGGGCGGTGACCAGTTGAAATCAAGATGAGAAGTGCCCACGCCGTTATCGCACCGGCGAATGCTTCGACGGTTAGCCGCAGCGGCGCGTTGGCCCAGAGTGCTGCAATCGCCGCTACCCCTGTGGCTACGGCGAAGAACGCGTACGTGTGCCCACTTGGCAGCGAGTTGCCGACGAGCAGGACATCATCGTGTTGCGGTCGCACAAGTAGCTGTTTCGTTGCGACCACTACCGCAGCGCCGCCGGTGATCCAAGCACCGAGGGCAACCTGGCGTTTCGTCGATCCAGAGATGGTTGAAGAGCTCCAGCCCAATGGTCGACGAGATCCGCCGAGGGCACGCCAGACGAGCAGCCCAATCACCACTACGCCGACCGCGAGCTTGATAGGACTGTTCGGAGCGAGGTAACTGTCAATAGCTCGAATCAGGCGGCCAGAGTCTTGTGACCAACTCTGCGGTAGCGATCCGAATCCAGCAATGGCCGACGCGTCGAATGTCTGTCCGGCGGTTGACCAGATTGCTGTGACCGTCACTGCGGCTGGCGGAACGACAACGGCGACTCGGCTTGACCTCATGGGCTGGAGCAACAGTGTCTGGTGGTCAAGCAGTCACAGTTCGATCTCGCGGGGGCTCGTCGAGTTGGCGCGCTAGCCGGCCCACCAGAACTGGCGACTGGAGACACATGTGTTCACCCATGCGATTAACCGCATCGCCGGCAAGTGATCCGCTGTCGCAGGCGGTTTCGGTTCCAAAATCAAAGTAGGTCATCGCTACTTCGAGGTGTCGGCTCAAGTCGGCGACCAGAACAGGGTCGAAACCGGTGTCGAGCAGATGGTTTCGGATTTCGGCCCAACGAAGAAGCAGTTGCGAAGATGTCATCGGGTGCGATTCAGCTTCGACGGCCTCATGTACTTCGCCGAGAATTTGCATGGCGCGAAGCCCGTTGGCGGCGCGGCAGTCGATGACGCGGGTGAGTGCCTCAATTGTCGGCAGCCCTTGCTCCCAGGTCGCGCCAGGGTCGACCATAGCGGTCGCTCGACTTGCCAACCGAGATGAGAACAAGACCCGCACGCCAATAAAGCTGGCCATAGAAAAGGCGGCAACAAATACGATCATCGTGGTCATGCGGGAGTCCTTCCCTTATCGCTCATCCGTGAGCAACACCGACATGTCGAAGGTGTTAGGTATCAAATCGACCTGCACGACCAAGCTTCCAAGTCGAACTTGGGCAAATTCAGGGCGGTCGGCTGGATTTGTCCGGTCTTTGTAGGCGGCGAACTGGTTATGAAGGCCGATGTAGAAGTAGTGGCCTGGGTCCAATATCGAAGTGAAGTTCTTAAAGACGACAGGAGTTCATGAATGAATATGAGTTCAGTAAGTCTCGAAACGTGGATCATTGCCTCAGAAATCGCCACTTAAGTGGTTGTGTTCGGTCACTTGTCGTGGTTCTCTAGGCACGATATGAGGTCAGCAGTGGCGATATCGGGTGGAGAGGCTGGTCGATGTTCCGCGGGTGGATTCGGTGGGTAGACGCGAAAGAAACTACGCAGAAATCGACCAGCGACTTTGGGACGCGGGGCGCGCTCTGGCTGTCGAATTCGGGATCTCGGAAGTAACGGTCGAGATGATCGCAGAGCGGGCCGACGTGGCTGGGGCTACGTTCTACTCGCACTTCGAATCGACAGAACTGTTCTGGGATCAGCTCCGAGATTCTGCCGACGAGTGGGTGTTCGACATGGTGAGAGGAGCGGTCACCCAAGAGTATCCGGCCCACATCAACCTGGCCAAGGTGGTCAAGGCTGCGGTCGACCGGGCCACAGAGGCGCCGGTCATAGTGTTGTTCATGCTCAGCCTCAACGCGACTGTCGGCGAACAGTTCGGGCCCTTTGATCAGCTCACGGCGTCCCTTATCGCCGAAGGTGTAGAGGACGGGCTATTTGGCGCGGTGCGCGACCCCGAACTTGCAGCAGTTATGTACCGCACCGCGATGCTGGTGGCCGTTAACTCCTACTTACTCAAGGAGGACAGCCTCGTGTGGAAGGACATGGTCTATCTGGGCTTGCAACTCCTTGGAACCGACCGCAGCGATATCACCGACGCGGTATCGGTGGCAGCGGGAAGCGATTGGGAGCCAAACACCGAGGAGGTGTCGTGACCCCAGATCGCCGTGAGCGTCGTTTCGCCGAAACTCGTCGCCGTCTCGATGAAGCCGGTCGCTCGCTACTCGGTTCGGCCAACGACTCTGATGTGAGCTTGCTGATGATCACCGAGCATGCCGATGTCTCTCACACCACGTTCTACAGCCATTTCGACTCAAAGGATGCCTTCATTGCATCGCTGCGGCACGAAACTCATGCCGCTGCTAGCTCCGGAGTTGTGGCCAATCTCGAGATGGATCTCGATGCTCCGACGGCGCTCGCACGTTTGGTCAGGGCCGCGTTTCGTCAAGCAGTAACCGATAGCAGTTGGTCCAGCTTTGCCCTTTCGACGCACACCGATTTGGCCGAATTCGGTGACGCCATCGACCTTGCCTACCTCAAGAACCTCGAATCGGGGATCGAGCAGGGTTATTACCTCGACGTGGGCGACCGCGAGTCGACTGCTCTGTCATTGCGTTCAAGTCTGCGGGCCGGCCTTCGGTTCGCCATAGACCGTGGATCTGCCGACGAAACGTGGGCGTTCTGTCTACGCCACGCGCTATCGATGCTCGGGGTCGAGTCGGGTCTGATCGACGAAGCCATTTCATCGGTGTAGATTCGTGACCGCAGCTCAGGGGGAGTTGCAAGAAGGGGAATCGATGCACGTCGAAATGTCGGTAAACGGCGAATCTCACGCTGGCGAGGTCGAGCCGCGAACACTGCTTGCCCACCACCTCAGAGATGAGCTTGGCCTGACCGGAACCAACATTGGTTGCGACACCTCATCGTGTGGTGCTTGCACCATTCACGTCGATGGCGAGTCGGTGAAGAGTTGCACGATGCTTGCAGTGCAAGCCAACGGCGCCGAGTTAACCACTATTGAGGGCCTCGCCGACTCCCGCGACGATTTGCACCCAATGCAGCAGGCATTCATTGAATGTCACGGGCTTCAGTGCGGATACTGCACCCCAGGAATGATCATGGCGGCCACTTCACTGCTCCGCGAGTTGCCAAACCCCACCGAGGCCCAAGTGAGAGAAGGCCTTGAGGGCAACCTTTGCCGGTGCACCGGTTATCACAACATCGTCAAGTCAGTCATGGCTTGCGCAGCGAAGGAGGCCTGACATGGCTGTAATGGGAACGCGCATGTTGCGCAAGGAAGACCCACCTCTCGTAACAGGCGAAGCCAAATACATCGACGACATTCACGCTCCAGGCGAGCTTTGGATGGGCATGGTCCGAAGTACCCAGGCCAACGCCAACCTTGTTTCGGTCGACGTGAGCGCGGCCCTCGACCAGCCAGGAGTCGTGGCCGCCTACACCGGTGCCGACCTTGTCGATGGATACTGGATTGCGCCGCTTCCGTGCGCCTGGCCCGTCACCCCAGACATGGTGAACCCGCCCCACTATCCGGTAGCTGTCGACCATGCCAGCTATGTAGGCGACATCGTCGCTGTTGTCCTTGCGTCGTCTCGTTACGAAGCTGCCGACGCCGTCGAACATGTGGTGGTCGAGTACGAAACCTTGCCAGCGGTGGCATCGCTTGAGGCCTCTGCCGCCGATACGACGATGGCTCACCCCGATCTCGAAACCAACAAGGCCTACACGTGGGCCCTCGATGCGAACCCCGACGGTGTGGCGGCCGCGATTGAGTCAGCGGCGCACACCGTTACTGCTCAATTCACCCAGCAGCGGTTGATCCCCTCGGCCATGGAGCCCCGCGGTTGTCTAGCTATTCCGGCTGTGTACGGCGACGAGATGACCTTCTATTCATCGTCTCAGGTGCCTCACCTGCTCAAGGTTATGATTGCTGCTACCACTGGCTTGCCAGAGAACAACCTTCGTGTCATTGCTCCAGCGGTTGGCGGCGGTTTCGGGGCCAAGCTCAACGTCAACGCCGATGAAATCCTGGCGGTGGCGTTGGCCAACAAACTCAAGAAGCCCGTTCGCTGGACCGAAACCCGAACCGAAGCGGCGATGTCCACAACCCAGGGCCGCGGTCAGCGTCAAAACGTCGAGTTGGCGTGCGACGCCGACGGCAAACTAACAGCTGTCCGGGTTTACGTTCAGGCCGATATGGGTGCATATATGCAGCTCATCACGCCAGGTGTGCCTCTGCTCGGTTCGTTCCTGTATACCGGCGTGTACGCCTGCCCCAACTTTGGTTTCGTGTGCGAGGGGTTCTTCACCAACCTCACTCCCACCGATGCCTATCGCGGTGCGGGTCGTCCAGAAGCCAGCTACGCAATCGAGCGGGCCATGGACATGCTGGCCGCCGAGGTTGGGTTGGCCCCAGAAGAAATACGTCGTCGCAACTACGCCCAAGGCGGGGAGTTCTTCGAGAACTGGGAAGCTCCATCGGGTCTGGTATTCGACTCAGGCAACTACGCGCCGAACCTCGAAAAGGCTCTGGCTATGGCCAACATCGACGAGCTGCGAGCCGAACAAACTCGGCGTCGTGAGGCCGGAGCTACTAAACAGCTCGGTATTGGCATGTGTACCTACGTCGAGCTTTGTGGCTTGGCGCCAAGTCGTGCTCTTGGCGATCTTGGTTACGGTGCCGGTGGCTGGGAACACGCCACGGTTCGAATGCTGCCTACGGGCAAGGTCGAGGTGGTGTCTGGTTCGACACCACACGGACAGGGCCACGAAACCTCGTGGTCGATGATCGTCGCCGACAAGATGGGTATCGATCCAGCCGACGTCACCGTCCTTCACTCCGACACAGCACGAAGCCCGTTAGGCCTCGATACCTACGGCTCGCGTTCGCTTGCTGTTGGTGGTGTGGCCATAGCCATGGCGACCGACAAAGTCATCGCCAAGGCCAAGGCCATCGTTGCTCATCAAATGGAAGCCAACGTCGACGACATCGTGCTCGAAAACGGCAACCTTATGGTGGCTGGTTCGCCCGATAGAGCAACACCGATTCAAGCGGTTGGGTTTGCTGCTTTCGCGGCCCATGATCTTCCGGAGGGAATGGAGCCAAACCTTCAAGAACAGGTCAGCTTCGACCCGCCCAACTTTGCGTTCCCATTCGGAACCCACGTTTGTGTTATCGAAGTCGACGTTGGCACTGGCCACATCGAAGTCATCGACTACGTCGCGGTCGACGATTGCGGCAATCAGGTCAACCCTATGATTGTTGAGGGCCAAGTTCACGGCGGGATTGTCCAAGGCGTGGCCCAAGCGTTGTGGGAGTACGCCCAGTACGACGACGATGGCAATCCGCTAAATCCATCGTTTATGGACTACCTGGTTCCTTCCCCGACCGAGATGCCAAACATGAGAGTCGACTCCACCATCACGCCGTCCACTACTAATCCGCTTGGTGTCAAAGGTGTCGGCGAGGCCGGAACGATTGGTTCTGCCGCCGCCGCCATCAACGCCGTGGTCGATGCCCTAGCGCCGTACGGGGTCAAGGACATTGACATGCCGGCTACGCCACAGAAGGTATGGCGATTAATCAACGCCAGCTCAGAAGGGGGCTCGCAATGATCCCGGCAGCATTCGACTACGTAGTGGCCGACAACTCCGAGCACGCAGTTTCGCTACTCGGCGAACATGGCGACGAAGCCAAGCTGATGGCTGGGGGCCACAGCCTCATTCCGATGATGAAGTTCCGGCTGGCTACGCCGTCGATGGTTGTCGATGTCGGTCGTTTGGACGATCTTCGTTACATCAAGGTCGATGGCGACCAGGTGCGCATTGGTGCCACCACCCGTCACAGCGAGCTCGAGAATTCTGCTGAACTGATGGCGGCATGTCCGTTGCTGGCCCACGTCGCAGCCAAGGTTGGCGACCCACAAGTGAGGCACCGAGGCACCCTGGGCGGCACTATCGCCCATGCTGACCCTGCATCGGATCTACCGGCAGCCGTTTTGGCTCTCGGCGGAACCATCGTGGCAACTGGTCCCGGCGGCTCGCGCGAGATCGGGGCTACCGAGTTCTTCACTGGTTACTTCGAGTCGGTGTTAGCCGCCGATGAGATGATCACCGAGGTTCGTGTGCCGGTCAGCACCGGTGGCTGGAACTTCCAGAAGTTCAACCGTCGAGCTCAGGATTGGGCCATCGTTGGCGTATGTGTTGCCGAAAACGGCGCAGGGGTGAGCCTTATCAACATGGGCTCGGTGCCAGTCCGCGCTAGTGCGGTTGAAGAGGCCGTAGCTTCGGGGGCGTCGGTTGCTGATGCGGCCGCAGTCGCTGCCGATGGCACTTCGCCGCCGCAGGATCTCAACGCCGACGCAGACTACCGTGCTCATCTCGCACGCGTTCTAACCGAACGAGCCCTAACTGCCGCTGCCGGGTAGACAAGCGCGAATAGCCGAACTCAGCGGATCGAGGCTCATCGGGCCGCTCGGGCCCCGCCTCCGATCCGACCGTCGCTGGCTCCTCCCTACTCGCGCGGCTCCTATGTATGACGATCTCGAGACAGCTTTGGTTCTTTGTCAAGTTCTCCAATTGAGCTGTCGATGACCTCTGCACCGGAGACACCGGCACCACGACCCGGGGGTCGGGGAAACTTGGAGGAGGAAGCGAATGTACTTTCGCATCATGGGCCGGCTACTTGAAGCCAGCCAAGACGAAAATGGCGGCGTTGCCGCAGAGTACGGAGTCATCGTCGCGGGCATCGCCGTTCTAGTTGCAGTTGCAGCTTTGGCACTTGGCGGACGCATCAGCGACCTGTTCGACTCGGTTCTCTAGACAACACCGCTTCCCACGAACGCCGGTCGCGTTGCGGCCGGCGTTTGGGACGGCTGAGTGATTCATGTCGAGACGTCGAACCTCTCACGGATCGGCGGCGGTCGAGTTGGCCGTTGTTATTCCGATTCTCGTGGTGCTGCTGTTTGGGCTCATTCAGATCGGTCTGGGGTTTTACCGCTTGCACGCAGTGCACTCGACGGCCCGCGACGCGGCCAACGTCGGCGCGACTCTTCCCGGCGGCGAGTGCGACTACGCGACGAATGCGCTGAGCGATCTCGACCTCACGGCAACTTGCAGAGTCGAAGCGACGTGTCCTGGCGAGCAAGCCGTGGTCGTGATCCAAGCCAAGACAGGAATCGACTTCCCGTTCGTGGGCACTCGAACTCTGTCCGTCAGCAGCCGGGCCGAAGCTGAGTGTTCGATGGAGGAGCCTGGTCGGTTGTGACCGAAGTACGTTCTCAACAAAGTCGCAACGGATGTTCGTAGTTGCGGAAACGGGTGAAGTATGAAACGCAAAATGATGGGCATAGTCGGTGCACTGCTGATGGCAGCGTTCGGGACGGTACTTCTGGTGCTGTTCATCCGAGATGCCGAAGCACGAGCAGTAGCAGGCGAAGAACGTGTCGACGTTCTTGTTGTTACCGAGACGATAAGTGCCGGCACACCGGCCGAACTTGTGGCCGAGTCGGTAAAGGTCGAATCGATACCCGCCAAGGTTCGAGCACTAGGCGCGGTAGTCGACTTGGTGCCTCTGGAGGGCATGGTCGTTGCGGTCGATCTTCAGCCAGGCGAACAGCTCATCTCCACACGGTTTGTTCAGCCTGACCTCCTGACCCGTACTCGGGTCACCGTGCCAGAAGGCACCGTCGAAGTCACGTTGTCGCTCGATCCCCATCGTGCCGTGGGTGGCGCTCTGTTCCCAGGTGATGAGGTCGTGGTTTTCTCGTCGTTCGAACCGTTCGAGATTGGCGGCGCGCCTGTCTCGCAAACTCCAGAGGGTGAACCACTGGTCGAAGTCGATGGAATTCTCGTTCCTGCCGACACGAAGACACCCAACGCGACAAGGCTCATCCTCCAACAGGTGCTGGTCACCAATGTTCAGGTCGAAGAGATACCGGTCATCGAAGAAGGAACAGAGGAACAAGCCGAACGCCGCGGTCTCGCCCCATCTGGCAAGTTGCTGATCTCGTTAGCAGTGAGCCCAGAAGATGCCGAGCGACTCGTGTTCACTGCTGAGCACGGCTCGGTGTGGCTCGGCCGTCAACCCGGAGATATCAATCTAAGAGACACCGAAATCCAGACCAGAGGCCGCATCTACGGAGAGGACTCGCCATGAGTGTCGTCGCTTTCGTAACCAATGACCCGGGCATGGATCGCGAGCTGTCAACCGAACTGGCCGACCACACGATCCAGGTGTCTTCGATCGCGCTTGGCCCAACGGCCTCGCCAATGTTCATTGTCGAGTCCTTGCCAACCGGTGGCGATCTAGTGGTCGTGGTAGCTGCAGATATTCCTGCGGACCGTGCACTAGCTGTTCTGGAACACATCGACCGCAACCGACCGACCGCGGCGACGGTGTTAGTTACTGACTCCGACAGTGCTCTGTTGCGTCGGGCTATGGCCGTGGGCGTGCGCTCAGTTATTTCACCAACGGCACCCCCAGAAGAACTAGCCGACACGGTCAGAGAAGTGATGGCGTGGCTTGCCAGGCGCCGTCAGGTTTTGGTCGGAGTCGACGGCGACCCGGAGCGGAGGGTGCTCTCAGTCTTGAGCGCGAAGGGTGGCACCGGCAAAACAACTGTCGCCTCAAACGTCGCAATAGCGCTGGCCACCGTCGCACCTGGCCAAGTTGTACTGGTCGATTTCGACCTCCAGTTCGGCGACGTCGAGTACGCGCTTCGCCTGAAACCAGAACAAACGATTGCCGATTTGGGCCGTGCTCGCGACCGGGTCGACGCCACATCGGTCAAGGCATTCTTGACCGCCCATCCGTCCGGGGTGTTTGCCCTTTGTGCACCATCAAGTCCTGCCGAATCCGAGGATCTGAGTGCTGTAGTGCTCGACCGGGTCATCGACCTGCTCGCCTCACAGTTCCGATATGTCGTGATCGACACTGCGGGCGGAATCGACGACGCATCGCTGGTCGCAATGGATCACGCCACCGACCTACTGCTGATGAGTTCGACCGACATCCCCTCGGTTCGGGCGTTACAAAAGACCGTCCACGCCCTCGGAAGTCTTGGGTTCGCCGATCGAAATTGGCATTACATCCTCAACCGCAGCGACGCCAAGGTGGGCTTGACCCCCGACGATGTGCGCGAAGCAATCGGCATGCCAATCGACCTCGCCATTCCAGACACCAAGGCTATGACCCTGGCCATGAACCAGGGCTCGCCGCTGATTGAAACCGACCCCAGAGCGGCTGCGAGCAAGAAACTAACAACATTCGTCCAACGGTTCATCCCCGAGATCCAAGCCGAACCGGTCCGAAAATCTGCCTTCTCGTTGAGGAGTTCACGATGAGTTTGGGGAACAGGCTCAAGGCTGTAACTCCCGAGAGCGAGGAATCGATCGGATCGCTGCCAGGTGTCGGGCCCGTTGTGGCCGCACCATCGGTCGACCCATTCGCAGCCGTCAAGGAACGGGCCCAGCAGGCCCTATTCGACCGACTCGGCACCAGAATGTTCGACGCCGAACTCGATGAAGCCGAACTACTCGAGATGGTGAGCACCGAACTAGTCGCAGTGCTCGAAACCGAGGCAGCAGCACTCACGCCCGATGAACGCCAGGGATTGGTCGAGCAACTTTGTGCCGATGTGCTCGGCCACGGACCAATCGACGAGCTTCTGGCCGACGAGTCGGTCACCGAGATCATGGTGAGTGGAACCTCGCGAATCTATGTGGAACGCGAAGGTCGTCTCGAAGAGAGCGACATCCGCTTTCTCAACAACGAACACCTACGTCGTGTCATAGAACGAATCGTTTCTCGCGTTGGCCGCCGCGTCGACGAGAGCTCACCAATGGTCGACGCCAGGCTTCCCGATGGAAGTCGTGTCAATGCGATCATTCCCCCTCTTTCGGTTGACGGCCCTTCGCTAACGATCCGAAAGTTCGCCAAAAAGGGTCTTACCGTCGACGACCTCATCACCAAAGGGTCGATATCGCGAGAAGTGGCTGACTTCCTCGAAGGTTGCGTGCGCGGCAAGCTCAATATTTTGGTAAGCGGAGGAACTGGCAGCGGTAAGACCACCCTGCTCAACATTGTTTCGTCGTTCATTCCAGAAGACGAACGCATCGTCACCATTGAAGACGCCGTCGAGTTGCGGCTACGCCAGCGTCACGTGGTTCGACTAGAGAGTCGTCCGCCCAACATTGAGGGCAAAGGCGCTGTCTCCATTCGAGACTTGGTGCGGAACTCGTTACGTATGCGACCCGACCGCATCATTGTCGGTGAGGTTCGATCTGGCGAGGCGCTCGACATGCTCCAGGCGATGAACACCGGTCATGAGGGATCTCTTTCTACCCTTCACGCCAACACCCCGCGCGATGCAATTAGTCGACTCGAGACTATGGTCCTCATGAGCGGGATCGAACTCCCGGTGAGAGCTATTCGTGAACAGATTGCGTCGGCTCTCGACCTGATCGTGCAGATCGGACGACTTCGAGATGGCAGCCGTCGAGTCGTGAAGATCTCGGAGGTCAACGGTCTCGAAGGCGACATCGTCACGCTGACCGACCTGTTCGAATTTGATGCAGGGGCTGGTGTGGATGCCGATGGCATGTTCCTCGGACAACTTGGGGCCACGGGCCTGAGGCCCCAGTGTGGTCCGAGGTTGGCCGACCAAGGCATCACCTTTCCCGCCACCCTCTTTCAGAAATCTGATGCCGGTGATGCAGCCGCAGAGCTCGACTGGCGGCGACCAAAAACGGCCGGCAAGTGGTAACCACCGGCCCAGCTCGACTTGGGTCTCGCGTGCTGCGCGGCGCTGCGGCGTTGTCACTAACGACAGCGCTGGTGCTGTCTTGGAGCGCCAATCCGGTCGGTGCCCAACCTGGTCCGCAGTTCGATCCCGATCCGCCCGCATCCGAACAAGCGGCCGATATCGAAGTGACCCAGATTGAAGCCGAGGACGGCGAGCTGAAACTATCTATCGAGATACCGCCAGCGGTTGCCGGAGGCCGTCTCGACGTCGATGCAGTTGGCGTAATTGTGGATGGGTCCTATGTGCTGGCTTCGGTCGAGCGGGTCAACGGTGATGAGTTGACGATCGTCTTGGCCATCGATGTTTCGGGCTCTACGGCCGGTGAGGTGCTCATTCGAGCCATAGCAGCTGCCAACGCTTTCGTTGGCAGCCTCCCTGACGGCGCTTTAGTTGGAGTGGTCTCGTTTGGTCCTGAGGTGCTGGTTGTTCAGGCGCCCACCGACGATCGGGTTGCGGTCGCTACCGCGCTTGGCTCGCTGACGGCCGAGGGCGCAACGTCGCTGTTCGACGGGACGATTGCTGCGGTCGAACTGGTTGGCACGACGCAAAGCTCAACCCGCCAGGTCGTGGTGTTCTCCGATGGGGGAGACACAGCATCAACCGCCGGGCTTAGCGAGGTCATTGCCAGGGCCACAACGGCCGACGTCGGCATCGATGTGGTTGCCCTCGAAAGCGAGGAGTTTTCCCCAGACGTGTTGAACACGCTCGCCGTGGATGGCCGGGTTTGGTCGGTCGATTCACCCGAACAGATTGCGTCTGCGTTCGGCGAACTTGGCGACCGATTCGGTAACCAGTTTGTAGTTACTCTCCCTGAAACCGCTGGCGAGATAGTTGTTGTGGTGCGAGGCGACGAAGGCATCAGGCGGGTGGCTGTCGAGAATTCCACTGTTGAAGAAGGACCGGTTGGGCTGGGTCGAACCGAGACCACCTCACCTGAAATCGCGGCGGCACGATTGATCCCGCCAGCCTCTGCCATACCAATCATCGCCCCACTGCCCGACACTGTGTTTGGGAAAAATACCTTGTGGCTCGGGCTTGGCGCCATCGCGGCAGGCATCTTCGGCGCCGGCGCTACTTTGGCGTGGCCTACGCGCAAGAACCCGAACCGCACCTCGCTCATTCGTCGTCACCGCTCCAAACCAAATCGGGCCGAGATGGTGCAGCGGTTGTCCGAACTCGCCGATGCTGGGCTGAAACGTACCGGCAAGAGCAAAGGCCTGGCCCGACAGCTTGAGCAGTCGGGATCGACGCTGCGCGCTGGTGAGTTTGTGGTCTTGGTGGGTGCGATTGCCCTCGGGACCATGACCGTTGCTTCGGTTGTAGTCGGACCCGTGGTGGGCCTGGTATCGGCAGTTGTTGTAGTGATCGCTTCGAAGGTGCGGCTGTCCCGTCGAGTCAAAAAGGTAAGAGAACAGTTCGGTGAGCAGCTCGGATCAACGCTTCAACTGCTGGCATCGAACCTGAGAGTTGGGCACGGCTTGTTGCAGAGTGTTGATGCTGTCGGGCAGGAATCAGAGTCGCCAACTCGCGAAGAGTTCAGACGAGTCACCGGCGAGGTGCGGCTGGGTCGCGATGTCGGCGGTGCTCTACGAGCCATGTCTGATCGCCTCGACAACGACGACTTTCGTTGGGTGGTTCAGGCGATCGAGATTCACCGCGACGTGGGCGGCGATCTTGGCGAAGTCCTCGACAACGTGGGCGTTACGATTCGCGATCGTCAGCGGCTGAAGGGTCAGATCGAGTCGCTCAGCGCTGATGGCCGGATCTCGGCGGCGGTGATGATGGCTCTGCCGTTCTGCGTTGGGGCGATGATGCTGGCGACGACTCCCGACTACTTCGACGAGCTAACCGGTCGCTCAGCCGGACGGTTGCTGCTTGCTTTTGGGGCTGTGTTGATGGTGAGTGGTGGTGCCTGGCTGAAGGCCATCGTGAGATTGGACTTCTGAGTGTTCGAGTTATTGTTTGAGATCGAAGTAGTTGGCATCGACCTTGCGGTGCTCGTTGGTGCGGTGTTTGTGGCTACTTCGTTGCCGACGTTGTGGTGGGCTATGGCCGGCGCCACCTCATCGAAAGCGGCGAACCATCTGCGAAGCACCACTACCGTGGACCTACACGAATTGTTGCTCACCAAGTCGGCTGAAGAGCGAGTAGTCGGGCCACTCGCTGCGTCGCTTGCCAGGCGTTTCCGCCGGATCAGCCCAACGGGACTAATCGCATCGGTCGAGAGGAAAATTGCGGTTGCTGGCTCGCCTCATCGCTGGCCGCTCGAGAGGGTGTTGGCCACTAAGCTCATCGGTGGGGCACTGGGCGTGGCGCTGGTGAGTGTGTTGCTGCTCGGTGAAGTGAATATCACAAACCTTGGTCTTGCGGCGGTGATTCTGTTTACCTCGTATCAGGCGCCTGATCTGATGCTGGGGCGAACTGGCTCGATCCGCCAAGAAGAGGTTCAGCGTTCGCTCGCCGACGCCATCGACCAGGTGACGATCAGCGTCGAGGCCGGCCTCGGATTCGACGCTGCCATTTCGCGGTACGCCGACACTGGCTCGGGCGCGCTGGCCGAGGAGTTCTCGCGTGTGCTTCAGGATCTCCAACTCGGACTGGGCCGACGGGCCGCATTCGATGGCCTTCTGGATCGCACCGACGTTGTCGATCTGCGTCGTTTCGTGCTTGCGCTTCGCCAAGCCGACGAACATGGTATTCCGTTGGCCCAAGTGCTCAGAGCCCAATCTGGTGAGCTGCGCGACTTACGTCGCCAACGGGCCGAGACCAAGGCTGCCGCAATTCCGGTGAAGGTCATCTTCCCGATGATTTTCTGCATTTTGCCGACGCTGTTCATCGTCATCTTGGGCCCGGCCGTGTTCCGCATCTCCGACACGTTCGGCGGCTAGATGATTAGTTCCGGTGCGACCGCGGTTGCGCCAAAACCACTTTGAGTAGCCGGTGACCGCTGTTGGCACTGTCGGTATCGCGCCTCGGGCTCCATCGTGGGCCTGGCGGACAGGGCTCGACCACCTGCAACCTACCGCAACGATGTCCTGCCGGTTACGACCTAGGCTGTCGATCGTCACTGGGCTTGATCGACAGCCTACTCGAGGGGTGGTACAGCAACTTCTAAGGGGAATCAGTCACGGAGCGCCGTGCTAGCTACTGGTTCTGCAACAAAGAGTGGGTTTGGCGCAACCGCGGTCGGATACCTAGAGTTCTGGACATGGCCGAACCGCTCGTCTTAGTCGAACGCAGAGCTCCCATTGTGAGTGTTGTTCTCAATCGCCCCGAACAACGTAACGCTCTCATCGGACCCTTGGCCACGGCTTTCGCCGATGCCATTGAAGTCATAAACGCCGACGATTCTTTGTCGGTTGTGGTGATCAGCGGTGCTGGCGGTGCGTTCTGTTCGGGGCTTGACCTCAACGAGTTCACCGCCGATCCGCGACCCGACTGGATTGCTACGTTCCCAAATGAATGGCAGAGGGCCCACAGAGCGCTGTACAACTGCAACAAGATCGTGATCGTGGCCCTCGAACGGTACGCAATCAACGGCGGAGCATCGCTGGCGTTGGCTGCCGATTTCCTGATTGCAGGCGAAACCGCGTTTATCCAAGTCGGCGAGATTCAGCAGGGGATGGCCGCACCGATGAACATGGCATGGCTACGGCTTCGCCACTCAGAAGCAACTGCTGCGAGAGTTGCACTGATCGGCGATCGCATTGCCGGACCCCAACTCGTCGGGTTCGGGTTAGCCCACAGCGTTGTTGCCGATGATGTGGTTGTACCTGAAGCGAATCAGTTGGCGTCGGAGCTTGCTAAACACGATGTAGCCGGTGTCCATCGAATCAAGATGTCGTTACGTCGCTCTGGCACCGACCTCGACGCAAAAGCCTGGTTTGACCGAGTGCTCAGATCAGATCCCCTCAACGGTCAACCGATGCGCCCCAGAGCTGCGACCTAGGCCCGCTGGGCTACCAAAAGCCCGAACGCAGCTGATGCGCAGATGACGGTCAACCAGAACCAAACACTGGGTTCAAGCCCCGGGACACCCGAGATTGTGCGCCAACTACTGGCCAGCAGTCCGAGCGAAAGTCCGGCCGCGGCTCGGGCGACAGTTAAACGATCGGGAGTGATTCGGCCGGTGCTGTCCCAGTAGTAAGTCATCGCCGCAGCCGCAATCGACAGGATCATGACCCAATTGCCGCGCAGAGCGCCAATGTTGACCGCCGCCGAAACACCTTGGATCCAGGGAAGATTTGTTGCAGTCGCCGTCGCGCCGAGAGCCACATAGATGCGAACCATGGATCTATCCATCGGCTGAAGAATAGACCTCCGTAGAACGCTGGGTTCACAGTCATCAACCGCGCTGATGAAGCGATGCTCGATCTGGTCGACCTGTGTCGGTGAAGTGCCAAATTCAAGACCAGATGCACCCTTGGTGTTCAACAACCGAGACCGGTGGGTGTGAGTCGGCCTTGGAGTCGGCAAAATGGAGACTTATGTCTAAATCGTGCAACAACCCAACCTGCACCGAGCGTGCATGGTGGTCTGGTTGGTGCCGAATCTGTTTTCAGACAACAGGTGTTGCCGAACGGTTGGCCGAAGAGCGAACCCTCGAAGAACAGCGGGACAAGGCCGAACGCATAGCGACTGCCAAGCGAGCGGTGAACGACTCCGTCGTCGAACTAGGGGATCACGGCACGGCACCCTGGTGGGAAATCTCGGAGAAACTCAACGCCCAAGGTCATCGACTTGGCGGCCGGCCGTTCACGCCAACCACGGCTCGAGGTCGTTACCTCGAACTAACCGCCCACCAGTGGGAATAGGCCAGCTAACGGTCAGCTAACGAAGTTCGCCGGGTCGGTGTTTGCGCCACAGACAATGACCCCCACTCGCTCGCCTTGGCTGGGTTTGTAGGCACCGTTTATCAAGGCCGCTAAAGCGGCGGCACCACCCGGTTCGGCTATCAGTCGCAACGAGGCCCATAGTTGGTTCTGGGCGGTTGCAATAGCCTCGTCTGGCACGGTGATCGCTTGATCGGCGTATCGCGATATTGCCGCGAAGGGCACAACACCAACCCTTTTGGCGCCGAGTGAATCGGCGGCGATGCTCTCTACCGAGACGTCGATTGGTTCGCCCGCGTCGAGTGCTGCACCAACACATCGGGAGCCTTCTGGCTCGACTATGACGACCTTGATGTCGTTTCGGCAGCGGGCCGCAACTCCAGCGGCCAGGCCGCCTCCGCCTGCGGCCACAAGGATCGTGTCGAGGTCTGGGTGTGCTTCGATGAATTCGCTGGCCACTGTGGCCGCGGCTGCGACAGTCGCGAAGTGGTTGAAAGGGTGAATCTGAAAGGCACCGGTGTCGGCTGCTCGTTCGTCGCAGGCGAGTTGGGCATCGTCGTACAGATCGCCGACGACCTTGACGGTGGCGCCGAGAGCCGCGATGCGGTCGCGTTTCATCTGGGGTGACACGCCAGGCACAAACACCTCGGCTTGCATGCCAAGGGTCGATCCAACCCACGCAAGGGCGGCTCCATGGTTGCCGCCCGAAGCTGCCACTAGTCCGGCCGGCCCGACGTTGTTGGTGAGCGCACGATGAAGCGCACCCCGAGGTTTGAACGAGCCGGTGTGTTGAAGCAGTTCGAGCTTGAGTACTACATCGACACTTATTCCCAGATCGCCAGCGCTTACGTCGATGGTTGGCGTCCGTCGTATAAAGGGCGCGATCAGCTCCCCGGCCTTACAAATGTCTTCAAGAGTCGGAATGGCCTCACTAGTCACCCCACGACCCTATAGACCACTACTGTCACCGGCAAACGGCTGCGGGCGACCGTTTCCCGGTGACGCGAAGGTCTTTCTACCTCTACTGTCACCGGCAAACGGCTGCGGGCGACCGTTTCCCGGTGACGCGAAGGTCTGGATACGACCGGGGTCGAGCTTGGGTGTCCCAGGTAACCAGTACGATCTTGCCCATGACGAAGGGCTCAGAGGAACGCGGCGTTCCAACACTCGATGAGCCCGCAGGCGATCCAGCCGGAGTGCGGATTGTCGACGAGACGACGTCGACCAACGAGTCGTCGACCAACGGATCGTCACTCAGCGCAACGGCGGCATCACGCAAGCCGACCCGTACTAAGTCGTTCGGCGTTGGCAAACGCGAAAGCCACGACTCCACCGAGTTCTACAAACGTTTCACCCCTCCAATCGTTTCTTCGGCCGATGATGTCGCGACGGTGCCAGATCTCGACGATTCGTGCATTCTCGGAGACGCCCGCGACATGTCGATCGTGCCCGACAACTCGGTGGCCCTAGTAGTCACATCGCCTCCGTACTTTGTCGGCAAGGACTACGAACTCGACCTTGGCGGCAAAGACGCGCCCGTGGTCCCTGCGTCCTACATCGAGTATCTAGAGTTGCTTCGCGACGTCTTTGCCGAATGTGTGCGTGTTCTCGAACCGGGCGGCCGCATCGCTGTCAACGTGGCCAACCTCGGCCGTAAGCCCTATCGCAGCTTGTCGTCAGACGTCATTCGAATTCTTCAAGACGATCTTCACCTTCTCCTGAGAGGCGAAGTCATCTGGCAAAAGGGCGAAGGGGCTACGGGGTCGGTGGCTTGGGGGTCGTTTCGCCGGGCGGCCAACCCGGTACTTCGCGACGTTACCGAGCGCGTCATAATCGCTAGCAAGGGCCGCTTCGATCGGGCCAGGCCTACCAAACAACGGGTCAAAGACGGCCTGCCTCACGAGAACACCGTCACCACCGACGAGTTCATGGAGGCCACTCTCGATCTGTGGCGCATCGACCCAGAACGAGCCACCAGGGTTAACCATCCAGCCCCGTTTCCCGTCGAGTTGCCGCGACGCCTCATTGACCTGTACACCTACCAAGACGATGTTGTGCTCGATCCGTTCGTCGGTTCGGGAACCACTCTTGTAGCCGCGCTACGCGCCGGTCGAAGAGGTATCGGTTTCGATCTCGACGACAACTATCTCGCCATTGCCCGCGAACGGTTGCGAACCGAAGCTGAGCGTCAGCACTCCAATACGGCCAGTCCTGAGGTCGGCTCCGACACTGTCCGGCTCGAGAACCAGGCCGAGACCATCGAGTCGGCTCCACCATCGCGGCTATTCGATGGTTTCGAAGCCGTGACTACGGCTGAAGACTTTCAACGCCGTGCTTCCAAAGAGGGCAAAAAGGCCCAGGACATCGCCAAGTTACGTCTCGAGGAAGCCGGTTTCGAGATCGGTCGCTCGCCGGCGAAACTTCGGGGTCTTGGTGTGCAGTTCAACTTCGAGGTCATCAGTCAGGTCGATGGTCAGAAGTGGTTTGTCGACGTCTCTGGGGCGTTCACCACGGCTCGGCCTGGTCTGCGCCGCACCGACACGCTTTGGAAAACGTTGGGTCGGGCCTACGTGTTGTCGACCCAACCCGACCACCGGCTACTCATCCTGACTTCACATCTGCCTCGACCAGGCAGTGAGGGCGACAAAGCCCTAAGGGCAGTGGCGGGCAAAGGTGTGTTCGACGCACTCGAGATGTTCGACTCCGACGACCAGGTTCGCCTGACGACCTACGCCACCGAAGTGGTCGATCGGCCCCAGGTCGGATTTTGGTCGCCTAAAGAGATCGATAAATTCTTCGACTGACACTTCGAGCCAATCGAGTGCGTCTTGGTGCAAAAACGGCCCAACTTGACATAAAGTAAAGCTCGGTGCTGATGCGGCCGTAGTGGCCTGGCACTGTGAACGGGAGTCACCTTGACATCAACGATGAACGCCAGCGACGCAGCAATCTCGCTTGGTATGAGCCTCGACATGATCGACGAATCGGTACGCGACCGAGCCGTCGATCGGTTCCGAGAGAACGGAATTGCGCTACCTACATTCGCCCAGCTCGCCGATCCGAGCACCATGCCAGCCGCTGCGGTCGACGGGCTCGACGCGGTCGATCGCGACGGTCCGGATCCTCGTAACCTGTTCAGGGTCAACTGGTACAACAACCGCCAGGGCGGCCGGGTCGATGTGCCCGAGTACATCGAGTTGCCTGGCGAACTAACCGGTGTCGATGCCCGCATTGTGTTGGCCCTTGGCAATCGTTTCCCCATGATCAACGCTCACAAGGTGCTAGCGGCCTACAGCTGTCTTGTGCCGTCCATCGTCACTGGCGGATTCGACCCAACCAGTAGCAGGGCCATCTGGCCATCAACGGGCAACTACGCCCGCGGCGGCGTGGCCATCTCGACCATTATGGGTTGTCGCGGCGTGGCCGTTCTGCCAGAAGGCATGAGCCGCGAACGTTTCGATTGGCTCGACGAGTGGATCGGCAACCCCGACGACGTCATCCGCACCTACGGCACCGAAAGCAACGTCAAAGAGATCTACGACGCCTGCCACGAACTGGCCAAAGACCCAGCCAACGTCATCTTCAATCAGTTCAGCCAGTTCTGGAACAACCTCGGGCACTACTGGGTCACCGGACGGGCACTAGAGCACGTGTACGAAGACGTTACGGCCAACACCCCGAATGCTCGCCTGGCGGCGTTTGTGTCGGCTTCTGGATCGGCCGGGACACTCGGTGCCGGCGACTATCTAAAGGACCGGCAAGGGGCCAAGATTGTGGCCGTCGAAGCCCTTGAATGCCCGACCATGCTCTACAACGGTTTTGGCGAGCACAACATTCAGGGCATAGGCGATAAGCACATTCCGCTGATCCACAACGTCACCAACACCGACATTGCGGTGGCCATCAGTGATCGTTCCACCGATGCTCTCGACGTCCTGTTCAATACGCCGGCAGGTAAGCAGTACCTGGTCGATCAGGTCGGGTGCGAACCCGCGCTCGTCGATTCTTTGGTCGACATGGGATTCTCGTCCATCTGCAACACATTGGCCGCCATCAAGACGGCCAAACACCTTGGCTTAACCAGCGAGGACGTAATCGTCACCGTGGCCACCGATGGCTCCGAGCTGTACAACAGCGAGCGCTCCGGTTATCTCGAAGCCACCCACAGCCAAGGGTTTGAGGCCCGCGATGCGGCGGCAATTCACGGCGAACATCTGGCGGCCGTCGACACAGCCGATCTGCTCGAAATGGGCGCCGTCGAACGCAACCGGGTGTTCAACCTGGCCTATTTCACCTGGGTCGAACAACAAGGCATCGAGGTTCCAGAGTTCGAGGCCAGGCGAAGTCAAGACTTCTGGAATGGGCTCAGGCCGATGATGGCCGACCTCGACGAGCTGGTAGTCGACTTCAACTCGCGCACCGGTCTCGGCTGAGTTGCCGTCCGCTACATCTTTGAGTTCGGCCGCCGAGGCTGTCGAGGGTAACCCGTTCGTGCGTTACCGAACGCGACTCGATTCGTATCGGCGTTGGACCGATGAGGGCGGTAGCGACGCCGAGTTCGTAGCCCTCGTCGAAGACCTTGACGCCAAGGTTGCCGACGTCGATGGGGCGGGGTTTGTTGTCACCCCGATCAGCGAGCAGCCGGCCTTAGCCGAGGCCGTTGGGTTGCCATCGTGTCGTCTTTGGGTAAAGGATGAAACGAACAACGTCAGTGGTTCGCATAAAGCGCGTCACTTGTTTGGCCTCTTGCTGCATCTAGCCGTCGACGACCGTTTGGGCCAGAGCCCTACTGGCGAGCTGACCATTGCGTCATGCGGCAACGCGGCAATAGGTGCTGCGGTCGTGGCCAAGGCCGCTGGTCGGCCGCTGCGTGTGTTCATCCCAACTTGGGCCGATGCCGCCGTGGCCGAGACCCTTGCCGAACTGGGCGCCGCGGTCGAAGTCGTTGCCCGCCAGCCTGGCGAACTTGGCGACCCGACCTACCTTCGATTTGTTGAGGCCGTCGCGGCTGGGAGCACACCATTCTCGGTGCAAGGCACGGTTGCGCCTCACGCTCTCGACGGCGGCCGGACCATTGGCTGGGAACTGGCAGATCAGCTCCGTCAATCGGCTGACCAAGACGGCGATTCGGCCCGTCTCGACCTTGTATCGATTCAAGTTGGCGGCGGTGCTCTTGGCTCGGCGCTGGTCATGGGTCTCGCCGACGGTGTCGACGCCGGATCGCTATCGGCAATGCCGCGAGTAAGCGCAGTTCAGACCGAGGCCGCCGCTCCACTCAGGCGAGCATGGGACGCGCTGATTGCAACCGACGATCCAGTTGCGGCGCTCGCCAATCGGCCCGACGATTTCATGACGCCATGGGCGAACGTCGGCACCAGTCTCGCCAGCGGAATCCTCGACGATGTCACCTACGATTGGCCCCAACTAGCGGCTGCCATGCTCACGACCGGTGGTTCGCCTGTTGTCGTCGACGAGGCCGCCATTGTTGAAGCCCACAAAGTTGGACGAGCTACCACAGGCATCAACGTGTCGGCCACGGGTACTTCGGGCCTGGCTGGTCTGTTGTCCGAATCGGACGATGCAATTCGCGGTGCCAACGTTGCCGTGATCTTTACAGGAGTCGAACGATGAGCGAAACATCGACCGCAGATCTGCTGGTCCGAAACGCCCGACTGGTAGCGACAGTCGACGATGCTCGCGCCGAGATCGAGGGTGGTTGGGTAGCGATCACCGATGGACTGGTATCTGGAGTTGGCTTCGGCGGCGAAGAGCCTTCGGCCGAAGTGACCATCGACGCCACCGACTGCCTCGTTACTCCTGGGCTCATCAACACCCACCATCACCTGTACCAGAACCTTACTCGGGCCTATGGTCCGGCTCTCGATGGAAACCTGTTTCACTGGCTTAAGACGCTCTACCCAAAATGGGCCAGGCTCGACGAAGAAGCGGCGTTCGTATCGGCATGGGTAGGGCTGGCCGAGCTGGCCGAATCCGGATGCACGACATCGTCTGATCACCTCTATGTGCACCCCGAGGGCGGCGGCGACCTTCTATCAGCCGAAATTTCGGCGGCGCGCGACCTTGGCGTGCGGTTCCACCCGACGCGCGGGTCGATGAGTTTGTCCGAAAAGGACGGCGGCTTGCCGCCAGACAGCGTGGTCCAGACCGACGACACAATCCTGGCCGAGTCAGCTGAGGCCGTTCATCGGCATCACGACCCGTCTCACGGTGCGATGACCCGCATCGCCCTCGCCCCCTGCTCGCCGTTCTCAGTCACCGAACAGTTGATGACAGCAACGGCCGCCTTGGCCGCTGAGCTCGACGTTCGACTCCATACCCACCTGGCCGAAGACATCGACGAAGACGAGTTCTGCCTCGATCAGTTCGGCTGTCGCCCCATCGACTACCTCGAAAAGGTCGGCTGGGCGTCCAGCAACACCTGGATCGCCCATTGTGTCCAACCGAATTCAACCGACATCGCCAAGCTTGGAAGGTGGGGAGTTGGGGTGGCTCATTGCCCAAGCTCGAACATGATTCTTGGCTCTGGTGTTGCTCCGGTTCGCGAACTTAGGGCCGCTGGGTCGCCGGTCGGCATTGGTGTCGACGGATCGGCATCGGCCGACTCTGGTTCGATGTGGACCGAGACCCGTAACGCCATGCTCAGCGGCAGGCTGAAGGGTTTCCTCGACGGAACTCGATCTCTGATGTCTTCGCGCGACGCACTCGAAATGGCCACTCGCGACGGTGCCGCCTGTTTGGGAAGATCTGGCGAACTTGGCGAACTTTCGGTCGGTGCGGTAGGTGACGTTGCTATTTGGGCGCTCGATGGTCTCCGGTTTGCTGGCGCCCACTCCGACCCCGTCGAGGCCTGGCTTCGTTGCGGTCCCACCGGAGCTCGCACCACCATCGTGTCCGGGCGAGTCATCGTCGACAATCACATGTTGGTCGACGAGAGCGTCGAGGACCATCTGCGCGATCACCGTCGTATTTCGGAGGCTCTCCAGAAATGACCGTGAGCATGCCTTCATCACTAGATGAGACGCTGCGTTTGTTGTCTGAGGACCCGGCGGCAACCATCCTCGCCGGTGGTACCGATGCCATGGTCGAGATCAACTACGAACACCGCCGCCCAGTATCGGTGGTGAGCCTCCGACGCGTTGTCGAGCTCGCGACATGGTCGATCGACGACGGCACTGTTCGGCTCGGGGCCATGGTGCCCTATGCCGAGATCATGAACTCCGAGCTTGCCGTGGCGTCGCCCGGGCTGGCCCAAGCATCGCGCACGGTCGGGAGCTCCCAGATTCGCAATACGGGCACTGTGGGCGGCAACCTAGCCACGGGCTCACCAGCAGGCGACACCATCCCGGTTCTGGCCGCGCTTGGCGCCGTGGTCGAGGTCGCTTCGGTGCGTGGTGTTAGAGAGGTGCCCGTCGTCGACTTGATTGTTGGTGTGAAACGCACTGTGCTTGAGCCAGACGAACTGATAGTTGCCATCCGGTTTCCGGTGGCATCGGGGCCCCAAGAATTTCTGAAGATCGGCACCCGCAACGCCATGGTGATTTCGGTTGCGAGCTGCGCTCTGGTGATAAATCTGGCCGAGCGTTCGGTGGCCTGTGCGCTCGGGTCGGTATCGCCAGCACCGCTTCGTTGCGCCGCCGCCGAGGAGTTCGCGGCGGCCAACATCGATTGGTCAGTCGGCGGCATTGGCATCTCCGATCCCCGGACACTCGAAACCTTCGGATCGATGGTGGCCGACACCGCTAGCCCCATCGACGATCATCGATCGACGGCCGCGTACCGAAAACACGGTGTTGCGGTCATGGCCAGGCGGGCACTAACGAGGGCGACAACATCATGACTTCGACCGAAACTGGGCTCGGCTATCAACTCAACGTCAACGGTTCGGTCCGTGTGGTCGATGGCTCATGGATCGGCGAGAGCCTTCTGTACGTGCTGCGCGAACGGCTCGGATTGCCTGGTACCAAGAACGCGTGTGAGCAGGGCGAATGTGGTGCGTGCAGCGTGCTCATCGATGACGTTTTGGTCTGTTCGTGTCTAGAGCTCGCAGCTGCTGCCGTCGGAACCGACATCGTTACTGTCGAGGGGATTGGCAACGCCGGCCCCACCGATAGCGACGGGCTTACCGACGTACAAAGGGCATTTGTGACCGAGGGTGCTGTCCAGTGCGGGTTCTGTACGCCGGGGCTTATCGTGGCGGTGCACGACCTTCTCCAAGACAATCCCGAGCCAAGCAGATCCGAGACCAACGAAGCCTTGGCAGGTCACCTGTGTCGATGCACTGGGTATGGCCGCATCGAGGCCGCAGTCGAGCACGTGATCGAGGTTCGTCGTGGTTGAGACCTCCGCTGGCTCTACAACGACCATCAGCGGGCGGGCCACTGGTGTCGGCAACAGTGTTGATCGTCCCGATGGCTCGGCCAAGGTGGTTGGATCGTTTGAGTTCTCCAATGATCTGAACCACGAACGCATGTTGTGGGGCGCAACTGTTCGGTCGCCGCACCCGTCGGCGCGAATTGTCAGCATCAATATTGCCCCGGCCTTGGCTATTCGCGGCGTGGCCGCCGTCGTGACCCACACCGACGTTCCGGGTTCGCCTGTATATGGCCTTATCACTCACGATCAGCCGGTTTTCGCTTCTGACGTGGTGCGTTACCAAGGCGAACCCGTAGCCGCAGTAGCTGCCGATCACCCCGACACCTGTCGTCGGGCTATGGCGGCAGTCGAGGTGGTTTACGAGGTCACCGAACCCGTCGTCGATCTGCTGAAAGCTGCCGAGGCCAAACCCATACACCCAGACGGCAATGTCGTTAGACGAGTCCCAATTCGGTTCGGCGACGTCGATGCTGTGGGCAACATCGTGGTCGAAGGCACCTACGAGATGGGCATGCAAGACCAGGCCTTCATGGGTCCAGAGTCTGGGCTGGCTGTGCCGGCAGGCGACGGATCGATCGATCTATATGTCGCGACCCAGTGGCTTCACGAAGATCGCGACCAAGTGGCCGATTGTTTGGGTTTGGCCCGCGACGACGTTCGCATACACCTAGCCGGAACCGGCGGCGCTTTCGGGGCGCGTGAAGACGTCAGCTTCCACGTGCACGCCTGTTTGCTGGCCAAGCACACCAACCGCCCGGTCAAGATGCAGTACCGGCGCGACGAGTCGTTTCTCGGTCACGTTCATCGCCACCCAGCCCACATGGTCTATCGCCACCACGCCACCACCGATGGCCGGTTGGTGAAAGTCGAATGCGACATCGTGCTCGATGGCGGAGCGTATGCATCGTCATCATTCGCAGTCTGCGGTAACGCGGCCCGGTTTGCTGCGGGCCCGTACAAGGTTCCGAACGCGGTGATCAATGCCAGCGTGGTGCGCACCAACAACCCGCCGTGCGGAGCCATGCGTGGGTTCGGCGCGGTTCAAGTCTGTTTCGGTCACGAAGCCCAAATGGACAAGCTGGCAGCGGCTCTCGACATTGATCCGGTCGAGATCAGGCTGCTCAACGCGCTCGAGACCGGCGACAGGCTCATCACCGGACAGATCCTCGACGGTGTTGCACCGGTTCGTGAGTGCATCGAAGCGGCTGCGGCCTTCCCGCTTCCACCGGTCAGCGGCAGCGATGTATTCGATCAGCCGGGTGGTGCGGGTCGAACCGCCGACCCACTTGTTGTGCGTCGTGGAGTTGGCTTCGCCGTCGGGTTCAAGAATGCCGCGTTCGCCGAAGGGTTCGTCGACGACACACATGCTCGGTGCCGCCTCGAGAACGGACAAGTCACCCTCTGGTGTGCCGCGGCCGAGGTCGGGCAAGGATTCGTAACCATCGTGCGTCAGATAGCCGTCTCAACTCTTGGCACCGACCGGGTCGAGTTGACGCGGGCCTCAACGGCCGACATTGGTTCGGCCGGCTCGACCAGCGCGTCACGCCAAACCTATATGTCTGGCACTGCTGTTCTGAAAGCATGTGAGGAGGTCGCCGAACAAGTTCGCCTCGCCATTGCGGCTAAACACGATGTCGCTCCAGAGCTCGTCACACTCGAGGGCGGGCGGGCGCGCAGCATCGACGGCAGCATCGACGTGATCATCGCCGATGCTGTCGCAGGCGTACGCTTCGAAGCCGAACTGAGGCACATGCACCGCGAGACATACCCACTCGACGACGAAACCGGCCAAGGCGACTGCGACGTCACCTGGATCTTTGCGGCCCACCGTGCCGTCGTCGACGTCGACGTCGAGCTTGGCCTGATGAATGTCGTCGAAGTCACCACCGGTCAAGACGTCGGTGTAGCGCTCAATCCACTTCACGTGATCGGTCAGATCGAGGGCGGTATCAGCCAGGGCGTGGGGTTGGCCGTGATGGAGGAGATCATCACCGATGGCGGGTTGGTCCGAAACCCGTCGTTCACCGACTACTTGTTACCGACCATGGTCGATATGCCCAATGTTCGCATTACTCTCATCGAGCAACCAGAAGAGGGCGGTCCGTTTGGGGCCAAGGGTGTCGGCGAGACACCGAGCTTGTCGTCTACCCCAGCTGTTGCCGCTGCGGTTCGTGCCGCCACTGGCCTGGAGTTGGCGCGAGTGCCAATCAAACCGCAGGACATCGCGCTGAGGTAAGACCAAACGTTGTCCCACTAGATGTTGCAGTACCGCGCATCGCCCTCATAGCGCGGTTAGATTCGGGTGCTTCGGGAATTGCATGCTTGGAGCAACACACACGTGGCTGAACCTACTATCGACCGTGAGATCATGGACTGGCCAAAGTACGGCGACGCCGTGCGTCAGTTGGCCCAAGGAATCGCCGACAGCGGCTTCCAGCCCGAAATGATTCTGGCCATCGCCAGAGGGGGCCTGTTCGTAGCCGGGTCACTCGGCTACGCCCTTGGCGTAAAGAACATTTACGTCATGAACGTCGAGTACTACACCGGCGTTGGCGAACATCTCGACGTGCCGGTCATGTTGCCGCCATATGTCGACTTTGTCGACGTTAAGGGTGCCAAGGTCCTGATCGCCGACGACGTCTGCGACACCGGCCACACGCTCAAGGTGGTTAAGGATCACTGTGTCGAAAACGTCGGCGATGTTCGTTCCGCCGTGCTCTATGAAAAGTCGCACGCTCTCGTAAAAAGCGACTACGTCTGGACGCGCACCGACGACTGGATCAACTTCCCATGGTCCGATCAGGGGCTTGTGCCCGGTGCCGAGGGTTTCGCAGTCCTCGACGCGTAGCCCCTGCTGTTCGGTGTCTCGCATTACGGACCAGCTGAACAGAAGCGAACTCAGCGTTAGCCAGCTGGCTTCGGCGTTCGTCGACATCAGCGACGCCGACAGGGCAGGCAAGAAAGCCGCGTACATGAAGAACCGATTCGAGTTCTTCGGCATTGTTGCCAACGACAGACGGGACGCGGCATCTGCGGCAAAGTCAGCGGCCAAGGTCGCGACCGCCGATGAGATCGTCGAATTTGCGCGCGCCTGTTGGGACCAACCGCAGCGCGAGTTTCACTACACCGGCGCCGACCTTCTGGGCTGGAACGTAGTCAAGCTCGAACCACCGCACTTAGAAGACCTTAGATACCTCATATCGACTAAATCTTGGTGGGACACCGTGGATGCCCTCGCTTCATGGAGTGTCGGCGGTCTTGTGGCAAACCACCGCGACTTGGCGTCGGAGATGGACGACTGGATCTCTTCGGACAACATGTGGATTGCCCGAACCGCGATATTGCATCAACTGCGTTACAAGGCCAATACCGATGCCGACCGGCTCTTTCGATACGTTGAAGTGAGAGCAGGCGACACCGAGTTCTTCATCCGTAAAGCTCTTGGTTGGGCGCTACGCGAGTACGCCAAAACCGACCCGGACGCAGTCAGAGCATTTGTAGCCGCCCACGAGGAATCCCTGTCGGGTCTGACGAAACGCGAAGCCCTAAAGAACGTCGGAGCGCTCTAGGTAGACCTTCGCGTCACCGGGAAACGTCCGCCGGCGACCATTTCCCGGTGACAGGAGTGGTCTGATGAGGTCGCGTAGAGACCGGCCTTTACATTTCGTTAAGTTGTCTAGTAATTTGGGGCGATGACGTTGGCTAGTTCTGTACGGATCGACGTTGGTCGACTGCAGCGTCGCCTAGCCGAATTGGCGACCATCGGCGCTATTGCTGGCACCGAAGGGTGTTCACGACTTGCTCTCACCGACGAGGACGGGCGTGGTCGCGACCTGGTGGTGAGCTGGATGCACGAGCTTGGCCTCGATGTAACGATCGACGGCGTCGGCAATGGTGTCGGTGTTCTGAAGGGCCGCCTCGACGGGCCGCCGGTAATGATGGGATCCCACATCGACACCGTCGCCACCGGCGGTCGCTATGACGGCAACCTTGGTGTTCTAGCTGGCCTCGAGATAATTGAGTCAATCGTTGGTGCGGGCATTGTTCCCGACCGGTCGTTAGCCGTGGCGTTCTTTACCAACGAAGAAGGGTCCCGTTTCCAGCCAGACATGCTGGGAAGCCTCGTCTATGTGGGCGGTCTCGCCCTAAGCGAGGCACTAGCCATCGAGGCCATCGACGGAGCGATTCTGGGCGAGGAGCTCGAGCGCATCGGCTATGGCGGCAAGGCGGCCGTACCCGCGGAGCCTCCCTATGCCTTTGTCGAACTCCACATCGAGCAGGGGCCAGTGCTTGAAGCCGAAGGCACGACGATCGGGGCGGTCACCGGAGTTCAGGGCATCAGTTGGCAAGAGCTGACTATTGCCGGACAAAGCAACCATGCCGGCACAACCCCAATGGACCTTCGCAAAGATCCTGGCGTGGTAGCGGCGCGAATCATGACTTTCGTTCACGAGCTAGCCAACAACCTTGGTCCGCCCCAGGTCGGCACCGTCGGTCGCGTCGAGTTTGCTCCGAACCTGGTAAACGTTGTACCAGCGTCGGTCACCTTTACCGTCGATCTGCGCAACACCGACGAGGTTGTCTTGCAGGAATCCGAAGTCCGTTTAGCAGCATTTGTCGACGAGGCCATCGCGGGGACGGGTTGCACGGTCGAAACGCGGGTGCTTGCTCGTTTCGAACCGGTGGTATTCGATCCGCACACGGTCGACTTGGTCGAGTCATCGGCCAAGTCGTTGGGCTACTCGGTCAAACGAATGCCCTCGGGCGCGGGCCACGACGCGCAGATGCTGGCCCGGGTGTGTCCCACGGCCATGGTGTTCACGCAGAGCCAGAACGGGCTGAGCCACAACCCTGCTGAGTTCACAGCTGCCGCCGATCTTGAGGCCGGTGCCAATGTGTTGCTCCAGACAGTCATGGCCCTCGCATCAGCCGAAGTGTGGACCAGCGATGAGGCTGTGTCGTCTGGAGTCGGATCGTGACGAGCGCTGATCAGGTTTCGGCTGGCGAGGAAACACCGCCCCTGACCCCGATGCCGCTCTCGATGCTTCTCGCTCGAATCGAACACGAATGGGCGACCCGCAACAAGATCTTCGATCTGCCTAACGCCCGCATCTGGAAGCCAGACCCAGACATCGATCTTGGTTTCAAGTTCATGGGCCGACCGTGTGCTTCGCCCATCGGGCCTGCCGCCGGGCCGCATAGCCAGTTGGCCCAGAACATTGTGTTGGCCTGGCTAGGTGGATCGCGCTTGTTCGAACTCAAGACAGTTCAAGTGCTCGACGAGTTGGTGATCAGTCGGCCGTGCATCGACATGCAGACCATTGGCTACAACATCGAGTGGAGCCAGGAGCTACGAGTCGAGCAAAGTCTCGTTGAGTACGTCAAGGCTTCGATGATGATCGAGATGCTTCGGCAATGGGAGCCTCTGGCGGGTCACGTTGGTGCCGACCCAGGGCCTCACGTATTCGACATGAGCGTTGGTTACGACCTGGCCGGTATCTCCGGGGCCAAAGTCACTGCCTTCCTGCGGGGAATGGTCAACGCAACCGAAGTGATCGACCAGTTGCGTCCAGAGATAGGTGGTTCCTTCGCGCAGTTCCGCGACTTCGACTTCACGACCGCAATATCGGACACTCTCACGTTGTCGACCTTCCACGGGTGTCCACCCGACGAGATCGAATCGATAACTAAATACCTGATCGACGAACACGACCTCGACGTCATCGTCAAGCTCAACCCCAGCTTGCTTGGCCACGAGAACGTCACCCAGATCGTCAACGACGAGCTTGGCTATCACGACGTCGGGGTTGTCGAGCCCGTCGCGGGGGCCGAACTCGAGTTCGACAGGTCTCTGTCTTTGATCGCCGACCTAAACGAGTACGCCCGCGATCGGGGCCGCCAATTCGGCATCAAGCTCACGAACACCCTTGTCGTTGAGAATCTGAAGAAATGGATGCCAGAAGACACCCTGTACCTGTCGGGCGCCCCGCTGCACGTGCTGGCATCGGCGCTGCTTGAGAGGCTGTCCGATGCTCTGCCAGGCATGCTCGACATTCCTGGTCACGACGGTGACGTTATGGTCAGCTTCTCGGCCGGAATCACCAAGGAGAATCTGGCCGAGTCGCTGGCGATGGGCGTTAACCCGGCCACCGTATGTTCTGACCTGCTGAAGCCAGGCGGCTACGGCCGGCTGGCCCCGATGCTCAAAGCACTCACCAAAACCATCGCCGAGAGCGGCCACCGCGACCTTCAGTCGTGGAAGGCAGCCCAACAAGTGGCGGCGATCGCTGAAGGATTCGCAAACTCATGCGCCCGCCATGTCGCCGATATTCGGGGCCCGAGCGCGGCCAGTTATCACTTGTCTGGCAACGAGAAGTTGCCGCGGGTGGTCGACAACGACCTCGAAATGTTCGGTTGCGTAGCCTGCAACTTCTGCATCACGGTGTGCCCCAACGATGCGTTCTTCAGCATCAAGAGCCTCGAAGGAATGCAGGGCCGTCAGCAGTATCTGTTGTTTGCAGAGCTTTGTAACGACTGTGGAAACTGCATGACATTCTGCCCCGAGAACGGCGATCCAGCCCAGATCAAACCGAGACTGTTCACCGACCCTGAACTGTTCGCAGCTCGAAGCGGTCAGGGGTTCCTGATCGACGCAGGCCATGTCAGCGACCATCGTGGTCCTACCGATGTCGCCGGCGCGGCGGTCGAAGAGCTGCTCCAGTCGGCCGTCGGGCTTCCGCTGTACGACCCAGCAACGGCACCAGCTGGCGGTGGCGACGGTCAATGACCAGAACCGTCAACATCGGTGCTGCCCAACTCGGCCCAATATCGGCCGACGAAACTCGCGACCAGGTTGTAGCGCGGCTAGTCGAGCTCCTACATCTTGGTGCTGTTGCGAGCTGCGATTTGGTTGTGTTTCCCGAACTAGCGTTTACAACCTTCTTTCCACGTTGGTTCACCGAAGAGGTCGATGGCCACGACGCCTACTACGAAACATCAATGCCAGGCCCGAGCACACGGTTGCTGTTCGATGAAGCGAAACGACTCGGTATCGGGTTTGCCATCGGTTACGCCGAGCTGACCGAACCAGACGACGATGGGCTTGTTCACCGTTACAACACCACGATCCTTGTCGAACGCGACGGCTCAGTGGTTGGCCGGTATCGGAAGTCACACATTCCTGGACACGACAGCGACGAACCGTGGCGGCCGTTCCAGCATCTCGAGCGTCGTTATTTCGAGGAGTCCGACGAAGGGTTCAACGTTTGGGGTGGGTTCGGGGGAGTGGTCGGCATGGCTACTTGCAACGATCGACGTTGGCCAGAGACGTATCGCGAGATGGGTCTACAGGGCGTCGAGATGATCCTCATCGGCTACAACACCCCTATTCACTACGCCCCCGACCCCGGTCAGAACGCACTGCAAGGCTTTCACAACCACCTCTGCATGCAGGCTGGGGCCTACCAGAACGGCACCTGGGTGGTTGGGGTAGCCAAAGGTGGCATCGAAGAAGGCGTCGAGTCGTTGGCCCAGAGCTGCATCATTGCTCCGTCTGGTCAGATCGTGGCATTGGCGGTTTCGACGGGCGACGAGTTGATCTCGGCAGTCTGCGACCTCGATTGGTGCGCCAACTACAAGGACACACTGTTTAACTTCGCCACTTATCGCCGCCCAGAGTTGTATCAACGCATCGGTAGCCAGAAAGGCGTGATCGTTCCCGATCATGTTAGTAACTAACCATGACCGACTTTGTTCTTAACGGATCCCCAGCGTCGGCCGCCGACGACCACGAGCACCTGTTAGCTGCGCTTCGTGACGAGCTTGGTGTCATGTCGCCCAAGGACGGCTGCTCCCCAAGTGGCCAATGCGGCTGTTGCACGGTGCTTCTTGACGGCAAGGCCAGGGTGGCGTGCCAGACATCGATGGCCAAGGTCGCCGACGCCGAGGTGTTAACGCTCGAAGGCTTCCCAGCCGAAGAGCGCGAAGCTATGGCGGCTGCTTTCGCGGCCCACGGCGCACTTCAGTGTGGGTTTTGCACGCCAGGGATTCTGGTTCGCACCAAGGCCATGCTCGACAAGGCCGGCCGCGAACTCACCCGCGACCGAGCCTCAAGGCTTCTTGGTGCGCACCTTTGCCGCTGCACCGGATACACCAAGATTCTCGATGCCGTCGAGGCCCTCGCCCAAGCCGAAGTTCCAGTCACGGTTGCCGTAAAAGGCATCGGCTCGCGAGCCATCAAATACGAGGCCGAAAAGCTCAGCCTTGGCGATCGGCCCTATATCGACGATATGCGGCCCGCCGGCCTTGTTCATGGGGCCTTTCGGTTAACCGACCACGCCCGTGCCGATATCTTGGCCATCGACGCGGCCGCTGCGCTGGCCGTGCCTGGTGTTGAGGCTGTGTTCACAGCCGCTGATGTGCCTGGTGAGTTGCGCTCGGGCATCATCCACAAGGACTGGCCACTGTTCATTCCGGTAGGCGGCCGCACCAGCTACCTCGGCGATGTATTGGCCATCGTGGTGGCTAAGGATCGACCAACCGCCCGGGCCGCGGCGTTGCTGGTCGAAGTCTCCTATGAGGTCCTGACGCCAATCACGAGCCCCGTCGATGCCGTCAACGGTGCCGATGATGCCGTATGGGAACTCGACGGCAACGTTTTGTCGACCAGTACCTACGCTCGGGGTTCGGTCGACGACGGCCTGGCCAACTCGGCCCACGTCGTGCGCGAGAGCTTCCAGACCCAACGTGTCGATCACGCCTTCCTCGAACCCGAGTCGACTCTTGCCCAACCGGTCCCCGCTGGCGAGGTCTTGCCGTTAACCAACCCAACAACGGGTGGCGACGCAGTCGACTTCGATCGCCTGATGGTCTATTCGGGCGGCCAAGGAATCTGGGACGATCGCGACGACATTGCCAGACTCCTCGATGTTCCGGTCGAAACCGTAGTAACCGAACTTGTCTCCAACGGTGGTGCTTTTGGTGGCAAAGAAGATATGTCGAACCAGGGCCAAACTGCCCTCGCGGCGTGGTTGCTTCAACGGCCGGTGTCGACCACGTTCAGCCGTGAAGAGTCCTTCCTGGTTCACACGAAACGTCACCCGATTCAGATGAGCTACGAGGCCGGTTGCGACGCCGACGGTCGGCTCACCGCACTACGAGTGCGCATGCTTGGCGATTCGGGTCCTTATGCCTCGGTTGGTATGAAGGTGCTCGAGCGGGCCGCTGGTCACGCTGGTGGTCCTTACGTGGTTCCGAGCATCGACGTTGAGGCGGTGGCGGCCCGCACCAACAACTCTGTGTGCGGTGCGTTCCGCGGCTTTGGCGCCAACCAGGCACAATTCGCGATGGAGGGAATGATGGACCGGCTCGCGGCCAAGGTTGGCATCAGCGGCTGGGAGATGCGCAGTCGCAACGTGATCGAACCTGGGGCTGTCTGGGGTCCGGGCCAGCGCATGGACGACGGTTGTCTGGGGGCCAGAGCTTGCCTCGACGCGGTGAAACCGGCCTACGACGAAGCAGTGGCTGCCGGGAAGGCCGTTGGCCTCGGTCTTGGTCTGAAGAACTCGGGGCTTGGTAACGGGTTCATCGAGATCGCCCGTGCTGTTGTTCACTTCCGCGACGACGGTCAGGTCGAGGTCAGGCACTGCTGGACCGAGATGGGCCAAGGTGTACACACCGTTGCACTTCAGGTTGTTGTCGAAGAGCTTGGCATAGCGGCCGAGCGCATCGAGGTCGTTGTCGACTCGACTCGCGACCTTGGCGCTGGCCAAACCACCGGCAGCCGTGGAACTTTGCTCGGGGCCGGTTCGGTTGCCGATGCCTGTCGTGCGGCATTGGCCGACGGTTGCAAGGTCGGGGTCGACTACGAAGGCGAGTACCGGATCGACTGGACGAACTCGCTCGACGAGGGCCTCGAGAACCCCATCATTCACTCGACGTTCGGATATGCAGCCCAGCTCGTGGTCATGAACCCCGCCGATGCCTCTATCGAAAACGTGGTTGCCGCCCACGACGTTGGTCGGGCGGTTAACCCGATGCTGTGTGAGGGTCAGATCGAGGGAGCGGTCCACATGGGCCTTGGTTACGCCTTGAGCGAGGGATTCCCGTGCGACGTCGATGGTCGACCCGTCAATACAACGCTTCGCAGCCTCGACATTATCCGACCAAAGGACATGCCTCCGGTCGAAGTTATTCTGGTCGAATCGCCCGACCCCAGCGCGCCATATGGCATAAAGGGAGTGGGCGAAATTGGTTTGGTTCCAACTGCGGGAGCTGTGGCTGAGGCGTTACGGGGCACCGATGGTGAGTGGCGAAACGAACTTCCGCTGGTCAACATGAAGAACCGCGAACGCGCCGAAGCCTGGTCGTAGTCGAACCGGCCCTGACGGTCACCTAATAGCGGGCGCCGATGCGCCAAGCTAGAAGGCGATGGGAATCAAGATTCGATCTAGACGGGTTGTACCGGCCCGGTCCCGTGGGCCCTGGGTGCGAGTCCAACAAGCGCTGGTGCTTCTCGGCATCGTTGTGGTCGTTGGCGTCGCCGGCTACCGGGTGATCGGGCTGAGCACCTTCGATGCCCTATACCAAACTGCCATCACCGTGACCACCGTCGGGTACGGCGAGATCGGTCCGGTAGAAGAGATCGACAAGGCGTACCGCTGGTTCACTCTGTTTTTGGTCTTCTTCGGCGTCGGCGCCGCGCTGTACACCCTTGGTGTGCTCGTCGAAGCCCTGGTCGAAGGCTCGCTCAACAACGACATTCGGCTACGAAAAGAACGACGCATGATCGACAAGCTGTCAGGCCACATCATCATCGCCGGAGGTGGTCGAGTAAGCGCCGCGATCGCGACCTATGCGGTAGCTCACGACGCCCAGATCGTTGTGATCGACAAGAACGGGCCGGACGGTCGCGACCATATCGTGCTCCATGGCGATGCGACCGACGACGAGACCTTGATAGAGGCCGGGATTCGGAAAGCGTCGACGCTTGTGGCCGCTCTTAGCTCAGACGCCGCCAACATCTATGTCACTTTGTCGGCGAGGGCGTTGAATCCCGATCTGCTGATTGTTGCCAGAACCGACCACCGATCGAACGAAGCCAAGTTCTTTCGGGCTGGCGCCGATCGTGTGGTCAACCCCTACGACATTGGAGGCTCGCGGATGGGGGCTCTAGTGATGCATCCCGCCTTGGCCGAGTTCCTCAACGGGGTGCTGAACGACGAGTCTCATGACGTTGAGATCGTCGAGATAACTGCAAGCTTGGGTTCGACCGCCATCGGACTACCGCTTAGCGACATTCGGTCCGCTCTTGACCCAGCGCCACTTGTGCTTGCTGTCCGGTGTGGTCTCGAATACGACTCAAACCCAGCTGCGGATCGGGTCATTCAGATTGACGATGTGTTGATTGCCCTAGGAAACCCAGCCGAGATCAGCGCGTTAAAGGGCTTCGTTAACTAGTTCGAGGCTCTCGCGGCAGACCGAGGATTCGTTCGCCGATGATGTTGCGAAGGATCTGCGTTGTTCCGCCCATGATTGTGTAGGCCGGTGCATAAACGACATTGCGAGCCACTCGGCCCTGAAGCATGGTTTGGGCGCCTGCGGTTCGGCCAATGAAGTCGGCAACCTGTTGCTCGAACTCGGTGCAGAATGTCTTGGTGATGGCCGAGTAGACGGCCTCAGACTGGCGCAACACGTTTCGCAGTACGAGATTGCGGCCAATGCGATACTTCGTCTCGATTCTGGCGCACTCCTGACGAACAATGGGATCGGTAGTGTCGGCCCAAACAAGCGCGTCGAGGTAAAGCCGTTTGTTGGACACGAGCCGATCGATTCCGCCCCTTTCGTGTTCGAGTTGTCGCATCGTCTGGCCGAAGGCATTGTTTTCGGTGCCGATAAGACAACTAGCTGGAACCGCAACGTCGTCGAAGAAGACCTCGTTGAAGTGATGACCTCCCGCCGAATCGTGGATGGGCGTCACGGTGATACCCGGCAGCGTCATATCGACGATGAGCTCGGACAGCCCCTTGTGTGGGGGTCCGTCAGTTGAAGTGCGGCAAATGAGATAACAGAAGTCGGCTTCGGCGGCTCCGCTCGTCCAGATCTTCTGGCCCGATACCTGGTAAGTCTCGCCGTCACGGGTGGCGCGGGTAGCGATTCGGGACACGTCGGATCCGGCATCGGGTTCGCTCATGCCGATGCACCAGGCCGAGCGGCCCGCGATGATGTCGGGAAGCCAGCGTTCGATCTGGTCTTGGGTGCCGTACTCGAGAAGCACAGGCCCGATCTGACGATCAGGAAACCACGCGCCCGATACTGGCGCTCCTGCCAATAGCAGTGTTTCCATGACCGTGAAGTGCTCGAGCCTCGATCGGCCGCCACCGCCATGAGCCGTGGGCCAGGTCATGCCGATGTATCCGGCTTGGCCCAGCCGACGGTCGAACGTTTTGGATGGTTCGCGCAACCACGCGTCGTCGACGAGTTCGAGATCGGCGGTGGCAGTTTCGACGAACGCCAACACCTCGTCTCGGAGTGTTTCCAGCGCGGGTGGCCACGTAAAGTCCACGCCGTGAGTCTAGTTCTGCGATGCCGTCGGGCCAGCCGCGTGTACGGCCCAATTGCGCAGTGTCTCGAAAGAGTAGATCGAGTTGCATTTGCCATCGGCCCATTCGATGCCGAGCGCGTAGCTACCCACGTATTTGGCGCCGACCGCAGCGACCACGGAGCCATCGTCGACGACCGCCCGAAGACCCTGATCGCGTCGGTGGCGGCATTCTGCGCACGGACAGGCGAGACGTAGCTCCTCGATATCCCATTTGGCTGAGAGCCCGTCTGGCCAAACAACCAACAGGTGTGAGGTTCGGTCGAGTTCGATTTCGGCAGGCACCGAGTCTTCGTTCACCGGCCAAAGCTAGTGCTTCGATCTAGGTAGGAAGAAGTTTCTGACAAAGTGCTTCAGGTAAGGCGCCGAATACGCCGATGACCTAGTTGCCGCACACACCGGGCCGGGAACTCATGGGGTTACCGGCCCATCCCAACGGAGCGGTGAGCTGAACTTCAGCTCACCGCTCTGCTGCGGCCGCCAGCGTGGAGGATGCCGGTTACGACGGTGACGGCGTTGCCGGTGAGTTCGACCCGATCGCCGAGTAGTTTCGCCCCGAGTCGTCCACCACGCGCCGATACCTGGTGGGCCCGAAATGTTGTGATGGCCAAGCGTTGCGCCCACCATGGCGCCAAGATGGTGTGGGCCGACCCGGTTACTGGGTCTTCGTCTACCCCGACACGTGGTGCGAATACTCTCGACACAAAGTCGGCCGGCCCGTCGTCGATGTCGCCTGCCGCGGTGACGACGACGGCTCGTGTGTCGATCTCGGCCACGGCGCCGAGGTCGGGCGTGAGCGACCGTACGGCTTGTGGCGACTCCAGTTGGGCGACGACATCGAAGCCAACGCCGCAGTCGACGACTGCTGCCCCGAGGCAGTTACTAAGAGCGTCCAGCAAGTCATCTGGGGGAGGCGAAGTTTCAACGGGCTGCTGGGAAAGTCCATCACGATCTTGTCGGCTTGGAACTCGCATCGGAGTGGCCCCGACCTGGTGTGAAACGTCACTGCGTCTCCGACCAGTGACAGCTCCTTCAGGGCGTGGGCCGAACCAAGTGTCGCGTGCCCGCACATGTCGACCTCGGCGCCCGGGGTGAACCAACGTAGGTTCCAGTCTCCGTCGGCTCTCGGTATCGGAAAGGCAGTTTCGGACAGGTTCATCTCGATGGCGATTTTCTGAAGTATCGCGTCGTCGGGCAGTTCGTCGAACAAGACAACCGCGGCCGGGTTCCCAGCGAATGGTTCTTTGGTGAATGCGTCGACTTGGATCAGCCTGGTGGGAGCCATGGGTCAATGCTGTTCTGGTGCTGCGTGTCCAATCCATGCAATGCGGTACGGTACCGTGGCGGCCATGAACGCTACGGACACGCCCAATCCATTCCGATTCGGTATGCACGTCGACGCTCCGTTACCTGGGCTCGACTGGCTCGACTCGGCCCGCAAGGTCGAGGACTCTGGTTACAGCTCGATGTTGATGCCAGACCATTTCGAAGGCCAGTTCGGCCCGATTGCAGCACTGTCGGCTGCCGCCGCGGTCACCACCACCCTGAAGATTGGCGCTCTGGTGTTCGGCAACGATTACCGCCACCCGGTCATCTTGGCTAAGGAGATGGCGACCATCGACCAGATCTCGGGCGGGCGTCTCGAGATGGGTCTCGGCGCCGGTTGGATGCGCACCGACTACGACAAAGCTGGGATGAACTACGACCGGCCGGGGCTCCGAATCGACCGGATGATCGAGAGCCTCGAAGTTATTCGAAAGTGCTGGGGGCCAGACCCGTTTGATTACCAGGGCGAGCACTACCAGTTTGCTGGATACGACGGCATGCCCAAGCCGGTGGCCGTTGGCGGGCCACCCCTAATTATTGGCGGAGGCGGGCCGCGGATGCTTGGTGTCGCCGCGACGTATGCCGATGTCGTCGGTGTCACGGCGAATCTGGCGGCCGGAGAGGTCGGCCCTGAGGCCATTGCCGACTCAGCACCCGATGCCTACGACAAGAAGGTGGCACGCGTTCGCGAGGTGGCTGGCGATCGCCACATCGAACTCAGTTCGCTGACACTGGCCACCATCGTCACCGACGACCGCGAAGGCCAGATTGAAGGCCTGGCAGCCATGTTCGGCATGCCCGCAGAGGTTTTGTCGAAGTCGCCGGCAGTGCTAGTGGGCGACGTCGACAACATTTGCGATGCTCTTGTTGAGCGACGCGAACGTTGGGGGTTCAGCTATGTGGTGGTGCAAGCAGACGCTGGCGACGGATTTACCGAAGTTGTTGCCCGCTTAGCCGGCAGCTAGCGCGAACCCATGTCGACGTAGTCGCGCACGCCAACGCCGGTATAGATCTGGCGGGGGCGGCTGATGCGTTGGCCTTGCTCGAGCGACTCCTGCCAGTGAGCTAGCCACCCTGGCATGCGCCCAATGGTGAACAACACGGTGAACATGTTGAGCGGGAAACCCATCGCTTGGTAGATGAGCCCCGTGTAGAAGTCGACGTTGGGGTAAAGGTTGCGGCTCTTGAAGTAGTCGTCGTTGAGGGCGATCTCTTCGAGCTTGAGGGCCATGTCGAGCAGCGGGCTCTTGCCCGTAACCGCGAACACCTTGTCGGCCTGTTCCTTAACAATGGTGGCGCGGGGGTCATAGGCCTTGTAGACGCGATGGCCAAAGCCCATCAGGCGGCTGTTGCCCGCCTTCACCGATTCGACAAACGGTTCGATGTCGTTGTAGCTGCCGATGTCAGACAGCATGTGAATGACGCTTTCGTTGGCACCACCATGGCGGGGGCCGTACAACGCACCGGTTGCCGACGCGGCGGCCGAGTACGGGTCGGAATGGCTTGAGCCGACAACGCGCATGGTGGTTGTCGAGCAGTTCTGTTCATGGTCGGCGTGCAGGATGAGCAACACATCTAGGGCCTTGGCCAGAACAGGGTCAGGGACGTGGTTTGGTTCGGCGATCTTCCACATCATCGACAAGAAGTTGGCCGCGTAGTCGAGATCGTTGTCTGGGTAGTTGAACGGCATCCCAATGCTGGATCGGTACGCCATCGCGGCGATAGTCGGGACCTTGGAGATCAGGCGGTTGATTTGTTTGTAGCGGTTAAACGGGTCGTCGATGTCCTTGGCTTCTGGATAGAAGGTCGACAGGGCCGCGATTCCAGACATGAGCATGCCCATGGGGTGGGCGTCGTGATGGAAGCCCTCCATGAAACGTTTGCGCATGTTTTCGTGAACGAACGTGTGGTACGTGACGTCGTGGACCCATTTCTCGTGTTCTGTTGCGGTAGGAAGCTCGCCGTTTAGCAGCAGGTAACACACTTCGAGAAAGGTCGACTTCTCGGCTAGCTGCTCGATCGGATAACCGCGATAACGGAGAATGCCGTTGATGCCGTCGAGGTCGGTGATTGCAGACTCTGTGGAAGCCGTGCCGGTGAACCCAGGATCGAGAATCCAGGTGCCAGGCATCAAACCCTGGATCGCCTTCATGTCAACACCGCCGTTCACCACTGGAATCTCGACACTTTTTCCAGTGCGGTTATCGGTGATGGTGATGGATTCAGACACGGTGTTGAGGCTCCTCGGCGTCATAGGTCCGGCGCGATTGGTGGCGCAGGCTGTATTCGATCGGAAACCACCGCGTCCCTGTGTCGACCCGCAGCCGTCTGGTGCAGTCGACAACCCCTTGAGAGCAGGGTGTCCGGTACGAACCTAGCGCCTTTCGAGGCGGTCCACCGCCCAATGGCCAAAGAGTTCTAGAGCGGTGTGTTGTCGTGGCGTCGCTCGGAGATGACCTCGCGTTTTGTGCGAAGCATTTCGAACGCGTTCGCCAGCGAAGACCGAGTTGTTTCGGGTTCGATGATCATGTCGATCAGCCCCCGGTCGGCGGCTACGTACGGTGTCAGGTACCGGTCTTCGTATTCGGCAACGAAGGCGTCCTTGCCTGCTTCGTCCTCGCGACGAGCCAGAATTTCGGCGGCCTGCCTGGCACCCATAACTGCGATTTCGGCCGATGGCCACGCCATGTACACGTCGTTCCCCATGGTCTTGGAATCCATCACGATGAACGCGCCCCCGTACGACTTCCGCAGAACGAGCGCTACCCGCGGAACAGATGCTCTCGCATAGGCAAAAGCCATCTGGGCACCGTGGCGGATCATTCCGCGCCACTCGAGGTCCTTGCCCGGATAGAACCCCGGCGTGTCGACGAGTGTTAGCAGCGCAATGTTGAATGCATCGCAGAACGAGACGAAACGAGCGCCCTTCTGTGAGGCCGCGATGTCGAGGGTTCCGGCCATCGCCGTGGGCTGATTGGCGACTATTCCCACTGGGTGGCCCCCGATGCTCGCCAAAGCGGTGACGATGTTCGGGGCCCAGCCGCCGCGCAACTCGACCAGGTGGCCATCGTCGACGATGCTCGCAGCGAGGTGGCGAATGTCGTAGGCACCGGTCGAGCTTGCTGGCAGCACACTCAGTGCTTCTGGCGTCGGTCGATCGGTGGGGTCGTCGGTATCGATGATGGGCGGTAGTGCTTCTGCGTGGTCTGGTACGAACTCGAGGATCGACTCGACGAGTGCTTCGGCCTCGGCCCGGTCGGACACTATCTCGTGGGCGACGCCCGTGGTGCGGTGATGGGTGTCGGCTCCACCTAACTCTTCGATGTCGATGTGAACGCCGGTGAGCTGGCGAACACCGAGCGGGCCGCTCACAAACGCGTAGGCATCCTTGGTCATGATGACGATGTCGGCTAGGCCGATCAGCAGCGCCGAGCCAGAGACCGCTGGCCCGTCGACAATGGCGATTATGGGCACTACCCCGCTGGCAGCGACTAGCTCCTTGGCGGCGCCGCCCCAGCCGTGCAGCGCCTCGACACCATCGTTGGCATCGGCCCCAGAAGACGCAATGAAAAGTATGAGCGGTAGACGTTTGGTGCGCGCTAGCCGTGCTGCGGCCCCGATGTTCTCTCCGTCGATGGGGCGTAGGGCGCCCCTGCGCACCGTGTCGTCGATCCTGACCACGACGGCGCGACGTTGTCCGAAGCGTTCGATCCGAAGCGCGGCGACGCCAGCGGTTCTGGCGCGAAGCTCGATCTCGAGTTCGGTAGTCGGCGTTGCGGCCAAGTCTGTCATTGAGACGAGACTAGTTGGATCTCACATCCCTATCGGGTGAACGCCCACTTCTTCTGCGCTGTTGGTGGCGATCACGTGGACGATCATGTCCCTCGCCGCAGCAGCGGGTGCCGACAACATCCCTCGACGACGGATCGCCAGGCCTACCTTGCGCGTTGGCTTTTCGTCGATGTCGACCTTCACCCAGCTAACGGGCCCCGCCCAACGCGGGATCGCCGTAGCTGGCACGATAGCGGGCCCGTATCCCTGGAATGCCAACGTGGACACGAGCCGAACACCATCGATGGCGGCCATCGTTTGCAGCTGGACACCTGCCGCGGCCGCTGCGGCATCGAGTTCGTGGCGCAACACCGAACCCTGCGGTCCGAGGACTAGTCGGTGTTTGGCCAGTTCCGCGAACGACACGCTTGGACCAAGGTGGGCGAGGCGATGGTGGGTCGGAGCGATAACGATCAGATCCTCGTCGAACAACGCTAGAACTCCGATGTCGGCATCGTGAAGCGGCAGGTTGACTACGCTCAAGTCGACTTGGCCCGTCATCAACTGGGGCAACAAGCTTGCTGTGGTGGCCTCAGTGAGAACGACCGATACCGCGGGGTGCGCCTCTGCCATTCCGTCGAGAAAGTGCGGGGTGAGCCAACGGCCGGTCGTGCCGATCATGCCAAGATGAACATGGCCGGCTACTTCAGATGTCATAGAGGCGACGTCGGAGGCGAGGGCCTCCATCTCGGCCGCTATTCGACGGGCCCTGGCCACCACCACTTCTCCTTCGGCGGTGAGTTTGCCGAGAGATCTATCGACCAGGGTAACGTTGAGTTCTCGCTCGAGCCTGGCGATGTGAGTCGACACGTTCGACTGAACCGTGTGCAGTGACCTTGCCGCGGCCGAGAACGTGCCGTGTTCTGCGACTGCTATGAGCGTCTTGAGTTGTCGAACTTCCATTTTCGCCTATCTGTTGAACAGATACTAGGTGTGTCAAGTATTCGGTTGCAAGATGGCGCAGGTGTCGGTAGGTTCATAGGCATCGAGTCGTGCTCATACCCCCCTTTGAGTACGGCCGATCTGGAGCCAAAACGATTCGTCGTTTAGCCCAGACAAATTCGATTCAGTGTCCCCCCACTTGGAGTCGAGTCCGACAGCGCCGCTTGACGGCGCTGTCGTCGTTTTCGGTTCGTTTTGGTTCGACTCGAGCCACGGGCCCTTGTGTCGTCATCTCAATTCAAGATAGTGAGCATCGCAAACAACTGTTGGAAAGATGGGCAAGCGTTTTGTACGGTCATTTGTAAGCGGATCTGTCCCCCCTGATCCGCTAACTCGGGCGCCGATGTCCCCCCATTTAGGCTGCCCGAGAGTTCACCGGTGGAAACACTGGAAGAACGAGGCAGAAACCGGCCCAAAGCGGCCGGTTTCGCCATTTTTACGCACCGTGGCGGTGGGTTTTTCCCACCGAAAGGCTTTGGGTGGGGTTTACGCACCGTGGCGGTGGGTTAGTCGGTCCGAAGGGCTCGGGTTTGGCGCTTGATCACGTTTAGTGCCGAGCCGGCCTTGAACCACTCAATCTGTGCCTGGCTGAACGTGTGGCTGCCAAGGAAAGTCCAGGAGTCGCCGCTCGCTGGAGTGACTGTGACGGTGACGGGGGAGTCGGGGTCAAGATCGGCTAGGCCATTGATGGCGATGCGGTCGTCTTCGTCAATTCGGTCGTAGTCGGCGGGGTCGGCGAAGGTGAGCGGCACCATGCCTTGTTTTTTCAGGTTGGTCTCGTGAATGCGAGCGAAGCTGCGGGCGATCGCAACGAGCCCCTTGCGAAAGCGCGGTTCCATGGCCGCGTGTTCCCGACTTGATCCTTCGCCCATGTTCTCGTCGCCTATGACCACCCAGGCCTGATTTGCTTCGTGGTAACTCTGAGCCGTGGCTGGGAATCGCTCGATCTTGCCGGTGAGCTGATTCTTTCCGAACCCAACTTCGTAGTCGGTTCCGTCGGCCTGTTTGAACGCGTTGACCGCGCCCAGATAAAGGTTGCCTGAGATGTTCTCGAGGTGACCGCGGTATTTGAGCCATGGCCCGGCCATCGAGATGTGGTCGGTGGTGAACTTGCCGGCCGCCTTCACCAGGATCGGCAAGTCGACGTAGTCGTTGCCATCCCATGGGGCGAAAGGCTCCAGCAGTTGAAGGCGTTCTGATGTTGGTGAGACCTTCACCTCAATAGACGCGGCATCGTCACCTGGTGCGATGAAGCCGCTTTCGCCTGGAGTGAATCCCTGGGCCGGAAGCTCGACACCTACGGGCACCGAAAGACGGATCTCTTCGCCAGAGTCGTTGGTGAGGGTGTCGTTGACTGGGTCGAAGTCGAGCGTGCCGGCCAACGCCAGCGCCATGACGGTTTCGGGTGAGGTGACGAACGCAAGCGTGGCTGGGTCGCCGTCGTTTCGTTTGGGGAAGTTGCGGTTGTAGCTGGTGACGATGACGTTTGGCTGGCCGGCAACATGGCCCGTTTCTTGGGACCGGTCCCATTGGCCGATGCATGGGCCGCAGGCGTTGGCCAGAACCGTGGCCCCTAGTGCTTCGAAATCGGCGAGGAGCCCGTCGCGTTCGATGGTGGCGCGGACCTGTTCTGAGCCTGGGGTGATGAGAAGGTGGGTCTTGACCGACAGGCCCTTCGCCGCGGCCTCGCGTGCGATCGACGCCGCCCGGGTGATGTCTTCATAGGAAGAGTTGGTGCAGCTGCCGATGAGGGCCGCGCTGATGGCTGTGGGCCAGCCTTCGCGGACAGCTTCGGCGCCGAGGTCCTTTACTTCTCTGGCCAGGTCGGGTGTGTGAGGTCCGTTGATGTGAGGCGTGAGTGTTGACAGGTCGATCTCGATGAGCTGGTCGTAGTAGGCCTCTGGGTTGGCGAGTACTTCGTCGTCGGCTCGGAGGTGGTGAGCAACTGCATCCGCCGCGTCGGCGATGGCCTCGCGCCCGGTCGACTTGAGGTATCGACCCATCGCATCGTCATAACCGAAGAGCGATGTCGTGGCGCCGATCTCGGCCCCCATGTTGCAGATGGTGGCTTTGCCGGTGCAGCTGATGCTGTTGGCGCCGGGGCCGAAGTACTCGACGATTGCGCCGGTGCCGCCCTTTACGGTGAGTATCTCGGCAACTTTCAAGATGACGTCTTTGGGCGCGGTCCAACCTGCGAGCTCGCCGGTGAGCTTGATACCGATGGCCTTTGGCCACTTTACGTTCCATGCGAAACCGGTCATAACGTCGACGGCATCGGCGCCGCCAACACCAACGGCGAGGGTGGCCAAGCCACCGGCGTTAGGGGTGTGGCTGTCTGTGCCGATCATCATCGCGCCAGGAAAGGCGTACTGCTCAAGTACCACCTGATGGATGATTCCGCTGCCTGGCTTCCAGAACCCGGCGCCGTACTTTGCGCAAACGCTTTCGAGGAAATCATAGACCTCTTCGTTGTCGGCGTTCGCGGCAAGCAAGTCGGTCTTGCCGTCGGTTCGGGCCTGAATGAGGTGGTCGCAATGTGTGGTCGTTGGCACCGCGACTTGAGCAAGCCCAGCGGACATGAACTGGAGCCATGCCATTTGGGCGGTGGCGTCCTGCATGGCAACGCGGTCAGGACGAAGGTCGACGTAGCTGCCGCCGCGCTCGAGATCTTGATCGGGGCTGTCGAGGTGATTGATTAGGATCTTCTCGGCCAACGTAAGGGATCGACCTAGTTTGGCCCGACCCGCGGCGAGACGTTTATCGAGTGTCGAATAGACACCTTCGATGAGGTCGATTGGAGTTTCGGCGTAGACAGCCATGTTGGTCCCTAACTTCGTGGTCGCACTAGTTAGTATACAGCGTGTATCATCTTAAATACAAGTAGCGAACAAGTTGGAGCCACACCGGCCAACGAAAATAGCTGCAAGTGAGCATCGATGGCCCGAACTATCCGATATCGCCAGATCGCCGACGACATTCGTGGACGCCTTCGTACCGACGAGTTTGGTCCAGGCGATGTGTTGGCCTCGGAAAACGAACTGGCCGCCGAACACGGAGCGAGTCGCGTAACCGTCCGTCGCGCGCTCGAGTCTTTGCGCGACGAGGGGCTCGTCGATTCACGCCAGGGTTTCGGGTGGTTCGTGGCCGCCGCGCCGGTCGCTCAGTCGCTGTCTGTGATGTCCACGATAGAAGCGCAGTTGGTCGCGTCAGGTGCTACCGCCGAACGGCAGGTTCTGACGTTTGCGTTCATCGAGGCGCCTGCTGACGTTGCCGAACATCTCGGCGTCGCCGAAGTGCTTGAGGTGCGTCGGTGCAATCTGGCCGACGGTCATCCCTTCGCCAGGGTCACGGTCTGGTGTCCGGCTGAACTAGCGGCCGATATGTCCCGAAACGAAGTCGAGAACTCAACCTTCGTCGAATTGGTCGGCGCCGAGATTGGTGGTGCTCGTCAGACCATCGGGGCTATAGCTGCCGACGACGATGATGCTGAGATTCTGCGCGTACCGGTTGGATCGCCTCTTCTGCGAGCGCGACGGCTGACGTATCGGCCTGATGGGACCCCGATTTTGTACTCCGAACATGTCTTCGCCGCCCATCGGACCGAGTTCGAGGTCGATCTTCCTTATGACGCCGAGTTGGTGTCGCCGGCGGGTCTTCGACTCGTCGAAGAGTGACCAGGGCGCTCATTCGCTTTGGAGCGGTTCCGGGCACACCGTGCGGGGTCCTACACTCTGGGCCTTAGATCGGCTGGCGTGGCGCTGGCGATGCAAACCGGGGAAATCGATGACCAGTCCTAGTTCTCAAGACGACCAGCTGAAGAAGACTCTTGGGTGGCTGCTATTTCTGATCATGAGCGCCCTGGTTGTTATTGGGGCCTTTCTGGTCGTCAACGCGAGCGACGATAACGAGTCAGATTCGACCGCCGCGACTGGCGCCGCCGTTGTCGAGCCTGCTGCTGTCGAGCCTGCCGATTTGGCGGCAATCCAAATTGCCCTCACCGCTGCTGGGGTAGAGGACGCGGGCGTAGCGTTGCTCGATAGCGGTGCCATCGAACTCTCAGGCACCGTCGCCGATAGTTCCCAACGAGCCGGCGCCATTGACGCGGCCCGCACGGCTGCCATTGGGCGAGTTCAGTTACTCCCGTCGTTCGACCTCGCTCCACCTCCGCCACCGCCGGTCGAGGCAGCTCCGCCCGCTCCTGGCTTTGCCACCATCGACGAGTTGGCGGCCGACCTTGGCATTCCTAGTGGCGACTACGTTCTGGGCGAAGATGGTGTTTTGTACGTGCGTCGGGGCGTGAGCGACACCTCGGCGTTCAGTGAGTTTTTCGATATCGATGTCGTCGAGGTCAGCGCCGATGAACGGCGCCGTGCCGCGTTGGCAATATTGCAAGCGCGTGGAGTAGTTGGCGCGAACGCAAGCATTACCCGCATCGAGCCGATCGGCCTTCGCCTCGATGGCGAGGTTCCTGAGGGCGCCGACATTTCCGACATCATTGCCGAAGTTAGGGCGCTTCCGTTTGTCAGTGCGATTCACAATCTGCTGATGCCGCCACCACCACCTCTGGATCCGATCGTCACGTTCACCGTCGACCGTGGCATCGTGGTGCTCACCGGTACTGTCGCCGACGGCGCGACCATCGATGCGGTTGTTGCCGAAGCTGGCCGTCTGTTCGGCGCTGGCAATGTGGTCGACGAACTCGAGGTTGGTGAAGTTCTGCCCGGGTCCCTACGGCTTGTTGGTCAAGTTCCCGACCGATTGCAAGGCGATGTTGACAATGGGTTAGTCGCGCTCGCTGAGACTCTCGGACTTGAGCTTGAAGACGGCTTCGACTACACGGTTCTCGAAGGCGACGATGCTGCGCTTCAGGACGAACTGGTCGAGTTGACCGACGGATTCCAGATCAATTTCGCGCCAGGCTCGGCACTGCTTACCGCCGTTGGCATCGAGCAGCTAGACACATTGGTCGAAGTCCTCGATGCTGCTCCCGATGGAATAGTCGTTGCTGTCGAGGGTCATACCGATAGCCAAGGCGGTGCCGATTCGAATCAGCGTCTGTCGGAGAATCGAGCTCAGGCGGTGGTCGACTATCTGGTTGCCCAGGGTGTCGACGAGGCGAAACTGCGCGCTGTCGGAAACGGCGAGAGCCAACCGATCGACGACAACGAATCGGTTGAAGGCCGAGCCGCAAACCGTCGCATCGAGTTCAACGTCGTCGTCTAACGCTTAAAATCACTCCTGGCACCGCCGCGACCTTCGGTCGCTTACCGGGTTTTCACTCTCACTTCATTCGAGCAAAACCCCGCAGACCACTCCTGTCACCGGGAAATGGCTGCGGGCGACCCTTTCCCGGTGACGGGTAGGTCTTGGCGACGATCCCTGGCGGTAGCACCAAGGAGAGGGGGTTGGCAGAGGCGCTTGTGGGTGGATACCGAGGTCGGATCCGGGTTCGCCGGTCCGGCCAAGGCTCAAGTGTGCGTATGAGCGACACCGTAGGTGTCGCGAACTAGCACCAAGAACCAGCCGCTAGTGCCTGATCTCGTAATAGAGGTTTGATTGGTCACCGATGTCGTGGGTGGTGAACTGGGTGAATCCGCCGGCGCGCATCAATTCTTCGGCCTTGGCTGGATGTAGCCCGAGCGTGCCAAGCCCCATGCCTCCTGGTTCGGACATGGCCGACTGAAGGCACGACGCCACCGAGAATCCGTACATCAGGGCCAGCATCGGGTTCTTCTTGTCATGGTCCCAGTTACCAGCCGAGCGGATGTCCTTGACAAGCCAGGCGCCGTCGGGTCGTAGCGTTTGTTTAACTGCGGCGATGGCGCGATCGGGCCTCGGCATATCGTGCAGAACGTCGAACGTGGTGATGAAATCGTAGTTCGGTGCCGGTTCCAGGTCTTCGGCGAATGCTTCGGTAAATGTGACGTTGGTCAGACCAGCCGCCTCGGCCCGATCGGTGGCCAGACCGATTGCAGTGGCCGATGGGTCGAACCCGATGATGGTCGAGTTTGGGTACAGCTCGCCCAGGCGGCAAGCGAGCACGCCTCCGCCACAACCAAGATCGGCGACACTGATTCCCGCTTCGAGCCGCCCAATCAGGCCGTCGACGGCTGCAAGAATGTGACTTTCCAGCCCGTGGCGGGTCCACGGTGCAGTCATTCGAGCCAGCCCGGCAGCCGGGCCGGGGCCCTGTTCTTCGTAGGTTATGCCAATGCCAGACCTGAACGATCGCTCGAGGGCGTCAACGTGTTCGTCGGAGAATCCCCCGCGGAACGCTCCAGCCGAGAACGAGATCGACCCCTCCTCGTCGGCCAGAACAGCGGCCTGAAGAGCAGTCAGCTCGAAGGTCGTCTCGTCGTGGCGAACCACCAGTCGAGCGGCGGCTTGGCCGAGAAGCCACTCGCGAACGAACCGCTCATGCGTGCCGGTCTCATTGGCAAGCGCAGCCGATGTGATCGGCCCTTCGCCCATCATTGCCTTGTACAGACCAAGCCGATCGCCAAGGTGGATCATGGCCGATACGAGCTCGCCCTGTTTGAACGACCAGACCGCAAAGTTGAACATCTTCAACTCGTCTGGGTCGACGCCTTCAACTATTGGTGGTTTCGCCATTTCGTGCCCTTCGTCGTAGTGCCGAAACCGTAGCCGCCCACGCCCGAAACCCCGCAACCTGTGTCGAGG
>CAZMUM010000028.1:0-54804 GCA_964569385.1 uncultured Acidimicrobiales bacterium
TTCGAAGTCGATTTGAGCATGGCCCGAGCATTGGCATGACCAGAAAGAGCCCAAAGGGCTGAAGAATCGATCGCACCAGCGAAGTTGACATCGATGGCTGCGACCGCGCACCGGACCCGGTTCAACACCTCACACAGCTCTCTAAGCGTTGGTGCAGACAGACCGTCGAAATCGATGTCGGCGGCTTCTTCAACAGCCCGAACCAGATCCTTCACCGCCACCGGGGCACCAGCTGGAACGTCAACGGGAACATAACCACCATCGTCACTGCCGGCACCGGCGCCGTCCCAAACCCCGGAACGGTCAAACCCCGTACGGCGCAAAGTCTCCATCACCGACATCAACACACCACCAGCACAACATCAACACGTAAACATCGGATGAGCGGCGGCACGGCCAGTCGTCGAGCGTCAGTGGTCTTCATGCGTTGAACCATACATAGGGGGTGTGACAGCCAGATCACGTACCTTCGTTCGAAGCGACAGAACTTCGTCAGTCGCCACGGATCTGAAAGCTGCATTCGCCAAGGCTGCATCGCGGACTCGCCGAGATCGATACGATTTACGCTAACCGCGCAGACGAGCCGGGATAGCGAGATAAATCGAGCCCCGTCCTGCTGCTTGTCGATACCCTCCGGGCCTACGAAGTGTCATCGCTGCGAGTTTGCGACACCTTCGGTATCGCTCATGCGCAGACCCGTCGGTTGCGATCGACCTAAGAACCGGAGAACACGTTGCTTCACCTATACGACTCGATGACCAGGAAGAAGGTCGCGTTGCCGACACGCGTCCCCGACCAGGTGTCGATGTACGTCTGTGGACCAACCGTGTACGACCACCCGCACCTTGGTCACGCCCGGACGGCTCTCACGTATGACATCCTGCGCCGGTTCCTTCGCTGGTCCGGCTACAAGGTGACGCTTGTTTCGAATGTGACAGACATCGACGACAACATCATCAAAAGGGCCGAGCGCGATGGCCGCACCGAGCCTGAGGTGGCCAACGAGTTCCTCGACTCCTACATTGCTCAACTCGACCGACTCGACATCGAACACCCCGACGAGCGCCCCCGCGCCACTGAGTTTGTCGACGGCATGATCCAGACCATCAAAGAACTAATCGACGCTGACGCTGCGTATGTGTCGGAGGGTCGCGGTGTCTATTTCGATGTAACCAAGGCTGCCGACTACGGCAAGCTGGCCGGCCGGAACCTCGAGCAATTGCTCGACGATGCCGGACAAAGAGTCGAGGTCGATGATGCAAAACGTTCGCCGCTCGACTTTGCTCTTTGGAAGTCGGCCAAACCAGGTGAGCCGGCATGGGACACCCCGTGGGGCCCCGGTCGTCCTGGGTGGCACACCGAGTGTGTCGCAATGTCGCTGTCGATCCTTGGCGACGGTTTCGACATACATGGTGGGGGAGACGACCTCACGTTCCCGCACCATCAGAACGAAGAAGCCCAGGCGGTAGCCGCCGGCCACACCTTCGCGCAACTGTGGACGCACTCGGCCATGGTGAATGTTTCTGGCGAGAAGATGTCGAAGTCGCTTGGCAACTTCACCACATTGTCCGATGCCCTCGATGCTCACGATCCGAGGGCGCTTCGGTTAGCAGTGCTCCAGACGCACTACCGGTCGACGATGGAACTCGGCGAAGTCAGCCTTGGGGCCTCAGCCGAAGCGATAAAGCGCCTCGATGCTGTGGTGCGCCGGGCCAGCGCAGCGGGCATCGACCTAGGCCCCCTCGATGCTGACGTCGACCGAGCAACACTCGACCAGGACACGAGTGACCGATTCACCGCGGCCATGAACGACGACATGGCAACACCAGCGGCGCTCGACTCGATCTTTGGCGCTGTCCGCCATGCCAACTCCGCACTCGACGCCGGCAACCTCGAACTTGCAGCGACACTTGTGCGAACCACAGGTTCGTTGATGGCCGTTCTCGGACTTGTCATAGGCGCACCCGTTGACTCCGGCCACGATCGCGCTGCCATCGACGAGCTAGTTGCCAAGCGTCAGCAAGCTCGCGACAACCGAGACTTCGCCGAGGCCGACGCGTTTCGTGATGAGTTGGTAGGCCTCGGCGTGACCGTGGAGGACACTGCGACCGGACCGATCTGGCACCGGACGACCTAGAGGCGTCGGAGCACGGTGACTACACGTCCGTAGATATCGACATCTTGAGGCGCATACTCGAGCGACTGAAGCGCGGCGTTGGACGGGTGAAGCCAGATGCGTCCACCCTTGTGCTCGATCCTCTTGACCGTCGCTTCGCCGCCGGGGATTCCGGCAACTATGACGTCACCGTTGTTGGCTAGAGGCTGACGCCTGACCACAACGAAGTCGCCATTGAGTATGCCGTCGTCGATCATCGACTCGCCGCGGACACGCAACATGAAAAGTTCGCCTTCGCCGGTCATGTCGGCCGGCATGGGCACGAGCTCTTCGACGTTTTCGTCGGCGATTACATCGGCGCCGGCGGCGACGTCGCCAAGCAGTGGCACGTGGCGGGTGGGACGGCGTTCGGCCTTGGCGAAGGACGCGCCGTCGAAGTTAACCTCGATGGCACGGGGTTTAGCTGGGTCGCGGCGCAGGTAGCCGAGTTCTTCGAGCTTTCGCAGATGCGAGTGGACCGTCGATGGCGAGTTGAGGCCAACCGCATCGCCAATCTCGCGAACAGACGGCGGGTAGCCGCGTTCTCTCACGTTCTGGTCGATGAACTCAAGGATGCCGCGATGCCGATCGGTCAATTTGGTTACTGTCATGGCCTTCTCCGGGTTGATTGGGCACAGACTTCGTCTGTGTTCGCCCGTGCCTAGTTCGGTTACAACGGGCACGAGATGTCGGTTGAGTGCATCGACCCGGCTGAATCTGTAGGACCCAACCGAGTGCACTGAGGTTCGTGGGCACCACTATAGCGGCTTCGATCGACAATATCAAACACCTGTTCGTCGAACGAAAGTTCTAAATATTCGACCCCCAGGCCTTGACGGCGAACGAGCGTTCTGGTCAATTGTTCCGAACGGACGTTCTGGGAACAGTCGTTCGAACCTGCCGGGCGATGGTTACCCAGACACATCGCACCCAGGTTAAGTGTCCCACCCCCTTGCCAGTATGAACCTCGCCAGCCCACCGATCACCCAAACGTGTTCAGGAGTCCCAGATGACCGCCGCTTTCGCACCAACCCAGCACACCGCTGTTCCGTACGGGCCGCCGCGCCGTCGTCATCTGCATTCTGTACCCACCGGACTTGTCGATGATCACATCGCAGTCGTTCCGTCAAAGTCGGTCATGCGTCGCCGCCAGGCAGTTGCACTAGCGGTGGCGATTGCGATGGTTTGGCTTGTACTTCAAGCCGCGACCACCGCAACCGCACTGTTCGGACCTGCTCAGATACCTGTCGCTTCTAGCGATCCGATTGTTCATGTTGTTCAGCCAGGCGAATCTCTGTGGAGCATTGCTAGAGCGCACCAACCAAGTGGCGATATCCGTGGCTTCGTCGACCAGCTCGTAGACGCTCGGGGCAGGCCAGACGTTATTCCAGGCGAGACCATCGTGATCTCGCAGTAGTTCAGATCATCGGAGACACGACGTAGCGAAGGAAAAGGTAGTGATCCTCGGTCAGAACATGGCGAAGCTCGAGTTCGGTCGGCATGTCGATGGGCGCGGCTCCGGTCGCGATACGTCGAGCACCTCCCCCAACCAACAGCGGAGCGACAGAGAGGCAGACCTCATCGACCAAGTTGTGTTCGAACATTTGCCCGTTGAGCCCGGGGCCGCCCTCGCAGAGCACAACGCGAGCACCAATGTTGGCCAACTGCGCCATAGCTTCGGTCAGATCGACCCTGGGTCCCGGCGTAACAACAAGGTCGGCAACTTCGGAGACCGCGTCGAGACGATCACCATCGGCTCCTTCAGAAGTAATCACGATCGGGCGCTGATCAGCGTTGCCAGTGAACAGACGACTGTCCAGATCGAAGCTAAGCGAGTTCGACACCACCGCAAGCCTTGCCACAGGCCAGGCACCGTTGGTGAGCCTCCTCGTTCGGGTGCTCACCGATGTCGACGTCGGCCCGTAGTCCTCAGCAATAGCGGTACCAGACCCGACCAAGATTATGTCAGGGATGGCTCGCAGCGTTCCGAACACGTCCTTGTCGCCGGCGCTACCGAGTGGCCCAGATACGCCGTCCACCTCGATACCGCCATCGGCGCTCGAGATCATGTTGAGCATGATCCAAGGTCGACCGTCTCTCGCGTCGCGTTTGGCCCTGTATGCGTCGTCGGTGTCGATCTCGATTGTTGGTGCTGGCAGAATCCGGTGCATCGCGTATTGACCTCCAAAGTCGGAATTCGAGACGTTACCAACACTCCAGACACCCGTTATCACCCACAGTGTTTCTCCACAGGGCTTGTGGAGAAACAGGGCCGATGTGTGGTCAACTCGCCGCAACTTCCAGCCTCCGATCTTGGTCCCGTTGGCCCGCGTCTATTGGCGTATCGATGGCGGTGCGGATCCCCTTCAGGGCGAACTGCGATTGGTAGTTGGCCCCATTTTGCAGTCGCCACCCGCCGCAATCTGGTCACAGGCCGTGATGTTTGATGTCTCGGACCAAGGTCATCCACATGTGACCTGTAGTTTTTCCACAGAACTTTCCTGTCTGTCCTCTAGGCGTCCACAGGCATCTGTTCGTAGATTCTTGAACCGTGAGCAACGGCCGGGGACCGACGGAATAGTCAAATGGGTCCACATGCGGGCTGCATCGGATTCCAATAGTGACGACCATCACGGTCGGTGCTGTTTGTTTCCACCTGTCAGACCCCGGCCGTCGCCACAGACCTACAAACAATCAAACATTTCAGGGTGCATCGTCACCGCCAGGAGTATTTATGTCGATCGCCCCTGACCGCCACTCGCTGGGTCTACGGCGCCACTTCACCATCGAAGGCATCTCGCCGTTCGACGAGGTCGAATGGGAACTCCGCGACGCCAGGCTTACTGATTGGCGCGACGGCTCGGTCAGCTTCGAGCAGCTCGACGTTGAATTCCCAAAGGCGTGGTCGCTCAACGCCAGCACAATCGTGGCTCAGAAGTATTTCCGCGGTCCCAAGGGCGATCCAGCCCGCGAATCGAGCCTTCGCCAAGTCATCGACCGCGTTGTTGACACCATTGTCGAGTGGGGTCGCCTCGATGACTACTTCGTCGACGACGTCGAGGCCACAACATTTGCCGAGGAGTTGCGATGGTTGCTCCTGCACCAACGGGTCGCCTTTAACTCGCCCGTGTGGTTCAACATTGGTGTCGAGGGTGTTCCGCAGCAGGCATCGGCGTGTTTCATCCTCAGCGTCGACGACACCATGGACGACATCCTTAACTGGTATGTCGAAGAAGGAAAGATCTTTCAAGGCGGGTCAGGGTCTGGTGTCAACCTGTCTCGGATTCGGGCTTCGATGGAACTGATCAAGGGCGGCGGAGAGGCCTCTGGGCCCGTCAGCTTCATGAGGGGCGCCGATGCGTCGGCAGGCACCATCAAGTCCGGAGGTAAAACACGTCGAGCAGCCAAGATGGTCATTCTCGACGCGGATCACCCCGACATCGAGCAGTTCGTCTGGTGCAAGGCGATCGAGGAGCGCAAAGCCAGAGTGCTACGCGATGCAGGGTTCGAGATGGACCTCGACGGCGCCGACAGCCACTCAACGCAGTACCAAAACGCCAACAACTCCGTTCGGTTAACCGACGAGTTCATGCTCGCAGTCGACAACGACGAGCCGTGGGATCTCACCGCCAGACTCGATGGCAAAGTGATCGAAACGGTCCGTGCTCGCGATGTGTTCAGGTCGATCGCCGAAGCCGCCTGGGAATGTGCCGACCCTGGCCTCCAGTTCGACACCACGATCAATCGTTGGCACACAACGCCAACAGCAGGTCGTATCAACGCAAGCAACCCATGCTCTGAGTACCTGCACCTAGACAACTCGGCTTGCAACCTGGCCAGCCTCAACCTCATCACGTTTCTGAGCGACGACCTCAACTTCGATATTGTTGGTTTTCAGCAAGCGATTCGGCTCACGTTCACCGCCATGGACATTCTGGTTGGCCATGCCGACTACCCGACCGAACAGATCGGCGAGACGTCGCGCAACTATCGCCAGCTAGGTCTCGGGTTCACAAACCTCGGTGCGACGCTCATGGCAATGGGGATCCCGTATGACTCCGATCGGGGGCGATCCTTCGCCGCGGCCATCAGTGCCCTCATGGGCGGCACCGCATACGCAACGTCGGCCGACCTTGCTGCCCGTCTCGAACCGTTCGCCGGGTTCGCCGCTGACGCCGCCGCCACGGTTGCTGTTCTGACCGCACACCGCAACGCCGTTGCCGACATCGACACCGAAACCGTCGACATCGGCTTGCTGACCGCCGCCCAGCAGGCATGGGACAACGCCGTCGACGGGGCCGAGCGCGTCGGAGTCCGAAACGCTCAAGCGACCGTTCTGGCCCCTACCGGCACCATCTCGTTCATGATGGATTGCGACACGACCGGTATCGAACCCGACCTTGGGCTCGTAAAGATGAAGAAGCTCGTTGGTGGCGGCACGATGTCGATTGTTAACCAGACCTTGACGCGGGCCCTCGAGCAACTCGGCTATGACAAATCGGCCGTCGAGTCCATTGGTAGGCATGTGCTTGGGTCGGGTTCCATCGTGGATGCTCCCGGTCTCGACCCCGCCCACTTGCCGGTATTTGCATGTTCGATGGGTGACAACATCATCGACTACATGGGCCACGTTGCGATGATGGCCGCAGTTCAACCGTTCCTATCGGGAGCTATTTCCAAAACCGTCAACCTGCCCGAATCTGCCACCGTCGACGAAATTGAAACTCTTCACCTTGAGGCCTGGAAGTTAGGGCTGAAGGCCGTTGCGGTGTATCGCGACAACTGCAAGGTTGGCCAACCATTGTCCACCGGTGCCGTCGACTCAGCAGCCAACAGCGGCTCCGACAGCGTCGACTCGCCCGCGCCCTCATCTGCGTCGCCTCCGCCCAAGCGCGAAAACCTGCCCCGAACCAGAAGTAGTAGAACATTTTCGTTCCGCGTCGCTGACTGCCACGGCTTCATGACCGTCGGTCAATACGACGACGGCCGTCCAGGCGAGATCTTCCTAACAGTGGCCAAGCAGGGTTCAACGCTCGCTGGAATCATGGATGCGTTCGCTATTTCGGTCAGCCACGGGCTTCAGTACGGAGTTCCACTCCGGGCCTATGTCGAGGCCTACGCCAACGTCAGATTCGAACCGGCTGGAATCACCGACGACCCCGATCTCCGAATTGCCTCTTCGCTCGTCGACTATCTCTTCCGTCGGCTGGCCCTTGAGTACCTGACCATCAACGAACGTCAGTCTCTCGGAATCTTGTCTACCGACGAACGAACCGAACCAACTCTTCCAGGGTTCGAAACTGTGGCCGTGCCTACATCTACCGGAACTGACCTCTCCTCGACGCCAGCAGTGCCAGTAGCAGCGAGGGGAAACTCCGCCGCCCCGCTGTGCTTCACGTGCGGCGACGTCATGAGTCGAGCGGGATCTTGTTACACGTGCCGCTCATGTGGATCCACCAGCGGTTGCAGTTGATCGCGCCCCGGTCAGAGACCCAGAGTGGTGAAGTGACCGCAAAGAGGAGTGGAGTATACCACTTGGTGTGGTTGGGTAAAGGCATGGTGCGCGTAGGGTCTCGACTTCGACTAGATTCGCACCACGCGTGCGAGAAAAGATTTGTAATGAGGAGACCTCAATGCGAGGACTAATTCGGGCAGTTGCCGCCTTGGCGATTCTGACTGCTTCGGTAGCGGTGGATTCGGTGGTTAACGGAACGCCTGCTTCGGCCGACGGCTCGATCACCATCTATCGAACCCAAGGTGGATGCGAGACGGTCATCGACTACGGCGTTGGCTTGCAGGGGTCCGGCTCTGGGACCATCGAGGTTCCTGATGGGCCTGGGCCAGTCGTGGCCGCGTTCGCCGTGTGGGCGGGCCAAGACGATACGACACCGAACGACATTGCCCCAGGGGGTGATCGTGCCGATAGCACCCTGACCATCAACGCCGTCGAAGTTGTCGGTATTCAGCCAGACGGCGAAGCTGGCGTGGCTCCCTCTGGCCTTCCCGACACTTGGTATGCCTGGTACGCCGACGTTGGTCCCGACGGCTATGACTTGGTCAACGGCACAGGCGCTGGCACCCTCAATGTGTCGAGCTACGACAGCGATGTCGGGCGCTACAACAATGGTCTAAGCCTGGTTGTGGTCTACTCGGTCGAACCCTGCGAGGTGCCGTCGCTGGTCGAGGTGCGCGCCGGCGTCGACTACTACTGGCAGGGGCTCCCTGACGGTGAGGGCGTCACGCTTCCCATCATCTACAACGTCGCACCAATCGACACCGACCGCACCGCGCGGTTCTTCATCAATCATGCGGGAACCGATTCCCTGCAAACCGAGTGCCGCGGCGATGCCATCTGGATCCTCGCTGGCAGCGGCACACCACCTGACAACATCGTGACCATCGACCCGGACACCGGCGCGGGCATTGGTGCCAATGGCGGTGTCGAAGCAATCGACGATCCCTTCGGATCCGACGCACTTCCGTGCGTTCTCGAAGCTAACCCGGCCCCCGATGCTCCGTACGAGATTGGGCACCCTTACCCTGGCGGAGCCGCGGATGCACCGTACCGAGTCACGAGCGTCGAGCGAGACTTCCAGCCAGAGTGGACATCGCTACGTTTCGATATGATCGTGCCTGCAGGGTCTGCTTGGGTCATGTTCCAACTCGAGTCAGAGGCCGATCAACTCGGCGAGTCCGGTGCCTCGGTCGGCGGTGGACCGTTCGTCCTGAGCCCTCCCGCTTCGGTTGTTCTCGATCTCGAAATCGACGTCGAGTTGGCAAAATCGGTGTCTCTCGACCCAGCCGGACCTTTCACCGACGAGGTCGTTGGCACGGTCGGTGGAACAGTGTTCTGGGAGGTCACGGTCGAAGCTAAGTCCGAGAGCCCCGATGGCGTCGTGCTCGGGTCTGCCTCGGGCGTCACAGTCACCGACATTGCACCAGTTGGCGTCACCTTGGTGAGCGCGACTGGCGACGGGAGTGTCGACATCGCGACGGGTATCTGGACCATCGGCGACCTTGCGGCCGGCTCATCAGCCACCGTGGTACTTGAGTCGACCATCGACACCGTTGGCCGCTTCGTGAATCTTGCCGACGTAGCGAGCCACGTCGAAGACGACATCGATTCGACCCCTGGCAACGGCCAAGCAGAAGAAGACGACGACGACTCAGCCGCCGTTTCGGCCTCGCTGATCGATGTGGAGCTCACCAAGACCGTCGATGGCGAGGCTGGGCCAGTCGATCGAGAACGAGGCGACACAATTACATACTCGGTGGTGGTGGAAGCCAAGGCCGCGACCGACGACGGTGTCGCTTTGTCCGACGTGACCGGACTGACCGTCAACGACGTGTTACCAAGCGCGGTGACGTTCGTGTCGGCTACCGGCGACGGTACCTACGATGCGTCAACGGGCGTGTGGACCATAGGCGATCTTGTGGCGGGCTCCTCGGCCACTATCGACATGGTCGTCACCATTAACGACGACGCGCCACTTGAGTTTATTAACTCGGCCGAAGTTGTTACTCACGATCAGCCCGACATCGATTCGACACCGGGCAATGGTCCGCAGGACCCGACCGAGGACGACGATGCCGAAGTAACGGTCAAGGTCCCAACGGTCGAGTCCGAAACCGAGCAGCCCACCACCACCACCACGACCACGACGACAACGCCTCCCGATAGCAGCGAGGAGCTGCCAGTAACGGGTGTCGAGTCTGGCGACCTCGGCTGGTTGGGTCTGCTCGTGTTGATCCTGGGTGCCAACTTGGTGCTGATGGCAACGTCGCTTGATCGGCTCGTGCCTCGACGACGTAGCTAGTTAGCCGCCCAAACGGTGCGCGCGGAACCAGCCCGAATGACGATGATGTAGTTTGGCCATGACCTCGGGAGGGTTCGTGGCCAAACTGCGCTTCTATTACGGAACAATGGGTGCCGGTAAAAGCACCATGGCTCTTCAGATCCATCACAACCTTGTCAAACACTCACAGGGCCTACTCATCACCCAACACGACCGCGACGGTCGCTCTGTCAGCTCGGCCCTCGGCGTATCGGCCGCAGCTGAGGTCATTGGGCCCCACGACGATCTTTTCACGCTGGCCTCGACCGAGATTTCGTCTCGCGGCGAGGTCGACTTCATGGTTTGTGACGAGGCCCAGTTCTACCTGAGTTGTCAGATCGATCAGCTTGTGCGGGTAGTCGACGATCTAGACATCGATGTGTTCGCGTTCGGCCTATTGACCGACTTTATGGGTCATCTGTTTCCCGCGACCGCTCGATTGCTCGAGATGGCCGATGAACGCAACGAGATTCAAGTTGAGTCGCGCTGTTGGTGTGGCGAACTCGCGACCCACAATGCACGCCTCGTCGATGGCGTTCAGGTGTATCACGGCGACGTTGTTGTGGTCGACGACGGAAGCGATACCGCTATCAGCTACGAACTGCGTTGTCGGCGACACTGGATTGATGGCGAGGGAAAACCTGCAAAGGAATCGCTTCGCAGCGTCGGTTAGGCTAACGCCGATGCTACGGCGCGGGGCAGCAGTTAGCTGCACACGAGCCCTGGCGGGGTCCGAGCGGGCCCAGACTCAGCGGCTCGGCCCCTTCGAGTAACTGCTCCTCGATGAGCTCGCGGATCATTGTCACGAATCGCGGGTGTGTGCCAGCCGTAGCTGCTCTTACCAACGTAAGCCCGCACGATTCGGCAGCCTCGCGCGCTCCAGTGTCGAGGTCGTAGACGACCTCCCGGTGATCAGACAGAAAGCCCAACGGAACGAGCACTACGGCGGCCGCAGAGCCGTCGTTTGCAAGTGTCTGCAGATGACGGCGAACGTCGGGTTCGAGCCAGGGCACGTGCGGGGGACCGCTACGACTCTGAAACACCAAGTCGAACGGCACGTCAGCTCGGTCGATTCTGGCCATGATTAGCTCCGACGCATCGTGAAGTTGATCGACGTAGTCGCTTGTCGCTGCCATTGATATGGGGATGCTGTGGGCGCTAAAGACGACGCGAAGGTCAGCGGCCGACGACGAATCGAGCGCGCCGACTGCCTCGTCCACGCGCTGAACCATTGTTTCGACGAAGCCTGGATGGTTCCAGAACGACCTGAGCTTGTGCAGCGCCAACGGTGCCGATACTGATGCCGTTGCCGCGGCGAGGTCGTCGCGATATTGGCGACATCCCGAATAGCTGCTGAACGCTGACGTCACAAACACCAATGCGTTGCGTACACCGTCGTCGACCATCTGTTTGGCTGTGTCGGCAACAAGCGGGTGCCAATTTCGATTGCCGAAGTAGACTTTTAGGTTGATGTCGTGGGCCGCGAGTTCGATCTCGAGAGCAGCGATGAGTGAACGGTTCTGGTCGTTGATGGGGCTCTTCCCGCCCGAGCTGGCGTATTGCTTAGCTACCTCGGCCAACCGCTCGGCTGGAACGTTGCGACCGCTTGTCACGTTCTCGAGAAACGGTATGACATCTTCGGGTCGCTCTGGGCCGCCAAAGGACATCAGCAAAATGGCGTCATACGTTCCGGTGCCCGCTTCGTTGGCCTTCACAGGCTGCACAGTATCGGTCGGGAGCTTCTTGGGCACTCTCGTAGCGTAAGCGCCGCCCAATGCGTCACCACTCGCAGGTACGCTTTGAGCTGTGACCAGGGGTGACGTGTTCGAGAACGACGACAGCGAGCTGCACGTTGCCGAACTAGCCGCCACCGGTGGGCCGGCGTTTGAGCTTTGGCGAGTACCCGATCACTCCAGGACTCTGGTGCTCGCCGATTTCGAGTTGGCCGATATTCGTCACATCGTCGACGCCGGTGGTGCCGTCGTGGTTCATCAGAACGATCGCAAACGCGCGACTGCGGTGGTTGAACTGCATGCTGGCCCCGATCTGGAGATGATCGATACCCGAGAAGTCGACGACGATGGGGTCAACAGGGTCATAGTCGACCTCGAGACTGCCTACACCGCCGGCGACCTGCCGACGGCGGGGCTCATCAAAGCCCGCCTCGCCGCAGCCGGAATCGACTCGGTCCTGCGGTACGACCCCACCCTGGGGGTTGCTGCGCACCTGGCGCCGGACAGGACGGTGCGCGTGCAGGTTGCGACAGAAGACATCGAGCGAGCTCGAATCGAGCTCGACGGCGACGACCTCGACACGGGAACAGCTGAGTTTCAGTCCAGGGCGTGGTCGACTCCTTGGCGGCGCATTGGTGCCGGATCACTGCTTGTGTTCTTGGTGTGCTTGCTTTTGCCGTTCGTGCTTGTCGTGGCGTATCTGATCCTCACGCGGGTCATTGCATGACAAGCGGCGACGACGACCAAACGAACCAAGCCAAGACACCCAGCTCTGCGTCGAGCGAACCCAACCGCGACGAGACCATCCCCGACGAATCCAGCCGCGATGAGGTTCAGATACTTGATGTCTCAGCCGACGACGACGAGATTGTAGATACCGAGCAAGCTCTGGCGGATGAGGCCGGGGCACTCGAGGTCGCAACGCGTCAACCTCCGATCGCTCCGCTGCTGATGGAGCTCGGCATCGAGGTCGACGATCTGGCTGTTGCCGAGTTGGCTGCCACCGGGGGTCCTGTCTACGATCTGACCGAGTTCGACGATGTCGAAGAGGTTGGTCAACTGCTAGATCTCCTGGACACCATGAGCGTCCGTTGGGGGCTCGACCGGTCGGGTCAGTTGATTGTTCACTACAACGACGAGGCTGCCGTCGATGCGATGATCGAACGAGTCTTCGAGGACCCATTCGCGGACGGTCGCGACTCCAGCCATCGACCAGACTCCGAAGCTTTGCTGACGGACACCGGATTCGAGTTTGCCGATGGCAACCTAACTATCGACGTAAGCGAACCTTCCGTACCCTCAACTGGCAACGGTTCGTCGTCGAGTCACGGAGTGAGCGATGTGGAAGGTCGCCCCGCTATCGACGACCTCATCGCCGCCCCGTCGCCGGTTACCGCTGGTCGAACACCGTGGTGGGTCGCCGCCATAGGGCTTGTGGCATTGTTTGGCGCCCTAGTTGCACTGTTTATCGTGTTCGTCGTCTAACAAGGCCCCTAAGCAGTCGTGGCGATTCCTCCGTCGACGGGCAACACCACGCCGGTGATGTAACTAGCTGCTGGTGAAGCCAAGAAGATGGCGGTTCCGGCCATGTCGGAAGGTCGGCCAATCCGCTTCATTGGGGCCGAGTCGGCGATGGCGTCGCCGAATGCGTCGAGTGTCGCGGCCATCATCTGACTCTCAAAGGGCCCAGGAGCGATCGCGTTGACCGTGATCTCGGGGGCGAGATGTTTAGCCAGAACAGCGCTCATGTGATGGACAGCGGCCTTCGAAGCCGAATACGAGAAGGTCTCAAGAGCCGGATGCTGGATTCCATCGATGGAACCAATGTTGATCACCCTCGAAGGATCGTCGTCGGACGAGCCGGCCTTGAGCATCGGAATCAGGTGCTTAGTGAGGTTGAACACACCCTTGACGTTGAGGTTCAGTACTCGGTCCCATGCTGCGTCGGGGAACTCGGCCAGGGGAGCACCCCAGTTGGCTCCAGCGTTGTTGACGAGGATGTCGAGGTGGTCTTCGCGGTCGGTGATTTCACCCGCCAACCGGATGCACTCGGCCTCGGTCGATAGGTCGGCGGGAATGGCGATGCACTCGCCGATCTTCGACAGCTCGGCGGCAACTTCTTGGCACACGTCAGCCTTGCGCGACGAGATATATACCTTCGCGCCTTCCTCTATGAATCCGGTGGCGATCATTAGCCCGATGCCGCGGCTTCCGCCGGTGACCAGAGCGATCTTGCCTTTGATTGAGAACCTATCCATTGGTAACCCTCGTGATTCGCCAGTCGTCAGCGAGCGACGATACGTCGACATGGGTGCGGTCGCCAATTGAGTCCAGCATTGTTGTTGTCGCTAGCTTGCTCGCAAACCTCGTTTGGAGCAGCTCCGTGATGAATCCCATTGAGGTCGTCGACAACGACCTCGACTTCGGTCCGATCCACCGGCGCATGCAGTGGTATGTCGACCAGGAAATACTGCCGTGCTGCAACACCTTGACGATGCGTGGCACCGACGTGCTCGACTACGCCACCTTCGGATACATGGATATCGAATCCAAGAAGCCACTCACCGAAGATGCAATCTTTCGCATGTACTCGAACACCAAGATCGTGACGTCGGTCGCGGCCATGATGCTCTGGGAGAGGGGAGCCTTTGGTCTCGATGATGCCTTGGCAACGTATCTTCCTGACTTCGCCGACATGCGTGTTCTGGCTGAGGGGGCCACATCGGTTTCAGACACTGTGCCCGCTGACAGCGAAATCTCGATTCGTCAGATAATGAGCCACAGCGCAGGGCTGTCGTATGGGTTTATCGAGCCAGAGTCGGTCATCGATCAGGCGTACTCGGCAGACAACGTTGAGAGCATGAGCCGCACGCTCGGGGAACTGTGCGCGGTGCTTGCCGAGCTTCCGCTGACCTACCACCCCGGAAAAGCATGGCGATACAGCTACTCAACCGATGTGCTCGCAAGGCTCATCGAGGTGTGGTCTGGTCAGAGTTTCAGCGACTTCCTGGGCGACCACATCTTCACACCGCTTGGCATGATCGATACCGGGTTCTGGGTACCGGACAACAAACGCGACCGGTTCACAACCATGTACATGCCAAACGATCTTCTCGATCCGATGAAGGGCGGCCTGACCAAGATCGACGATCCCCACGATGGTCCTTGCACACAGCCACGGCCGATGTGTTCTGGCGGTGGCGGTCTTGTCTCGACCGCCAGTGACTACTTGTCGTTCGTGCAGATGTTGGTGTCTGGTGGCACCTGGGCCGGCGCCGAGATCCTCACCCCGGCCTCGCTCGACCTGATGAAAAAAAATCAGCTCCCCGATGGCGTCGGAGTCAACTTTCCCATGTGGGACATGCCAGGAACCGGGTTCGGTCTAGGTCTGGCGTTGAAGGTCGAAGTGGCCTACGACATAGCGGGCGCTTAACCGCTAGCGAGCCTCTTGGATTGCGGTCCAGACTCGCTCGGGAGTACACGGCATGTCGATGTGACGCACCCCGAGATGACTCACGGCGTCGACCACGGCGTTCTGCACCGCGGGCGTCGCGCCGATGGTGCCGGACTCGCCGATGCCTTTGGCGCCGAGCGGGTTCATGAAAGTTGGGGTCTCCATCGGCACCCGTTCGAACATGGGTAACTCCATGGTGGACGGAATGGTGTAGTCGCCAAGGTTAGACGTGAGAGGGTTGCCGTCGTCGTCGTAAACGAACTCTTCTAGCAATGCTTGGGCTACCCCTTGGGCCAGCCCGCCATGGACCTGGCCAGCAACCAGCAACGGATTGAGCATCACGCCGGCGTCGTCGACCGCGATCATCCGATCGATGGTGACCATGCCCGTGTCGGTGTCGACCTCGGCTACGCAGACGTGGGCGCCGAACGGGAAGGTCGGACCGTCGGCTGAGAAGTCCGAAACGCCCATCAACGCGTTGTCCGATGCCCCAGCGATGGCGGCCCAATCGACCGATTTGGCTGGAGTGCCGGCCACGTGAAATACGCCCTCGGTGGTGTCGAGAACAATGTCGTCGACCGATGCCTCGAGCATGTCGGCGGCTTTGTCCTTGGCCAACTCGACCAGCTTGATCGACGCATCTTGGATGGAAGAACCCGCGATCTGAAGTGAGCGCGAGCCGCCTGTCGTGCCGCCTTCGGCGACTACATCGGTGTCGCCGTGGAAAATCTCGATGTCGTCCATCGACAGGCCGGTCTGGTCCGAGATGAGCATGCCCCAGCTGGTGTAGTGGCCCTGACCGAATGGAGATGAGCCTGTCTTGGCCAGCACAGTTCCGTCGGGCTGGAGTTCGACGGTTCCGAACTCGCCGCCGCCACCAAAGGCGGTGATTTCAACGTATGCGGCCACGCCAATGCCAAGCTGAACTGTGTCGCCGGCCTCTCGGCGACGAGCCTGTTCGGTTCGGAGCTCAGCGTAGTTCGCCTGTTCGAGAGCGAGGTCGAGGGCCCGTTCGTAGTCGCCGACGTCGTAGACCGTTCCGACCGAAGTGGTGACGGCTTCGTCGAACTTAGGTAGGAAGTTCTTCCGTCGAACCTCAGCGGGATCCATGCCGATCTCAGCGGCAAACATGTCGACGGCCCGCTCAATCGCCGCTGCGGCTTCTGGTCTGCCCGCCCCTCGGTAGGCAGTGGTTGGGGTTGTGTTGGTGGCGAGCGATACCGACGACACCCCGATGTTCGGTAGGTCGTACACCCCAGGGGCCATGGTCTGGGTCATGAATGGCAGTACTGCGCCCATACCCGGATAGGCCCCGCTGTCCTGGATGACGTGCAGTTGATAGGCGGTGATCTTGCCGTTGTTCGATCCACCGATCTTGACTGTTTGAATCTGGCCTCGACCGTGAGCAAGACCAACCATGTCGGCGCTGCGGGCCGCGTTCCAGCGCACTGGCCGACCGACCTCACGCGATAGGTGGCCAAGGATCGTCTCCTCGCCCGTCTGGCCAGCTTTGGCCCCGAAGCTGCCGCCTACGTTGCGGACCACGACTCGAACTTGGTCGTTTTCGAGGCCATACGCGGTGGCGAGGTGGTCGCGGGTTGGGTGGGCACCTTGGCAGCTCGAGTACTGCACGAGCCGCCCGTCTTCCCATGTTGCTGCCGAAATGCGTCCTTCGATGGGTGCCGGCGCTAGGCGTTGGTTAACAAGTCGTTGCTCGACCACTACGTCGCATCCGTCGAAGTCTGCCGTTGTTCCGGTGCCGAGCCTGCCGACGACGTTGTCGGTGACCGCCTCGTGAATCGTCACGTCGGTGCTCTCGGCATCTTCAGGCCTAACGACGGCGTCGAGAGGGTCGTAGTCGACAATGACGGTTTCGGCCGCGTCTTGGCCTTGGTAATACTCGTCGGTCACGATGGCCACGATGGGTTCGCCGACATAACGAACCTTGCCGGTGGCCAGGTAGGGTCGCGGCATCTCCTGGCTCAACATGAACATAGGCGCCGGGTAGGTGTTGAACGGCAGATCGGCCGCCGTCCAGACACCAAGAACGCCAGGCATTGATTTGGTCTCGCTGATGTCGATGTCTGCGAGGTCAGCATGGGCCATCGTCGACACAACAAACGTGACGTGGGCCGCGTCGGCCAGCTTGATGTCGTCGACGAACTGTCCGGCACCGGTCAAGAGATCTGGGTCTTCGGTCCGTACAACGCGGTTTCCAAGAATGCTCACGTGTTGTTCCCCCTGAGTTGTGTAACAACGAGATCCGAGGCTAACGCCCGGCGTCAACTCGTCCTACATTCGGGTTCGTTGGTGTCGCCCCAGTGGTCTAATGGCCCGAAGGCTTTGGGTGTGGTTCTTGCACCGTGGCGGTGGGTAATCGCGCCCGAAAGGTATTGGGTGGCAGACTGTGCGGCCGTGTTGACCATGAAGTTACGTTGCTTGTCGAACTTACGTTGTCCGTCGAGGTTGAGACGCCTGTTGAGAATCGCCGGTGTGGCGACTGCGATCGTCGTTGTGCTTGCGGCGTGTTCTGGCAGCGACGAGCAGCCGCAGACGAACCCGCCACCATCGGTGCTCAGCGCCCCTGCGGACTCCGTCGAGCTCGCGCCAGCCGACATCACGATCGGCAGCGTCCAGATTGGCGAGGTAGCCACGTTTGCACCCGACGGTTGGGTCTTCGAGGAAGCGGTCGAGGGCTTCGTACCTCCCAACCCTGCCGATTGGGCGCCAGGAACTGCTTGGATCATCGCCGATCGGTGCGTCGACACCGCCTGTGAGCGGCTAAACGAATCTCAGTGGGAGGCAGCGACAGGTGTCATCTTCGACGAACACGTTGCCGAATCGGGGTCGATCGAGCGCGACGAACCATTCCTCGGCGGTCGGCTGGTCGATGCGAGGTTTGGATCCTCGGGAAGAAGCGTTGCGGTTGCTCGCTGGGTTCACGGCGAAGCTCGCTATTTATGGTGCGAAGTACGAGGCGACGATGTCGAGATTGACGCCTTAGCCGTTGCTCTGGAGTTTGCGTGCGAAAACACAAAGGCCTCACTCAACTAACCCGCTGCCGTTTCACCTAGTCAGTTGGTTGTGTCCAGCACTCGACGAATGAGGTGAACCAGTCGCGGAGCCGCTCGTCGTCGAGAGCAGCGGTTACGCCTTTGGGATGTCGAACCCGCCATTGGGTCGTATCGCACTCTTGTGATGGCGTCGGCCCGAACCTTGCCAGGAGGTCGTCGAGATGCACCAAAGCAGCATCACCCGATGTGTGCACAGCATCGTCGATTGGTGCTCGTTCACTGCTTCGCCGGCCGTCGAGCAACGGTTGCATCGCTCCTAGGTCGAGCATTTCGGCCCGAATGTGGGGCGGCGCCGAGCTGAGGTTGCCAGCGCTAACGATCGCGTTCGAGCGGTGGCATTCGAGACAAACGATCGCGAGGAGTTCTTCTGCGGGCTGCTCGAGGTAGAGGCCTTCGGACGTCTCGGCACCGTCGGGAACCACCCAGCTTCGCCACAGGGCCGAGATCTGATCGATCCGCAAGAACCCACCCTGAGCGTGGTGGCGCACCGCGGCAGCAAACGACCGGTGCCCGCGGCGTCTGTCGCGATCTGGCCGGACCGCCAGGTGGCCCCAGTCGATTCCTGGCGCGGTGTTGTCGATTGGTTCGTGAACGCGAGTGTGCGACATGTGTAGGCGTTGGTCGGCCCATACATCGAAACCGTTTGGATGCGAACCAACTGGCAGCTCTAGCTGAAGCCGCTGGCCCCGGTCGCGTACTTCGTCGATGAGTCGTTCGATTTGGTTGAACGCTAACCATTGCCCGACCTGATGCATTAGCTCGATATCGGCATCGACGGGTGCACTCGACAAGTCGCCATGCCGCCACGGCGCTGGCCATCGACGCCAGTCGCGCGACAGCGTCTCGCCAAGCGAGCGGAAGCGGGCGTAGCGGGCGACATCGGGGTTCGAAACAAGGAAACGATCGAGTTCGCCCCGCAGTGCTGGGTGATCGCGAACTAGCTTCGAATAGGTAGTAAGAGATTGTCGTTGGCGACTCGCCACCTCGGGGTAGTCGACTAAACGTGGCGTCGACGTCGGCGGATCGATTACGACGTCGCCAAGTGCCTCGGCACCCGGAACAAGCGAGAGGTCGACGTGTAGTTCGTTCCACGCGGTGCGGGTAATGGGTGTGAACGGGCTGATGTCGATCGGCTTGTCGAGATAGACGGGGAGCAGTGGTGGGGTTGCCACGAACTCGCCACCCAGTTTGTGGATCGAGGTCGCTAGCTGTCCGAGCGCTGAAAAGTCGCCGACTCCGACATCAGCGATACCCCGCAACGCAAAGGTCGAGGCGAACGCACCCCATAGACGAGGTGTCGGTTCTGGAAGTGATCTGGGCGCGCTGATGATGGTTGACAGGGCCTCGCGGCCAGCGACGCCCACCGACAACGTGTGCATACCGAACGGCAATGGTTCATCGAACGAAATCGTGGCGCCATCGGTCGTGGCGGCCAATGACGAGCCATCTTCGCTGACCAACACGGCTCCGTCGATGCGGCCGGCGATCTCGATGGGACCCATTCGACCATTCCAGGCCACAAGCACATCATCGACAGGTACCGGCCGTTTGATGAAGTCGAGAACGTCGCCGATGTCGCGTTCTGTCGAGATAGCGACTCCGATCAGATCCTCAAGAATGGCCGTCAGCACTTCGCGGCTCGGCGCTCCCGAACCAAGATTGAGACCAGCCTCGGTGGCAAGTTGACCGAGAGACGAGGCTGGATCTACAGCGCGAGATGCTTGTTCCACTGCTGTCGAAGGTACGCCACTCCCAGCATGCGGACCTCTTCGCGCCCCAGTAGCAGGTCTTGTGGGTTCCTCGCATAAGCTGGTTAGATGCCCACCGAGCTAGCTCCCGGTACCTCGACCATCATTGAGGAAACCACCGAACATCAGCTAGATGAACCGGGCGATCACGATCGTTTCGCCCACTACGTTCCGAAGGCGGAGATGACCAAAGCCATGGTCACGGGCGTTCCGTGTATTGCGTTGTGTGGCAAGAAGTGGGTGCCGTCACGATCGCCGGAGAAGTATCCGGTGTGCCCCGATTGCAAGAAGATCTACGACGCCCGCGCCAAGATGGGCTTCTAAGCTAAGACGCATGAGCTGGCCCGTGTTCGCGAGCTTTAGCAGCTTGGCGTTCTGTCCGAACCTTGGTTCGTTCGCTGATCTTTGCCAGTCTCTCGATGAACGTCATTAGTCGTTCGCGTGACTCTTCGGCTTCGCCGCTAAGCCCCTCGATGTCGGTGAGGCCGTAATGGTTTAGGACGAGTGGAGCAATGATGTTGTCGTAGTGAATTGCGATGTCGTAGATTCCGGCCTTGGCCACAGAAGCAGCGTGTTTCTTGAAGTCGACGATGCCCACGCCAGGCATGGCGAAGTTGGTTAGCTCGTCTTCGAGGGCCATGACAAACCCGCTCGGATCCATCTCGCGAGCGGCCATTGCTAGATCCCGGTAGAAGATGTGGTGGAAGTTCTCGTCCATGGCGACGCGTTTCATCAACCTCTCACCAACTGGGTCGGGAAGTTGTTTGCCGGTGTTTCGGTGCGATATACGGGTGGCCAACTCCTGGATCGAGACGTACACGATCGCGTGCATGGCCGTTGCCGGATTTGGCACCTCGCCAAGTGAGACTTGGGCCATCCGGGCTCGCTCAAGCTTGACCGGATCGACAGCTCGGGTAACTGTCAGGTAATCGCGAATGACGATGAGATGGCGACCCTCTTCGGCTGTCCAGCGGTGAGACCAGTCGGCCCATGGACCGTTGGGGCCGAACGTCGACTTGATGGTGTGGAAGTAGTGAGGCAGGTTGTCTTCGGTGAGCATGTTGAGGAACAACGACGACCGAACGCCGTCGGGGATCTCAAACTCACGGGGATCCCACTCCTCGTCGGTTGCGAAGTCGCGACCACGGCTCCACGGCACGTACTCATGCGGGAACCACTCTTTGACCGAGGCCACGTGCCGGTCGATCAGCGTCGCGACGGTCGGTTCGAGTTCTGTTACTAGCGAAGTTTCATCCACAAGAGTCTGACCTGTCGTCCATGCGAGTGGTTACCTATGTGCTCGACTACCCGCCTACGCTGGCGGTTGTGACGTCGACGCGATCCCTCGTCAATGCCGTTCCCGGGTCGGGTCGGGTTCGAGATCAGATAGCGAACGCGGTCAGGGGACTACTCAGCGGAGGCCCGAATTCGGCCGCTTCATCTCAAGAGAACGGTTCTCGTCGTACCGCCAGCCCCGTCGGCGCCGACATTACCGAACCTGCCGGCGACCCTGGTCTGTTCGGGCCAGACTCCATCGCTTGGCGAATCGGTCAGGATCCGGCGGCATTGCTTGGTGGTATTAGGGCGCTTCTTCTCCAGACGGTGCATCCGTTGGCCATGGCCGGTGTAGCCGAACACTCCGACTATCGCCACGATCCGTGGGGCCGGTTGCAGCGCACGGCTCAGTACGTCGCCGTTACCACGTTCGGGTCCACCGACGCGGCGCATCGCACCATCGACATGGTTAAGGCCGTTCACTCGAGGGTTGTTGGTGTTGCTCCTGATGGTCGCCACTATTCGGCCCAAGATCCGGCCCTGCTTACCTGGGTGCACACGACCGAGATTGACAGCTTCCTCACCGCGGTTCGAGAATACGGATCGATCGAACTCACCGATGCTGAAGCCGATCAGTACGTTGCCGAGATGGCGGGGCTTGGTCGGCTGATGGGTGGCACCGATGTGCCGGAATCGGTCGACGAGATCTCTGAGTACTACAAGATGATGAGGCCGGTGCTGTTGGGGTCACCACAGGCCAGAGGAGCAGCTCGGTTTTTGATGTGGCCGCCCGTTTCGCTTCCGATACGTCCCGCTTACGGTGTGGTTGCGGCCGCCGCGGTAGCCACGTTGCCGAATTTTGTGCGTAAGGAGTTGTGGCTGCCGCAAACTGCAAAGTTGGACAAACTGCTGACGAAACCGGCAGGAAAGTTGGTTGCCGACGTACTCGGCTGGTCGCTTGGAGACTCACCCATGGCAGCCGCGGCACACACTAGAGCGTCGGCGGAAGCTCCAACCCCTTAGCTGCGGCGACACCATCGAGTAATAAGCCGTTGCCTGGCCGGGAAGACCGGCAGCAACTACAGGGTTCACCACCCGATGGAAATCGAGACGATTACTCTCTTCAGCTATTTTCTCGCGTTTGGCGCAGGAATCATTTCGTTCCTATCGCCGTGCGTGTTGCCCATCGTGCCTGGATACATATCCATAGTCACTGGCCTGTCTGCCGCCGAGCTCCAGGAGGGCGGCCGAAAACACACCTTGGCCATCACCAGAGACACCGGCTTGTTTGTGACCGGGTTCACGATTGTGTTTGTGCTGTTAGGCCTTTCGGCCAGCTCGATCGGAAGCTTCCTGTTTGACAATCAGCCGATTCTGACCCGCATTTCGGGCGGGTTGATGGTGCTAATGGCTGGTTTCATGATGGGCTCGATCTTCCTTCAGGCACCGTGGTTGTACCAGGAGGCCAGGTTCCATCCGCAGCTCGGCAAGTTCGGCAAGGCTGCTCCAGTTGTGGCCGGTTCGGCATTCGGGTTTGGCTGGACGCCATGTATTGGGCCAGTTCTCGCTTCGATCCTCGGAATCGCTGCTGCTTCTGGCCAGGTGTACCAGGGTGCGTTGTTGCTGTTCGTCTACTCGCTTGGACTCGGCGTTCCGTTCCTTGTGACGGGGTTGGCTTTCGGCAAGCTGACGGGCGCGTTTACGTGGATTAAAATCCACTTCACCGCAGTCGTGATCGTCTCAGCGACGATGCTCGGCGCGTTTGGTGTGATCTTGATGCTGAACCAGCTGGTCTGGCTCACTGCGAAGCTGACGGAGTTAATGATCGACGTCGGGCTTGGCCGTCTGGTCGAGCTCGGTTAACAACTCGAACGTTCGGACACGAGGTTGGAATGGCCAAAAAAAAGAAGAAGACAAGTAGGACGCCTAATCAGGGGTCGCGCAAGCCGGCATCCAAAGTTGGTTCGTCAGCGGACAGCGCCAAGACGGCCCCAAAGGGTCGAGCAACAGTTTCGCCTCGCGAAGGTCGGTCGGGGCAAAATCTCAAGAACAAGAGCAGTTGGCTCGTTCTGATCGCCGGTATTGCTGGCGTGGTTGGCGTGATTGGAATCATCGTCTGGCAGGGGATCGCCGACAACAACGCCGGCACTGCCGATGTCAACGATTGGACTCTTCCAGGGCTCGACGGCGCCGAAGATGTGTCTCTTTCGGACCTTAGAGGCAAGCCGGTTGTGCTCAACTTCTTTGCTTCGTGGTGTACAGCGTGTGAAGCCGAGTTGCCTGAGTTCAACGCGATGGCCGACATCCATGGCGATGAGGTTGAGTTCATCTTCGTGAACTCACAAGAGAACGGCGATTGGCGTCGGATGGCCAACAACGGCGGCATCGACGACAACGTACTCGTGCGCGATTTCGGAGCAGGCGACCGGGCCATGCATCGTGCGTTGGGCGGTCGAGGTATGCCGATTACAGCGTTCTACGATGCCGATGGAACACTTCGAGAGGTAAGTACCGGCGCTCTTGTTGGTGGGGCGCTCGAAGAAATGCTTCAACGATTCGGATACATCTAGGTCAACAGCGCAGTTCTCACGGCGCGAGGAGCATCAATGAGCAAGCAAAAACCGAACAGCATCGAGCTGTATTGGCGACCGGGCTGTGGATTCTGCATGGGGCTCGAGCATGGACTCGCTAAGCACGAAGGTTTGCCCATAAATCGTCACAACATTTGGGACGATCCCAAGGCCGCCGCTTTCGTGCGTGAGCACTCCAATGGCAACGAGGTCGTCCCTACGGTTCGTGTGGGCGAGACGGTCTTGGTTAACCCGACCACCAAGCAGGTTCTCGCCGCGGTGGCGAAGGAGATGCCGGAAGCTCTTTCATAAGGTTTGGCACACAACCTCAGAAGACCTTTTCGAGCGCTAGTACCCCTAGGTTGAGGAGATGACCGACTCGTTTCCTCGCCAGTATGCCCGGACCCGCCGGTTCAGTCTCGGTGTCCCCCGGAGTTTCAAGTTCATCGACCAGGGGCGCACCCTTCTGTTCCTGCGTTCTAAGGGCGGCGCCGACCCCGTCACCTGTTTATGGTCGCTCGACTGCGCGACAGGTTCAACCACCATCGTGGCCGACCCCGCAGACCTTGCCGTCGACGATGCCAACTTGCCTGCGGCCGAACGACAGCGTCGAGAGCGAGCTCGTGAGCAGGCCGACGGCATCGTGGCTTTCGCTGTAGGCGGGCCCGACGAACAGCTGGTGAGCTTCACGCTCGGCGGAGTTCCTCATATCGTCGACCTCGCCACCTCTGCGGTCAGACCGCTCGACATTGTGGGCAGTGCATTCGATGCTCGAGTTTCCCCAGCCGGCGATGTCGTTGCTTACGTCGACGGCGACGCACTGCACCTTGTGGGGTCAGCCACGTCCGACCGGCTGCTGGTCGGAGAGGACACAGAACACGTTTCGTGGGGAAGCGCCGAGTTCGTGGCCGGCGAAGAGATGAACCGAACACGGGGGTATTGGTGGGCGCCAGACGCTACGGCAATTGCGGTGGCCAGGGTCGACGTTTCTGAGGTTGCTGAGTGGCAACTAGCCGACCCGACCCACCCTCAGCGGCCGGTGGTCTCGATGCGCTACCCAGCTGCAGGGGAGACGAACGCATCGGTTTCTCTGTGGATCGTGCCGCTGGCCGGCAACAGGGTCGAAGCGCAGATCGACTGGTCGCACTGGGAATATCTGGGCGACGTAGCGTGGGACGCGGACGGTCTGCGAGTGGTGGTTCTAACTCGAGACCAACGTCACCTAGGCATCCTCGACATCGACCCGAATACCGGCGAAACCAGCGTCATTCGTGAGATTGTCGACGATCTTTGGGTCGAACTGGTCCCAGGCGTGCCGGCGCTGCACGAAGGTCAGCTAGTCACGGTCGAAGAACGCGATGGCACCAGACAGATGTGCCTCGGAGGCGAACCTGTGAGCGGACCCAAACTGTGGGTGCGGGCTGTGGCCGGGTCGTACATGGGTGGCGTGGTGTTCACGGCCTCGGTCGAACCGACTGAGGTTCATGTCTATCGCTGGACCCCGGCCGGAGTCGAACAGCTCACCTCGGAGCCCGGTGTTCATGCGGCTGTAGTAGGTGATCCGGCCATGCTGATTTCGACATCGAACGCAGCTTCGACCCGCCGCCACTTTCGTGTAAGAAGTGGCGCTTTCACGTTCGAACTCGACGACCTAAGCGAGGTTTCTCTGGTGGAGCCACAGATTCAGTTCTTGAAGGCGGGCGAGACCGAAATAGCGACCGCTGTGCTGTTTCCGACCGAAGATCCCGGTGGCGAACTGCCGGTCCTGCTCGACCCCTACGGCGGTCCGCACGTTCAGCGGGTTACCCGCAGTTCTCAAGGTTTTGCCACTTCACAGTGGTTCGCCGATCAGGGCTTCATCGTCATCGTGGCCGACAACCGCGGCACTCCAGGAAGGCCAGGCGATTGGGAACGTAGCGTCTATGGAGACCTGGCCGGGCCGGTGCTTGAAGATCAAATCACCGCTCTTAACGCTGTCGCGGCTGCCTACGAGGGACGACTCGACTTGTCTCGCGTCGGGGTCAGGGGATGGTCATTTGGCGGCTTCTTGGCCGCGCTTGCCGTTCTGCGACACCCCGATGTCTTTCACGCCGCGGTAGCTGGTGCTCCCGTTACCGACTGGCGCCTCTACGACACCTTCTACACCGAGCGCTATCTGGGTAACCCCAAGACTGAACCTGAAAACTATGAGCGGTCTTCGCCTATCGGAGATGCGAGGCTGCTAAGTAGGCCCCTGATGATCATCCACGGGCTGGCCGATGACAACGTAGTCTCCGCGCACACTCTTCGGCTTAGTCAGGCGCTGCTCGAAGCAGGTAAGCCACACGCAGTGTTGCCTCTATCTGGCGTGTCGCACATGACGTCACAAGAGGTTGTGGCCGAAAACCTGCTCCTGCTGCAAGTCGAGTTTCTGAAGACCAGTCTGGGTGTTTGATTTAGACAATCGTTACGTCGACGATCGACTCTGCGGCCACATGAACGGATCTGGCGTCGACCCCGGTGGCATGCAACGTGACGACGTCGTGGCCCACCGCGACCAGTCGACCACTCGCCTTTTGTCCGCCTGCCCAAGTGATGGTCATTTCGGGGCGTTCGTCCAGGCGGTCGGCCAACAACTCGAGCATCGTGACGTCGGCGCTGTGTTCGCCGTCGGCTCCTGACGTGAGTGGTCTGGGGCCGGCCGACCGAATTGCCCCGATCGCCGCCAAAGCCACAACCGTGGTTCGGCCACTGGTGGTCAAAACGACAACGTCGATGCCCACCAGGGCCACAACCCCGCCGTGGCGGTGGCCCGATGTGGTTTCGAGCACCACAGCCGTCGTCGAGTCAGCTAGGTCTACAAGCAAACCCAGCAGCGTTGATTGGTCGTGAAGTTGTTGCTCGAGCCAACGCTGCCTGCGCCGTTCGTCGACAGCACCGCGTCTTTGGAGCTCCCGCAACCAGTCGGCATGGCCTGATGAGTTTTGGCCTCGGGCTGACCCGCCGTCTTGTCCGTTCACCAGCCCAAAGGTACCGCCCACTTGGTTCACAGCGCCCGTCCGCCAATTCAATGGGCTGTTTACGCTGCCCGGAGATACCCTGGGTGTTGCGCGGTCGTACCGACTTCAACAGGCGGCCCGATGGAGTTAAGTGCCAACCGAAACCCCTGCGCCTGCACAGGTCAAGATTCGCGTCCCCGGTAACCACCTCATGACGCCGCTGCTTGGCCAGCACGACGAGTTCTTGCAACTGGTTCGCGATCAGTTCGGTGAAGCCGAGATTCACGTCCGCGGTAACGAGATTTCAGTCGTCGGCAACGGCATCGAGCCCGCTGGCCGTGTCTTCGAAGAGCTGGTCGTGTTACTCGAACAAGGCCACCGCGTCGATGCCGACCTGGTCACCAAAACAATCGACATGGTCCGCGCCGATGAACGCCCTTCGGAGGTGTTCGGCACCACAATCCTGCGCGCTCCGAGTGGCCGAACTGTTCGGCCCAAGAGCGCTGGGCAAATGGACTACGCCCAAGCCATTCGAGACAACACCATTACCTTTGGCATCGGTCCCGCCGGTACGGGCAAGACGTGGTTGGCGGTAGCTCTAGCTGTTGAGGCCTTGCTGGCGAAGCAGGTAAAGAGGATTGTGCTCACGCGTCCGGCAGTCGAAGCCGGCGAGCGCCTCGGTTTCTTGCCTGGCGACCTAATGGCTAAGGTCGATCCATACCTCAGGCCGCTCTACGACGCTCTTCACGACATGTTCGACGCCGAGACAGCCGAGAAACTATTCGATCGCTCAACTATCGAAGTGGCCCCGCTGGCTTTCATGCGCGGTCGCACCCTCAACGACAGCTTTATCATTCTCGATGAGGCGCAGAACACAACTCGCGAGCAGATGAAGATGTTCCTCACTCGCATTGGCTTCGGTTCGAAAGCTGTCGTCACCGGCGACCTCACTCAGACCGATGTTCCGGGTGGGCGCAGTGGCCTTCACGGGCTCGACAAGGTCCTTAGCGGCGTCGAAGGTATTGCCTTCGCTCGTCTTGATCGGCGCGACATCGTGCGTCACCGGATTGTCCAGGACATCGTCGATGCCTACGAGCGCCGCGACGCGCAGCAGTGATCGGCTCAGCAGTGATCGACTCATCCAGGTGAACCCACTACCGCCCCAGGTTCGACGAGGGCCCAAACGAACCGGAGCAGCGGGGACACTCGAGGTTTTTGTGGCAGACGAACAGGGCGAGCACGACATCGGCACCGACCACTGCGCCGAGCTTGTTAGGTTGGTTCTTACCGAAGAGGGCGTTCGCGGCGACACCGAGTTCGCTCTGCTATTTGTTGACGAGCCAACAATGTCAGACCTCAACCGCACCCACATGGCAGCCGACGGGCCCACCGATGTCTTGGCGTTCCCAATCGATGATCACATCGGCGCGACCGGACGGGCCCCCGACCACGGGTTGCGCCGGCCACCGCTTCGTGAACCGCTCAACGACCCGGGGCCGCGGCTCTTGGGCGATGTGGTGATCTGCCCGGCGGTAGCTTGCCGGCACGCTGGTGAGAATTCGGGTTCATACCCTGGCCACAGTGGGAGTCTTGGCGACGAGATCGACCTCTTGGTGGTTCACGGTGTTCTGCATGTTCTGGGGCACGACCACGCCGAACCCGAAGAGACTGCCGTCATGCAGGCTGCCGAACGAAGACATTTGGCCGCCTTTGCGGCGCGAACCTCCACGGAGATCCGGTGAGCCTGGTGGTTGCCGCGGTTGGCATTGGCGTCCTGGTGGTGCTGGCATCGTTCCTACGTCTGATTGAGGTCACGTACACACGCCTCAGCCGCGCTAGGGCGTCTGGGCTCGACGAGGCGACCGGAAATGGCGACCGCTTGGTGTCGCTGCTGGCCCATCGGTCCAAGGTCGTTGGTCCCGCCGCGCTCTTGAGGGTCCTGGCTCAGGCTGGTGTAACCGCGATCGCAACCGTCATTGCCATCGACCGCGTCGACGTCGGTGGAGCCGTGCTGGCCGTCGGCATTGGCGCGCCGGTGCTGTTTGTGCTCACCGAAGCTGTGCCTCACCGCCGCGCTGTCGAGGACAACGATCGGTTCGCCAAAGCTCTGGCGCCAGTCGCCCGGATGTTATCGACGCTTGCCATATTCGTCTGGCCGCTCAAACCGCTTCTGGCCGTCGCGGCCAAACTCGGACCGAATACGGCCCCCGAACACGACCCCGAAGTCGGCGAAGACGAACTGTTAGCGCTAACCGAAGCAGCTGCTGCGAGCGACATAATCGACGACGACGAAGCCGAGATCATCGAGTCCTTAATCGAGCTCGGCGACACCATTGCCCGAGAGGTGATGGTCCCACGACTCGACATGGTCACAGTTGGTGCCGATGCGTTGGTTCGCGACGCGGTGAGGCTCGTTCTCGACCACGGGTACACCCGAATTCCGGTCAGCGACCAATCGATTGACGATCTAGTCGGCGTCGTGTTAGCCAAGGATCTGATGCGGGTTCAGCTTGCCGGCCGGATCGACGCATCGCTGGTCGACGTGGGCGTTATCCGTCCGATCAAGTTTGTTCCCGAGAGCAAACGTGCCGCCGAGCTCATGCGCGAAATGCAGTCAGCTCGCATGCATATGGTGGTTGTTGTCGACGAATACGGCGGGGTGGCCGGCCTCGTCACACTCGAAGACGTCATCGAAGAGTTGGTTGGCGAGATCGTCGACGAGTACGACGACGAGGCGCCACTCGTTGAGGATCTTGGTGCCGACGGGTACAGGCTGTCCGGACGGTTACCGATCGACGATCTCATCGAACTGATCGGCGCAGATCTTCCTGAAGGCGACTGGGACACTGTCGGTGGTTTGGTGCTCGAGTTGATGGGCCGGGTTCCCTTCGTTGGCGATTCGGTTCGGTCTAACGGTCATGTGTTCATTGCCGAACACGTTACGCAACGACGGGTCGCTTCGATCATCGTCAGGCCCGCTCTCGACCGGCAAGTCGACGACGCATCGCTACCCGTTTCGACCGCCTCCGAGGCGGTCAAGTGAGGTCGGGTTTTGTCGCTTTCGTCGGGCGCCCAAACGCAGGTAAGTCGACGCTTCTCAATAACATTCTTGGCGAGAAGGTCAGCATCACATCGAACAAACCTCAGACCACACGAAACCGTGTTATGGGCATACTTCATCGGCCTGACAAGCAGATCGTCTTTGTCGACACGCCCGGTATTCACAAACCCGTCAGTGCTCTTGGCGAGCGGCTCAACGAAACCGCCGGTTCGGCACTGACCGATGTCGACGTCGCTGTGCTTGTTGTCGACGCAACGGCCCCATTTGGCAAGGGCGACCGCTTTGTTGCCGACAAGCTGGCCGACGGCTTCGTCGTGGTTCTAACTAAAGCCGATCGGGTAGATCGCAAGCAGATGATGGCTCAACTCCAAGCCACCTCCGAGCTACCAGCGGTCGAGTGGTTCCCGGTCTCGGGACGCACCGGCAAGGGAGTCGACGCATTTGTCGAGTACCTGCTTGGCCAGATGCCTGACGGTCCGCCTTATTTCCCCCAAGACATGATCACCGACGTACCCGAGCCATTTCAGGTGGCCGAGTTAGTTCGTGAGCAACTTCTCCGCCGCTTTAGCGCCGAGTTGCCATACTCGATTGCCACCCGCATCACCGAGTGGGAATGGCCTCACATCACCTGCGAAATCCTGGTCGAACGCGATAGCCAAAAAGGCATGGTCATCGGCAAGGGCGGTCAGGTGCTCAAGGAGGTGGGCACGAAGGTGCGCGAGTCGCTTCCGGAGGGCACCTTCATCGAGTTGAAGGTTCGTGTCGAGAAGAACTGGCAACAACGACACGACGTTCTCGACCGAGTGCTCGACCCCACATTTGGCCTCGACGAACTCTAAGAGGCGACCTTAGCACCGACAGCTACCACCGATTAGGGTTAGGTCATGCCCGACTGGATAAAACGCATCAACAAGGAACAACCGCAAGCAATTGAAGCCGACGAGACGTTGATAGCGGCCTCGTACTTTCAAGGTCGAGGATCTGCTGCTGGGCAAATCGCCTTTGGCATGGTGCGAGGCATCGGTACCAACGTGGCTGGTATTGGTTCGTTGGTGTCTGGGTTGACGGGTTCGGCTGCGGGTGCGACCGCGGGCAAACGACCCAAGAGCGGATACAACACCTTTGAGGGTTCAATAGCCGATCAGATTCCGAATAGCAAAGGTGTGATGGCCGTCACCGACAAGAGACTCGTTTTCTTTGGATACAAACAGGGCGCCCTTAAGACGCTCGTCGAAGCTCCAGAAGCATCTATCAATCGCGACGAGCTTGTGGGCTGGTCATACAAGTCAGGAAAGGTCAGCTCGGTGCTGAACTTCGCCTTCTCTGACGAATCCGATGTGGGCATCGAGATTCCGCGAGCCAACAAGCCAGATGCGTTTGCAGCCGAGCTCGAGATTCCCGAAATGGACTAGCCCGGTTTGTTCCAAGTGAGTGAGTAACGGCGGTGAAGGTGACGTCGAAAAGTCGAGCCAGCTAGAATATCGGCGCTTAGATTCTTCATTTCACGGTCCGTCAGTGGTGGCGGCCAGACCATCGGGGCACCATGATCCCAGACCGTCCTACGGTGGCGCATCTGATAGACGAATGTTGCGGTATTCGCCAGGGCTTCGCGTGCGAGATCTCGTGGGTACCTGCTGGCCGGTATTCCAATGATTCCGAGCCGGCCCCCGGGTTTGAGCAGCCACGCAAATCGTTGCAGGCCTGCCGAGGCGTCGAAGTGGTGAATGGCTGCCACCGACACGATCAGATCGAACGACTCCTGTTCGAAGGGGTGAGTGAGAACATCGCCTTGTTCGTAGGTCACCTTGGCCGCATCCGTAGATGCGCAGGCCTCATCGAGGCTGGGCCCGTGAAGGTCAAGTCCGACGACGTTTCTGCATAGAGGAGCGAGCTGGCGCGTCAGGAGGCCAGTGCCACAACCTACGTCTAGGGCACGCTCGGCTGGGCCCAATGCAAGCAAAACAGGGTGGTAGTGCGTGTTGCGATTCCACGGACCTGTATCGCACCTGTTCTTCACGCGGTCACCGCCACCAGCAGAAGTCTTTGACGCTGAGATTCCTCATGTCCGCGACACTAGACAAGTCCCTCCGTATTTGCAGCGGATCATAGCCCTGGGGCTCGTACTCAAACGATGGTGCAACTGACCGAGCATCTGGTTGACGAACTCGACCGTGAGGCCGCACGGCTTGGTGAGTCTCGTTCAGCCGTTATTCGTGCTGCGATCTCGGCCTATCTTGAAGGGCAATCTCAGGCTGCGGACCTGCGGCGCTACGTCGAGGGCTATCGCGCTCAACCTCCCGGCATTCCTGACGAATGGGGCGACCTCGAATCCGACGCCGACCTACAGGGCCGCGAAGCCGCCTTGCGCCTAGACGCCGAAGACCGAGCGGCTGGTCTCGAGTGGTAGCCCGTGGAGAAATTTGGTGGCTTGAAGAGCCCAATGCTCGTCGTCGACCGTACCTAGTCATGACCCGCGACGAAGGCGTGTCCGTACTCAACCAGCTGCTAGCGGTCCCGGCTACCAGGACGATCCGTGACATTCCGACCGAGGTACTGCTTGGATCGGCTGATGGCATGCCAGTCGAGTGCGTGCTCAACCTCGACAATCTTCGGCTCGTGCGCAAGAGCCTGCTCACCAGCCGCGTGACTACAGTCAGCGAGTCGAAGATGCGTGAGGTGTGCGAGGCCCTGGGTTTCGCGACTGCCTGCTAATCGCCAGAGTGCTCCTCCCAACCTGTGTCGAGGATCGGGGTCATCACCCCAATCCTCGACACAGGTTGCGAGAATATTGAGCGATTTTGGCGGAATCGCTAGTCGCGGGTGGGGTCGGTGGCGTCGAAGTAGTCGAGGCCGATCAGGATGCGGGGCGACAACATGGCCATCATTACTGCTGTCCACAACGCTAACTCCGGACCGAGGTTGACACCCCACGCAGGGTTGAGCCCAGTCACCCAGCCGAGCCATGCGACGGTGAGGCCACAGAAGAACCCGATGATCACCGCGGGTTGGCGATTTCTACCCATCAAGAACGCGGCGAGGAAACCGAACACAGTGGCGGCGAAGATCCACGGTGCGAACGCCAACGTGAGGGCCATGACGGCAGGTATACCCGTGCCTCCACGTAGTCGGTTCCAGATCGGCGCGATCTGTCCGAGAACTGCTGCGGCACCCGTCCACAGAGCGACGGATTGCCAAACTGGTATGACTTGGTTCGAAAGGGCGCCGAATGTCGATGATGGGTTGAAGCCACCGTCGGCGCCAGGCGCGATGGCACCGATAAGGTTCCATGCTGCAACGGCAAGTATCAGCGGCACGACGGCTTCGATGATTACGAATAGCTCGTCGCCGCGACGATCAGGTCGATCTTGGGTTTCGACGAGGTCGTCGTCGTTGACCAGGCCGAAGCGTGATGCTGCCCTACGCCACGGGATGGCACCGACGAAGTAGCTGAGCCCGACCATCGGACCTGACAAAATTGCGATCGTCTCAACCGAGACTGCTGCGATCATGGGTGCTCCGTCTGTGTTCCCACTAGTCGAGACTGGCCAGAAACTCGACGACCTCTTGGCGGTGCCTGGTGCGTTTCATAGGTGGCAGCGCATTAACAAGGTCCCATCGATAGCCGGCCTTGCCCAGACGTTGGTCGAGCACGGCGACAACTCCTCGATCAGCAGATGTGCGGATCAGTCGACCAGCACCCTGGGCAAGCATGGTTGCGGTGCGGGGTAGGTCGATGGTTCTGAAAGCGTTGGCACCGGCGCGCTCGCGCCTGGCCTCCAACAAAGGTTCGTCAGGCCGCGGGAAAGGCAGACGGTCGATGCTTACGAGGCGCAGCGTTCGCCCCGGAATGTCGACGCCTTGCCAGAAACCCATCGTTGCGCACAGCACCGAAGACTCGTCGTTCATGAACTCCCGAATTAGTGCGGGCTTGGGTAGCTCGCGTTGGGTGAGGACTCGATAGTCGACCCGTTTATCGAGCTGTTCCGATACATGATCCATCGCTCGCCAACTCGTGAACAGGGCAAGTGTCCGCCCGCCGGCAGCGTTGACAAGCTCGACCAGCTCATCGCTGATGGCATCGAGCCAATCGGCCGATTTCGGGCTTGGTAGCGAAACAGCACAATAGAGCAGCGCTTGTGTTTGGTAGTCGAAAGGGCTGCCAACGTCGATGCGGTCGTATTCGGTGTCGAACAGACCTAGGCGCTCGGGAAGCTCGGCGTCGAGGGTGGCGCTGGTGAGTATTGCCGTGCGGTCGCCATCCCACAGGTTCTCTCGCAAGAACCCGGCAACATCGATTGGCGCCATCCTCATCGACGGATATTGACCTGGACCTTCCACCCAAACCACGTGAGTGTCTGGCAGATCCATCAGGAGGTTGAGATCGGCGGCGAGGTGCCCGCCTTGGATGAGAACACGTTGTTTGACTGGGCCCTGATCGCTGTCGTCGTCGACCTTTCGGGCGGCGTTGACCACTTCGTTTACCCGATTGACGGCGACGTTGAGGACGTTCTGCAGCTCTTCGTCGAACGAACGCAAACGGTCGCCGACCCGCTGGCCCAAGATGTCACCCAACTGACCGCCGATGTCGCCGAGCTCGGTGGCAAGGCTGCTCTCGATGATTGATCTTGCGTTCCTGGCCAGAGACGCGAATCGGCCTGGTCCGAAGTCGAGCCCAGCAGCCGACGACAAAACATCCTCGAGTTGATGGGCCTCGTCGATAACGACGACATCGTGTTCAGGCAGGATCGAACCATTGCTGGCGAGGTTGAGTCCGTAGAGATGAAGGTTGACCACCACGACCGATGCCGCGTGCGCCGCTCGCCTGGCGTCTTCGGAGAAACAGGTTGCGCCAGAAGGGCATTTAGCTGCACCAGGGCACTCCATTGGTCCAACCGAAACCGCACCCCATACTCGTGCCTGGGGTTCGAAGTCGAGCTCGGCCCGATCGCCGGTTTTGGTTTCGGCCGACCACTGAACGATCTTGCGTATCTCGAGCGCCGACCCGCCAGCACGACTGCCATCGTCGAACTCGAGTTGATCACCATCGCGCTGCATTTCGGCCATGCGCTGCTTGCACAGGTAGTTCGAGCGGCCCTTCAGAATCGACCAGACGAACGGTTCGGCGACATGTTCGTCGAGAAACGGCAGATCTTTGTTGGCCAGCTGATCCTGCAATGCCTTGGTGGCGGTGGCGATGACCACCGTCTGGCCAGACTGAATGGCTGGGACAAGGTAAGCGAGCGACTTGCCTGTGCCGGTTCCGGCCTGGGCTATCAGGTGGTTGCCGCTGTCGATGGCACCGGCAACCGCAACGGCCATGTTGCGTTGGCCCTCACGGACCTCGCCGGCCGCCAACTGGTCGATCACAGCCCCAAGAGCGGTCTCGGTGCGCTTGGCTAGAGCGGGGTCGGTGTGAGTCATCGGCAGCGACGGTAGCGCTGATCTCACCAGATGTTTAGCGGTTGATCAATCTTCGATCACATTCGGTGCTCAGACAGTGAGGTACCGCCGCTCGGGGTCTAGGAGCGATAGCGTCAGAACCGATGGATTTACGTGGCGTCGATCTCGAACATGTACCCCGACACGTGGCTCTTGTCATGGACGGCAACGGGCGCTGGGCCACCCGTCAGGGCCTAAAGCGAACTGAAGGCCATGCGGCCGGCGAGTTGGCACTTTGGGATGTGGTCTACGGAGCACTCGATCTTGGCATCGAGTGGATCACGGTCTACGCGTTCAGCACCGAAAACTGGAAACGCAGCGCCGACGAGGTCAAGTACCTCATGAACTTCAACGAGCGTCTGCTTTTGGAGCGCACCGAAGAACTCAACGGGCTCGGTGTGCGCATAAAGTTCGCAGGACGCCGCAATTGGCGGGTGCCGAAACGGATCATCAGGCGTCAGGACGAATCAATCGAGCTCACAAAGGACAATCGTCGGATGACGCTGACGATGGCCTTCAATTACGGCGGGCGAGCCGAGATCATCGATGCTGTTAAGGCAATGGTGACCGATGGTGTCGAGGTCGACAAGATTACCGAGAAGCGGCTTCGTGGATATTTCTACGACCCTGAGATGCCAGACCCCGATGTCATGGTTCGAACCTCTGGCGAGTTCCGCATCTCGAACTTTTTGTTGTGGGAAATTGCCTACAGCGAACTTATCTTTGTCGACACCCTGTGGCCAGATTTCCGTCGCGAGGACTTACGCGACGCAGTCATCGAGTACCAAGGACGAGAGCGCCGCTTTGGCGGAGTGCGCGACGACTGAGCTTGTGATGCTGCTGTCGCGTTACTGGCGTTCGGTGTAGGTGCAATGGCTCTCTATCGCGAACGCGGGGTGGTTCTGCGCACCTACAAACTTGGCGAAGCCGACCGCATCGTTTCGATTCTCACCCAGGGCCGGGGCAAGGTACGGGCCGTGGCCAAGGGTGTGCGGAAAACGAAGAGTCGCTTCGGCGGCCGCCTCGAACCCACTAGCCATGTTGAGCTTCAGCTCTACGAGGGCCGTGAACTCGACATTGTTACTCAGGCAGAATCGATCGATGTGCACCGACACATTCGCGAAGATCTCGATCGGCTCTCGAAGGCCATCGTTCTTCTTGAGGCCATCGACCAGCTGGCCCAGGAACGGCAACCCGCGCCGCAGCTCTACCGGATGTTGGTTGGCGGGCTTAGCACGCTTAACCAAGCAGACTCAGCACTGCTCATTCCAGCGTTCTTGCTGAAACTTCTGGCTATGGAAGGGTTTGGACCGCAGCTCGATGGTTGTGTTGTTGGCGGACCACAGGACGACGGCGTCGATCTCGTGTCGTTCGATCTCGACCGCAATGGCGCGGTATGTCTGGATCATCGGCGGGGCGTGCCGATTCGCGAAGAGAGTCTGTCGGTCATGCGGGCAGTGCTTGGTGGAGGGCTATCCACCGTGCTTGAGGTGCCCGCCGGGCCGGTTACCCATGAGGTCGACGATCTTGTGGGCCGTATGTGGGAACACCACATCGAACGCCGCCTCCGCAGCGCCCACGTTCTGGACCGCGCCTAGCCCGGTCATGAACTTGCAGGGGTAGTTTGCGCATGAGTGATACCCCGAGGTGTCACGAACTCGCAAGGAGTAGTTTGCGCATGAGTGATACCCCGAGGTGTCACGAACTCGCAAGGAGTAGCGGTGATTGTCACGATCAAAAACGGAAACGTTCTCGATACCGAGTCGATGGAACTGATCGGCGAGCGCACGGTCGTCATCGAGAATGATCGCATCGTCGATGTGGTCGATTCGGGTTCGGTCCCTAGTGCCGATCTAGAGATAGACGCCGCGGGTCAGTTCGTACTGCCCGGATTCATCGATGCTCATGTGCACCATTTCATCGTCACGATGAACTTCTCGAAACTGCTGCTGATGTCTGACGTCGAGCGTGGGATTTCTATGGCTCGTTTGGCTGAAGCGATGGTGAGTCGAGGGTTCACCACGGTCCGCGATACGGGCGGCGACGTGCGAGGGCTGATGAAGGCCATCGAGTCCGGCAGCTGCGGCGGGCCGCGCATAGTGTCGGCTGGACGGTTGCTTTCGCAGACGGGAGGTCATGGCGATTTCCGGCCTGGCGAAACAACGGTGGAGTGTGGTTGCCAGATATATGCCGACCATTCGAGCTACGTGGTCGATGGTGTCGATGCGGTACGCAAGGCGACACGTCAGGCGCTGCGTGATGGGTCGCAGTTCATCAAGATTATGTCGTCTGGCGGCGTTGCGTCACCATCGGACCCCTTCGACAGCGTCCAGTTTACGGCCGAGGAAGTTTCGGCGATAACGACCGAGACCGATCATCGACACACATACACCACTGCCCACGCCTATATGCCAGAAGCTATTCGTCTGGCGATCGACAACGGTGTGCGTTGTATCGAGCACGGCAATGGCATCGACACCACCATCGCTCAACACATGGCTGCGTTGAACGTGACCATGGTGCCGACGCTCGTGACCTACAAGGCCATGCAAGATGAAGGGGCCAAGCTTGGCTTGCCACAGGTCAGCCTCGACAAGAACTCTGGTGTGCTCGAGATGGGGCTTCGGTCGATCGAGACCGCCAAGAGCGCCGGTGTTGAGCTTGGGTTTGGTACTGATCTGTTAGGCGAAACTCAAGTTCGGCAGAACCAGGAGTTCGCCATTCGGGCCGACCTTGAGCCCGCAGCCGATGTGCTCCGGTCGATGTACGTGACCAACGCCCGTTTGTGTCAACTGGCTGGTGATGTTGGTGTGATCGCTCCTGGAGCCTTCGCCGACTTAGTGGTATCGCGAGTTAATCCGCTGGAGAACCTGGCTGGCCTCGCCGACCACGACACGAACCTCAGCACCATCGTTCAAAACGGCCTGCCGATCGTTCGCTGATGGGGGGTCCGGAGCAGCAATGCCTGGATGACCAGGCCTGAGACAAATGCGATTGCGACCATCGTCGAACCCCACAGAATCGCGGCGCCGAAGGTGAGCACGACGCTTGCGGCCGCGCCTACAAAAGCCAGCACCGCGACCTCTCGTTCGGCCCCGGCGGCTATCAACTCGAAGGACCACCGCAGCCGAACTAGGGCCGGAATCAGGCCGAGCACAAGAATCCGGAGCAGAGTCGCAGACTGGTCAAAGTCTCCAAAAGCGATATCGATGATCTGATCGGCGAACATGACCGTCAACGCGATAAGCGCGACGACCGACGCGCTGAGGTATCGGAGAGCAGAGATGTACCGGCGGCGCAGATGAATCCCCCTGGTCATCGCGGGAAACACGGCACCAAAAACGGCGGCAGGAGCCAGTTTTAGGCCTTCGGCTAGACGGTTTGCGGCGCCATATTGTCCTGTGGCGATGTCGCTTCCGGCCAGTTTCAGAGACAGAACTCCAACACTGGTGGCCACAGCCGTTGCCGCCACCATGGCGGCGAACGGTCTGGCCTCGGCCCAGACCTCGCGGCTCCACCGAGGCCACCACGTGTGTTGCCATCCGTGCGTACGACCCGACCGAGAGGCAAACAGCGTGCCAAGGGCAGCAACCACGACTTGCCCGGCGACGCCTGCTGCTATGAAGGCCGTCACGGTGCCGTCGGCTGCGTTGGCAAAGATGGCTGCCGCGAGGCCAACAACAGCTCCCGCAGATGTGGCCATGCTGGCAAGGTCCATTCGTTCGCGACCGCGTAAAATAGCGTTAGATGCAGTGGCCCAAACACCGAACACCAACCCAACGGACTGCACCAGCAGAGGCATCGCCCGCTGGCCTAGAAATGCGGTTGTCACGGCCGCAGCGACGACAAACACCGAGACAATGGCGAGCTGCAACCCAATGGACTTTCGAACGATTCGGTTGTCCCCGCCCTGTGAGGTCGCGCGCACCATCAGGGTGTCGGTGCCGAACGTGACGATGGTGTTGGCCAGAAAGCCCCCTATGAGCACTGCGGCGTAGGTGCCAAAGCCGGCCTCACCCAGTTGGCGGGCCGCGATGCCCGCAACGATGAGTGACATGACAGCGGCGAAGACCCGTGCCAGGATGAGTGCCAACGTATTTGCCGGAATGGAGCGCCGCGTCACCGACGCAGCCTTTCAGATTCCGTTGTGGCGCGAGTAAATCCGATGGGGCGTATCTGCACAGTCGAAGTCTCGTATGGCAGTTGAGAGACACATACGTGGACAGTCGGGTCGGAGAGCCTCATGAGTAGTCGTCATAAGAACGTAGTCTTGCGGGCGTTAGGAGTCGTGCCGCTGACGATGTTCGCTGTTGCTTGTGCCAGTTCGGGCCCTTCTCCGTCGGGCGCCGAAAATACAACCACGCCGGCTCCGTGATCCAACCCTCGCCAGCGCCCGCTGGGCAGACAACTGTTTTGCGTGAGTCGCCTTCTCGGGCTGAGTCGGCGACAGCTATATTGGGCCTTGATGCGCTGATGGCACTTGGCGTGCTCATTGCCTTCGATCTCGACTTAGTTTTCGTCGAGATCGACGAGGTCGAGTTCCGGCCCCATCATGTCCTGGCCACCGTTGCTCTCGTTGCCACCATCAAGGTCGCGACAAGCGCGGTACTGAGTACCGGTGGCTTGGAGTGGTCGTCGTCGCAGCGGCTGGTGCTTCGGGGCCTCTTCGTTGGCGAATTTGGCCTGCTGACAGCGGCCTACTTTTCCCCGTTCGGTGCGATCGTGCATCAGCGGACCCTCGATCTGAGCATGGTTTTCGCCGTCGCCGTTGCCACCATCGTCGTAGCCCGCAGGCATCGCTCGGCCATCCTCATCTCGGTTGGTGTCGGGGTCTGCTTGGGCGCAATCATGGCCGTGGTTGAGTACACGACGACCTCGGGGTTTCTCATAGGTGACCAGTACCGCGGGCGACCAACGTTTCTGGGCGCTGAGAGACGGCTAACACGACCCTTCAGCCACGCAAACGTTGCCGCCATGTTTTTCGGACCCGCCGCGGTGGCCGCCTTCGCAGTTGGGTTAGTTAGACGCGGAACGGCCGAGGGCAACGCACAATCTAGAGGTCTAGCATCGAAGACAAAAGCCATAGCATTCGGCGTCGCCGTGGTTCTGGTGGCCATCACCACTCTCACCGCTAGCCGGGCTGGCGTAGCTGCGGTTATGGTGGGAGCCCTAGTGCTGATGACCGTCGCATCGAGGGGTTCTGCCCTCTGGATACTTGTCGGGTTAGCAGCCGGAGTGGCTTTCGCTCTTCCCTGGAGCCCAGCGGTTCGCGATCGCCTCAACGGCTCCGACCGGTTCGCGGCCACTGTCGAGGCCCCAGCCGACTTTGCGCTCAACGAACTGACGACACTTTCGGTGTTCGTACGCAACGATTCGTCCGATGTTTGGCCCGCGGCTGGCTCCGACCGAGTTCTCGTCAGTGCGAGGTGGCGCGACCTCGAGCAGAATCGACAATGGCTGACCCAGGTGTGGCCAATTCCTTCCGAAATTGGTCCGGGCGAGTCGGTCGACATATCAGTCCAGGTTCCCATCGATGTCCCCGACGGACGGTATTTGATGGTCTGGGATCTTCTTCTGGACCGAGTGGCCTTTTTTCTGGAATCGGCCGGCGAACAGGCGTTAACAACTGTCGATGTCGCGAATTCTGTTGCCACATTGAGTTCCGGGCCGGTCGTGCGGCCCCCGACGCAGCCCAGTCGAATCGAGATCTGGGGATGGACCCTCGAGTTGTTCCAGCGGCGCCCGGCATTCGGGCATGGTGTGGCGATGACGCGTTTCGTTGTAAGCGATGTATCCGATAGTTCAACAGTGGCTCCATCTCACGGTCACAACATTGTGCTGGAACCTCTGGCCAGTTCCGGGTTGGTCGGATCGTTTTCCCTTATCGCTCTGTTGGGTCTTCTGGCTGTCGATCTAACAAGGCGCGTCAGACAGGTCGACTCTGTTGGCCTGATCGCAGGTAGCGCACTAATCGTGATGTTGGTCCATGGTCTTGTCGAATGGCCGCTGATGTTTCTGCCACTTTCGACACTGTTCGCCATGCTCGCCGGGTTGTGGACCGTGAGCCGTGAGGGGGTGCCGACAACGTGAGCATCGCAGTAGTGGTGAACGCCTACGATCGACCACGCTCTCTTGCTCGGCTGCTTACCGGGTTGAGAGAGTGCGAGGCTCCTGCCCGAATCGAGGTGGTGATTTCGGTAGATGGTGGTGGAGCGAACCGTGGCGAGGTTCTCGCCGTGGCTAACGGATTCGAGTGGCAGGGCCGGCCCGCCAAGGTGATCGAACAAGACGATCATGGACTCGTCGGACACTTCCGGCGCTGCGGCGACATGGTCGACGAGCTTGGCCCGGTAGTCCTGCTCGAGGACGACCTCGTTGTTGGTCCTACCGCGCTTCGATTCGCAGAGGCGGCGCTCGACTTCACCGCCAGCGACGATCGGGTGGCCGGTATCTGCCTCTCTACGCCGTTGTTCGACGGGTTTCGTCATCATCGATTCGAGCCCCTTGTCGATGACTCGGCAGCGGTGTATCTCAAGATTCCGTGGTTTCACGGCATGGCTTGGACGCCGGAGCAGTGGCATCGGCATCGGGTTGGCGCGAATGTCGATTCCACTGTCGAGCTGCCACCGGCTTTCGCCGATCTAGGTTTCGACGAGTGGTTTCCAGACGCCACGCGCGGGTTGATAGCCCAAGACAACTGGTACTTGGCCGCCCGCCGGGCCCGCGCCGTGAACTTTGGCGACGCAGGCACCCACTTCAGCGAGGCGACAGGTTCCTTTCAGCAACCCCTCGTGCAGGGTTCGTTTAGAGCACCGGTATTGCTCGACCTCGACGACCCCGATGTTGTTCCTTACGACGAATACCTCGAACCGGACGGGCGGTGGTTGGCCGGGCGCGTTCAAGCTCTAGCGGGGCTAGACGTAAGTATCGACTTGCGCGGAGTAAGGTCTCCGCCGTCCATCACTACTGAGTGGGTCGTGACTAGCCGTCCGTCGTCCAGGCCGGTGTCGCAGTGGGGAGCAGAGATGGTACCGCTGGAGCAGAACCTGATTTCAGAGGTGCCAGGCAAGGCTCTTACGCTGTGTCGAACCGCGGATATGTCCATTGGTAAGGCGGCTGACAGATGGGCAGAGCTAACCGTGCTGCGCCACGCCCATCGAGGTCGGCCCCCCGGTATTCGCGGTGCTCTTCGTCGGCGCGTCATCGAGATGCGTAGCGGCCGGACTGGTAGTGGCTGATGGCTACGCATTTGAACGCGAGTTCCTACCTCGACCATCTACAAAGCTCCGGTAACGAGCTGCCCGCTCTCGGCGACACTGTGGTGCTCGCGCTGCATCCAGCTGCTCGGCCGCCCCGGCCCCGACAGCTTGGTGGTCCTTTTGGTGCCGTCGAGATCGAGCGTCGAGGTGGGCGTGTTGTCACTGTGTCGCCGCTAGGCCCAGGACCAGCGGTAGTGGCTATTACAGTCGAGCTATTGGCGGCGCTCGGAGTTTCGAACATCATCGCGACGGGCATCGCTAGCGTGCTTACTGAACAAGAGATACCGGGCGAAGATCCCACAGGGTTTGTGGTGGAGGCGGCCGTTAGCAACGATTCGGTCTCAGATCGCTACGGTGGCCAGTTGCATGCAGATCCAGAACTGACGAACTTACTCAGCCATGACCTCGACGTATTGACGGCTATCTCGTTCTCGACGTCGACTCCCTTTCGGCTCGATGTCGCGACAGCGTTGGCGTCGGGTGCAAACCTCATCGAGATGGAGGCGGCTGCCTTGTTCAGCGCTTCCAACGATCTCGGGCTCTCTGCGGGGTTGGCCGTCGCTCCAAGCGACGTGACGACCGAGACGAGCTGGCGACCTTTGGATCCGGCCATAGTCAGCGCCCGAGTAGCGGCCGTGGCCGGGCGCTGCCGAGCCATCGCGGCCGACCTTCGATGACTGTAGTCAAAGTCGACTGGACCAACTCCCCAAGCCCGACCGTTCCACGGGTGGCCATCGTTCACGACTTCCTGGTGAGCCGCGGCGGCGCCGAGCGGGTCGCGCTCACGATGGCCCGTGCCTTTCCCGATGCGCCTATTCATACCGCTTTGCACGATCCCGACGGCACCTTTGAGGGGTTCTCCGACCACCAGATTCGCCCGCTTCTGTTGGACAGATTTCGAGTCTTTCGCCGCCATCATCGACTGTCGCTTCCACTCTTGCAGGCGGCGTTCTCGCGGCGTCTCATCGATGCCGATGTCGTCTTGTGTTCGAGCAGCGGTTTTGCTCACAACGTCTCGACCACCGGCCGAAAAGTGGTCTACTGCCACACACCGGCCAGATGGCTACACGACCAAGAGCGTTACCTCGACCGCTTTGGCCCCGCCGCGCGAGCCTCGGCGAAGGTGCTAACGCGAGGTGCCCACCGACGTGACGTGCGAGCCATGCTTGGTGCCGATCAAATCTTGGCCAACTCGTATGCCATCGGTGATCACATTTCGGCGGTGTATGGCCGCAAGGCCGAGGTTGTCGCCCCTTGTTCGTCTCTTGCCCTCGACGACACAGTCACGCCCATCGGGGGCGTCGACCCGGGCTTCGTGCTCTGCCCATCACGCGCGCTTGGATACAAACGTCTCGACGTCCTTGCCGCCGCGGCTAGTCGTGTACCGGGCCTTCAGTTTATTCAGGTTGGCGACGGTCCCGATCTGGGTCGCCTTCGACGGAGTTCGCCACCGAACCTCCGTCTCCTCGGAGAGGTCAGCGACGCCGAGCTTCGCTGGGCCTATTCGAACGCCAGTGTTGTTGTTCTAACATCGGCTGAAGATTTTGGTCTGGTCCCCGTCGAGGCAACAGCGCATGGTCTGATGTCGATCGTGCCAGAGGCCCGCGGCCTGCTCGACCATGTCGAGGATGGAGTCAACGGATGGTTCTACTCTTTTGGCGACGACGAACACCTGGCCGAACTAGTTGAGTCCAAGTTCGATACCGCGGCCGTGCCCCCAGTTTCGGATCCGCTCGGAGAGCGTCGCTTTACGGCCGCGCTGCATCGGGTCGTAAGCGAAGTTGTCCCGTGATCATCAATGGCCGTTTTATGCATTCTGAGCCCGGCGGCTTCAGACGGTACGCCCTGGAGGTGTCGCGTCGGCTGCCAGATGCGAAGGTTGAGACGCCGCCGAAGTGTCTGGCCCGTGGAGCGGCAGGCAAGATATGGGAGCAGACCGCCCTACTTTCCAAAGCCAAAGACGATGTGCTTTGGAGCCCGGTCGGGAGTGGTCCTATTAGACACAAACGTCACATGGTGACTATCCACGACGTTGCATCGTTTCGAAACGACGGCGCGGTTGGTGGGCGCTTCGCCGTGGCTCAGCGTTGGCTCGTGCCGGCGCTGGTCGATGCTGCTGAAGTGGTAATCGTCGACAGCCAAGCGGTGGCCGATGAACTCACCAAGCGATTCAAGGTGTCGTCGGGTCGAATGTCGGTCGTGGCGCCTGGCATCTCCGATGTTTTCCGCGAGATTGCTTATATGAGCCGCGCTGACGCCCGCGTCGAGTTCGGGCCCGAACGTCTTGGAGCCACCGGTGAACGGCCCCTCATTGGCGGCTTGGTTTCATCCATACCCCGCAAGAATTCAGCGGCGGTTGTCGAGGCCCTCAGCACGTTGGTTGTCAGCGATGAGGCGGACGCGGTCGTTGCGGGATGGGACGGACCAACGCGGGTGTTCGGGCGGCACCAACGTCATTCGAGCCCGCTGGTCGTCGATCTCGGCGTGCTGACCGAGCGCGAGCTTGCCCTCTTCTATCGCTGCCTCGATGTGTTTGTCTGGCTTCCGCACTACGAGGGATTTGGGCTGCCAATCGTCGAATGCGCCAGCGTAGGAACGCCCGTGGTATGCACTCCGATGCCAGCAGCTGTCGAACAGGTCGGTCAAGATGTAGCCATGGTTCGAGATGGCGAAGAAGCGGTGTCGGCGGTGCGTCGACTGCTTGCCGACCAGTCGGTCACCGCAGACATGGCCGAGCGTGCCGCGGCCGCAGTAGCTGACCTCACTTGGGATTCAACGGCCTCTGGCATATTGGCAGCCGCGACCTCGATCAAGCAGGCGACACGATGACAAACACCGAACCGCTCAACGACGGCAGTCTCGACGACGCGATTGTGGCTACGGTGGCTTACTCAGACGTATTCGACATGCCCATCGAGCTTCATCGCCTCGAACTGTTTCTTATCGGTGTCGAAACCGAACCGGCGGCCCTCGAACAAGAGATCGACACTCTTGTTTCCGATGGACGACTCGCCCGCAAGGACGAGCTTGTGTACCTGCCCGGGCGCGACGAGGTCTTGGCTGTCCACGCCGAACGGTCGCGTCGAGCTGGGCAGTTGTGGCTCGAAGCCGGTCGCTGGGGTAGCCGTCTTGGTCGGGTTCCCTTCGTGCGGGGCGTAGCCGTCACCGGCGGGCTTGCTTGTGACTCAGTGGCCGACCACGACGACATCGACTATCTCATCATCACAGAACCCCGCCGGCTTTGGCTGGCGCGGCTGTTGTGCGTGGGTCTTGTCCACGTGGGTTTGCGGCGCGGTGTCGACCTCTGCCCTAACTATTTGGTCACGTCTGACCACTTGGAGCTCGACGAACGCACCTCATACACGGCACGGGAGTTGGCTCAAATGGTCGACATCGTCGGATCCGAGGTTCTCGACGAAATGCGGTCCAAGAATTCCTGGCTGCTCGAGCACCTACCGAATGCGTCTCTGACGGGCGATCGGGCCAGAGTTGAAGATGCCGCCAGGGGCGCAGCCACCAAGCTGATCGAACGAGTCCTCTCACTAAGGGTGTTCGACCGGGCCGAGAGGTGGGAGATGAACCGCAAGGTCGCGAAGCTTCAGAGTGTGGCCTCACGTCGTCCCGAAGTCGGCAGGCCCGACGAATCGTCGTTCTCTGCCGACGTGTGTAAGGGCCACATGGTCGGTAATGCCAGCGGCATTGAAATCGCCTGGCGGGAACGAATCGAGCGTCAAAATGCGCGTCGCTGATCGAGGCCCCACACCGTTCGACGAAGCGGCTGAGACCTACGATGAGGTCGCGTTGTCTAGGCTCGGCCGGGAGCTTCGAAGCCGAGTACACCAGACCCTCACGCCGCTTCTCGAAGGCGGTGCTCGACTACTGGACGTTGGCTGCGGCACCGGTCTCGATTCTTCTTGGGCTGCCGGCCTTGGTGCCGACGTGGTTGGGTTCGACGCTTCGGACAAGATGATCGAACAAGCGCATCGGCGACTCGTTGGCGCGGCCCGTGTGAGTGTTCAAGACATCGAGTCCGACAGCTGGGTCGAAGGATCGGAGGGCAACTTCGACGTTGTTCTTGCCAATTTCGGTGTCGTCAATTGCCTCGATGACTTGGCTGGTTTTGGTAAGAGACTTGACTCGGTACTGGCCGACGGCGGACGTGTCGTGCTGGTTCCCATGGCTCGAGTCGTGCCATGGGAGATGGTCGCGGCGCTGGCGAGGCTCGACATTGGCAAGGCGCGCCGTCGGTTTGGTCGACAACGGGTCGAATCCGACGACGGGTCGAACTCAGTTGTCACCTACTACACCGGGCGGTCCATGGTTCGGGCGCTCGGTCCGCGGTGGCGAGTCGAATCGGTCGAGGCCCTTGGTTGGGCTCTGCCTATCTATGCCCAACGTTCGATCGTGGAGCGTAGGCCCAGGTTCTTGCGAACCTTGGCTGCACTCGATCGCTTTGGTGCGGGCATGGTTGGCTCGATCGGCGGAGGCGACCATCAGATTGTCGTGATCGAGCGCCAATCCGGTGACTAGGTTCGACTTCGTATCGCCGATCGACCGACAAGAGCTCCATTTGTCGAACGACAACCTGGCGTCGGCCGATGGCAGTCAGCAGTTCGACATCGTGGACGACATTGCGCACCTCATTCGGCCGGACAGAGTCGCTGTTGTTAACGCCTTTGCCGACGCCTATGCAGCGGTTCGAGTAGCGGAGGGCAGGGGCAGCCAAACCAGCCATTACTACCGCGGCCTTCCGTATTCCGACTTATCGGGGAACTTTGTTGATCAATGGGCTCAGCGAGCGAAATCGTATGAGTTGCTCGTTAGCGAAATCGGGTCGACCCCTCTCGATATTGTCGATGCCGGATCAGGCAATTGTTGGCTCGCTGCCCGGCTGGCCTCCAAGGGGCACAACGTTGTGGCGCTCGATGTGAACGTCGATGCTTCTGACGGTCTCGGTGCTCGAATCCACTACGAGCAGTGGTTCGAGGTCGCGAGGGCCGAGCTGACCGCTATGCCGATCGCTGACTCTTCGGTCGATGTTGTGGTGTTCAACGCATCGGCGCACTACCTGTGTTTCGATGCGCTGTCCCTCGAAGCAGAGCGGGTATTGCGGCCCGGTGGACGAATTCTCATCGCCGATTCACCGCTGTACGCCGACGCCAGTGCTGGCGACGCAATGGTCAGTGAGATGGGCGACTATATCGCCGGGCTTGGCGTGGTTCCTGCTGCTTATGAGGGTCCGGGATATCTGACAGAAGCTATTGTCCTTTCGTCGCCGCACGAGTGGTCCGTGGCGAACACCGACCAGAATGCGACCGTCATCGGACGGCTGCGGGGCCGTCTCGCCACACGTAGAGCTGGTAGGGAACTGGCCCAGATGCCGCTGTTGATGGCTACGATCGGCGGAGCGACATGAGAGTTCTAATCGGCCACTCGTACTTTCTGCGGTTCGACCCGAAGCTGTATGAAGCCATGCGTCCGTACCCGCCGCTCGGCACCATGCTTGTGGCTGCTCAGCTGCGCGAAGCAGGGCATGAGGTTGCCATGTTCGACGCCATGTTGGCCGAATCGACTCGTGATTGGGTTGATCTACTGGAAGATTTCAGGCCCGAGGCTGCGATCATCTTCGAAGACAACTTCAACTACCTGTCGAAGATGTGCCTGTTGAATATGCGCGACGCAGCCTTCGAGATGTTGGGTGCAGCGCGGAACCACGAGTGTCGGGTTGGCGTGTGTGGCTCCGATGCCACTGACAACGTTGATGCTTTTCTGGAAGCCGGAGCCGAAGTTGTACTTCGTGGCGAGGGCGACGCAACTCTGTTCGAACTTGTTGAGGCGTGGGAGACCGGTTCAGCGACTGACGAAATTGCCGGAACTTCGTATCGAAACGCTTCCGGCGTTGTCGTCGACGTAGCCGACAGGCCAAACATGAAAGGCCTCGACGACTTGCCTTTCCCGGCCCGAGACCTCGTCGACGGCGATCAGTACCGTGACGCCTGGGTTTCTCGTCACGGACGCTATTCGGTCAACCTGGTCACCACTCGTGGTTGCCCGTACCACTGCAACTGGTGTGCGAAACCGATCTGGGGTCAGCGGTACAACGCCCGGTCTCCGGCGAACGTGGTGGCCGAGATCCTGGCTATCAGGTCAGATCAGCAGCCCGATCATCTCTGGTTTGCCGACGACATAGTCGGGCTGAAACCGGGCTGGATTGCCGAGTTCGCCGATCTGTTGATCAAACACGACGCGACCATCCCATTCACCGCTCTCAGCCGCCCGGATCTTCTCGTCAAAGGCGATACCGCCGAGCAGTTTGCCAGGGCGGGCGCCGAGATCGTGTGGGTTGGGGCCGAGTCTGGTTCGCAGATGATTCTCGACGCCATGGAGAAAGGAACGACCGTCGACCAAATCGTCGAGGCTGCCGATCGGGTCCACGCCGCGGGGTTCAAGATTGCGTTCTTCATCCAGTTCGGCTACCCGGGTGAGACGTTGGAGCAGATCGAAGAGACGCTCGAGTTGATATGGCGGGCTCGACCCGACGATGTCGGAGTGTCGGTTTCGTATCCGCTTCCGGGTACATCGTTCCACGATCGGGTTGTCGAACAGCTAGGCGACGTTCGGAACTGGCGGGACTCAGACGACATGGCCATGCTTTTCGAGGGCCCATTCTCCACTGAGTTCTATCGGGAGCTCCACACCAGGCTTCATCTTGAATATCGGGCTCGACGAATGTGGTGGCGGGTGCGGGCCGGGGATCGTCCCGGTCTGCGAGAATTCGCATCAGTGCTGAAAGGGTTGTCGCAACTCCCAGGTGCGAAGCGGAGGGTGAACCGCCTCGCAGTTGTCTCTGAGAACAGCGTCAGCGCTTTGCCGGTCGAACTGTCTCCAGATGCCGCGGCCGTACCAAGTTCGCAGGCTGTTCCATTTCCGACCAAGCGACCGCCGGGCCCGCAGGGCGCGAACTCCCAGGAGTAGTCTGGGAGTTGAGGGACCGTAGGGCGCGAGGCCCCAGGAGTAAACAGTGAGCATCAAGGTTGAACTCGACGACTTGGCCGACGAGGTTGCGAAGCGTCCGTTTGGGTATTTAGTCACTGCGGGCGATGAGGGCCCGCCGCACTCTGGAGCGGTCGTGTTCGTTTGGGACGATGGCTGTTTGGTCACTGGCGCGGGGAGAACAACCCGCCGCCACGTGGGGCAGCGGCCGACGGTGTCGCTCCTGTGGCCACCGCTCGAGGACGGCGGCTATTCGCTTATCGTCGATGGCGACGCAGTGATTCGCGACGCCGACGATCCCGACACCGCCACTGTTGCCGTAACTCCAACGTGGGCAGTTCTACACAGACCAGCCTAGATTGGCTGTCTCAAACTTGTGAAAACCCTAGATAGCTATGTACAGAGCGAGCCGGCGGGTTCGCCAACGTCCGTCGTTGACGGTTGTTGGGTCGGCGAGCCAGCGCCGCGAACACTTCTCGGACCCAGCGGGTGCGCGATTTGAAGCTCCTGGAGACTTTGGTCGAGAACCTCGTTGCGAATGGAGCTCAGGCTCAGCCCGCTCGCTCATTCGCCCCAACCGGTTCATCGGCGCGACTCGAGACTGGGTAGGGAAGTCGACCCAGATGAGTAGTTCCGAGCGGTTAGTGGGGGTCCGTCACTTAGAGCGCGAGGGTGTCCATGATCAGGGGACAGCAAACACCGCCGGGATGACACTGGTCCGGCTCTCACTCAGAAACGAAGCCGCGCAACCGGGCTGGCGGCTGTTGCGCGCGTTCCGTCAAACTACCGAGTCAGTCAACAAACCCCACAAAGCGCAACTCGACGTCGAACGCCACCGCGGCCGAACCAACCCAGGCAGACCCCGGTGAGACCGAGAGGCAAACCCAGTGAGAGTTGCCGGCGTCGTGGGGGTGGTTAGGCGGCGCCGAGTTTGGGTTTGGTGCCTGGTTCTTGGCGGTGGGGTGGGTTGGTCCATGTGTTGATGGTTTGTCCGTCGCTGTCGCGGGTCAGATACCAGGACCTGGGGGTGTCTCGACGCGGTTGGATGTGGGCTCCCATGCCGTGAAGTTTGCGATGGTGGGCTGGGCAGAGCAGACATAGTTGTTGCAGTTCGGTGTCTCCGCCGTGTTCCCAGAAGGTGATGTGGTGTGCTTCGCTTGCTGATGCTGGCATGGTGCAGTGTTTCCATACACAACAGCCATCGCGGACCATTAGCGCTTGATGTTGGACTGGTGTCGCATATCTCACAGTCCTGGCCAGCTTCAGCTCTTGGCTGTCGGCTTGTTCGACCCAGTAGGAAATTTCGGCGTCACACATCAACGCCCGGACCAGTGTTGCCGGTATCGGTACACCGTCAGAGGTGTACCCAACAGCTTGACGATCGGCGAGAGCGTTCAGATCAGATAGTCCGATCACAACATTCACATCAGCGCGCGGTCTCGCCCGGCTTCTCGAAACAGAGCTGGAGATAGCCGGTTTGGTGGGTGGTGGTCCTGATGTTCGACAAGACGCACATGTCTGGTCACTGTCAGACGGATCTGGCCCGACAGCATCACTTTGGGTGGTGTCGGGTGGAGGTTCGAACAGTGGGGCCGGTCTGATCGGGGTGTAAGTACCGAGATCGGTTCGGGTTTCGTTGCCGTCGGCGTCTGTACCGACCTCGACGAACCTGACACCAGGGTTCTGGTTTCTGCCGCGATCATGTCGCTTTCGTCGATGCGAATTGTTGGCTCTCGGCCGGTCGTTCGGAGGGCCTGACGGGGTCGAGCTAACCGGCCATGACACCGAGTCTGCGGCAGCTGCAGGCGCTGGGCTGTGCGCTGCCGGGGCCGGCTCAGCCGAGGACTCGGTCGCCGAAGTAGCCGACGACGACGCCGGTTCGGGTGCCGGTTCGGCGTCGGCTTGGTTGTGGGCTTCTGTTTCGGTGTCGGCACCATTGTGGGTGTCGGTTTGGGCTTGGGGGTGTAGGTCGTGGATGGCTGGGAGTCCTAGGACCATGTTTGCGATAATGTCGCCGGCCAACTGTTTGGGTAGCCGCCGCTCTGTGCGGTCCAGTTCTCTTTCCAGACGCCAAGCGGCACGGAACCTCGGGTCATACGCGTGTTTGATGCGGGCACCTGTGATCGGGTCGGCCAGCAGGCTCAGCCAGTACATTCCGTCATCGTTTACCCCGCACCCACCGCGACGGTTGTCACGCTGCCGGTTGTATCTGTCGTCGGCAGATTCGGTGTCGGCCTCAACAACAGCAGCCTTCACCGCCTCGGCGGTCTGGTCGGCGTGCTCATGTTTCGCGTCAGCCAACAGTTCGAGCTTTGTGCGGGTCGAGATCCGGGCCCGAGAGATCATGTCGGCTTGTTCTGTCGAAATCTGTCCGTTAGCAAGTGCGTCTGCGATTTCGGGATAGTCAGCCAGCCTTGCCGCACGGCGTTCAGCATCACGCAACTCACGTTTAGAACGCGCCGCACCAGGATCACCAGACCCGCCGCCAGATCCGCTGTCAGATCCAGAACCGTCCCCACTAGTACCGTCCGATCCAGAGCCAGATGGGTCGTTGTCACACCCATCGTTTAGATTGTCGTCATCTGGGCTGCTGCCGTCTGGATAGGCGTCTGGTTGGGGCCGCGGTGCAGGATCAGGTCGCTTGTTACGTCCGTGAGTGATAACAGCACGAGCCTGCAAAGCAAACACCTCCTGACCATCAAGGCGCGAACGAAGAAAATGAATACCGTTCAAAATCTTGTCAAGCGCGGTGATATCTAACTGGCTGAACTCCTCCTGAGTTAGATAAACAATCCCGCATCGATCCATACCCACACTGTACCAACACAACCGACGGTCCCACCCATATTACGAACAAATATTCGATATAGGTCAATTCGACCCTGACCTTGGAACCACTCATCTAGCAACGTCATCGTCTACACCAGTCGAGCTACCCAGCAACTCGACGAAGACACCTGGGCGGTCTCTGGTAGCGCGTTCTTCTAGTTGAGCGTCTGCGAACGCCCCATAGAGATCAGCTGGTCTGCCTGGCTGCTTCTAGGACTTCGCTGATCTCGGCGCCTCCGTTGAGGCCGGCGATGATATGGCCCTCGTCTGGAACCACGTTGACGGTAACGGTTGCCCCGCTGACGGCGAGGCGGTCGGCGGTGCTGTTGGCCCCGTCGATCCAGAGTTGTCCATCGTTGGCACCAACCCACAAGGTGACTGGAACGCCGAAGTCGTCGGCCCCGACGGTGTCGAGGGCGAGCAGGTCGAATTCGCTGCGAGCGAACCCTGGCAAGACCGACACCGACGCGATTCGCTCAGGGTAAAGGGCCAGGGCCCTGAAGCTCGAAATGCCGCCGTTGCTTACGCCAGCGACATGCACTCGTCCGCCTTCGGCAGGAGCGTTGGCCAACACCGCGTCGAGCAGCGGCGGTATCAGTTCTTCGCTTCCCTGAAAGAACAGCCGCCCGTCGGGTGCCACTGGCGTGATGACAGTCCAGCCCTTGTCGACAGCGGCCGGAATCCAGTAGTTGTCAAGAAGCGTTTCGGCTATCGCCCGGGTCTGTGGTCCGGCTGGGAACGCAAGAAGTACCGGCCGTACGGCGGTGCTGACGGCAACGTCGCCTTGTTGTCCAACTGCGTACTCGAGTTCGATCCCGTCGATCGTGGCCGTGTACCAGATGACGTCCGGCCTAGTCTCGTCTTGGATTCCCTGCGAGATGTCGATTGCTGCATTCTGGGTGCGCGGCGCCGAAGTTTCGACCACAATCGCCGGTTGGGTGGTTGCTGAGTTCACTGCATCTGGGTCGGCCACTACGGCTCGTTGAGCGCCATCGGAGTTACTACACGCGGCGGCTGTGAGGGCCACAACGGCGACAATCGCAGCTAGGCGGATTGTCGTTCGTCTGGCGCTGGTCGAGGTAAGGGACATAGATATCTAAACCGGTTCGTAATGGGAGTTCTTCCACGTGGGCCGGGCGGTACCCTGACCGGCCATGGCTGAACCCGAAGTTGCTGTTCCGAACGCAGAACTGTTCGACAAAATTGTCAACCTTTGCAAGCGCCGAGGTTTCGTTTATCCTTCGGCCGAAATATACGGCGGGTTCCGATCCACATACGATTACGGCCCGCTCGGCGTGTTAATGCTTCGCAACGTCAAGGACGCATGGTGGCGCTCGATGGTACAGATGCGCCACGACGTCGTCGGCCTCGATGCCGCGGTGCTTAGCCCCCCAGCGGTCTGGGAGGCGTCTGGCCACCTCGCCAACTTCAGCGATCCGCTCGTCGACTGCACCAACTGCAAGACCCGTCATCGCCAAGACAACCTCGACGACCCGAACACCTGCCCATCTTGTGGCAAGTCTGGCACTTTCACCGAGGCCCGCGAGTTCAACCTCATGTTCAAAACCCAGGCCGGTCCGGTCGAGGGTTCTGGTCACGATGTCTATCTGCGTCCCGAAACGGCACAAGGAATCTTCCTCAACTTCAAGAACGTGCTCAACACCACGCGTAAGAAGCCGCCGTTCGGCATTGCTCAGATCGGCAAATCGTTTCGTAACGAGATTACGCCAGGCAACTTCGTCTTTCGCACCCGCGAGTTCGAGCAGATGGAGATGGAGTTCTTCGTCCATCCAGACGAAGCCTTGCAGTGGTACGAGTACTGGCTAAATGAACGACTCAACTGGTACATCGATCTGGGTATTCCGGCTAACCAGGTCATGCTGCGCCCCCACGCAGAAGACGAGTTAAGCCACTACAGCGCTGGCACCAGTGATGTCGAGTTCATGTTCCCGTGGGGTTGGGGCGAGCTTGAGGGAATCGCCAATCGAGGCGACTACGACCTTAAGGCTCACGCCGCGGCAGCCAACGAAAAGCTCGAATACTTCGATCAGGCCTCGGGCGAGCGTTATGTGCCCCACGTCATTGAGCCAGCCGCGGGCGCAACTAGGGCGATGATGGCGTTCCTGCTGGCGGCCTATGTCGAAGAAGAGGTCAACGACGATGTGCGCACTGTTCTGAAACTCGACCCTCGGTTGGCCCCGTACAAGGTTGCTGTGTTGCCGTTGTCGAAGAAGGATGTGCTCCGGCCGTTGGCCCATTCGGTGCTCGAAGCCTTGCAGCCGCACATGATGACCGAATACGACGAGACCCAGGCCATTGGCCGTCGTTACCGTCGACAGGACGAGATCGGCACGCCGCTTTGTGTCACCATCGACTTCGACAGCCTCGACGACAATGCGGT
>CAZMUM010000028.1:54904-74422 GCA_964569385.1 uncultured Acidimicrobiales bacterium
CTCGGCCTCTAGGGGGAAGTCTTGACCATCTATCGGCTCGATCAGGCCCATACTGCTGAAACAGGCCTACCTCTATTGCTAGGTCCGCTAGGTGCCGAGCTCAACGAGTTGTGTCATCTGTTTGGCCACCTTGTGCCGTCGGGAATCGTGCTGGATGCCGACACGTGTCAACAGCTAACCGAGTCGGGTTGGTCAGGTGAACTCCGAGCCGAACTTGGCGCCGCCATAGCAGGCATCGAACACGACATCGGTGCCGGCCTCGACGATTCGTCGAATCCGCTGCTGCTGGCGGTCAGGCCCGGCTTCGCCGGTAGATACCCGGCCATGCCAGACACTTTGCTCAACCTCGGACTGCTCGGCAAGGCCGGCGACATCTCGACGGCGGCCTCCGAGGCGCAACTCGGCTCTTGGCGGCGTTACCTCGAGGACTACGGACGGATCGCTCTTGGTGTCGAGGCCACCGAGTTCGCGGGGGCGGTTGATGCAGCTATGAGACTCGCCGGAACCGACACGGATCTGCCGGCTGACCTACTAGCTCACGTCTGTGGTCGACACCTCGAGCGCATCGAACGAAACGGCGGGCTGGCGGGGTCGTCTCTTCGACAGCTCGAGGTTGTGTTGAAAGCCAAAGCTGAGGCGTGGTGTGATGAGCGCGCGACGATTCACCGCGGCCGCCTCGGCGCCGCCTCTGGGGGCGTCTCGGTCATTGTCCAAGCAATGGCCTTTGGTGCGTCCAACGATGCGACGAGGGCAAGGGCCACCAGTCGAGACACCGGCGATGGATCCCACGGCATTCAGGTTGCGGTTGATGGCCAGTCGGTGGATCCGTCATCTTTGGGTGAGGCAGTCGCGGTTGCGCTAAACAAGTCCCTCGGTGCCCTAGAAGTACACCATCGTGATGTCGTGATGCTCGACCTGATCGTCGCCTCTGACGATATTGCGATCGTCGGCGGCAGAGTGGCTGAGCGGTCAGGCGTTGCCGCGTTCAGGATTGCTCACGATCTAACAACCGACTCGACGATCAAGCTGTCGCGTGCCGAGGCAGTTAGCCGAATCACTCCACATCACGTCGAGCAGGTACTGCATCCAAGTTTCGACCTCGGCGACGACCTCGCTGTTCTAACGGTCGGGATCGGCGCTTCGCCAGGGGCCGCCTCTGGGGTTGTCGCGTTCAGCTCCGACGAAGCTGTGGTGCTGGCTGAGTCGGGAGCGAGCGTGATCCTCGTGGCCGAAGAGACATCCCCAGACGACATGGCCGGCATGGAGGTCGCGGCGGGAATTCTCACCACTCGGGGCGGGCTGGCTTCACACGCCGCGGTGGTGGCCCGCGGCTGGGGCACGCCGGCCGTGTGCGGTGCCGATCAGATTCGTTTTGGCGACTCGATGATGAGCATCGGCGCCGAGGTGATCAGGGCGGGCGATTCGATCTCTATCGACGGAAGCACCGGCTCGGTGTATCTCGGATCACTGGATACAACAGCCGTCCAGCGCCCGGACGAGTTCGAGGTTCTGCTCGCCTGGGCCGATGACATTAGGTCCGGTCATCTCGTTGTGCGAGCTAACGCCGACTCTGGTGCCGATGCCATAGTTGCTCGCGAACTAGGTGCCGAAGGAATTGGGCTGTGCCGCACCGAGCACATGTTCTTAACCGAAGACCGGCTACCGATCATGCGTCAGATGATCCTCGCCACAACACCGGCTAAAGAGAAGATGGCGTTAACCTGCCTGCGACTTGCCCAGCGCGACGACTTTCTCGAAATCCTCGAGGCCATGGATGGGCTGCCCGTCACCGTGCGATTGCTAGACCCACCATTACACGAGTTTCTTCCCAATCTCGATGAACTTATCGTCGCTGAAGCGAAGGGCGAACTCGATAGCCGCGGCACCGAGCTACTCACTGCGGCCCGCGAGTGGAGCGAACACAACCCCATGATCGGGACTCGCGGAGTTCGTCTGGGTTGGCTGAAACCTGGTCTGTATGAGATGCAGGTGACGGCTCTCGCGGAGGCCGTGGCCGAACGAATTGCCGACGGCGGAGATCCGATTGTCGAGGTGATGATTCCGCTGACGGTAAGCGGACCCGAGTTGGCTGGAGCCCGCGGCTGGGTAGAAAGCGCGTTGTCCGCCAACGGCGTTGAACCGGGCCACATCACAATTGGAACCATGATCGAAACGCCGCGAGCGGCCCTGCTAGCCGATGAGCTAGCCGCCGAGGCCGACTTCTTTAGTTTCGGCACCAACGATCTGACCCAGTTGACGTTTGGGTTCAGCCGCGACGACGTCGAGGCTCGGCTGATGGATGTCTACCTCGACGAGGGGCTGCTTCGCGCGAATCCGTTCGAGCACTTCGACGATGCCGGTGTCGGCCAATTGGTTCGTTCGGCGGTCAAACTTGGTCGGTCAGCGAAACCGGAACTGAAGTTGGGCATCTGCGGCGAACACGGTGGCGACGCGACGAGCATCAAGTTCTTTCTAGACGTTGGGCTCGACTATGTGAGCTGTTCGCCGTATCGCGTTCCGGTCGCGCGTTTGGCCGCGGCTCAGGCTGTTCTTCAAACACGATCGAACTCACCGATGAGCTAATCGAACGCGAGTTCGGGTAGCCGAAACTGGCTGCTAGCGTCAGTGCCAACATGGGCATCAACTCCGACGACATCGAGAAGGTCCGCGATGGCGCCGACATTGTCGGGGTCATCAGCCAGTTCGTCGCGCTCCGCAAGACCGGCAATAACTGGATGGGGTTGTGTCCGTTTCACAACGAGAAGTCGCCTTCGTTCTCGGTGAGCGCCGAGAAGGGTTTCTACTACTGTTTCGGTTGCCAAAAGAGCGGCGATGTCATCTCCTTTGTCGAGGAACAAGAGGGGCTCGACTTTCCCGCCGCAATGGAGTGGTTGGCCGCCAAACAGGGTGTTCAGCTTCGTTACGAAGAAAGCGGTGTCGATTCGGCCAGGCGGAGCCGCAAGAAACGACTTCATGAGCTGGTCGAGAACACCATCGATATCTATCATGAAAGGCTCCTTGGCGGGCACGATGCCGGCAAGGCCCGCTCATATCTGCGTAGCCGTGGTTACGACCGCGACACTGTCGAGCAGTTCAAGCTCGGATATTCGCCCGATGACTGGGATGTTGTCTCAAAGGAACTGAAGGCATCGTCCAAGGATCTTCAGGCGGCGGGCCTGGGTTTTGTGAATCGGCGCCAACGCCAGCAAGACTTCTTCCGCGATCGGGTCATGTTTCCCATCTACGACGCCAACGGAAACGCTGTCGGTTTTGGCGGGCGCCAGCTCCCAGAGGGCCAACCGCCCAAGTACAAGAACTCGGCCCAGACCGACATCTACGACAAGTCGCGCCTGTTGTACGCGCTCAACTGGGCCAAGAAGGATGCCGTCGCTAAGAACGAGATCATCGTTTGTGAGGGTTACACCGATGTCATTGGTTACTTCAATGCTGGATTACCGCGGGCCGTTGCTACGTGTGGCACCTCGCTTACCGAGGACCATGTGCGGTTGCTGAAGAAGTTCGCCTCGACGGTCGTGCTTTCGTTCGACGCCGATAGTGCGGGTCGGGCCGCGGCCGACAAGTTCTACGAATGGGAGAAACGTTACGAAGTCGAGGTGCGTGTAGCCGATCTTCCCGATGGCGCCGATCCAGGCGAGTTGGCACAGCAACCCCAAGGCCCAGCGCTGCTGCAAGCCGCCGTCGAGAACGCGATTCCGTTCTTGAAGTACCGCATCGAACGGGTGCTGGCCAACGAGAGCCTCGAAACCCCCGAGGGTCGGGCGCGTGCGGCCGCGGCAGCGATTGCGGTTGTGGCCGAGCACCCCAATGAGCTGCTACGTGACCAATACGTGATGGAGGTGGCGTCTCGAACTCGTACCGAACCTTCACGAATGCGTCAGATGCTGCAACGATTGCCGCTCGGTCGCCCGATTGATCGGCCCGAACGTATCCAGAAGCACCGCTCAGGTAACGACGGCCCACCAGTCGACGAGTATTCCTTCAACGAACCGCCTCCCTACTTCGACGACGACCCCGAACTGGACGGTTCCACAGAAGGCTCAGGGTTGGTTGGTACGCCCGCGCCAATCCACATCGATCCGCGCGAGCGCGAGCTGCTGCGACTCCTGATCCACAACGCCAGCGAGGTTCGCGACAAGGCCCATTTAGTCCTGTTCAGCTCCGAAACTACTCGGCGGGCCTATGCGGTTGTTTCGGCCGACGAGTGGGAGAAGCGGCTCGACGACGAACCAGAACACGTCGCGAACCTGCTGCGACGGCTGGCGATGGAAGAGGTCGCCGGTGAGTCCGACCCGATCGAGGATCTTGGCTGGGTGGTCCACGCTGCTGCGATGCGAGCCCGCACCGAGATCGCGGCCGAAGCCACCACCGATCTCGAGAGCTTGCGCAAGCTTCAACCGTTGCTTCAGTGGCTCAACGATCGCACAGAGGAGCTCCAAGGTTCCGATCTGAGGCTCGCGGCTATCGATGCCTTGCTAGCTTGGCTTGTGTCGTACTCCTCCGAGGTCGACGGGGGGTGACATGGGCGACCTACTGGACAAGCGACGAGCCCGTCGTGCCGCGCTGAGTCGCACCGGATCATCGGACCCCACAAAGCAGTACCTAGGCGAGATTGGTCAGGTACCTCTGCTCAGTCGCGAAGAAGAGGGCGAGATTGCGGCCCGAATTGCGGTTGGAGTTGCGGCGAGGACCTGTCTAGAACAGATCGATGCACCCGAGAGCAGTCCGCTGGTCGACGACGCGACGATCGCTGGGTGGAGGGCCGACAAAGCCGACGGCGAAGTTGCGTTCGAGCACCTGTGCGCGGCCAATCTCCGACTCGTTGTTTCGATAGCGAAGCGATATTCGGGCCGCGGCCTAGCCCTGCTCGACCTTGTTCAAGAAGGCAACCTTGGTCTTATGCGGGCTGTCGAGAAATTCGATCACACCAAGGGGTTTAAGTTCTCGACGTACGCCACTTGGTGGATTCGCCAGTCGATCACCAGAGCCATTGCCGATCAGTCGCGAACCATTCGGCTACCTGCCCACATGGTCGACCTCCTCAACCGTGTCACCCGAATCCAGCGCGACATGGTTCAGCAGTACGGCCGCGAACCTACGGTCGAAGAGGTTGCGATTATTGCCGACCTTGATGTCGAGAAGGTTCGCGACCTAGTGCAGATTGCCCAGGACCCTCTCAGCCTCGACTCGCCTCGCGGCGACGATGACAACGCCAGCCTCGCTGACTTCATCAAGGACGACAACGCGGCGCTTCCGGCCGACATCGCCACCAGACACCTGTTGCAGTCAGAGGTACAAGAGGTGCTGGCCGACCTGGGGGGCCGCGAGGCAGCCATTGTTTCGCGACGGTTCGGTCTGGGCGGTAACAAACCCCTCACTCTCGAAGAGGTCGGGCGCGAGTTCAACATCACCCGCGAGAGGGTTCGCCAAATCGAAGCCAGAACGTTGGCCAAGCTGCGCCATCCGCAGAGGTCGGCCAGACTCAAGGAATACCTCGAGAACTGAGCGGTCAGCCTCGCCTCCTCGGAGTCGAACAAAGAAACGGCTTTGCCTCGCCAGATCGACTGGTATATTCAGCATTCGCCATTCCGGGGTAGCTCAGCTGGCAGAGCGTCGGACTGTTAATCCGCAGGTCGTGGGTTCGAGCCCCACCCCCGGAGCACCGAAAGCCCCTGGTCAGAGCCCTACAGAGGGTGCTTGGCCAGGGGCTCTTGCGTATCCTGACCACACTGAGACCACGCCTGAGGGTGCCGAGATTCGGCGTGAACATCGGGGCCGAGGGTGGCGTCCTGAGGTGTTGGCACAAGCGAAACCGAACTGGAATCAGCTTTGGCCGGGACGTAATCCTGATCTGTCGATCCGGGCGCAGAAGACTCGTCTTCGTGGTTGGGCTGCCGAGGAATGGGATTGTGTTGTGAAGGGTCTCGAGGTGATCGGCTTGTTGTCGGTGTTGGATACGTCGGTGGTGCAGGTGCACTGCTCAGCGTTTGCTCTTTACCGTGAAGCGATGCGCCGGGTCGGTGAGGACGGATCCCCCTCTCTGCCTCCGGCCTCAGTGCTGGGGGCATCGTCGCGTCTAGACCTCATGCGGGCCACAACGACGGTCGACATAAGCATGAAGAGACCAGAACACAAATAGAAGCAGATCAGAACATTTGGGTTTCGCACGCTCATGCCTGCTAGGAATTACACATTGTTGATATAGCAAACATCAACGATGACAATGGAATGTCACACCCCAGTTGTACGGTTGTGGCAAGGCTAGGAAAGAAGAGGAGGTGAAAGTTGTGGATACAGAACTCATCATCGAAAGTGATGTTGACCTTGTAGATGAAGCAGCGCGCTCACTCCTAAACATTTCCGGAGACAAGTTCCGGGAACGGTGGGACAGCGACTTCTATGCTAATGACACAGATCCTCGGATCATGAGTGTCGCAGTATTGCTGTCGTCGTAAGCGCTGCTGAATGCCAGGGCGGAAAGAGTCGGAGGCGCGAAAGGCCTACCGCGACCCAATAGCGAACGCACTGAAATGCGTCGCCGATGGGTCCCGGCATCCATTCTGTCCGTACGGCTCAGTCAGCAAAGGTGACGAGCTACTTGAGACGTTTGCTCTTGATCGTGGCCAGCTTGTCTCGCTCGGCGGACCTCGGGGCACGCGACTTCAAGTGGTCCAAAATCTCATGCCCTTGTGGGTAGAGGACTCAAAGCACTGGCGGATGACGACGCGTGAGTACATCTACTTTCTCGCCACAAAGGACGTCGAAATCGCGTGGCATTGGCACCCGCTAACGAGCCCGCGCGAGGGGGATCCATCCGTTAGGCCGCACGCACATGTTCAGCTTCCCGAAGGAACTGCCTCGGCGAAAGCGCGAAAGGCGATCTCCAAACTTCACATACCGTCGGGCCGGGTCACTGTCGAACAGGTGGTGCGCTACATCATCGAGGAATGCGAAGTGGAGCCTCTCCATGACGATTGGGATCAGATTCTTTCCGCCGGTCACGATCTCCACGTCGAGCACCGCACATGGCACAGCGATACCCCAACCAAGCTCGCTGATCCGAGTTCCTAGCCCGCCACGAACACCCAGCGGCGCATTCGGTTGACGATCATCCCGTCCAACGTGCCACCGCGCACATCTGACACCACATCAGGCTGACCCGCCCAGCGCGTCGGGCAGTCCAAGACTGGTTTGGTCGCTGGAACTCGGTCTTGACCGGAGCAGCGGCAGCCGTCGGTACGATCAGTGGCTTGATCGCGCTAGCGTTGCACTTTGTGAGTTGACGTACTCAATACCCACAAGGACTGGCATCTCAGACCACACCCTGACCACGCGAGCGACCGAAGCCATCCGAAAGAGACGACATCGACGCCGCACGCGCCGTTGTTCTTCAAGGGTTTGGGAAGGTTGCAGGATGTCTGGGACGCATGGAGCGTTCTGTTAATCCGCAGGTCGTGGGTTCGAGCCCCACCCCCGGAGCCAGAAACGCCCGCAGCTTCGGCTGCGGGCGTTCGTTGTTGGCGTAGCATAAACACCTCAGGGCCTGTAGCTCAGTTGGTTAGAGCAAGCGACTCATAATCGCTCGGTCGTGGGTTCGAGCCCCACCAGGCCCACCACGAATATCCGAGCGTTTCTGGACTCAGACCTACCTGACACCGGGAAACGTCCGCCCGCAGCCGTTTCCCGGTGACAGCAAAGGTCTATGACAGTTCAGACTCGACGAAAAGGTCCAGGGCAGTTCGCATCGAAGACCCCATGGACGATTCTGTTTGTGGCCATCGCTACCGCGGTCATGACCGGCCCAGGGCAGACAATTGGTGTGTCGGTGTTTATCGATCACTTCGTTGTAGACCTCGATCTGACTCGTTCGCAGGTGAGCGCGGCGTATCTGGTCGGCACTCTCACCGGAGCGACTGCACTGCCCTTCGTGGGACGGTTCGTTGACCGCCGCGGAGTGCGCCTAGCCCAAGTGCTCGTCGGTTCAGGGTTCGTGCTGGCCTTGGTGAACATGTCGTTTGTCAACGGGATCGTATGGCTAAGCATCGGGTTCGTTGGCATCAGAATGCTGGGACAGGGATCGTTGTCTTTGGTGTCTACGGTGACCGTTTCGGTCGCGTTCACGGAACGCAGGGGGCTCGCGCTTGGGCTGTTCGCCGTCGCATCAGCAGGACTGATGGCCCTGGTGCCATACGTGTTGAATCTGAGCATCGACGCCATCGGTTGGGAAAAGACCTGGCTCGCGGCCGCGGTAGCGGTCGGAGTAACCGTGATTCCACTTGGGTGGTTCGGCCTTGTCTCTCTACCCCGCGGCAACGCAGATCCAGAAGAAACCGGAGCGGGCGGTCGCAAACAGCTACCTGACAGCTCGGCGGTCAATACCCCTGTGAGCACCGGATCGCCTGTAGGGCCTGGGTTGCCTATGGCGGCGTTTGTGGCTGGTCGGGTGGTACCCAGGTCATTCACCCGAGCAGAGGCTGTTCGAACTCGATCGTTTTGGATCATCACCGTTGCCAGCAGCACTGCCGGGATGTTGACGACGGCGCTCAACTTCCACCAGATCGACTTACTTGGCGCTGCTGGGTTGTCCGAGGGCGCAGCGGCGGCGATGTTCATTCCACAAGTTGTCGGCTCGACCATCGCTGGGCTCGGTTTCGGGTATGCCGCCGACCGGCTTGGGGCCCGTTTCTTGCCCGCCATCGCCATGGCGCTACTCGCAGTGGCGCATCTCCTCGCTGCTACTGCTGCACCTGGGGTGGCGGTGGTTGCCTATGCAATATCGCTCGGAGCTAGCGGTGGAGCGGTGCGAGTGGTGACGGCCACCTTGCTTCCGAAGTGGTTTGGCACGGCCCACATCGGATCGATCCAAGGTATCCAGAACCTCGTTGGCGTTGGCGCCTCGGCGCTCGGGCCGGTTGCTTTGGCCCTAACCCAATCGGCCTACGGTTCGTATCCGCCCGCGGTGTTGACACTCGCCGCCATTCCGACGGTATCGATGTTGTTCGCTTTGACCAGAGACCATCACATCCGCCCAGTCGAGGAATAGTCCAACCGCCTAGTAGGCCAATCGACAAATAGGACAGAAGTCGCACCGTCGGCCTCGTACAGTTGAGCACATGCTCGTTGACACCCTCCGCGCCGACATGACCGCTGCCATGAAGCAGCGCGACACCATCACCCTTGGCACCATCCGGTCCGTTATCGCTGCCGTCCAAGAAGCCGAAGTCTCGGGACCATCGTCCAAGACGTTGTCAGACGACGAGGTTCTAAAGGTCATCGCCAGTCAGGCCAAGCGGCGTGTCGAGGCCGCCGAGGCCTTCGACCAGGGTGGCGCTACCGAACGGGCCGACAAGGAACGGGCCGAGTTGGTCATTCTTGAGGCCTACTTGCCTAAGAAGCTCTCTGACGACGAAGTGGTGGCGTTAGTCGAGCAGACATTGGCCGACGAAGGCTTCAGCGAGATGGCACAGATGGGTCAGGCCATGAAGGCCGTCAACGCCAAGGTCGACGGCCGCGCCGACGGCCGAGTCGTGGCTGGCTTGGTTAAGGAACGGCTCGGCTAAAGCCAGCTCCGGGTCTAAATCCGTTCGAGGTCGGCTCCATCGAACAACGCGCTCACGTCGTGGTCTTGGGTCAACTCGACCATCTCCTGATGCGACGGCGCAGCCCCGTTTCCTTGAGCTGCTTCGATGATGGCTGGTAGTAGACGAGCGTCGCTCGTCGTGTTCAAGAAAAGATCAGGACTCGCCAGAACGTATCGAACAGAAGTGGCTATGGCCCCTGCATCGGTCAGCGGTTGGTACCAACTGAACTTTCCCATATCGGTGCTAGGCCATCGACGGCGGGCCACCGCCTTGATGGTCTGGTTGGCGACACCGCGTTCGGCGGTCATGGCTCGCAGCGTCTCGACGTCGGATCGAAAGGCCGGGTCTTGCATCAAGGTGAAGTTGTACGGGTAGAGCACCGAGTCGAAGTCGAACCGCTCGAGGCTCTGCATCAACATTGCGGGGATACGCGTACCGTGGCCCGTTACTCCGATAAAGCGCACGAGACCTTCGTCTCGGGCCTTAGCCATTGCTTCGACTACTCCGCCAGGCCCATGAGCGGTCTCGAAGTCGTCGAGTTCGACAAGGTTGTGGAGCTGGATCAGGTCAACCTGATCGACACCAAGCCGATCGAGTGATTCTTCGAGTTGGCGCCTAGCGGCTTGTCCGTCTCGCTCGCCGGTCTTGGTGGCGAGGAAAATCTCAGAGCGGTGTTCAGCCAACCACGGCGCCAACTTCAGCTCGCTTTCGCCATAGGAGCGGGCGGTGTCGAAGTGGTTGATACCAGCAGCCCGAATCAAGTCGATGGTCGCGTCGGCCCGTTCTTGGCTCATGCCGCCAAGCCCGGCCGCGCCGAAAATGACACGCGAACTCTGATGGCCGGTTCGACCAAATTCGAGAGTTTCGATGGCCATTGGAAGGTCTCCCGTCGGTTGAGCGTGCGTTCTGGCGACCCTACTCCTGGCCGGGCTACGAAGTGCAACCCGACGGGTCGTCACTGCAAAACGGCATCTCGTAGGGTGCGCCGGTTTGACCAATCTGGGTGACGACTAGAGAGTCGAGCCAGGCGACAACGGCCGACGTCGAAACCTCGGCGCTTTTGGACGTCTTGGCTATGAAGGTTCGGTTGTGTTCGAACCAGACGACCGCTCCTGTAGCTGTTAACACACATCCCGATTGCGTCGAGCGAATCTCAATCGCCTCGGCCTCGACCCCAGCTGCATCGCAAGCGCCGGACTCGGTCTCAGCTATTGATGCATCTTCTTGGTCGGGGTTAGCGGCGTTCGGCACGACATACTCGAACTCTTGGTAGGAGTCCGGCCCAACTATGAAGTCGGTGATGCGGATTTCGCCCACGGTGCTGGCCGAACCCGGTGGCGCCGCCGTGGCGGTAAAGAACCAGGCGTCGAAAGGGGCATCTGCCTCCCTGGCCGCAGCTAGTTGCGGCTCCGTTGGAGCGACGATGTCCATCACCAGGGGCACATGGGCGAAGCGGAACACCGGCCATTCATTGCGCTGTTCGACATCGACTTGTTCTTTGTCGGCTTCTGAGCAGGCACCGAGCAGAAACAGTGCGGCGATGAGTGCGCCTACTGGTCTAACCATGAGGGTGCTCGGTCGAGCATGTACGTGCTGACCTCTGCACATAGATCGAGTACGCCACAAAGGTCTTCGTTGCCGGTGACGATGGCAGTGAGCGACAAGGGAATGCGGCCGACGATGGCGAGGGTGCGCTGAGCGGGGTCGGTTATCGACGCAAACGAATCGATGGCCGACACTTCGATTGGCAATGTGGTCGTGCCGATACCGGCAAGGTCGGTGGCAAGAATCAGGAGGTCTGGGCCGTGAGTCATGGGTGGCAACGACCAGTTGAAGCTGAGCGAAACCAGAAAGTCGTCCTCGGGCAGATCGCCGTCGTCGAGCGACATCACCGCGTCTTCGAATGCGAGCAGCACGCGAGGTTCGGCCTCTAGGGCAAGGTGCAGATCAAGTGGGCCACCGCACGCCTCGGCGGGGTGGAGGTCGACTTCCCATGCTTGGCGCAACGAGTATGTCTCGATGAAGTGTCGTTCGTCGTGAATGTGAAATCCGTGTTCGACGGCATGTTCTTTAAGGTCGGTTACGAATCCTGCGAGGTCTATTGCTGCCATATCGATGACAGCCTTTCACATCGGTGCGACACGGGTGTCGGCACCCCGCCTCGCAGGTAGCGTCTAGTGGGTGACCGACGACGATTGGCTTGAGGTGCTTGACGTGGCTGCCGCCGCTGTTAAGGCCGAGCTCGATGCCTTCGACGATAAGTCGGCCACCGGTGAACGGCCCGACCAGTATGCGTTTGATCTGGCGGCTGATGCTGTGGTGCTTGCCACTGTGGCCCCAACTGGAGCGGGCACGTTCAGCGAGGAATCGGGCGTGAAGCCAGGCCGAACGTCGGAGATCGTGGTCATCGACCCCGTTGACGGCTCGACCAACGCCAGTCGCGGCATCCCTCATTTCAACACCAGCCTCGCGGTGCTCGACGACGACGGTGTTCGTGTCGGGCTGGTCGTGAATCAGGCAACAGGCGAGACATTCTCCGCTGTTCGAGGCCGCGGCGCCCATCTGGATGGCGAGCCGATCAAGGCTGCAGCGTGCAGGCAGCTGAGCAGTTCCATCATCGCCATTAACGGTGTGCCCGACGGACACCTCGGGTGGGCCCAGTACCGCAGCTTTGGTGCGGCGGCTCTCGACATTGCCTACGTGGCTGCCGGCCGAGTCGATGGGTTTGTTGATTCTGTTAGTCAGCTTGGCCTTTGGGACTACGCCGCGGCGCATCTCATAGCGCTCGAGGCTGGCGCCGTCGCCGCCGAGCTTGATGGCTACGAGCTTCTCCATCGCGATCATGCCGCACGCCGGGGCGTTCTCTATGCGTCTTCCCCGGCTCTTCTCGACGAGCTTTTGGCTGCGTTCAGGCCGCCGACGGATACATCATGACGACTTCTGCATCGGGTCTGCACGCTCTCGTGCTGCGCCAGTTCGGTCGATTTCCGGTGAGCGTCAGGCACTTCATTGTTGGCCTGACATCGCCTGCCTATCGGCTCGGAATGGTGGCGGTGATTACGTCCGACGACGGTCGGCTGTTGCTGGCGAGGCACTCATATCGTCAAGGTTGGGGCCTACCAGGCGGCATGCTTGGATGGAGCGAAGAACCAGAGGTCGCCATTCACCGTGAGGTAGCCGAAGAGCTTGGCATTCAAGTGATCGAGACGGGCCCGTTGGTGATTCGCCACCGCCGTCGGCCAAGGCGCGTGGAGTACTACTTCAGCTTTGGTCTGCGTTCTGGAGTGACCCCCGAGTCTGTGGCTCCAGCTAGCCCCGAGATCGAGGAGGTCAGGTGGTTCGACGTCGATGATCTTCCCCGCCTCGAGCGCACGCCAGGGAACACGACCGAGATTTTGTCGATGTTGCTTGCTCGACGGTTCCCAGAGCGGTTTCCGGCTCCAACCGACGTCCTCGATAGGTAGAGGCGTTCGGTTTGGGCCTACGGTTGGAACATGGCATCCACTGTTCAACGCCTCGGGGCGATTACCAACCTTGTCCACGGCTTCATCTACTTCGCGCCGGAGGCGGCCGAGGAGTACTCGGCCATCGATCTGACAGGCCGGGCTCAGTACTTCGGAAGTCGGGCAGCGCCGATGGGTGCAGTTGGTCCCGAATTGGTAGTAGCTACGTTTTTTAACTTCTGGCCAGGGATCGTGGGCGAGGCCATTCCTGGGGCCTGGGCCATGGCTTCGCCAGATGCGATTCAGCAGGCTCGGCTTCGGGCTGCCGGTCGCGTACTCGCTCGTGCGTGTCCCGACCTTGACCCCGCCGACGTCGACGAGGCGACGGCAATCGCCGCGTCGATGGTCGACGGAGTAGGCGACGAAGGCAAACCGCTGGCAGCTGCAAACCGGGCCGTGGTTCTGCCTGACGATCCGGTCGTTCGTCTGTGGCAGCTCGTGACGATCATTCGTGAATGGCGCGGCGATGCTCATGTCGCCGCATTGTGTAGTGCGCCGGTTACGGCTGTCGAGGCTCTCGTACTGCATGCGGCTACGGGTCAAGTCACCGAGGCTGTCCTCCGCTCATCGCGACGATGGCCCGACGCCGACTGGGCCGCGGGAGTCGAAGCATTGCAGCAGCGTGGCCTGGTTGACAGCGATGGCTCGTTTGGCGATGCTGGCCGACAGTTTCGCGACGACATCGAGCAACGCACCGACGAAGCCTCCCAACCGCTGGTCGACGCGGTCGGAGACGTGTCGGCGCAGCGGCTGTGCGACTTGCTTGTCCCGATACGGTCAGGACTGTTGAGTGCCAAGGTGTTTCCGTGGCTCGACGCCGATTCCGGTGACTAGCTCGGCGGTTCAGTTCGGTGATGGCAGTGGCCGTGGCTCTCGAACTGGCTGTTACTCGAGGCTGAACGGTGGATATTCGTCGGTCAACAACATGACGTAGGCGTTTGTCTTCATCGAGAGCCTGAAAGCCTTGACCACGAAGTCGTGGATTCCTTGGGGCCACTTGCCTGTGAACAGAACCGCGAAGAAGGCAGCGATGTAGGCAAGTTCGGCGACAAAGAAGATGATCCCGGTGAAGATCATGATCGGGATGGCCATGATCAACCGAAAGAAGACGGTAAGTCGGTTCCGGTCGGTCAGCGCCACCTCGAAGCTGGTGACCACCGGGCTTCCTCCGGGGTCTGCTGTCTGGGCCTCGAAGGCAAATGGTGGATAGCCGCTGTACAGAAAACCCGCATATGCGGCGACTCTGGCTGAGTACCGCAGGCTCATGGCCAATATGTTGGCCATACCTTCTGGCATCTTTCCGGTGATCACGATGGTGAACCACGCGATAACGGCCACAATCTGGGCCACGATGGCCACAAAATATGCCACAAAGAAGTGTGGAATTGCCATTATCCACTGAACGAGTGGTCGCCACCTGGCCATCTCGAGCGGTGAGTCGATTTCGTAGGTAACTGGATAGGTCATGATTCGCCCCTTACGAGTTCATGAAACACAATGTTGGCCTCGACAATAGGCCATATCTGAAAGAGACACCTTGGAAGCGATCACTACAGGCAAACGAGGCTTCTACGGATGGTGGCTTGTCGGCGCAATATTCGTGGTTCTGACCACGACGGCCGGGCTCGGTTTCTACAACGCTTCGGTCATCTTGCGTTCGGCAAAGGTCGAGCTCGACGCGTCGGTGACCGTCGTGTCGGGAGCCACGGCATTGTTCTTCGGCGTCGGTGGGGTCACCGGCTTCGCGCTAGCCAAACTGATGGACCGCGTCGACATTCGCTGGTTCTACGCATCGGGCGCGATCATCGGTGGGGGAGCGCTCTCCGGGTTGCGCTACGTCGACTCGGTGCTTGATCTATATGTGTTCTTCATCGTGTTTGGTGTTGCTTTTGCGACCGCTGGGTTGGTTCCTTCTGTGACGGTGGTGGCTCGCTGGTTCGAGGTGAAGCGGTCCGTAGCGCTGTCGATTGCTTCGACCGGGTTGAGTATTGGCGGCATGGTGATAACGCCGGTGGTCGCCAGGTTGCTCGACACTCGGACCCTCGCTGAGCTGGGTCCGTGGATGGGGCTGGTTTGGGTGATCGGCGTGTTGCCGATCTCGCTGCTGCTCATTCGATCGTGGCCCGCCGACAAAGGGCTGCGGCCCTATGGCGCCGCTGAGCCGACTGAACCCTTGGCTGGCGACTCGGCCCGCGTGGCTCATGTTCCGGGTGCAACGTTTGTTGATGCTCGGCGTACTCGGTTCTTTCGTTTGTTGGCTGCCACCTACGCCGTAACTTTCTTTGCCCAAGTTGGCGCGCTGGCTCAGCTGTTTTCGCTCGTTAGTGAGCGACAGTCGACTGGTGTTGCGGCATCGGTGCTCTCAATCCTGGCTTTGTCGAGTGTGTGCGGGCGTTTGGTTGGCGGCGTGGTCGTGACAAGGGTGTCGATCACAGCGATGACGGGTTCTCTAATTCTGTTGCAAGGAGCTGCGCTGGCCGCCGTTGCGGTGGCGGATTCGGCAACGGGTCTGCGTTTGGCCGCGGCGTTGTTCGGCATCAGCGTCGGCAACGTCTTGATGCTTCAGCCGTTGCTGCTCGCCGATGCGTTCGGAGTTCGTGAGTATTCGCGGATCTATTCGTTCAACCAGCTGTTCGGAACGGTAGGGGTGGCGGCTGGGCCATTTGTGCTTGGCTTCTTACGCGATGTCGGCGACTATCGGTCAGCGTTCTTGTTTGCGGCCGCGTGCAATGTGCTGGCGTTTGTGTTGTTCAGGGCCGCAGGTTCGGTCGAGTCGGCAAAGGTTTCGTGGAGTTAGCCCGTCTTGGGCGGCACAATGGCTGCCATATGTCGGATCCTGTTTCTATCTTGTCGGCGCTGCTGGCCCCGGTGTTTGCCGAGTTGAACGGCGGCGAGCCTGCCGACCCCACTGTGCGGCCATCGGACCATGCCGACGCCCAGATCAACGGTGCCTTGCCTTTGGCGAAGCGAACCGGTCGCAACCCGCGCGAGGTTGCCCAAGCCGTAATCGATTCTGGTGTGCTCGATGATGCCGCAGAGTCTCTTGAGGTGGCTGGTCCTGGTTTCATCAACGTCACGTTGGCTTCAAAGTTTCTTGAAGCCCAGTTAGCGGCGGTTGCAGCCGACGATCGGCTCGGCATTGCGGCCGTCGCGTCGGCCGAAACTGTTGTTGTCGACTATTCGGCGCCAAACGTGGCCAAAGAAATGCACGTCGGTCACTTACGCACAACGGTCATCGGCGACGCCCTTGTTCGGATGCTCGAGATGCAGGGGCACACGGTCATCCGAGAGAACCACATCGGCGATTGGGGCCGTCCGTTCGGCATGCTCATCGAGCACCTGATTGATGTTGGCGAAGACGTCTACTCCGCGGGGCTGTCTCAAGGCGATCTCGACGCTTTCTACAAAGCGGCCAACAAGAAGTTCGCTGAGTCAGAAGAGTTTCAGGATCGCTCTCGTGCTCGGGTTGTGCTTCTTCAGGGAGGCGACATTGAGACGGGCGAGCTGTGGCGTCGTCTGGTCGATATGTCGACCGAGTATTTCTCGACTGTGTACGAGAAGCTTGGCGTCTTACTGACTCACGACGATCTCGCGGGCGAGTCGATGTATCAACCGCTGATGCCAGACATCATCTCAAGCCTCGATGCCGCTGGGTTGATAGAAGACAACGATGGGGCTCGGGTGGTGTTTCCCCCTGGGTTCACTAACCGCCAAGGCGATCCGCTGCCGCTGATTGTTCAGGCCCGTACTGGTGGGTTCAACTACGCGACAAGTGACCTGGCTTGCGTGTATGACCGGGTGACCAGACTCGGCGCCGACCGCCTCGTGTATGTAGTGGGGGCGCCGCAGTCTCAACATCTGCAGATGGTGTTCCGTGTGGCCGAGATGGCTGGCTGGCTCAAGCCGCCGGTCGAAGCAATTCACGTGGCGTTCGGAAACGTTCTTGGCGAAGACCGTAAGATGCTAAAAACTCGTTCCGGTGATCCTCAGAAGTTCGTGGCCCTTCTCGACGGTGCCATCGAGCGGGCGGCTGCGTCGATTGCCGAGAAGAACCCGGCTATCGACGGTGACGACCGGGCTCGTGTTGCTCAGATGGTTGGTATCGGCGCGATTAAGTACGCCGATCTATCGATTGACCGCGTCAAGGACTACGTATTCGACTGGGATCGCATGTTGGCCTTCGAGGGCAACACCGGCCCCTACTTGCAGTATGCCCATGCCCGGATCTGTTCGATATTTCGCCGGGCTGGCGTCGACCGAGCGTCGGTTAGGTCTGCACCAATCGACCTTGTCGAACCGCAGGAGCGGGCGCTTGCTATCCGTCTGCTCGGTTACCCGACCGCTCTCGAGGCGACGCTCGCAACGTATAGTCCACACAAGTTGTGCACCTACGTGTACGAGTTGGCTTCAGAGTTCTCGTCGTTCTACCAGTCGTGTCCCATACTGAAGTCGGACGAGCCGGTGCGAACTAGCAGACTGGCCTTGGCTGATCTGACAGCCAGAACGTTGAACCACAGCCTCGAATTGTTGGGCATCGAGGCGCCTGAACAGATGTGATGGGTCGTTGGCCTGGAACTCCGATTTAGCTGGCAGCAAATACTTCTACGGCCACGTCTAGTGAGTCGTCAAAGGCGATTGCCCTTCCAAGTCGGGCATCGGCGGTGAGGAATGGGCACTGGAGCGACTCGGCTGTAGCGACATAACAAGCGTCGTAGGGCGCGACGTTGTCGCGGACTTGCCAGATCCGCGAGACGAACGGGCTGGTCGGGAAGACCCGAATCGGAAGGGCCGAGAGGTCTTCGACCGCGGCGGCCGCCCTGGCCGGTGTGAGTAATTGTCGCAGCAGCTGCTTGCGAATGACGGACACGACTTCGATCCGTAACAGATCGGGAGCGGCGAGTGTTTCGTCGCGGATTCGGGCTCTTAGAAGGTGTCCGTGTGGGCCATCATCGGCAACTATTGGTGCGATGACAGAAGCATCAACGACGAGCACGGTCGTCAGCGATGGCCTCGAGTGAGTCCTCGATGGTGGTCTGACCGCCCTCGCGGCTGTCGATAATGTCTAGGACGTCGGCCAGAGTCGGTGTGTTGGCGACTATTAAACGCTCTCGGTCCCGTGTTTCGCTGTGTGGCATGGCGCGCAGCGGATTTTGAGATCATCGGTATGGGTCCGACCTGAAAGTTCGTAGGCGGGTGTGTGGTCATATTCGAGTAGATCGTGGCGGCCGCATTCGACGCAGCTGCGATCGCGTTCCTTGACGACCCGTTTCTGTCGGGGAGTTGGGTGCCGCCGGAGACATGATGCGTTCACTGGCCGACGTTCGGCATCGTGGATGAGCAGTCTGATGAACGCCTCTGGCAGCAGTGAGGCGACGCTGCTGTCGGTAATCGGCGTGCCGTCGTCGAGGCTGCTGCCGTCGCCGCGAACATGCAGGATTACTTCGAACTTTCGTCTTGCGCCCATATGGTTGGTGAGCAGCTCGACGATGGCGTCGGCGCGGCGATTTGCGACCGTAGGCCAGGTGCCATCGGCGTCTCGTGCATGTTTGTTGCGCATCATCTGGGTGTCGATGGCGGCTTGCATGATTCCTGCTGCCAATGGAGTGAACCGCATTAGTGCGGTGACGGTGCCGTCGGGTTCGTTGCGCCACCTGACTGATCGGCTGGCGTGTTGGCGGGCGTCGATGATGTCGTCCGGTTCGTTGTGGGTTGACCAGATAGCGAGAGCCTTTGCGATTTGGTCGGCTGGTACCCGTTCGGCGATCTCGAGCAGCGCCAACTCGTTGTCGGGTGTGGCGATTCGGGTAATGGAGCGGACCTTTGCAAAGGACAGGTTTCCGTTCTCAAACGCAACCGCAGTTGCGCGAAGCTCACTGAGAGCGCGTCCGACGCGAATCCACTCACGCGCCGTGGCACAACACACGTCGAGGTGGTCGGCGATCCATCGTGCCGCCGATGGCGAGCCGTCAGCAATCCAGACGGGGCCGTCGGCGAATAGCGCAGCTTCGGTGACGAGCCCGTGATGCAGGTCGTTCAGTTGGCGACCGCGACCGATGAGGCCTTCGGCGAGTTTGCGTTGCATTTGTAGCTCGGCTTCGTCGAATTGGAGCGGTGCGTTTTCGCTGCGTCGCTTTGTCGAGGCCGATGCGAATCTGGAATGGGTTTCGAGCATGACAAATCCCCGGTGATTGAAGTTCTCTTAAGATCAAGGGGAAGTCGATCTGCACCAGTCGTGCTTAGGCACGACCCTACATAGGGGGTGGGACGGTCAACCTGAAGCCCTGTTCGCCACTGTGAGCGGCGAAGTTTGAGTTCGTTGGTCCGATGGCCACCCACAGCGGCCAACCGCGGTTGCGTTTCGATTCGCCGTACTCTGAGGTTGTGAGCGAACTTGCCCGCTTCGAAGCGTCATTGGC
>CAZMUM010000029.1:0-68991 GCA_964569385.1 uncultured Acidimicrobiales bacterium
CACCACCACCACCACCACCACCACCACCACCACCACCACCACCACCACCACCACCGCCACCGCCGTTGTGGTTGTTGGCGCCTGGATCGGTGCCATCGCCCGGACCGGAACCGGAACCAGAATCAGCGTTGTCAGATCCATCGGGCCCACACCCTGAATCAGCATTGGCCGAATCTTCGCTTGTATCGGCGTCTGCGTTCGGATCGCCTGCGGGGTGTGGCCGCGGTCGCGGTGGTCGTGGACCGTTAGCACCCTGCAACACCCCGATCGCTGAATGCAACGTTGCTTCCTGGCCATCGAGACGCGAACGCATCGAATGCACCTCATACAACAAACCCTCAACAGAAGGAAGAGCCATTGTTATGAGTTCATCAGATGTATGAAACCGCACACTCACCGTTCGCATACCCAGAACACTATCAAACAAACGTTCTATTCACACACAAACAACAGAGATAGTCGAATAAAGTAGCGAACCGACATCAACGCCGCAGGGGAGACTCGTGTATATGTACAGTCATTCAGACTCACCCAACAGCGAGCTACATCCACCTAGGCGGCAACTCCAAGGCTAGATCTGCAACTAACGAGATCTAGCCGTTATGGAATCCGTCGATGATGTCGTTGAAGAGGCTTGAGGGCCGCATCGCAGCAGCGGTCAAAGCCGGGTCGGGCAGGTAGTACCCGCCGACATCCATGGCAACACCTTGAGCGTCGACCAGTTCGGCGGTAATGGCTTGCTCGTTGGTCTCCAGTGCATCAGCCAGCGGAGCAAAAGTCGTTGCGAGCCCTGAATCGCCGGTTTGGTCGGCCATGGCTCTAGCCCAGTACATGGCGAGATAGAAGTGGCTGCCGCGGTTGTCGATCTCATTGACCTTGCGCGACGGCGACCTGTTCTCATCAAGCAATCGCCCCGTTGCGGTGTCGAGGGCATCGGCCAGAATCTGGGCTCCGGTGTTGGCCGACGACTCAGCCAGATGCTCTAGAGATACGCCTAGCGCCAAGAACTCGCCAAGTGAGTCCCACCGAAGATGGTTCTCCTTGGTGAACTGTTGAACGTGTTTGGGTGCCGACCCGCCGGCGCCGGTTTCGAAAAGACCTCCACCGTTCATCAGGGGCACAATCGACAACATCTTGGCGCTGGTACCAACCTCGAGAATGGGGAACAGGTCGGTGTTGTAATCACGCAACACGTTTCCGGTCACCGAAATGGTGTCCTCGCCTCGGCGGATGCGTTCGAGGCTGAAACGGGTGGCCTCGGCTGGCGCCATGATCTCGATTTCAAGACCATCGGTGTCGTGGTTCGGTAGGTATTGGCCGATCTTGGTGACGAGCTGTGCATCGTGGGCCCGATCGGCATCTAGCCAGAAAACTGCCGGAGCACCGGTAGCTCTGGCCCGGCCGACGGCTAGCTTCACCCAATCTTGGATCGGGGCATCCTTGACGGTGCACATCCGCCAGATGTCGCCAGGATCAACAGCGTGTGACATGACGGTCGAACCTGACGAGTCGACTACGCGGATGGAACCAGACGACGGCGCCTCGAATGTCTTGTCGTGGCTACCGTACTCCTCGGCCTTCTGAGCCATGAGCCCGATATTTGGAACCGAACCCATCGTGACTGGATCCAGCGCACCGTTGGCGATGCAATCGTCGATCGTGGCCTGATAGATCCCGGCGTAGCTGCTGTCGGGAATGACGGCCTTAGTGTCTTGCTGCTCGCCGGCTGTGTTCCACATCTGGCCAGACGTTCTGATCATGGCCGGCATCGAGGCGTCGATGATCACATCGGACGGAACATGCAAGTTGGTGATACCGAGGTCGGAATTGACCATCGCCAGATCGGGCCCGGTCGCATAGGCAGCTTCTATGCCCGCCAGAACAGCAGCTTTCGTATCGTCAGGTAGTTCGTCGACAGCGGCGAGCACGTTGCCAAGTCCGTTATTCGGGTTTGCGCCTACGCCGTCGAGTGCCTCGCCGAATTCGTCGAATACGTCGGCGAAGAAGGCTCGCACTGCGTGACCAAAGATGATGGGGTCTGAGACCTTCATCATCGTGGCCTTCAGGTGCAGTGAGAACAGCACGCCCTTGGTTTTGGCATCGGCAATCTGTTCGGCGAGGAATGTTCGTAATGCTGCGGCGCTCATGAAGGTGCCATCGACAACCTCGCCGGCAAGAACCGGCACGCTGGCGTGTAGGACGGTGATCGATCCGTCAGAAGCGACGTGTTCAATTTGCAGTTGCTCGTCGGCGCTCATCGTCATCGACTTCTCGTTGGAGAAGAAGTCGCCGCCAGTCATAGTCGACACGTGTGTGTCAGAGTTGCCCGACCACGCACCCATCGAGTGTGGGTGTTTGCGGGCGAACTCCTTCACCGCTTTTGGTGCCCGCCGGTCGGAGTTGCCCTCCCGTAGTACCGGGTTAACAGCACTTCCCATGGCTTTTCCGTACCGGGCTCGAATGTCGGCTTCGGCGCCGGTCGAAGGGTCATCGGGGAACTCGGGCAACTCGTATCCGCTGGCCTGAAGCTCGGCGATAGCGGCCTTGAGCTGAGGAGTCGACGCCGAAATGTTCGGCAACTTGATGATGTTGGCCTCGGGAAGCTTGGCCAAGGCACCAAGTTCGGCGAGATCGTCCGGCATCTGCTGATCGTCCGGGAGGAGGTCGTTGAAATTGGCCACGATCCGCGCAGCAAGGGAAATGTCGCGGGTCTCGATGCCAACACCAGCGGCTCCGGCAAAAGCCTGAACGATGGGTAGCAACGAGTACGTCGCCAATGCTGGAGCTTCGTCGGTTCGGGTGTAGATGATCTTTGGGCCGTCGGTCATCGTTGCTTCCGTGGTTAGGTGTACTGCGCCGGTGCTGTATTGCTTCGCGTAATCGCTACGCCAGTGCTGTATTGCTTCGCGTAATCGCTACGCCGTCGAGGTTACCGTTGCTCGATGATGGCGCGATAGGTTGAAACAGCCCGCATCGTCTTCGACACTCAAGCACACTGGTGAAATGAGTTCGGCATCGGCGATGAGAGTTGCCAACCTCACCAGGACATTCACCACCGGGCGAGGCAAGCAGAAGGTGGTTGAAGCGGTTCGGGGAATCAGCTTCGATGTCGAACGGGGCGAGCGGGTTGCGTTCATTGGCCCGAACGGTGCTGGAAAGTCGACATCGATCAAGATGTTCACCGGCATCTTGTACCCCACATCGGGCACCGCTTCGGTGCTTGGAATGGTCCCTTGGGAAGAACGAGCCGCATTAGCCCAGCGCATCGGAACACTGTTTGGTCAACGGAGCCAGCTCTGGGCCGAACTGCCTCCCAAGGCGTCGTTCCGAATGTTGGCCTCGATCTTCGGAATCGACGACGGGACGGCCGCGGCCAGGACGGCCGAACTTGGCGAGTTGCTCGAGGCCACCGACCTGTTCGATCAGCCAGTGAAGACACTGTCGCTTGGCCAACGTATGCGTTGTGAGCTGGCCGCTGCTCTGTTGCACGACCCCGAGATCCTGATGCTCGATGAGCCAAGCATTGGCCTTGACCTTGTGGCCAAGCAGCGCTTCCGCGAACTTCTGGTGCGCCTGAATCACGAGAACGGAACTACGGTGTTTCTCACATCGCACGACGTAGCCGACATCGAGCAAGTGGCCGAGCGGTCAATCGTGGTTAGCAACGGCCAGATCATCCACGATGATTCGGTAGCGGCTATGAGGCAGCAGTTCTTGTCGGCCAAACGCATCGAAGCGGCCTTAGAGGTGCCGATTGGCCCCAAAGTGCTTGGGGCAATGGCTCGCCCTGGAGTCACGGTTCTGCCCTCGCCTGAGCTCGTTCTTCGGGTCGACGTCGACACAACCGTCGCACCCATTCGCGACGTTGTGAACAAGCTGCTGGAGAACTGCGCAGTTACCGACTTGTCCGTCGTGGATCCGCCACTCGAGCAGGTAATCGCCGAGATCTACGAGACAAGATGACCTCGACCCAAGCCCCTCGCGCGCACACCATCGGCCGCACGATTGGCGCCATGCGCACCGTTGCGATGGTGTCGATGGCCCGGACGTTGGTCGACAAGTCGGGGCTGGTCGTAACCGCAGTGTTCTACATCATGGTTACTTCGATGTTGGCAGCACTTTGGTTGGCGGCCACTGGCGCCGGCGACGGCACCATCGTCGGCTACACAGGGTCGTCGCTTGTTTGGTATGTAGCGGCATCTGAGATGGCCACCATCTCACTACGCATGCGCTTTATCGAAGAACTTGGCGACACCATTGGATCTGGGAGGATCCAGATCTCAATGCAACGCCCGGTTTCGGTGGTGGCGATCTCGTTGGCCGCCGAAGTTGGGGCCATGTTGCCTCGCCTGGCCGTGTGCGCCACCGTTGGTCTTGTCTTGGCATCGGCGGTGGGTGGCTGGGTGCCCAATCTGGCGGCCCTTGGGCTAGCAGTGCCAGCGCTGTTGCTTGCCGTAGTGCTGAACCTGGTGGCCCAGCACATATTCGCGGCGTCGGCCTTCTGGGTGCGTGATGCCAAGGCCACATGGTTTCTATATCAAAAGCTGGTCTTCGTTGTTGGTGGAATGCTCTTGCCGATCGAGGTGCTCCCAGGTTGGCTCGAGACAACTGCTCGAATGCTGCCGTTTGTGGCGATGGCGTACGTTCCGGCTCGGCTCGCTGCTGGCCACTTCGAACCTGAACTGCTGATACTTCAGCTGGCGTGGCTGGTGGCTCTCTATGTCCTTATGTTGATCGTGTTCAGGGTCGGCGAGCGTCGTGTGCTGGAAGCTCGAACATGACAACGTCGGCGCGAACTCGGCGCCCTACTCGTGTGGCCCTGGGTCGGACTTGGCTGGGAGCGTGGCAACAAGCGTGGTCGAACAGACGCAGTTTCTGGTTTCAGACACTGATCATGATGCTCAACGATCTTGTGTGGATCGTGTTCTGGATCGTTTTCTTTCGTCGGGTTGGCGAGGTGAGAGGTTGGGACATCAACAACCTGATGGTGTTGCAGGCCATTTTGACCACTAGCGGTGGAATCGTTCTCGGCCTACTTGCGAACGCCAGACGCATCCCCGAACTCGCCACCACCGGTGGGCTCGATGCGGCCTTGGCTTTGCCAGTACCGACTCTGCCGTACTTGCTCGTGCGCGAGGTGCAACCGATCAACGTAGGCGACCTCGCTTTTGGGTTGGGCCTCTTTGCCGTTGCCGGAAACCCAACACCAGCTCGCACCCTTGCGTTCGCCGTAGCAGTAGTGATCGCTACCGTGCTGCTCGCCTCGTTCCTGGTTCTGACCGGTTCTTCGGTGTTTTTCCTGGGCCGCACCGAGGCTGGCGACCTTGGGTTTCATGCCATAACGCTGTTCTCTTCGTACCCCGTTGACGTGTTCGGTGGGTTGGCTCGGGTAGTTATGTTTACCGTTGTGCCAGCCGGATTTGTGACCGGGCTGCCATCGAAATGGGTCGAGTCCTTCGACCCCAAACTAGCGCTGGCTTCAGCAGCAGTCGCCACTGGATTCGCGGTGGCCGCGGTGTTGTCGTTCAATCGAGGGCTACGCCACTACACCAGCGGTGCCGTTTGGACTGACGCCTAGTGAAAGTCAACGAAAGGGCCCGAACGACCCGTAAGAGAACTCTGGTGTCAAATCGGTTAACATCAATACTCAACAAGCCGAAGAATAGCCCTATGGGCACAATACAAATGCTGAGCTGCTGTCCTCAGTGTGACGGCGATGACATCCAACGCATGTACCTACGACATGAACGAGTCGACGTGTGCAGATGTACCGAGTGCAACTCCGAATGGGACGAAGCACCGACAGCGGGTTCAGCTGTCGGTCGACTCGCGGTCTGACGCTTCTTCGGCCGCCGGTGGAGTCGCAGCCTCAGGCGAGGGTTCAGCCTCGATTGGCGCCTCAGTTGACGTTTCCGTTGGCGAAGATGGCTCGACCGGGCTGACCTCAGCGGCTGATGTCTCGCTCGGGTCCGGCGCAGGTGTTGGTTCGGCCGCTGGAGGTGGGTCTTGTTTGGCGGCCTCGACTGGGGCTTCTGTCGCTGGCGCCGAGTCGCCGGAGGCTTCGCTAGTTGTCTTAGGCTCGGCGTCGCCGGTAGCGACAGCGTCTTCATTGGCGGGCGCCTCAGGAGCGGTGGCGCCCTTGGCGACTTCAGCCTCACTAGTGACAGCAGCCGTTTCTGTAGGCGCTTCGGTACTGGCCTGGTCGACGTTCGTTTCAGCGGCCGCGGGCTGTTCTGGTTTCGGTGGAATGGGCTTCTGGCCCTTGGCTCCACCCTGGCCCTTAGCTCCGCTTCGGCCCTTGGGACCACCCTTGCCTTTTGGCGCGGGCTTACCGCGGCGCGGTCGACGAGTGGCGGTGATGCCGAACTTCGCGGCGATTTCTGGAAGTTGAGTGGCAACTTTCTTGACCGTTTCGAGCAACTCGTCGGTTGGGGTCTCTGGAACATGTTCGAGAACGAAGTGGGGCCGAACAACGGAGCGACTTACGGCATCGAGGACCGTAGCGAGGCGCTGTTGAGACGTAGTCTCGTCGACAGAGCTGTTGGTGGCCTCGATGAGTCGTTGAAGAACATCGGGCGGAAGCTGTGCGCCGGCCTTGGGCGAGCGAGAGCTGACCCGAAGGGCCCGCACCACGCGGCCCTCGCCAAGAGTGGAGGTGACTTCGATAACCCACTCGGCCTGGGCGGTCTCGACTCGAGACGTAAGTGCCTCGCGAAGCTGCTCGGCGACACGGCGCCCTTCATCATCTCGAGCCGTCTCGGTAGCAACCACTGACCGGAGGTCGCGAAGGTCGATCTCGTTGACGTCGCCAAGCGCGGCATCGGCGCGGTCGCGCCATTCGGCGTCGCGGAGCCTCGGCATCATGCCTTCGGCAAGAACCAACAAGGCGGACCCATCGATGGGATCGGTGCCATCGGACTTGGCTTGCTCGTTCTTGCTGTCAATTTCGCTGCGAACGGCCTGAATGCCACCTCGCGACAACTGCTCGGCCACAATCTGCTGTTCCTGGGGAAGAGATTCGATCCACGCAGTGCGGTGGGCTCGGCCTGGACGCAAACGTTTCGGCTTTGGGCGTGCTGGTCGGTCGTCGTCGCGTGGACGTTGCTCGTTGCGGTCGCCGCGTGATCGATTGCCGCGCTTGTTGTTGCGATCGGCGTCGTTCGATTCGCCACCCTTGTCATCACGACCACGTCCGCCGCCGCTGCGCCCGCCTCCACCACTGCGCCCACCGCGTTCGTTTCGCCCGCCACCACCGCGCCCGCCGTCACGGCGATTGCCACGCCCCTTGCCGTCGCGGTCACCGCGACCCTTGCGTTCTTTCCAGGTCGTGGTGACTCCGCCTTCGAAGCTAGAGTCGATGAAGTCGATGGTCTCGTCGGTCTGCTTACCGCTTCGCTTCTTCGGAGGAAGCACGGCATCGACATACACCCCGTCGAGCGCGCTGTCGACATCGGCCCTGGCCACGTCGCCGACAACGGCGCCTTCATAAAGCAATGAGCCGTCGAGGATGCCCTTGGGCTGCTTGGCTCCGGCTGCGCGCCAAGTCCAGGTGCCGTCTCCACGGTCGCTGGTGAGCTCTATATCGATTCGGTTGGTCATGGACGAACTCCTGGTCGGAGTGGGGGAGGCGCGACTGAGCGCCTTAGTTCAGCTCACCAGACTACCGTCCCAGTAACCCGACGAGCGAACAACTAAACCAGGTGTCGCTCACGATAGGGTCTGGGAACAGATGTTCGAGAGGGGTCCGCGGCCCAACCGAGTCCTCGACCTATTGTTCATCCCCCAAGCTAGCTACCAGTGCCGAGCCAGGAGACCAACGCGCCAATGGCCAAACGAGCCAAGCTGCCCGATCGGATTGCCCGCGAGGTAATCGACATTTCGGTGCAAGACGAGATGCGCGACTCGTTCATGCCCTATGCGCTTTCGGTCACCACTAGCCGGGCGATCCCCGACGTACGCGACGGCCTCAAGCCCGTGCAGCGTCGCATCCTTTTTGTCATGAACGAACTTGGGTTGCGCCCTGGCACTCCGTTTCGCAAGTCGGCGGGTGTTGTGGGCGAGGTGATGGGGAAGTATCACCCCCATGGCGACGGCGCTATCTATGAGGCCATGGTGCGAATGGGTCAGAACTTCTCGATGTCGGTCACCTTGGTCGATCCGAAAGGCAACTTCGGCAGTCTCGACGATCCGCCGGCCGCATATCGCTATACCGAAGCTCGTCTCACCGCCGCGGCCATGACCATGGTCGACGAAATCGACGAAGGCACGGTCGATTTTGTCGACAACTTCGACGGCGAACGCGACGAACCAACATGCCTTCCGGCCAAGCTGCCGAATCTACTGGTTAACGGCGCCACCGGAATTGCTGTTGGTATGGCTACCAACATTGCGCCCCACAACCTCAACGAGGTGATCTCTGCGGTTCGTCTGGTGCTGACCCAGCGTCGTCCTAAGCCAACGGTCGATGAGTTGATGCAGCACATCGCCGGACCAGACTTTCCGAGTGGGGCCATCCTTGTCGACGATGGCGCGCTCCGCGAGGCCTATGAGACCGGTCGGGGCACGGTTCGTATCAGAGCCCGTACCGAAATCGAACCGATTAGCAGCCAGCGCCAATCCATCGTGGTCACCGAACTGCCATACATGGTTGGCCCCGAACGAGTCGTGGTGAAGATCCGCGATCTCATCAGGGCCGGCCGCCTCGAAGGGGTTGCGTCGGTCAACGACCTCAGCGACCGTAACAACGGGTTACGGCTTGTTATTGAGTGCAAGTCGGGCATCAATGCCCATGCCATGCTCACGAAGCTTTATCGCCTCACGCCTCTCGAAGAGAGTTTCGGCATTAACACGGTCGCGTTGGTCGACGGCGTGCCAACCACGCTTGGGCTTTACGACATGTGCCGCTACTTCGTCGAGCACCGGCTCGAAGTTGTTGTTCGCCGCACCGAGTACCGGCTAGAAAAAGCCAAGGCCAGAGAGCACATTGTCGAAGGGCTGCTCATAGCCCTCGACAACATCGACACCGTCATCAGAATCATTCGAGGCTCGGCCGATGTGCCAATCGCCCGTCACGAACTCATGGCCCAGTTGTCGCTAACCGAGATTCAGGCCAACCACATTCTCGACATGCAACTGCGCCGCCTCACCGCGCTCGAATACGAGAAGCTGGTAACCGAGTTGGCCGAGGTGCGGGCAGCCATCGTCGGATACGACAGAATTCTCGGGTCTGAGACTCGGCGTCGCACCATCGTTGGCAAAGAGCTCGACGAAATCGCGGCCGAGTTCGGGTCGCCGCGCCGAACCACGATCGTTGACGCCGACGACATCGTTGTCATCGAAGACGCCCCGGCTATAAGGCCAGACGTTTCCGACACTGATGCTCCGGCGCTTGTCACTTTGAGCACCTCGGGGCTTCTGGGCCGCAGCGACGCCGACGCCGAGTTCACCGCCAAGGCCGGCCGCCACGACGTCTTGTCCGGCATAGTCGCCACCACTGCCTCGGCCTCGATTTACGCCATCACCGACCGGGGTCGATTGCTTTCGGTTCGGGTGAGCGACATTCCCGAGATGGCCAGAGGCAGCCGCGGCGCTTCTGTAACCGAGATGTTTTCGTTGGCCCGAGGCGAACGTGTCGTAGGGCTTTGGGCTACTCCGACTGTTCCGTTCGCCATCATCACCCGCGACGGCGTGGTCAAACGAATCGCCCCAGAGACAACAATCTCCACCCGCATCGGCAACCCGGTCATCACGCTCAAGGACAACGATCGGGTGATAGCGGCCTTTGCTGCTCCCGACGAGTCCGAAGTTTCGATGGTTGCATCAGATGGCCAAGTTTTGCGCACCAGCTCAGCAGGCATCTCGGTCCAGGGAGCAACAGCCGCAGGCGTAGCCGGCATGAAGCTCAAGTCGGGTGTATCGGTCGTTGCTGCGGGGTTGGTCGAGTTCGGCACGGTAGTTGTCGTGGTCACCGACGAAGGCACAACCAAAGTCACTGACCTGGCCGAGATTCCGGCCAAGGGGCGAGCCACCGGCGGTGTGCGGGTAGTCAAGTTCAGAGGGTTCGAAACAGCCGTGGTGTTCGGTTGGGTCGGAAAGAACCGACAGCTCGCCGCCATCGTGGCCTCCGAAGACGACCCGAAACGGGCTAACCCAGTGCCTGTTGGGTTTCAGTTGGAGCCAACGCGGCGCGACGGCTCAGCCACCGATGTCGGAGCCCGGCCTGTCGCCATTGGCGAATTCCGTATGGATCAGCTCCCGTCATGACGTCGACAACCGAGACCTACGACGCCAGTTCAATCGAGATTCTCGAAGGTCTCGATGCGGTTCGTAAGCGGCCAGGTATGTACATCGGTGGTACTGGTTCGGGCGGGCTGACTCACCTGTTGTGGGAGATCATCGACAACGGTGTCGATGAGGCCGCCGGCGGGCATTGCGACCTAATTGAGGTTACGTTTCACTCTGATGGGTCCTATGAGGTCATCGACAACGGTCGCGGCATCCCCGTCGGACTCAAGAACGGCGAAATCACTGCACTCGAAGTTGTTTATACCGAACTTCATGCGGGCGGGAAGTTCGGCAATGGCGCCTATGGCGCCTCTGGCGGCTTGCACGGTGTCGGCGCTTCTGTAGTTAATGCGCTTTCGGCACGAATGGAAGTCGATGTAAACCGCAACGGCTATACACATCGCCTCGAGTTCGTCGGCCGAGTCGCTGGCCACACCGGGTCTCGTGGCGCGTTCAGGCCGTCGCACAAGCTCGATCGAATCGCCAAGGTTCCCAAGACCCGCACCGGCACCAGGGTGCGCTTTTGGCCAGACCTCGACATTTTCGACGGCGAAGCCCACGTCAGCTACGAAGAGGTCCGCGAACGGGTCAACCAGATCTGTTTCTTGGTGCCTGGGCTCAAGGTCAGGCTCACCGACCGCCGCCGTGGCGCCAGTGGTCGACCGGAGGAGTTCGTATCGAAAGGGGGCCTAGCCGACTATGTCGATCTTCTGTCAGGCGACGGCGCCCAAGTCACCGGAATGGTGCGCCTGAACGGAACCGGAACCTTCACCGAGAAGGTGCCAGTCGACGGCAAACTCACCGCTGTCGAGCGCGTCTGCGAGGTCGACATCGCATTGCGTTGGGTCGCCGACTACGACACCCGCATCATCAGCTTTGTCAACACGATTCCCACTCCCGACGGCGGAACCCACGTCGCCGGTTTCGAACGAGCGCTCACATTTGCCGTGAACGACATTCTTAAGTCGACCGATCCGCGCAAACTTCGCAAACTCAAAGACAGCGGCAAGGCCCAAAAGGAAGACATTCAGGAGGGGTTGGTCGCCGTTGTTAGGGCTACGTTCCCCGAGCCCCAATTCCGCGGCCAGACCAAACGCGAGCTCGGCACACCCGATGCCCAAAAGATCGTGTACGACATCGTCAAAGCCGAGATGTCCGAATGGCTAACCGGCAAGCAGCGCGGTACCAAGGTCCACGTTCGGGCCCTCGTCGACAAAGTGATCGAGGCCGTTGTCACACGCGTCAGCGCTAAGCAGGCGCTCGATACCCGCCGTCGTGCCGCTGCGCTCGGATCGAGCGGAATGCCCAACAAGTTGGCCGACTGCCGGGTCCACCCCGGCGGCGAACTGCTAATCGTCGAGGGCGATTCGGCCGCCGGCCCAGCCAAACGGGCACGCGACTCCACTTGGCAAGCCGTGCTTCCGCTGCGAGGCAAGGTTGTTAATGCCGGTAAGAGCACCGCCAAGGCCGTGGTCGACAACACCGAAGCCGCGGCGCTGTTCACTGCGATGGGCGGCGGATCTGGCAAAGACTTCGACCTCGAATCGGCCCGCTACGAACGCCTTGTGCTTTTGGCCGATGCCGATGTCGATGGCAGCCATATTCGGTGTCTTGTTCTCACGCTCGTCTATCACTACATGGCGCCATTGCTCAACGCCGGACGCGTATATGCGGCCCAACCGCCCACCCACTCAATTACCAGCGGGCAAACCAAGACCTATGTCTATAGCGAAGTCGAGAAGGATCTCCTGGTCGACAAGCTTGTCGGCAAGGGCCGCGCGCCTCGGGTTACCCGGTTCAAGGGTCTTGGCGAGATGGACGATGACGAACTCTTCGAGACCACCCTCGACCCCACCACAAGAGTGTTGAGGCGCATCACAGTCGACGATGCCGCGGCCGCCGAGAACGCCTTTTCGATCATGATGGGTGCTCTGGTCGAACCTCGCAAGGACTTCATCATTCGCCACAGCCAAGAGTACGGCCACGCCCTCGACATCTAGACGCCGCTAACCGAGTTCGGCAGGGCACAATTGCCCCATGCGATTCTTCGTGCTCCTGTCAGCTGTAGCGCTGCTGGCGCTCTCGTGCAGTTCAGCAAACGACACCAATGTCGACGCAACCGCTGACGCTTCAACCACCGCGCCTCGTGCCAGCACAACGACGAGCGGGCCGAGTAGCAGCGCCGCGCCGACCACGATCGCCGCATCTGCGTCAACCAGCCAACCTCGGGCTGCGACCACAACTACCGAAGTCGACTTCGCGGCACTCGACGAGTGGAACCAAGTCGTGCACGATGCGGGTTGCGTGTGTTCTGACGGCAGCGAGTTCGCGTTCTGGGAGCAGGCCGCAGACCCGACCAAGGTCGTGTTCTTTCTTCAGGGCGGGGGAGCGTGTTGGACAACCGGCACCTGTGACCCCATCGACGGGCCTTACCAGAAGGTTCTCGAAGACGGCCCTAACAACACGGGCATCTTCAATCGCGGTATGGCTGACAACCCGTTCGCCGAATATTCGTACGTCTATGTGCCCTATTGCACCGGCGACGCCCATCTCGGTAACACGACCACCGTCTACAGCGCCGAGTTAACTGTCGAACACCGTGGTGCGGTCAACGCAATGTCTGCCCTCGACTGGATGGTCAGCCAATACCCCAACGCTACTGATGTGTTCGTAACCGGGCTTAGTGCCGGTTCGATACCGGTTCCCGTTTATGCTGCTGCCGCGGGCGAACGCTTGCCAGAAGCGGCCATCGTCGGGCTTGGTGATGCGTCTGGGGCCTACCCGGCATCGGCAGAGGTATTTGGCGAGTTTGCCGAGTCGTGGGGTATCGACGAAAGCCCAGCTTTAGATGCGGCATTCACTGAGGCGCTAACGAGAGGCGGATTTGCCGGGTTGTTCATCGAGGCCGCCAACCGCAACCCCGATATCGACTTTGGTCGGATCGACTATGACAACGACTTCGTGCAGGGGTTCTTCATCACCTTGGCCGGGCTCGAATCATCGAGCTTGCTACGGACCTCGATCGACGCCAACGAGAGCCTCATCGAAGTCTCCGGGGTTGAGCTAAGCGATTTCGTGATGGCCGGCACGCTTCATACGATCCTCGGCGGCGACACGTTCTACGGCGGAACAGCCGGTGGCGTCGACTTGGTCGAGTGGGTCGGTGCGCTGGCCAGGGGCGAGCAGCCGCCAGACGCCGGTTAGTCGGGCAGGCGGGTTGGCCCACCGAACGAGCCAAGCGCGATGATGGTCCCTTGCGAACGCATCCACTCGACCTCTCCGACCACATTCTTGATACTGGCAACATCTCTCAGCCGTGTCACTCTGGTCGACACCGACGATGGGTTCGTCGCCTTCGATTCGAGCGGAGCGGGAACCGGCCGCGAGGTTGTGGCGTCGCTACGGAGGTGGTCGGACCGGCCAGTGCTTCCGTTGGTCTACACCCATGGACACATGGACCATGTCGGCGCCACTCAGGCTCCGCCGCGATGCAGGCCAACATGAGCTCCGACAACGCCCCAACATTTTTCCCTCCAGGAACTCTGCGGGTCGACCACGAGTACCAGGGTGTCCTCACCCAGACTGTTGGCGGTGTCGAGCTCGAGCATCACCACGCCATGGGCGAAACCGACGACCACACATGGACGTGGATCCCCGACCGCAAGACCATTACCGCTGGCGATCTGTTCATCTGGAACTTCCCGAACCGCGGCAACCCCCAGAAGGTCCAGCGATATCCACTTGAGTGGGCTGCCGCGTTACGCGAGATGACAGCCAAAGACGCCGAGCTCTTTGTGCCAGCGCACGGTCTGCCGATTCGAACCCCAGAACGGATCGCCAAGCTGCTCAACATTGTGGCCACGACACTCGAAACTCTGACCCATCAGGTAATCGATGCCATGAGAACACCGGGACCAAGCTCGACGACATCCAGGCGCACGTCATGCAGCCATCGGCGCCGAAGTCGCGGCGCTGGCTGGGGGAGTCGAGGCGCTCACGGACCGCGCCGCCGCCTCAGCAGCCCGGGGCGATCTTCGCATAGCGTGTCAACTGATCGAGTATGCGGCCGCGGCCGAACCCGATTCGCACGCGGTTCACCGTGTCCGTTCCGACATCTACGATCTGCGGCGCAAGTCGGAATCGTCGCTGATGACCAAGGGAGTTTTACTCGCCGCCAAGGGCGAGTCGGCCGCTGTTCTTGGCGAAGGCATTGAGCGGACGAGTCTTCGCGATGCCGTCGGTGAGTCGCTCGGCAAGGCCGACTAGGTCACCGAAACGAAACGACTAGGGCGTACCGACCTCGAGAATTTGGAAGATCCCAGGTTCGGTGACTCCTTCGGGCAGTTCGCGGTCGCCGAGCCCTAGAAACATCTCGTAACTTCCCGGCTCTAGACCCGAGATTTCGAACTGGAAGTCGGACCAAACACCGCCTGCGGTAGCGGTGCGGTAGAAGTACCAGCTTCGTTCGACCTGGCCAACACTAGACGTGCCCGAGAACGTGACGTTGTAGGCGAGCCCAGATTCGGGTGCCGCACCCTCGGCCGGCGCATTTCGGAACGCTATCTGTCCGAGTCCCCCCACCGGGCGGGCCCAACCCCGCACGACTATGGTCGAGCCATCGCCGGCGACGGCGGCGTCGGCGATGGTCTGGCTGGAGATTGCGACGCCGCCTCCGCTCGATGGCCGGAAATCGGTCGTTGGTGCAGAGTCGATGACTATCCGGGCTGGGCTGGCCAGGAACGCAACAGCGACACGGGAAGGCCCGCGATCGATGTATAGAGCGTGTATGTCTTCTCCGCGTGTCGCGGTGATAGCGATAGCACCATCGTCGAGTTCGATGAATTCAAGTTCGGTCGCATGATCGGCATCGGGAATATCAAGACGTAGTAGCCCGCCGAAGTCGACCAAGTCGAGATCGGCGGGGAAGGCATCGGCCAGTCGCCCTTCGGAGAACGAGCCGAGCAAGAGCACGGTACGAGTGCAGTCGGCCGCGACGTGGGTTTCGATGGCGATGACGCCGTCAGGATCATCGTCGGCCGCGCCTGGGCTGTACGCCAGTGGATCGGCGGCCGCGGTGTTGGGTAGCTCGGAGCACGAACGCACGTCGAAGTTGGTAGTCGTAAGAGCAAGATCGACGGCTGGGACCCAACCGGTTTCGTTCCCGGTGGCTGCCTCAAACCAGGTCGAACCGTCGACCTCTCGTATTGCGCCGGTGAACTCGACCTCCTGGCCTTGGCCGAGCTCGGACCCGGTTGTTCCGCCTGGCGACGCTGTGAGAGTTGAGTCTTGTCGCATTACAGCGTCGGTCTGAAGTTGTGGCAACTGGTCAGAGGTAGTGATGGGTGGCGTCACCTCAGTTGTGGCAGTTGTTGCGGTCGTCTCGCTGGTGGTTGGCGCCGTTGTTGTACCGACGTTGGGTTCGGGCTGGCTATCGCCCTGGTTGACAGTCGCGGCGGCGCCGACTTCGGTGGTGGCTGCGGTTGCGCCGTCGGTTGGCTGTTCGCTGCGTAGGGCGAACGCAACGGCGATGAGCGGGATCAACAAAGTCAGGCCGACGATGACGGTCCTGGCCCAGCGGCCTGCGTTCGGTTCGGACGATCGACCGCCATTCACCGGCGACCTCGACGGTCTCGCTGATCACGCACGTAATTGATTCGGCGATCGTCGCAGAGTCCGGCCTTGGGCATCCTTCTAGTCTCGCCGCTAGGAGACCAATATGAAAGGCAGGGCTCAGAGCACAGCGATATTGGCTCTGGTTCTCCCACACATAGCGGAAGACCTCTAGAGCTACCGTGGCGTCGGCTGCATCATTGGCAGCGATGACGTCTAGCTGCAGCCCGTCCATCATGGCTAGTTGGGTGCCATTTGGCGACAGGGAGCCATTTCGGGGCCATCTGAGGTTTTGCCTGGACAAAGCCGATAATCCTCATTATGTAAAGTAACGTAGTCGCGGGCGTCGAATCAAGGTCGAAATACCTCCCCTGTCACCGGGAAACGGTCGCCGGCGTACATTTCCCGGTGACAGTGCGGCTTGGGATGCCCTGTGCAGGTAAATTTCTGGTGTGACTGCCGATGACCGCTCTCGTTGGGACGAGCGATACCGGCGGAGTCAGATCGCCGATGGGCGCGGGCGGCCCCGATGTCCGGCTGCGTTCGAGGGTCTTGAAGCTCACTTTCCTGATCGTGGTGACGCATTGGATCTGGCATGTGGACAAGGAGCGGGCTCAGTTTGGTTGGCCCAACGCGGCATGCGCGTGACAGGTGTAGACGTCTCGCCGGTGGCAATCGAGTCGGCTAGGGATTCGGCCGCTACGCACGGTGTAGCTGATCTGTGCGACTTTGAGGTGTTCGACCTCGACGAGACTCTCCCTCGGGCCAGTGAATACGACTTGATCATGTGCCATATGTTTAGGGCGCGGTCCCTAAATACCGCGATAGTAGAGCAGCTGAAGTTAGGTGGATTGTTGGCCATCGCTGTCCTCAGCGAAGTCGGCGGCACCGCCGGTCGTTTCCGCGAGCCAGCCGGAGCGCTCAAACGCAGTTTCGCCAGGCTAGATGCCGTTGCCCATGCCGAAGGTGGCGGACGCGCCGTACTTCTAGCCCGCAAACCACTCCTGTCACCGGGAAACGTACGCCCGTGACCATTTGCCGGTGACAGGAGTGGTCTTAATCGCCGAAGGCGATTGCGTTCTGGATCTGGTCTGACAGCGACGAGTACAGCAGGTCGAAGGAGCAAGTCACGGAGTCGGGTAACTCCATATCGGCGTACTGAACCTTGACCGTGCCATTCAAAAGGCGGCCGTTGAGGAGTCCTCGTGAGAACTCAATGTCTTCGGGACCCGTTAGAGACTTGATCCGAACGGGCGAGGCGATCTCGCTGTCGAGTCCAGTGGATAGCTCGAAGTCGGTCAGGTAGGGAGCTTCAGACCAGCCGAGATCGGGAGTGATGGCAGCATCGGAGTAGGCGATGGTGTAGGTCAGCAGTGTTGTGGTGCCTACACAACTGACGGTCTCGACTCGTCGTAAGCGGCGGCGCAGGTCATCTGGCAAGGTCAACGCAGCGATCGAAGCCTGCACCCGAGCCAACGGGGGGTTGAGGGGCCTGACCTGCTTGATCACGATGCGGTCTTCGCTGGTCGCGCCAGATCCGAGCGCGGGCCACTCCCCCGCCATGAGTTTGAACTCCATGTCGAGGGTAACCGTGCGCGACTCTGCGTCGCTGCGTTGGGCCCCGTTGAAGCGAGCCAGCCAATCCAAAGAGACGGTTCGAGCCTGCTCGTACAGTTCGAGTACTCGCTCATCTGAGAGCACTTGGCCTGTGTTGATTGAAGACTCGGCTACTCGTTCGACGGATGCGTCGTCGCTGCTACGGCTGGCAGTTGCCACGATGATCTCTGGCGTATTCTGGCCATCGGGGTCGACGACGCTGTTGGCGTCTGGCTGGACGTTGATTGTCATCACGTAGCGCTGGCCGACCGACTGGAACTGCGGGCTCCGGCCACGGAGAGGCTCGACGCTGATTTCGAACGTGAGCACGCCGTTGGCCTGTTCGAATTCGTCGTCGAAACGAGGGTGGATTAGCACCGCCATAGCACCAGATAGATGATCCACAGCGGCTAGTTCGCGCTCTTCGTAGGCCTCAGCACTCCAATAAGAAGCCCATGTCTTTTTGATCGCTCTCTCGATCGCGCGCTCGTCGGGGTTGGCATCGAGATCAAGAAAGCCGGTGTTGGAGTCGTATAGCCCAGCGCCGTTGAACCCTTCGATGTCTTCAACCGTGCTCGACGAACGGAACCGCAGCCCCTGGCTCTGTGCCAGTAGAGCGGTGGCGGCGGCGAGCTGGGTCTCAATGAGGGAAAGAGTCGCGGGGGCGATGGGTTGGTCGCGGAAGTACTTCTTGAACCCTCCGGCGCCGACAATGTCGCCAATCAAGCTACCGGGCTGACTTTCGGCGTTGAAACGGGCCAAGAACTCTGCGTCGCGCTCGGTCGTGTAGCGACCAAGGTAATCATCCTCGCCTTCGAGCAGCAGATACCTGGCCCGGTCAGACGTGATGAAGTCGTGGTTGGCCAACATGGCGTTGAGGGCAGGCCTGACGCTCTCGAGATGCTCCACATATGGAGCGACCGACAGAGCCAGGGCCGGGCGGGGCGTCTCAACACTGTCGGCTTCCAGCAGGGCCAGCATTCCCGCGGCCTTTCCGCCTATACGCAGACGCCAGAAGTCGAGTTCGGTCTCGGTAAGCGGCCCGGCCCGGCTGTCGAGAACGGCCCCCAGATCCACGATGGTCGCCAAAGAGTCGATGCTTACCTGTTCGACCGATATCGGAACTGGTTCGTTCTGCGAATTCCACTGGTCGTACTGGTCGTCGGTCAGCCCCACGATCTTGACAGTGCCATCGGCAGAAGCGATTACAGCGACACGAGCCGCGGGGCCACCCAACTGGATGATGTCGGGGTTGTCCAGAATTCCGCCAACGTATGCGCTTGGAATCCCCCGGTTGCGGGCCAGAACACTCACATGGGCAAGCGGTGTTTGGGGCGTGGCCGAGATAATGGCAGCCGCGGGTGGCAGGAAGTCTGGCATCTGCTCAATAATCACCACGTCTTGATCGGTCATGTTGTTGAGCTGGCTGAGATCGTCGACGATCCTGAGGCGGCCGACCGCTATGGCCGCGCTGTACACCTCGGTCTCGCCTGGTATAGCGAGTTCGGTATATCGAATAATGCGGTCGTACCAAGGGAGTTGATCGGCCTCCATGGCGGTAGCGGTGACCTCGTGTTCGGGTGATCGCACGGCCCACAACAGGTTGTCGGCGATCTCGGCGGGGACGGCGCTCGACACGATGTCGAGGAAACGCGCAACCTGTTCTGGCGGAGCCTCGTCGACGTACTCAAGCGACAACACCCATGTCTCGTCCCTAACGCCCTCGACGGGGGGAAACCAGATCAGGTTGCCGAGCCCGAACTTTCGCGTCTCTACTGGACGATGGTTCAGTTGATAGAACAGCCCCGAGGCGATGCGCCCATCGCGAGTCTCGAACAAGTCGAGCGGCAGCGTGTCTTGCCTGGCGTCGCGGTCGATGAAGTCCTGAGCCCAGTCGTATACAGCCTCGATCGATTCGAAGCTTAGGTCTGTCTCTGGTTGGGTACCTGAGGTTCCGGCCTCGACCCCGTTAAGCAGGCGATACCAGTACCACTCGTCGTGGAAGGTGTAGAAGTTCATGTCCATAAACGAGATCTCGGGCGAACCGAGGAAGTCGGCAATCGTGAACTTCACCACCTCCTGGCCTCCAGCGCCCACCGAGGCCATAGCCCGGAACTCATCTAGGTTTGCCAGCGTCGACAGCGTGTGATCGTCGAAGTCGCCGTCGGCCAAATCCGTATTCACGGTTGTCGTTGGTCGGGGACCCGTTGTCGTGCTGCTTGGGTCGGCAGTGGTCGCTGAGCCTTCGCCGCCGGTGGCCGACGTGGCTGTCGTCGAAGATGCATTCGGGCCGCCGGCGCCCACATCGACACTTGAGTTAGAACAGGCGCTGGCCACCAAGACGATGACCATCGCGGCGCCACCGAGAACGCGCATCGACAACCGGTGTTTCGCAGCTGTAGCTGTTCCAGACTGGCTCATGGTGTCTCCGTCGACCGGCAAGCGACATGGTTTCACGTTGGTTGCTCCAGGAGAGGTCAAGGTCGAGCAATCTTGGTGTTGCTTTCGTAAGCTGTTAGACGTTCCCTCGACTCTGGCTGGTTCCCATGCTCATTGTGCTCTCACCCGCAAAGACGCTTGATTACGAAACAAAGCTCCTCACCAGAGCCCACACCCAGCCCCGCATGGTCGAAGAATCGGCCAAACTCGTCGACGCGATGATGACCAAATCACCAGACGAGGTTGCATCGATGATGCATATCTCAAACACTCTGGCCGAGCTGAACGTGCAGCGCTTCCAAGATTGGGAGCCCACGTTTTCGCTGAAAAACTCTCGCCAAGCAATTCTGGCATTCAAAGGCGACGTGTACATCGGGATGGACGTCGAGCGATTCGGAGCACGCGATTACACCGAAGCTCAGAAACGGATCCGCATCCTCTCGGGCCTTTATGGCGTGCTGCGTCCTCTCGACCTGATGCAGCCTTACCGCCTCGAGATGGGCACCAAGCTTAAGACCGAACGCGGCGACACGCTTTACGACTTCTGGGACGAACGCATCACCGGACTGCTAAACCAAGACATCGCCGAGCGTAAGGCCAAGGTTCTGCTCAACTTGGCCTCGAACGAGTACTTCTCGTCGATCGATCCCAAAGCCATCAATGCCCGAATTGTCTCGCCCCGATTCCTCGACGAGAACAACGGCTCCTACAAGATCATCAGTTTCTTCGCCAAGAAGGCCCGCGGTTCGATGGCAGCGTGGCTTGTTCTCAACCGAGTCAAGACCGTCAAGGGCCTGCTCGACTTCGATGCCGACGGCTACCACTACGACCCGCACCGTTCGACACGCGACGAGCCTGTGTTCATCAGGGCGCAAGGCTCCTAACCGACCTCGGAGCCAAACGATTCTATGAACGCGGGCGAACCGAAGTCGAATGAGATGCCTGCCGCCGAGGTCGACGTCACCGTCGCCCTTGTTCGCGGCCTACTCGAATCGCAGCACCCCGACCTCGCATCGTTGGAGCTCGTTGAGGTTGCCAACGGTTGGGACAATGTCATGTTCCGGCTTGGTTCGGACTACATGGTGCGCCTGCCGCGCCGCCAAGTTGCCGCCATCCTCATCGAACACGAACAGGCGTGGCTGCCGGGCTTGGCTGCGAGCCTGACGTTGCCGATTCCTGCGCCGATGCGAATCGGTGTTGCTGATGCTGGCTTTCCGTGGCCATGGAGCGTGCTGCCCTGGTTCGATGGCTGTTCATTTGCCGATGATCCGCCCGCCAACATGGCCAAGGCCGCCTCCACACTCGGTGGGTTCGTCGCCTCGCTGCAACGTCGGGTGGCGGATGCCCCGATCAATCCGTTTCGTGGCGTTCCCATCAGCGACCATGACGAGCGAGTGCAGATTCGTATCGCCGAGTTGGCTGATGCCATAGACGCTCCCGCTGTGCGGCGCTTGTGGGCGGAGTTGCTCTCGGTGCCGGAGTGGGAAGGCGAGCCAATGTTGCTGCACGGCGACCTTCATCCGCTGAACGCTCTGACCAACAATGGCGAGTTGAGCGCGGTGATCGACTTTGGCGACATCACCAGTGGCGACCCAGCCGCCGACTACATGTCGGCGTGGCTGTTCTTCGACGTTTCCGAGCATGGCGAGTTTCGATCGGCCTTGGCCGACGCCGGTGCAGTTAACGACGACGACACATGGCAGCGAGGCCGAGCCGCGGCGCTGTCATGGTGCCTAGCGGTGCTGACCCGATCGGCCGACAACCCGACCCTGCACCGCATCTCATCGCGAGGGCTCGAGCGGGTCTTGCAGTCGGCCTCGCGACTGCCACTAGTGTGGCCGCGGTGAGGGAAAAAGTTTCCGACGGACTCACGGGCCTAACGTTTGTGCTTGCGGTTCTCGCCGGTCCACTGATGTACGTCTCGCAGGTCATTGTAGACGAAGATGCCTTCGTTGCCGTAGCCGACCGGATAGTCGCTCATCCCGAGGTACGCCGTGCCGTCGCCGAAGAGGTCACAACCCTTTCGTTTGAGGCCTTCGCCGCTGACGAAGCCGTCGCTGATGCTCTACCCGATCGATTGAGGTCTATAGCGGTTCCGCTAACGCGTATCGCGGCGGAGCAGATAACTGATGCTGCGTTCGCGGTCTTGGACACCGATGCGGCCGTCGATGCTCGCGACTCGGCTCTTCGTGAGCTGCATCGCCAGGCAACCGCTGATGTCGACGGTCTAACCATCGATCTGAGGGCTGTTCTGGTCCGCACTGCCCGCGAGTTGGGCGGCCCGACGCTCGGCGTGGGTACGGCAAAGCTGCTATCTGACACCGACGCCGGAATCTTCGTACTGGCTGAGCCCAACAGCGCAAATAGCAGGTTGCTCGACTCGGTGCGAACGATCCCCGATGTCGGGGCGATTGTGGCTTTACTGATGTTGGCGGCGTTGACGGGTGGTATGGCAGCCGCCAAGAATCGAAGGCGAGCCCTCGTTCGCGGCGGCTTGGCACTTGCTGGCGGTGCATTAGTGTCGTTCGGAGCTACCAGCGTCGTCGTATTCGCGGTGTTAGCCCCTCCAGGTCGAAGCACCAGTGTCGGTATCGGGGTTGCTGAGGTCCTGGTGTCAGACTTCGCCCAGCAGCAGCGGGGAGCGATTCTCTCAGGTGTTGCGTTATCTCTCATTGGCCTGCTTCTGGGCCAGAGGCCCGCTGCAGTTGCACTTCGGAGGCTACCTGGCGAGCTTTGGCAGCGTAAGAAGGGAATCGATCGCACGGTCTCAGCGATCATCGGCGATAACCCGCCGCTGGCGCGGATGATCCTATGGCTATTGGGCCTGCTGGTCTGTCTCGGATGGCCTAGTCCAACGCTTCGGGTTGTGGTGACGCTGATTGTGGGCACCCTGGCACTTCAGATCATCATCTGGGTGTTCTCTTCGGCTGGTCTGACAGCAGCTACTACGCGAGAGCGCCTTGGTGTCGACCTCAGCTCGGTTCGAGCCGATATCGCCAGCACTTCCCGCGTCCGGTGCAATGTTGGCCTTGTGAGCCTGGGGGCTCTGTTGTTGTGGCCCGAATGGGGTCGTACCACGCTCATCGGCTTTTTCGTCGTCGGCGCAGTGCTCCAGGTGATAGTCGATCTGCCCGGTGCCCGTCGGGTCTCGAAGGCGGCGAGGGAGGTTGGAAATCCGATTGAAGACGCCCGCAGCCCTCTAAGAGTCAACCTTGCGATCGGGTCGGTGGCGCTAGTGGCCTTGTTGGGTGTGTTGTCGACGCTCAGCGTAGATACGGCGACTGCCACGGCATCTGGTTGTAACGGTTATGACGAGTTGTGCGATAGACGAATCGATGAGGTCGTCTTTGCGGGCTCGCATAACTCGATGTCATCGGTCGACCTTGGCTGGGATCTTGCCATGCAGAGTGGAGACATCATCGCTCAACTCGACCACGGTGTGCGGGCGTTGCTAATCGACACCCACTATTGGGCGGTCGATTCGGGTGATGGCACCGGCGTCGAGGGAGGTTCCGATGCGGCGGCGGCGTCGGTCATCGAAGCCGCTTTGGCCGACACGTCCCCGCAGCCAGGGACCTGGCTTTGTCATGGGTTCTGTGCACTCGGCGCTACTGATTTCGAGGGGTCGCTCGCTGAGATCGAGATATGGCTGTCAGCACATCCCCGAGAAGTGCTCATTATCGTTATTCAGGATGAGATAAGCACCGCCGACACGATCGCCGCTTTCGATGCCAGCGGGCTGAGCGGGCTTGTGTACTACCATCAGCCCGGCACTCCTTGGCCAACGCTTGGCGAACTCGTGGCCAGCAACGAGCGGGTACTCGTCTACGCCGAAAACGAGGGCCAGCCTGACAGTTGGTATCAGAACATGTGGGATACCGCTTTCACAGAGACTCCATTTGCATTTGCGGTACCTAGCGATTTCAGCTGCGATCCGAACCGGGGCGATCCAAGTAATCCGCTGTTCCTGCTGAATCATTGGCTCACTACCGGCATTCCGGTGAAAGCAGCCGCCGAGACCGTTAACCGAGCCGCCGTTCTTCTTGAACGGGTCGAACAGTGCCGAGTCGAGACAGGGCGCCTTCCGACAATTCTGGCCGTCGACTTCGTCGAAACTGGCGACCTGGTTTCAGTGGTCGACCAACTTAACGGGGTCGAGCCTGAATAGACCGCTACAGGCAGGTCAAAACCAGCACTGACACCGGGAAAGGTCCGCCGGCGAACGTTTCCCGGTGTCAGGAGTGGTTTTCGTCGCTATTCGACGATGGCGTCGGTGGGGAGGGCCACTATTGCAGTTGCGCCGAGGGCTCTTAGGTCGGCGAGTTTGGCCCACAGGTTTTCTCGTTTGACGACGATGTGGGCGGCCACGAGGTCGTCATTACCTGCCAAAGGCAGAATCGTGGGCGACCCTAAGCCAGGGAACAATTCGCTAAGAGCGGCGACCTTGGCTGGGCTGATGTGGAGCATGACGTACTGCGTTCGGCGGGCGGCCAAGGCGGCCTCGATGCGCAGACACATGTCGGTCACCGACGGTGGTGGTGCAACGACCGTTGCGAATATGGCTTGGCAGTCGGTAATGGTTTCGAGCACGCGTAAACGGTTGCGGCTTAGGCTGGCGCCGGTTTGGCGAAGGTCGACTATGGCATCGGCGAGGCCGACAGCGACGGGGCCCTCTAAGGCCCCGCCCATTGGTACGACGGTCACGTCGACACCCAGGGAGTCGAAGTAGTGGCGAGTCCACGTGGGGAGATGGGTCGCGACCACTCCCCCGCCGAGGTCGGCGGCAGTTTGGTAGGCGTCGTCTTCGCGAACGGCGATTACGAGGTCGGACTTTGAGAAGCCAAGGTCGATCGACGGTAGATGTTCGACGCCGCTCTCTAGGGCTGTGTCGGTCGAGACAAAGGCCGCCGATAATTGGCCCGTTGCCAACCATTGGGCCGCGTCGCGGGGACGCATCTCGATGAACTGGATGCCCGATGCATTCGTGGCAGCCACCCCCGCACCCTTGAACTCGCCGACCCGGTAGCCGGCGTGGCTAAGTAGGTCGAGACATGCTTCGCGCAAGCGGCCCTTGGACGGCACCGCAACTCGTACGGCATCAGAACTGTTCACGATCGGCGACCCTCGAGTACGGCGTATACGTCACTCATTGAGACGTCGACGGCAGCTAAGCCCACCATTAGGTGGTAGATGAGATCGGCGGCCTCGTTGGCGGTATTGGCGGCGTCGGTTTCGTCGCGTTGGAGCTCTAGACAGACCTCGAACGCCTCTTCCATGATCTTGCGCTGGTTCAGCACCGGATTGGCCAGGAGCTTCGCGGTGTAGGAATCTGCTTGGCTGGCGTCGCGCCGGTCTCGGATTACGTTTTCGAGTTCGTCAAGAATCACGAGAACCCAGACTACGGAACCCTTGCTCGACATCCCAGACATGGTGGATGGGATCGTGGATCATGTATCTCGCAAAACTGTCGATGGTGAAGGCGGCCCCGTCGGATCTGAAACCGGTTCGTTGCCACTGGTCGCTACCAACGGAGTCGAATCGATCGGCCAGCGCGTTAGCCGCTGCTGTCAATTCGCCAGTGACCATAGAGGGGTCGGAGAGGTCGTAGCGCATCTCAACAGCCGCGACGTTCTGGTCCCAGTCGGGGAACTTTGGGCCATCATTGTCGAGCATCAGGCCGAGCCGTTCCAGGTATAGAACAAATACGTCTCGCACATGGGCGGCGTACTCGAGGGCCGACCAGAGCTCGCTGGAAGGTCGTGCACGAAGGTCGGATTCAGGTCCGGCCAGGATGCCGACCCAGGCCAGGGAGTTGGCTCGGATGGCGTCGCCAACCGTCGTGGCATCGAACTTGGCCGCGACAAAAGAGCATTCGGGGCACTGGCGTTGGAGAACCCAAGTCCAGTCTTTATCGTCCCTCACGGTTTGGGTCCTAGTCGTCGAGTAGTTGTTTCTTGAGTTCCCGTTTCACAAACTTGCCGTTGGCGTTGCGCGGTAACTCAGTTCGGAACCATACCTTGGCCGGGATTTTGTAGGGGGAGAGTTTGCCTGTTAAGTGGTCGACCAGTTCGGCATCGGGGATCGTTTCGCCGTCGGCGGTCACGATGGCGGCACCGACGATCTCGCCGAGGTGGTCGTCGGGAATCCCAAATACTGCCACCTCTGCTACTCGATCGTGTTCGTAGATGGCGGCCTCGACTTCGGCGCAGTGAATGTTCTCGCCGCCGCGAATCACGATGTCTTTCTTGCGGTCGCGAATCGACACAAAGCCGTGGTCGTCGATGATTGCGATGTCGCCGGTGTGGAACCAACCATCAACAATGGCTTCGGCGGTTTCCTCGGGACGGTTGAGGTATCCCTTGATGACACTCGACCCGCGGACCACGAGTTCGCCTAGAGCGTTGATTCCGACATCGTTGCCGTCGTCGTCGACGCACCTGGCCTCGAGAGTTGGCACAACAGCACCGACGGAGTCTGGCTTGAGCAGGTACATCTGGTCGCTCACGGCGGTGACGATGCCGTGGGTCTCGGTGAGGCCGTATCCAGTCGACGGCTTGCCGCCAGAGAGGCTCTCGTCGATTTTCTGAACCAGATCGGGCTGAACCGCGGCCCCTCCGCCACCCATCGAAGTGAGGCTCGACGTGTCTGTTGTGGCCCAGTTTGGGTGCATGAGAAGCTCGCGACTCATCGTCGGCACGCCGGTAAAGAGGGTGACTCGTTCACTTTCGATGATCTCGAGGGCGCGTGTTGCGTCCCACTTGTACATCGAAATGATTCGTCCTCCAGCCGCGGTGATTGGGTGAAGAACGCAGTTGCATCCGGTGACGTGAAACAGCGGGACTGGCAGAAGCACCGTGAGTTGACCGCTGTCGGACGCTTCGGCGGGAGAGCCGCCGGTCGCGGCCTTGGCCGCATCGCCTGCTGCGCTCAAGAAGGCGATGTTCATGAGGTTGGCGACCGAGCCGCGGTGGGTGAGCTGGGCCCCCTTGGGTGATCCGGTGGTACCCGATGTGTAGAAGATCGTGGCATCGTCGTCGGGGTCGATGTCGGCGTCTGGAAGGGCACTGGGGGCAAGGTCGGGACGTACAAGGTCGGTCCACAACACTGTGTCAGTTGGCCCCGCGCTGGTTGGCACTGGGTCGGTCAGCGGTGCGCCGTCAGGTCGAACCACGATTAGCGGGAGTGAGCCACCAGAACGGATGTCCTCAAGCTCGGGTACCAGCCTGGCGATTCGTTCGCCATCAAGAATTAGCAGCTTCGGCGCCGAGTCTTCTATCGCAAACTTCATCTCAGGACCGGTCCACCATGCGTTCATGCCCACGATGGCCGCACCAACCGAAATGATGGCCCAGTACGAAAAGATCCACTCTGGATAGTTGCGCATTGACACTGCAACGCGGTCGCCTGGCTGGACGCCATAGGTGTTCACGAGGGCATCGGCGAGCGAACGGACGATGGCGTGGGCCTCGGCGTACGTGTAACGCTCGTCGTCGTAGACCACGTATTCGGCGTCGCCGTGAGCGGCCGACATCTCCCAAAGAACCCGCATGTTCGGTGGCGCGGCGTCGTACACCTTTACCGGAATGCCCCTGATCTCCTCGACATGTGTCGCAAACGGCGAGCCCGACTTGGTTAGCTCGGCGTATGTGGTGTTGAAGGCGTCGAAGACAGCTGAGTCCATCGGACCAGTTTGGTATACCTCGGGCGTGCTGGCTAACTACCGGCGAGGCTGGGGCTGGTTGAATCGTTGGAGGTGGTGTTTGCCCTCGATGTAGCGACAACGGCAGCGCGACGAAATGGCCGGATCTATTCGGCCGCTCCGTTCGACTTCAACTCAAACGCGGGACTCTAGGAGATTGGAGGCGGCGTCGCACAAGTCATGCGTATTGATCCCGTCAGACCCGTAGCGAGAGCACTGTAGGGTTGCTACTACAGTGGATTCGACCCGAAAGTCCCAGGATCTAGTCGCCACGATCCGCGAGGCCGTGGAGACGGCGTGGGGCCTCAAGCTGTTACTCGATCGAGAGAATCAAGGCCGCCTGCAGGTCGCTCTTCTCTCGGGCGGACTGAATGCGTGCATCGCTGCTACCGATGGCATTAAGGCTGGAAAGAACCTGATACGGACCAGTTCACCATCTACGACATCTGATTACCGTCTCTTGATGAGCCATCTCACCGAGGAACTGAAGGATTCAGCAACGGTGCTTGGGTTTGCGAAGAGTATTCGCAACCGACTGTCACACCCGATCGGACGGTCACCCATTCAACCCGGTGGCTCGGTGATGTACGAAATGTCGATCCTTGGCGGGCAATCGGGAGCCAAAGACCTCCCTGATGGACGGATAGTTATTGATGGCCTCGGAGCAGCGAAACTCGTTGACGGTGGCTTAGCGTCGGAACTGTGCCTACCGATTAACTCGGTGATCAAGGGTAAATTCTACGTGTGGATTCGAGATGTCCCTGAAGAGTTGAAACAGGAGTACCCGGGGATTGACACGCCGGCCGGGCTGTTGCGACATGCAACCTTGCATGCGACGGACGTTTCGCGCAAGGCGATGCGCCTGCTGCTTGACGCCTCTTGACCCGCGTATCACCGCCGGATCTAATGATAGAGGAGTTCCCTAGATTGGGAGTTGAGGCGTGGACCGGGTCTGATCGACCGTGGCGTGGTCGAGTCCATTGTCGCTACAAGGTCGGCAACATCTCACCCAGGCTCCTAACCCAAGTCGGTTAGGCCGTCGAGTCGTCCAGGATCATGAGGGTCTTAAGGTCGCTGTGGAAGTCGAGGGCGTAGTCGCCGCCTTCACGGCCGATGCCTGAAAGTCCGCAGCCGCCAAATGGAGCGGTGAGGTCACGCACCAAGAAGGTATTCACCCAGACCAGTCCGGCAACGAGGAGCTGGTTCTAGAAGATAGCTCCCACGAAGAAGGCGCCAGCGATCAGATCGACGATGCCAAGCACAAGCCCAACTGTCGCTGCACCTTTGTTGTTGTATCGGCTCGGCTCCTGCCGCATCTCGCGCTTGGCCATGGAGGACAATACGATCGCTATGGCGCCCAGAACAAGTCCAAACAGAACGAACCCAAGAACCCCGATGACCAGGGATGCGGTCGCCTTACTGTTCGCCACGGTGGAGACGCCGGAAGTGCTCTGCGAACCATCGTCAAAGAACGACGTCCCACACTCGACGCAGAACTGCTTCTCGGTCTCGGAGACCAATGAGCAGATACGACAGACTCGCTTAACCATTAGCGATTCCCAGCGGACCGTGTGAAGGAGATAATAGCGATGGCGGTGAGGACCAGGTGTGTCGCTGGGAATATCAACAGTTGACTGAACGAGATATAGAAATCGGAGTTGGCAGAGGCCCTGATCCATGCCCACCCTGAATACAGCCGTAGGGCATCACCAAGTGAAACGAATTCCTGGCGCGCCACCAAGACCATGGACATCACGTACAAACCAACGCCGACAGCGGCGAGGATGCCGACGATATTGCCTGAAGGTACCGACGTTGGAGTGTGGGGATCGTCTTCCGAAGGGCGTAGGTGGTATGGGGCTCGACACTCAGGGCAGAAGTCGTTCTCCGTTTCAACGTACGCAGAACATTGTCGGCAAACTCTGTGAACCATGCGTTTGACGGTATCTGGGATTCCGCCGTGGTCGAGTCCATTGTCGCTACAAGGTGGGAAACATGTCGCCCAGGCTCTTAACCCAAGTCGGTTAGGCCGTCGAGTTGTCCAGAATCATGAGGGTCTTGAGGTCGCTGTGGAAGTCGAGGGCATAGTCTCCCCCTTCGCGGCCGATGCCTGAAAGGCCGCAGCCGCCAAATGGAGCGGTGAGGTCACGCACCAAGAAGGTATTCACCCAGACCAGTCCGGCTCGGATTGTTTGGCCAACTCGCTCGGCCCGCTCGTGCGATGTGGTCCAAACTTGTGCCGCCAGTCCGTAGGCCGTGCTGTTGGCAAGCTCAACTGCTTCGGCCTCGGAACCAAAGGTCTGAAACGTGAGCACTGGACCGAAAATCTCGCGCTGTACAACCTCGCTGTTGTTCGACGCCGGTTCGATGAGTGTCGGCTCGTAGTGGAGGCTTCCCTCGACGGGGTTACCACCCCTGACGATCGTGTCGTCGTTGGCGCGGGCCCGTTCGACGAAACTATGCACGCGGTCGCGCTGAATCGGGTGAGCCATCGGTGCAATGTCGGTGGTCGCCTCGCGGGAATCGCCGAGCACTAGCTGGTCGGTGTGGTGATGGAAGCGCTCGAGGAACGGTTCGCGGACGGATTCGTCGACCAGAAGCCGGGTTCCGGCCAAACAGACCTGCCCGGAATCGTCGAACTGCCAAGCGGCCCGATGGGCGGCCGCGTCGAGGTCGGCGTCGGCAAAGACCAGCAGCGGGCCTTTGCCCCCAAGCTCGGCCGTAAAGGGAACCAGGTTTTCGGCCGCAGACTTGCCGATGTGGCGCGCCGTTTCGGGTGATCCGGTAAAGGTTATGCGTCTGGCTCGTTCGTCGGCCACCAGCGCCGCGCCAACTTCAGAACCAATGCCCTGCACCATGTTGTATGCGCCAGCGGGGAACCCTGCTTCGATGGTCAGCTCGGCCAGCAAAGCGGCCGACAACGGCGACCACTCAGCGGGTTTGTGGATGACGCTGTTGCCAGACGCAAGGGCAGGAGCCAGCTTCCATGTGCTCAACATGAACGGCGCGTTCCACGGCGTGATGACAACAGCAGGGCCGGCCGGCATCCGTTGCACCGTGTTGGACATGTTTTTGGCGGGCCAAGTGCGATCTGCATGTTGCACAATCAAGTCGGCGTACAACCTGAAGTTCAGGGCACCCCTGGCTACCAGGCGCTCCTTCATGGACTCATACAGGAACCCCATGTCGAGGCATTCGACCATAGCGATTTCGTGATTGTTGGCCTCGATCAGGTCGGCCAGGCGATTTAGCACCGCGGCTCGCTCAGCCACGCTGAACTGGCTCCACTCGTCGAACCCATCGACGGCTGCGGCCATCGCAGCCGTTGCCGTCTCGTCATCGCCACGGGCCACATCGGCCAAGTGCATGCCATCCCAGTCGAGTGGCGATCGGGTCTCGAAGGTTTGGGGCGAGGTGATCCATTCGCCACCTATGAGATGACCAGTGGGTACCGCGATGCCGGCAACGTTGGCGTGGGTCATCGTCGCCAGCTACTTGTCATCGAGGGTGGATTGGTAGTGGGCTGCGCCTTGGCCTCTGGCAGCGCGCTGGCCGCGGAACTCCCAATCGCCACCCTGAGCAGTCGACATGACCTCTTCGGACCGGCTCGGTTGAGCACCGACGTCTGACCGGATTGCCGTGGGACCGCTGACAATGGTGTTGGTCAGCGCTCCTAGGCCCTCAACCTCGACGGTGACCACGTCGCCCGGGTAGACAGTTCGAGAGTTGGCTGGAGTTCCAGAAAGCAGAATGTCGCCAGGCACGAGCGTGATAGTTCGAGCGATGTCGGCCACGATGTAGTGCATATCCCACTCCATCTCGTTGGTGTTCGAGTCTTGTTTGACCTCGCCGTTGACGATGGTGCGGATGGCCTTGTTGTGGAAGTCCCAACCGGTCACTAACCCCGGCCCAACTGGACACAACGTGTCGCTGCCCTTAACCCGAAGCATCGACCCGGCGTCGGTGTCGCGGAAATCGTGTAGGCCGTAGTCGTTGGCCACCGAGTAGCCGGCGATGTAGTCGCCGACATCGTCGGGGGCAACGTTGCGGCACGTCTCGCCGATAACAATGGCGATCTCGCCCTCGTAGTTAAGCCACTCGCACCCTTGCGGGCGTACAACGTCGCTCTGGTGCCCGGTAAGCGACGTGATTGGTTTGTGGAAGTACGTCGGCGCGGCTGGCAATGTAGTCATGAACTCATCGACGCGACTGCGGTAGTTCAAGTGAATGCAGATGATCTTCGTCGGTTCGACCGGTGCGAGGTGTACGGCCTCGTCGACGTTCACCGAACGCCCGTCGCCAGCGACGAGTTGGTCGCCGTTGCGCTCGGTAAGTGTTGGGTAGCCGTCAAGTAGGACACGTCGATACTCAGTCATGACTGAGAATCTAGCGCACAACGAAGATAGTTCGGGCCCGAACGACTAGTCTCAAGAAGATGCAGGACTCCGCTTCGATTGCTCCGCCCGCCTCTGGCTCCGCATTACAGGGCTTCATGTATCCACGAACGGCTACGGGCATCGCCGGAATACTCCCGGGGCCGCCATGGCACTATTCGGGCGAAATGTTGACCATCGAGTGGCGAACCGACCCCGCCATGGTGGCCGAGCTACTTCCAGCTCCACTCACCTTGGTTGACGATGACCCCGGTGCCGTAGCCCTGATCTGGGCTGACTGGCAGAGCTGTAGCGACGACTTCGACGAACTTCTCGACCCGGCCCGCAGCCAGTACAAAGAGGTGTTCCTCGTAATCCGCTGCCAATACGAGGGCCAAACCTTCAGCAGGGCGGCCTATATCTGGGTCGACAAGGACTTCGCCATGGCCCGCGGTCGGGTTCAGGGTTACCCAAAAAAGATGAGCGAGATCTGGATGACGAGACCCATCACGGTGGGCAAAGCCGGGCCAAGACTCGAGCCTGGTGGGCGATTCGGCGCCACGGTGAGCACCTGGGGCCGGCGTATTGCTGATGCCCGATTCACGATCACCGGAACTGCTGATACGGCGGGGTTTGTGAACGGACATCCGATGTTGCACACCCGGCAGATGCCGGCTATCGAGATGGACGGCCGCGACTCTCTAGATGAGCTAGTGACCATGGGCGGCTTCGACGTCGAAGTCGGTCCGGTCTATTGCGGCGACGCCGAGATCAACATCTTCGACAACCCCACCGAAGAACTTGCCCGCCTCGAGCCGATCGAGGTTATTGGCGGCTATTACCGCCAGGTCGGAAACTCGATGGCGGGTGGCCGTACCGTCTGGGCGGCGGCGAACCCAATGGCTGAATCTCCGACCCAGCACCGCAACCCAACGGCAGGTGAACAGCGATGACCACCCATGCAGCCTCGACCTACGTCGACAACTACCTACCCGACCACGGGTCGGACAGTGTCGACATTTCGAGCCACGACGCCTTCACCAGCGGTGTCCCGCACGCCACATTCGACCGCTTGCGAGCCCAAGACCCCGTGTACTGGACTGAGGAGGCCGACGGGTCAGGCTTCTGGTCGGTGCTGCGCTACGACGATGCCCTAAAGGTCAGCAATGACGTAGAGACGTTTACGTCTTCGCTCGGTATTCGGCTCGAAGAAATGGACGATGAGCAACTCGAAGCCAGGCGCACGCTGATGGAGATGGATCCTCCCGATCACACCAGGCTGCGCCGTCTCGTCAACCGGGGCTTCACCCGTCGCTCGGTCGAGCGATTCGAAGACACCATTCGCGAGCTCGCGGCCGAGGTGATCGACACCGCTCTTCAAAACGATGAGTTCGACTTCGTGGCCGATATTGCCCAGCAGCTGCCGATGCGAATGCTCGGACGCCTGCTTGGCACCGACGACGAAGTTGGCCACCAACTCGTCGAGTGGGGCGACGCACTGTTGGGCAATACCGACCCTGACTTCACCGACTTCCCGGTCGACCTAACCGACACCGAGCAGTTTCGGATGGTTCCGTTCAGGAGCCCAGCCGCCATCGAGATCTTCGAGTTTGCCCAAGAACAGGCTGCCGATCGGCGCCAATGTCCTGGCGACGACATCATCACCAAACTCCTTGAGCCCACTCTCGATGGTGAACCGTTGACCGACCTCGAGTTCAACAACTTCTTCACCGTGCTCGTTGCCGCGGGCAACGACACCACCCGCTACACAATGACCCACGGCCTCTGGTCGATGCTCAATCACCCGTCGCTCTGGTACGGCTGGAAGGCCGACCCGGAGCTAACCAACACCGCTGTCGAGGAGATTCTTCGCACCAGCTCGGTCACGATGCATTTCCGACGCACCGCGACTCGCGATGTCGAGATGAGAGGCAAACAAATCAAGGCCGGCGACAAAGTTGTTATGTGGTTCAACTCGGCTAACCACGACCCACTCGGGTTCGACGATCCTTGGCGATTCGATCTGGCCCGTCAAAGTAACGATCACATGGCATTTGGGCGCAGAGGCCCGCACTTCTGCCTCGGTGCCTGGCTGGCTCGAATGGAGATCAGGCTTGTGTTTCAGGAGTTGATGAAACGAGTCGACCGCTTCGAACCCAACGGCCCGATCGAACATCTGCGATCGAATTTCATCGCCGGCATCAAACACCTACCGGTGAAGGTGATCGCGTAATGGGAGAGATTGTCGGCGCCGCGTTGGTGTCTCATGTGCCGCCCCTGGTGTTACCAGAAGAGCTTCGGCGCGAGATGAACGAGGGCAACGACACGTCGCTTGTGGCTGGGCTTCATCAGCTGGCCGCCGAGAAAATGAATACAGTGAACGCCGACACTGTGGTGGTGCTCGACACTCACTGGTACACCACGATCGAGTTCGTTGTTACATCCCACTCGACACGGTCGGGTTTCTACACGTCTGAAGAGCTGCCTAGGGGAATGGCCCAGATGCCGTACGACATCGTCGGCGACCCCGAGCTGGCCAACGCCTGGGCCGCGGCTGCCGATGGGCGCGACGATACCTGGATCACAGCTATCGACGATCCGTACCTGCCCATTCACTACCCCACCGTCAACCTGCTCGGGTTCCTTCAAGGCGACCAACGTTGGCTATCGGCTGGCATGTGTCAGACCGCCGACGCCCAAGACTTTCTGCTGTTCGGGCAGTTGCTCGCCGAAGCTGTCAAGTCAGTCGATTGTCGGGTCGTGATTTTGGCCAGCGGCGGTCTCAGCCACCGTTTCTGGCCGCTACGAGAGTTCAGACAACACGAATCGGCCGATCCCGATAAACACCTCCGGACGCCCGAAGCCGCCGCGGCCGATCGATTTGTGCTCGATTGCATGATGAAGGGCGACCATGCGTCGATCCTCGACTTTGTGCCCGAGTTCAGGCAACACGCCCCAGAAGGCCGGTTCGGCCACTACCTAACAATGATCGGCGCCCTCGGTGGGGCGGAGTGCACCGCCCGGGGCACCCAGTTCGGTGAGTACGAAGCGGTAGCCGGGACCGGTCAAGCTCACGTATGGTTCGACCTATGACAGTTGCGCCTCTTATAGGCATCGTTGGCCGCCAGAAGTTTGGTCGCGAGATCGAGGGCATCCCCGCCAAGATGGCCGACCACCTTATCGACATGTATGTGGCGGGCTACTCAAGCGGTGTTATCGAAGCTGGTGGAATCCCGGTCAACCTGCCGGTCGATTTGCATCCTTCGAAGGTGATCGATCGTCTCGACGGGGTTGTCCTTACTGGCGGCACCGATGTCGACCCGGCTCGCTACGGCCAGGTAGCCCATGCAGAGTTACTTGGCATCGAAACAGAGCGCGACGAGTTCGAATGGGCGATTCTGGCTGGAGCTTTGGAGCGCGAAACCCCAGTGCTCGGAATATGCCGAGGTCTCCAGGTGATCAACGTATTTCAGGGTGGCACGCTCGATCAGCATGTTCCCGAACACGCGCGCTACGACGTGGCACCGAACACCGAGGTTCATGGCGTCGATTTTGTCAGCGGTTCGGTGCTGCACTCGCTTTACGGCGACACGCACAAGGTGAACAGCCTTCACCATCAGTCGGTAGCCGAGGTCGGCCAAGGTCTGACGGTCACCGGCCGCGACCCTGAAGGCGGAGTCGAAGCTCTCGAGATGGGCGACAGCGTTCTAGCTGTGCAATGGCATCCTGAAATGATGGATGGCCGCGCCACCGACCCGCTGTTTGGGTGGTTGGTGGACCGCGCCAACCAGAGATAGCGGTTCGGTCACTTTGCTTGTTGTCTCAACGGCATGGTCCGGGGAACCTCAACCCGAGCTCCAGCTTTTTACAAGCTGACTTAATGCCGTATGTCTGCGTATGACGAACCGTCATACCACCTATCGCCGAGATAGCGCTTCGCACCGAAGCCGTGGCCTCATCTCGTATCGAGAACCTGTCAGCGACGGCCACCTCGATTGCACTCGCAGAACACCTACCCAGGACAGCCAGAACCAGGTCAAACGCCGAGGCCATCTCCGCCAACGTCAAAACGTTGAGCGATGCCATGCAACGAGACGGCACCGTCACCGGGTCTGAAATCGTCGAGATCCAGCGCATCCTGCTCCAAGAGCACGCACCTAACCTCGTCGGCATCCGAGAACAACAGGTCTGGATTGGTGGCTCCAACTACTCGCCACACGGCGCAACCCATGTCGCGCCGCACCATGACCGGGTCCCGGCCGCGCTGACCGATTGGACCGAATTCGCCCGTCGTGAAGACCTCGGCCGGCTTGCTCACATCGCAGTCGCTCATGCTCATTTCGAGAACATTCATCCGTTCGCCGACTGCAACGGTCGCACAGGTCGCGTCATCGTTCAGCGCATGCTCCGAACCAGCCAGGAACTCGAGATGTCAGCACCTCGGGCCCGAATCGGGATCGAGCAGCTAGTCGACGCCGGGATCGTGCACACAAACTCGACGTCGCGCCGCAACCGGGTCTGGTTGGTCACCGACGCGGTCGAGGCATTCATGACCGCACTCGCCGGCCACGCACCGGCTGACACACAATCGGCAGACCCGACAGTCACAGGCACCTGACGGGCCGAACACTCGGCCGCCTGATCTAATCGAATCGCGACAGATTTCTGGCATCCGGCGCGCTCGTGGCGCCGAGATCCTGGCACTCCACCCACAATCCCCGAATCTTCGACATCAACCAACGCGGTTCAGAACCGTTCCCTGGGCTTCTCCTCGAATCGTGGACATTTGCCAACTGTTGGTGCGCCAAGAGTGTCGGCACCCTAATCGACAGCGGCATCGAACAGTATCTAGCCGTCGGTGTCGACAACTCCGGAATGGACCTTTCGCATCTATTGCCCGACTCAGCGTTCGGGAGCCACAGAGCGCCGGGCTGTGTTCTGCGGACTTGCCATCCTCCGACTGCCTTAGCCGCAGGTAGCACAGCTCAAGGTGACCCGGACTCGGTCTTCGCCGCGAACATTTTGACGAAGTATTCAGCGTCGCCCAGTCCCACGCTCCGCACCAAGTCTGGGTCATAGAACAGAGTCACGCCCACACCCGGGAGGAACACGATTGGGTTCTCCCGCTCAAGGCGGAGGCCCGACGCCTCTAGCTCGCCGAACACAACGTCCGGTGACCGGTTTAACACTTCGATACCGAGAACCGTGGGCCTACCTTCATGCACCTCAACGAAGGAGATCCGGTCGCGTTCGTCGTACGTAACAAAAACCCCGAGGTCTTTGTACACACTTTCGACCAGCCCATTGTCACTCGGCTGGAAGACCTGGTCTGGCGGGCCGAGCAACCGCTCGAGCCGCCACCGAGGAACGCCGACATGAAAGTCGCCGAACGCGTTCGCCGTGATCTCAACGGGGCCGGTGTAGTCGGTCACCGCGGCAGGTTATCGATCACCTGGAGGATAGCGTCATCGTACTTACCCCGAACCAGGCTACACACGTCATCGATCCCCTTCTGCACTGCGTCATCAAAGCGACCTTCCGACACATCAGCTAGAACTCGTCAGAGAGGCTCAACGAGCAGGATTGCCGGTCAAGCTGTACATCATCGTTGTTCCCGAGGACCTTGCTGTGCGCCGGTGCGCGTACGGGTCAGACATAGGGGACACGACGTGCCGGAGGACAAGATCCGTGGGCGATACCAACGCCCCTGGGCCCACCTCCTCGACGCAATCAGCCTGGCCGATTCGTGTGATGTCCTTGACAAGTCGAGCGCCAAGCATCCCTGCTGCCGAGTCATCAGATACCGAAACGGTGTGGCACTTGGCGTAGCCGACTGGCCTTCATGGGCTCCATCCGAGCTAGTCAACCGGCAATCAGGCAAAGGATAAACCTGGTCAATAGGCCCGCCCTGCGTATCGGACACCCGGCGAGGCTGGAATAACAGGTCGGCTCACAATTCCCAGCCGAGTAAAGGCCGCGGTAGGGCTAGCGCCACATCGAGTGAGGCAAGTAGCTCGGCCGAGGCATGAAGATCGTCGGTGGTTGCGAGTGTTGTTGCTGGGCGCACTCCGAACCAGAGCCGTGTGAAGGCACCGACACCTGCTTCGATCGTCGGCAGGCCCTCGGTGTGGCCGTCTGCTACCGACGACGGGTCGCCAATACTGATCGTGTAGTCGCCACCAATGCCGTTCCATCCGCCGGCGGGTCGAGCCGCGACCGGGTCAGCGAGCGTGAGGTTGAACCGCAGCGGCGGTCCGGGCCAGCGGCGGGCTTCGACACACGCCGCCATATCGAGGATTCGTAGTTGCGTCCACGCCGCAGCCCGGTTCCCAGACTCGTGTTTTGACGAGATCGAGCGGTCTCGTTCGCGAACCGGTTCCTTCAGCAGCGCTTGCAGCTGGATGTGGGCTGGTTCGATCATCGTGACCGAGCGCAGCTGATCGCCAAGCTCCTTGAGCAGACGGAACAGTTGTAGGAGCTGCTCGCGGTTCTGGTATGCGATGTAACGGATATACCAAGGCCCGTGGTGCGACTTCATTTCGCCCGCTACAAAGTGGGTCAGCTTGCCTGAAGCGTCGCGATAGCCCAGAGCGAAGGGCTTTTCAGCGAACTGGAGGTCGCCGTGGACTAGGTCGGGAGGGTCTAGGCAAACGTTGCCGTGCGTTTGTAGTCTCTGGATCATTGCTGAGTGCATGTCGGCGAAGTCATCAGCGGACAACCGGACAGGCGGTTCGAACGGCACATGGTCGACCAAAAGCGAGGCTGGGTCGAATGTGACCTTGTGCTCGTAGGCCCCGGTACCAAAACCGAGCCGATCATAGAAACCCTGTTCGAACATGCCAAGAGCCGCTACTGCACAGCCGGCATCGACGCCCTGCTGTAGAGCTCGCGTGGTCATCGCCGACGCGAATCCGCGCCGCCGGCCGATGTGGCTGGTTGTCACGGCGGCGATGACACACATCGGCAGCGGCGTTTGCTGGTACATCATGGAGCCAGGGGCCCACTGAACCATGCACTCGGCTTCGCCGTCGACATCGGCAACTTCGGTGTTTGCCGCGTCGAGTACGGTGCCGAGCGCCGACTTCTTATCCTCGTCGTCGAGCCAACCAATCTCCAACCAGATGCGGGTTACGGCATCGAGGTCGCGATCGCGGTCGTACGGCCGAATCGTGTGATCCATTTGGCCATCTTGACACGCGCCGGCTCGAATTTGGCCCGATTATTGGTCAGTGATACATCAGATATTGGTTGAGCTCCCATTCGAGAGATTTGGCATCGTCGCCGGGGCCGCCTGTGGCTTCGATGTAGCGGTCCCATTCGGCTCGTTTGTTGGCCACGAAATTGTCGACCAAGTCTGATCCGACGGCGGTACTCAGAGCTGTATTGGCTTCGAGGTGGTCGAGCGCGGTCGAGAGATCTGACGCCGAACACACGTCGGTGTTGACCTCCTCGAAACCGTCGGTGGTCAAAGGAGCCGGGCAATCCGTTTCGTTGGCGACCCCTAGACGGGCCGCCTGAAGGACAGCGGCAACAGCTAGATGGATGTTGGCAGATCCATCACCCAAACGACTTTCGATTCGGGTGCTTTGGCCTCGATCGTCTGGCACGCGGTTGGCGGCACAGCGATGTTCGTAACCCCAGTTGGCCCAGTATCCGGTTAGTTCGCCAGGTACGAGCCGTCGGTAGGCATTAATGGTCGGAGCGAGCAGGGGCGTCATGGCTTGGTGATGTTCACACAGGCCAGCGAGGCTTTGTTTTGCGACTACTGACAGCCCATCGGCGGCATCGTCATCGACCAGAATGTTGGCGCCTGAATCGTCGACCAGGCTGAAGTTGACGTGCAGCCCGCTGCCAGACACCTCGGGGAAAGGTCTACCCAGGAACGTAAGGTCGAGACCCCGTTCGAGGGCCATCTCGCGGGCCATAACTCGGAAAAGAAACGCATCATCGGCGGCCTTCAAGGCATCGTCGTACACCAGGGTCATCTCGAACTGAGACTCGTCGAATTCGGCATTGATCGACTCGATGGCAAAGCCGCTCGACTCGGACGCAACCATGATGTCGTCGATGAGGCCAGTCGGGTCGGCGAGGCGGCCGGTGGCGTAGACAAAGCTGCGCGGGGTGCTCCACCGTCGCCAGCCGCCGTCGCCGTCTGGTTCGAGCACGTAGCCTTCGAGCTCCAAGCCAACCTTGGGCTGGTATCCGAGGGCCTCCCAGTCCGCTATTGCCCGTTCTAACGCGCCGCGAGCCGATACCGAATATGGCTTGGCGTCGAGGTTGAGATGGCCAACCGCAACACCAGTTCGATCGTCTTCCCAGCTTGGCCGGACCGACCCTGGACTGAACGAGGAGTGCACGTCCTTCAGCCCTTCGAGTAGGTAGGTTCCAGGTGCAGGAATCAAGCTGCGGTCATAACCGAGGGCAAAGGTCGAAGCACAGTGATTTGTGCCCCGATAGGCCAGGTGCGCAGGTAGGTACTTGCCCCGCGGTAAGCCAAGATGATCGGGCCACATAACTCGAATCCGGTCGTAGTCGGCCATTGCGCTCCTCGATGAGATCGTTCGGAGCCGTACGATAGCAGCGGCCCGCGGCTAGTCTCACCGCTCATGACGAGCAGCGCATCTTCGTGACATCGGTCGACCACTCGCTATCTGTCGAAGCGCGGCGAAACATCGAGGCGAAGGGCCGTTCGGTAGCCAACGACCTCAACATCGATGTTGGGGCCTATGAGGTCGTCTCGAACCTCCACTGGGCCTTCACGCTGCTCAAAACCCATGTGGAGCGGGGCCCGCTGGCCGAAGCGAACCTCTCCTGGGCCGCTTTTGTGGCCCTGTGGTCGATCTGGGTTAACGGCGAGATGGATGGCAGCCGGATCGCCGTCGAGATCGGCACCCGCAAGTCGAGTTTCTCCGAGATGGCGAAACGGCTCGAGGATCGCGGCCTGCTCAGCCGGCGACCTCACCCAGAAGACGGCCGATCCGTATTGTTCGACGTGACGCCGCAGGCCCAAGAGCTACTGGCCGAACTCTGGCCCAAGCTGAATGGCGAAGCATCGGCGATCACCAAGGGCCTCGATGCTGACGCCAAGAGGTCGTTTGCGGCCCTGCTTCGGGGCATGGCCGACGAACTAACCGAGCTGGCCGAGTAGCCTCAGGCTCAAGCGAAAAGGCTGCTCATGAACGAGACTCCAGCGAACTGGCACCCAGACCCAACTGATGCCCATGAGCTCCGCTACTGGGACGGTAGCCAGTGGACCGAACACGTCAGCAACAACGGCGTTCAGAGCACTGCCCCGTTAGCCGCCCCTGCACCAACGGAATCGAAACTCGACGCTATCGACAGCGCGTTGACCATCGGAAACGAGGGTGACCCCGAAAAGATTCGAGCCCAGGTGCGAGGCGATGGCATGAAGGGAGCCGGTGTAAACGACGATCGCACCGGCGGCGGGACACTGTTTACCGAACCGGTATTGGTTGTCAACCAAAAGGCCAAGATCATCGAGTTGAACAACCAATACGGGGTGTTCGACCAGAACGGTCAACAGTTGGCCACGGTCAATCAGGTGGGGCAATCGGCGGCCAAGAAGGTGCTTCGTCTGGTTAGCAGCCTCGATCAGTACATGACGCACAAACTCGAGATCACCGATCCCCAAGGGTCTGTGCTGCTACGGCTTACCCGGCCGCGCAAGTTCATCAAGTCCTCTGTTGTGGTCGAGAGCCCAAGCGGCCAAGAAATTGGGCGCATCGTGCAGCAGAACGCCATCGGCAAGATCAATTTCTCGCTCGAGGCCAATGGCCAGGTCCTTGGTTCGATCAGAGGCGAGAACTGGCGAGCCTGGAACTTTCGGATCGAAGATGTCGCCGGAAACGAGATCGCCCGAATCACCAAAACGTGGGAGGGCCTCGCCAAGACCGTGTTCACGACTGCCGACAATTACGTCGTGCAAATCCATCGGCACAGCGCCGAGCCACTCAACACTCTCATCGTTGCTTCGGCGCTCAGCATCGATACCGCGTTAAAACAAGACGCCCGCGGGCTTAGCTGATGTTCGACTCACTTACCGAATGGATCTTCGACAACTCCTTTGTTCGAGACCTCCCGGCCGACCCGGAAACGAAGAACTTCCGACGCGATGTCGGTGCCATCGCCTATTCGCGTGTTTCTCCGGCCTCGGTGCAAGCCCCGGCTCTGGCCGCATACAGCCGTGAGACAGCCGCGTTACTCGATCTGTCTGAAGCCGCCGTTGCCGACCCTCGTTTTGTCGAGGTAATGAGCGGCAACTCGATGCCCGCGGGAGCCGACCCCTTTGCCATGGCCTATGCCGGTCATCAGTTTGGTTCGTTTGCCGGTCAGCTCGGCGACGGTCGAGCCATCGCGCTCGGCGAAGTGGTTGGTAGCGAGGCTGGCCGCCAGATGATTCAGCTAAAGGGTGCCGGCCCAACGCCATACTCGCGTGGCGCCGACGGACGCGCCGTTCTACGGTCATCGGTTCGCGAGTTCTTGTGCAGCGAGGCCATGCATCACCTTGGCGTGCCGACCACCAGGGCCTTGAGCCTCGTCACAACCGGCGACGAGATCAGGCGCGACATGTTCTACGACGGCAATGCCGGTAACGAACCAGGAGCGGTCGTTTGTCGGGTGGCGCCTACGTTCATTCGATTCGGGAACTTCGAGTTTGCCTACTGGCGCGAAGACAACGAGCTGTTGCGAGGCCTTGCCGACCACACCATTCGTGGGTTCTTTCCGCACCTGTTGGCGAGCCAAGATGCCCCGATTACCGAAGACGTGTACATCCGCTGGTTCGAAGAAATCGTGGCCCGCACGGTCGAAATGATCGCAGCCTGGATGGGGGTCGGGTTCGTGCACGGAGTGATGAACACCGACAACATGTCGATCCTTGGCCTCACGATCGACTACGGCCCGTACGGATGGTTGGACAACTTCGATCCTGGCTGGACTCCCAACACCACCGATGCCGGCCGCAAGCGTTATCGATACGAAGCTCAGCCCCAAATCGCTCACTGGAACCTGATGCGACTGGCTAACGCCCTTGTTCCTTTGATTGACGATGTCGAACCGCTTCAAGGGGCCCTAGATCGCTACCGCGATCAGTACTCGGATCGTTGGTCCGGGGTTCTAAACGCCAAACTTGGCCTGATCGACGAGCGAGAGGGCGACGCTGGCCTGGTCGCCGACCTGTTTGAGTTGCTGCAACGGCGTGAGACCGACATGACGATATTCTTCCGTGCGCTGAGCGATCTTGGCGTCGACCAGGTTCTGACGGCCGAATCTGATGCCGCGACAGCCTTGTTGGTCAGAAACGCGTGGTACTCCCCCGACGCATCCACAGCCGATCTTGTGGCCACGGCGTCGTGGCTCAGAGCGTGGGCCACGCGGGTGAGCTCGGAGTCAAGACCCGGTGCTGAGCGACAAGCCGCGATGGCGGCGGTTAACCCCAAGTTCGTGCTGCGTAACTACCTGGCCCAAGTTGCAATCGACAAGGCCGAACAAGGCGATATGTCCGAGATCGATCTGTTGCTCGACGTGATGCGTCGACCATACGACGACCAGCCACAACGCCACGAGTATGCAGCCAGACGCCCGGAATGGGCCCGAGAACGCGCCGGCTGCTCGATGCTCAGCTGCTCAAGTTAGTGCTATGGAACTGAACGTATTGGGCGGCGAGCTCGAAGCATGTGGCACCGAGCCCATGACTGGCTTCTATCGCGACGGTTGTTGCAGTACCGGCCCCCAAGATGTGGGGCGCCACACGATTTGTGCGGTTATGAGCGGTGAGTTCCTTGAGCATCAGCGTTCGATCGGCAACGACCTGGTCACACCAATGCCTCAGTACGAGTTTGCAGGGCTAAAGCCAGGCGATCGCTGGTGTGTAACCGCGCTCAACTGGTTACGCGCCCACCAAGATGGACAAGCCGCCCCAGTCGTGTTGTCTTCGACCCACCTCCGAACACTCGAAGTCGTTCCGCTCGGCGTGCTGCACCAACACGCAGTAGATGTCCCACCCGACCCCAGCGCCCTCGCCTAACTCAGACCTCTACTGTCACCGGCATGTGGCTGCGGGCGACCGTTTCCCGGTGACGCGAGTGGTCTTGACCTTTGGGTGGTCTTGACCTTTGGGTGGTCTGGACCTAGGGAGTGGTGGCGCGGCCGGTGGCGATGGCGGTGATGGTCGACGAGACGAAGTAGTCGTATCCGTTGAGGTCGATGGTGTTGTCGACTCGCGAACACTCCGACACCGTGGTTTTGGCGCCGCGTTGCTCGGCTTGGCTTGCTGCCGATGCAAGCGCCAATGTCTCGGCTCGCTCCAACGCCTCATCGAGCGTGGTGAACGTTTCTGGAGGAACTCCGCCGCTGAGCCTGAACTGGTGGTCGGCTGGTCGATCCACAACAACTTCGACACAAACCCGAACCACACCAACAACAGCACCGACCGCATTGGCGACGTCGCCGTGTTCTGGGCACTCGGCCGTTGTCAGAGCGAGTCCTGCCGCCTGTGGGTAATACGTTGGTGCCGATGCGCCCACGCCAATCACCGGTGCCGTCAGTCGGATCGCCGCCGAAACGGTGGCTGCGTTGTCGGGTTGGCTTGCCGTGGCACGGCTCATCTGGGCCAGCGTCGATACGGCCATGTTCGGGTCGAGGCCGTCGGACCTGAGGCCGGTACGCAGCAGCGCGATGGCGCTGAGAGCGTGCACCTCGTCGACGATTGTTTGTGCCAAGACAAGGCCGTCTGCTGCGATGGGCTCTCCAAAGCGGTCTCGTTGGCCGGCCATGAGTTCGAGCGCTCTTCGGGCCGCGCTTGTGTCGAAGTCGTGCTGGAACCCGAGCACGTGGGCGGCATCGGTTGGTGTTACCCCGCTTGGGGTCACGAGGCCCTCGATGACGAGTCGTTCCAACTCGACTTCGGATCGATGGTTGGGTGCAAGCTCTCGCCACGACACGGGCCCGTCTTCCAGTCGCAAAAGTATGGCTCTGCTGGTGGCGTCGCGGTTGGCAAGATCTTCAGCAGGTGACCCCAGAACGACCAACCTCGCGACCCTGGCCGACGAAACCTTCGCCGCAGCGTCGGAGCTCAACACCGCATCGACCGCGTCGGGAAACTCAGCTGAGAGCATCGAGATCGGGATAAGGCGGCGCGGGCCAAGTCGAAGTTCTGGCCCGGCCACGGTTACCTCGCTATCTCCCCCAAGCCCCGTGGTTTCGATGTCGATAGCGGCGATCATTGTTCGGTGGCCGCCAACAACCGCGCCATGGGGCGAGAGCAGCGGGCGTCCGTCACGAACTAGGGCCATGTCGGTGGTCGTACCGCCAATGTCGGCCACGATCGCCACGGTGTCGGCAAGGGGCTGCTGCGACAGGTGAACTGCTCCGACCACGCTGGCAGCCGGGCCAGAAAGCACGGTCTCGACCGGTCGTTTGCGAGCAACCGCAACCGACATCAATGAACCATCGCCCCGAACCACCAGCACCGGTGCGCCGATACCAATCTTGGCAAGGTGCCGTTCGGAGGCGGCGAGCATGGTGTCGATGACGCCGATGAGCCGTGCGTTGAGTACACATGTGACCGCTCGCGCCGGCCCGTTTAGGGCGCTCGACAACTCGTGACCACAAGTGACCGGTCGGCCAGACAGCTCGGCGATTCGATCCCTCACTATTAGCTCGTGCGCCGGATTCCTCACCGAAAACTGGGCTGCGACCGCGTACCCTTCGACTGAACTGTTCGTGGCCACGAATCGGTCAACGGCTGCAAGGTTGGGCTCGGCCAAAGGTGCCCCAGCAGAGTCGTGGCCGCCGTCGAGCCTCAGCCAGGGGTCGGCCCCAACAGCATCTGGGATTCCGGCAAGGCGGCAGCCCTCGTCGTCAAGCCCCATCGTGACTACCGCGATCTTGCCGGTCCGACCCTCGACTAGTGCGTTGGTAGCAAGAGTCGTGGACAGCGCAACCATCGACACGTCGCCAACCGCGATCTTGGTGGCCGCAACCACATCGTCGATTGCCAGCCCGATTCCGAGAGACAAGTCGCGCCTGGTGGTCAACGCCTTAGCGCTGCCGATGACCTTGAGTTCGGCACTGACGATCACAGCGTCCGTATAGGTGCCGCCGGTGTCGATCCCTAGAGATACTGTGTCGATCCCTAGAGATACGTCGCTGCCGGCCCGGGTCACCGAACCACGATTCCGCCGCGATCACCGACCACGATCGAGCCGTAACGCTGTTCGTAAACTGGCGGAAGCAACCGATCTCCGGCTAACGAAACCCACAGGCGGAGAAGGTGCCTGGGTCGGGTTGGGTCGTCGATCCATCCAGTTCGATCGTGCAGTAAGCCGTGATTGTGAACAAACTGAACGTCGCCGGGTTCGAGGTCCATAACCAAATGCAGGTCGGGGCGGTTGGCTAGACGATCGAATTCGTCGAGGGCTTCGCGGTGCTCGGGATCTAGGGGCGGAGCGTCGGAGAATCTGGCCGCCGAATCGATGTATTGGCGTTGGTAGAGGCAGCTGAGGTGACCCTCGTGCCATGACAACACCGGGATCTCGAACCACGGGTCGCGACCATCGGGTATCTCACCGCGCCGGTCTGTTGCCAGCGGCTCGAACATCCAGGCAGCCAGATGCGGTTTGGTGCGGCGCATCTCTTCGTAGATGGTTTCGACGCTAACGAGCATCGACCGGCCACCCTCAGCCGCGGGCCGAATGCACAGTAGCCCGACAGCATCAGCAGAGTCGGTGTGAAACGTCTGGCGCTTGTTGGTTTGGTAGATTCTCGTCGTTGGATCGTCAAGGTCGCGTCCGACGTCTTTCACGTGCCCCAACAGGTCACCGGCAGCGTTCTGCGAGCGCAGGCTTCCCAACAGGCGTCCGAGGCGCACAAAAGTGTCGGAGGCATCGTCCATATCGTCGTTTTCGTGGAAAAGTCCCTTCAGCAGCGCGAAACCCTTGCCGTGAATCAGTTCCGACCCGATGTCATCGGCCAAATCCTGAGCGGCGCTGGTGTCGGTCGAGTTGTCACTTTCGTTGCCGTTGAGCCCTTGACGTTCGCTTGCAGTAACGATTCGAGTCCAGATCGATGCATCGGACAACTCCGAGCCTCGCCAGGTCCGGGGGGTAGGGGCAACTATTGGAAGATTGCGCACCGCCATGTTGTACACCCATGTTGGTCGAACCACACGTGTCAAGCCGAAGCCGTGAGGTCGCGCCGAACAACCAGTTTCGAGCAAATGGGGAACGCCAGCCACCTACAGGCGGCCCGGGGGCCAGACTCGCCAGCTGACTACGCCTTGTACATCGACTATTCGCACGGTGCCCATGAACTGCGACGCCCGATGTTCGCGGTCGTCAGCGAGAACGAAGATGCTGTCGACGTCTAGCACGAAGGCGTCTCGTTCGGGTCCGAATGGCCGGCCATCGAGGTATGGCTCTGGAACGGGAAGGCCATCGATCTGGCGTCCGCCGGCTGGCCACTCAACCCGGTCGCCGGGCAAACCGACTACGCGCGCTATCAAAAGCCCGTCTAGGCGCGGCCTGGTGAATGCAACCAGATCGCCGTTGGCGATGTCGGCTCTGGTGTTGATGAGCACGCTCTCGCCAGCACCGATCGACGGCGCGTTGGCGTCGTCGGCCACGACCACTGAGTCGAACACAACTACGAGAATGGAGGCGGCTAGGCCTAAGGCAGCTACGACTGCGGCAAACGCAGCCAGAATCCACCGTAAGCGACGGCTGATGCGATGTGAGAATGGGGTTGGCAGGGTCGGATTAACCATTGGTCTGGCGTGGTTTTGGGACTATCACAGTAGTAGTGACACTCGCCACACCCCCGATGCTGCCAGTACTTCGACCTATATGTGGCGATAGTGTCTGAACTCGGGAAGGCTAGGCGGGCTATTGTCGTTGCGACATGGCAGCAGTCGGCGGTGCTATGTGGCGCCGATGAGCCTTAGACGGAGAGGCCCGTATGCAGATCGACTTTTGGATTGACCCCATATGACCTTGGTGTTGGGTGACGGCCAGGTGGGTCGTCGATGAGGTTGCTCCGGAGCGAGATCTAGACATCAACTGGCGTTCGATCAGCTTGTTCTACAAGAACAATGCCGACATCGATTCGGCCTATTTTGGGACTCACAAGTTGCTCAGGGTGTTTGAGGCCGTCAAGGCGAGCGAGGGTCGCGATGCGTCCCAAGCGCTCTACTGGGAGTACGGCCGGCGCCTGCACCATGATCGCGACCGCGATGTAACTCCCGAGCAGTTCCTCGAAGGTGCAGGTCTCGATGTTGGTTACGCAGACGCTGCCGACGATGGCGACGCATGGGACCACGTGATCCAATCCGAGATGGACGCTGGTCTCGAGCTCACCGGAAACGACGTCGGCACACCGATCATCGCTTTCGACAACGCCGATGGCGATCGAGTCGCCTACTTCGGTCCGGTCATTACTCGGGTTCCCGACAAGGAGCAGTCGCTGAATCTTTGGGATGGTCTGATCACTATTAGCCGCGTCCCCGGATTCTGGGAGCTCAAGCGGACCCGCACTGAAAGCCCAGACTTCGGCCAACGGCCGTAGCGACCAATCGGCCTTTGCTAATGTCTCTCGCCGCCTCGCCACTCACAGACCTCGATCAGTCAGCTGTTGCGCACCTCGAAGAGATCGACAGCCTTGGCGGGCGCAGCTTGTCAACTGCTGAGAGGCGGGCTTGGCGCCCTGTTGCCCACCAAGCCATCATCGTTGGCTCGGCTCTGGTCGCTTACCTGACTGTTCGGGCCCTCGCCGTGGGGTCAGAGACAGCGGCTTTCGAGAACGCAAACTTGCTGCTTGATTTCGAGCGAGCGCTCGGGTTCGACTGGGAAGCAGGAATTCAGCAAGCTGCGCTGGACCGTACTTGGGTCGTGACTGGCGCCAACTGGTTCTACGCATTTGCCTTTTGGCCCATACTTATTGCCACGCTGGTGTACACCTGGTTCTGGCAGCGGCCGTTGTTCCGCCGTTTTCGCAACGCGCTGTTTGTGTCTGGGCTGATGGGGCTAGCAATATTCGCCGCGTTTCCGGTTGCGCCGCCACGCTTCCTAAGTGGCTACGTCGACACCCTAAGTGTCGCAGCGCGACACCAGTACATTGCTCGCCCGAGCTGGCTCATGAACGAAAATGCCGCTTTGCCGAGCTTCCACGTTGGTTGGGTCGCTCTTTCGGCAGTCTTGTTGTTCTCGGTCGTCAAGGCGCCCATCTGGCGATTCGTCATCTTGCTTCCGGTGTTGATCATGGCGGCCACGGTCGTTGTCACCGGAAATCATTACGTAATCGACATTATCGCCGGCGTTGCGGTCTCGCTCGCGGCTCTGCTCGTAATCGTGCGGCTCGAACGCAAGCCAGCGCTCCCAAACAACTGCTGAATGGAACAACACGTCGCGGGCACAGTACCGGTGGTCTGGTCGCGGCAAGTCATGCTGATCGGCCCCAGACATGCGGCCGAGGTCGCCAGACGTAGCTTCGATTGGCTTGGCCCTACAGCGCAGCCGTCGTAGCCTGAAGGAATGCAGTCGCCTAAGGATTTCTTCAAGCCACTAGCCGTTGGTGCCCCCGCGCCGGTTCGAGAAGTTCCCTTCGGCCCGTCGCGGATGATCCACTTCTTTCCTGGATCGAACGCCAAGATGGTCAGCAAGGCTCCCGCCATGGCGGCCAGGGTCGACATCTTGTTGGTCAATATGGAGGACGGCGTACCTGCCGACGACAAGGAGGCGGCGAGGTCCGGACTAGTTGAGGTAGCTGCGATGGATCTCGGCCAAGCTCAGCTCTGGACTAGGGTCAACAGCCTCGATTCGCCTTGGGGTCTCGACGACCTAACTACGGCCGTGCTCGAAGCTGGGTCGAACCTCGATGTCATCATGATTCCTAAGGTCGAGGGTCCAGAGGACATCCACTACGTCGATCGGTTGTTGGCCCAGCTTGAGGCCAAGGCTGGGCTCGAAACTCCCATTTTGGTTCATGCAATCCTCGAGACGGCGCGCGGTGTGGCCAACGTCGAGGCCATTTGCGGCGCATCGCCGCGGATGCAAGGACTATCGCTTGGTCCCGCCGACCTCGCGGCAAATCGTCGGATGAAAACAACGCGCGTTGGAGGTGGTCACCCCGGTTATCTCGTCAGGGCCGACCCTGGCGACGATACAGGCGCTCCCCGCCAGACGTTCCAGCAAGACCTATGGCACTACACCATCGCCCGCATGGTCGACGCCTGCGTGATGCACGGCATTTTGCCGTTCTATGGTCCGTTCGGCGACATTGCCGACACCACAGCGTGTGAAGATCAGTTCCGCAACGCATATCTGCTCGGTTGTGTCGGAGCCTGGAGTCTTCATCCGGTGCAGATCGACATCGCCAAGAAGGTGTTTACCCCAGATGCTTCCGAGATCGACCACGCTCAGCGTGTCGTCGACGCAATGGGTGATGGCACCGGCGCACTTATGATCGACGGAAAGATGGAAGACGACGCCTCGGTCAAGCAGTGCCTAGTCGTTCTCGCGTTGGCCAAACAACTCGCCGAGCGAGACGGGGTCGCTCGGTGAAGGTGCGCCGCTCGGTTTTGTATATGCCTGCGGCCAACGCTAGGGCTCTGGAAAAGGCCAAACAGCTCGACTGCGATGCCATCATCTTCGACCTCGAGGATGCTGTCGCCGCCGATGCGAAGGAGATTGCTCGCACTCGTGCAGTCGAGGCCGTGACCAGCGGCGAGTACGGCCATCGTGAGCTCACGATCCGATGTAACGGGCTCGATACCCCTTGGGGCGAAGCCGACGTGGCGGCTGCAGCCGCGGCTGGCCCGTCGGCCGTGGTTATTCCTAAGGTGTCGAGCGCTCGACATGTGCAGACTGTTTCTGATTTGCTCGACGACGCCGGTGCACCAGCCAAAACCAACATCTGGGCCATGATCGAGACGCCCCAGGGAATGCTGGACGCTGCCGAAATCGCGGCTCACCCGCGCGTCGAGCTCTTCGTAATGGGAACCAACGACATGGCTAAGGAACTCAGGGCCAGGCTTGTTCCTGGGCGCCACCCGCTGCTCCCGCACCTGGCCGGCGCCCTATTAGCGGCGCGCCGCCTCGGCATCATGGCCCTCGACGGCGTATACAACGACGTCCGCGACCCCGATGGCTTCGCCGCCGAGTGTCAACAGGGGTTCGAAATGGGGTTCGACGGCAAGACGCTCATCCATCCGAGCCAGATCGAGCCTTGCAACGTCACCTGGTCGCCAACGGCTGAGGACATCGATCACGCCAGGCGAGTCATTGCCGCATTCGATGAGGCCGAGCGCGACGGCCGCGGCGTTGCGACGGTCGATGGTCAGATGATCGAGAACCTCCACGTCGACAACGCCCGCAGCACCCTCTCGGTGGCCGAGGCTATCGCCAGCCGTTAGTTGGCCAGGAACCTCACATTGACGGTTGCGCTTCGGATCCCCGATGTATCGACGGCGGTTGTATAGATCCGGTACGAACCGGCGGGTAGAGCGGCGCTGAAGTTCCAGGTAGTGGAAGGCAAGCCCGGGCTGCCAAGCGTGGCCTGATGTTCGATCCACGTTCCGAACGTGCCGTTGGTCTGCAACCACAGACCCGAGTTTCGATCCCGTACCGATACAAGAACAGTCTCGACGGCAACGTTGTCGGTGGCTGTCCCATTGGCGTCAAAGGTCGCACCAACGACGACTTCGTCATGAGTGGGCGAGGCGATCGCCGCGTCTGGCGGGATCACATCGTTTGATGACACCTCGAACTTGCGGTCGACCCAGGTGTGGCTGTTGCCAGTGGAGTCGATAGCTCTGGCCGACAGCTTGTAGCGAGCCGGCGGTGCGGTAGCAATGTCGAATGTCCACGTGGTGTTTGGGCTTCCCGGCGAGGCCAGGGTCGCGTCGAGCTCTTGCCATGAACCCCAAGTGCCGTCAGAGCGAAACCATTCGCCGGTGTCGCGGTTGCGAACCTGGATCTTGACCGCAGTCACGGCGGTGTCATCGGTTGCGGTGCCGTTGGTCGCTATCGGCGCGGACAGAACCTCGTCCTCGGTGGGCGCAAGGATGGCGGCTGATGGAGCGAGCGCGTCGGTGTCATAGACCTGCACCTCGGCCAGCGTCAGGTAGTTCGTCCCGTCGAGTTGCACTCTGACATATCGGCCAGACTCACCGATGTTGAGGATGGTCTGGCGACTCAACTGACCCGCGGTAAACACCGAGCTCACATTCGGATCGGCGGACAGCACGTTCGGATCGTCCGAGGCGAATGGAGATTCGCTTGTGAACACCCAGACGTCGGACAGGCGGTCTTCGCAGCAGTCGGTCCGGTTCCATAGTTCGATCGACCCGATCGATTCCGTTGCACCAAGGTCGACCTGCCACCATGGCTGCACTTCGCTGGTGGTGTGGGCCAGACTCTGCGCAAACGCTTGGCCTTCGTGAAGGCCATCTATTGCGAGGTCGGCTGGTCTGCCAGTCTGTGTCGACGACTGGGTGGCGACACCGTGGAGGGCTAGGTTTTCTCTGGCATCGAACGAGTCGAAGAACGCTGACCGGCCAGTGCGAACTTCGTTTGTCCAGGTCTGGTCTCCGCCAACGAGTAGGCCGCGAGGGATAACCTCGATACTCCGAATGCCGTTGTTGGCGTCGGTGTATGGCGCGTACTTGACAGCGCGCCCGGTGGCCGGATCCAACGCCGCGAAGGTATCGCGGTAGACCTGGGTTGGGTCTTGTCGAATCTTGTTCGGACACCCTCCGGTTGGCGAGGGGCTGCCCCATGGGTCTGGCGTTGTTGGTCCTTCTGTCCAGCAGAAGTGGCCGCCGATGTAGACAGCGTTGTCGTCGATGCCGACCGCGAACGTCGAGTCGTGGTTTCGGGTCACCCAGAGTTCGTCAGTGCCCGCACCGCCGGCCACCGGGAAGGCAATGGCGGTGTCGCGCCAAGGGGGCGAGTCGCCCCAGCCGCCAACGACAACGAAGTAGGTGCCATCTGGCGAAATCTCGCCATCAACGATTGAGACCACTGAAGTTGGGTTCCAGAAGTCGGTCTGCCAGTCGCCAAGAGACGCCGGCGTCGTCGAGAGGTCGATCATGGCTACGCCGCGTCGTTCCTGACCATCGACGTAACGGGCTCGGTGCATCACCACGAGTGTGTTTTCGTCTGGTGTAAGACCCAAGCGCTGACCAATCGGACCAGCGACCTGCCCGATGTAGGTCGTCAGCGCCAGATCGAAGCTGGTATCGACCGCGCCGGTAATGGGGTCGAGGGCGCCGAGACCCACAGCCGTGACCGCGTTGAACGATGTGAACCCGCCAGTGGCATAAAGAGTGTCGCCAGATAGAGCCAAGTCGGCTACCGAACCATTTCCTTGGGCGGTAAAGGAAGTGTCGACGGTGCCATCGGCAAGGTTGAGTTTGGCCACCTTGCGTTTGGTGACGCCGTTGATGGTGTTGAACTTGCCACCCACATATACGTAATCAGGCTCGGCTGCGGGAATTATGACGTTGACGCGACCATCGAAGACGAACTGGTTGGCATCAAGGGTGCCGCTGTTCACGTCGTAGACATACAGGTAGGGCTGGTTGATTGTGCCGGCACCTGGTGTTGGCTCAACCAAGGTGAACGACCCTCCGATAAGAACCCGGTCGCTGACCTGAGCGCCGGCGTAGACCCGCCCATTTACCGCTACTGGAGTGTCGGCCCTGGGTACGTCGGCCTGCCCGCTACCTGCGCCAGTGGCCTCCGAGGTCCTAATCGTGGTCGCCAGTAGCGCCATTAGGACGGCACCGGTTACGCCAAGGAGAACTCGCCGAACTAGGCGGTTGCGTGAGGGGCGTTGGTTCAGCATGGGCAGTGTCCGCGGTCTCGTCTTGTAGTGGCTCACCCAACAACAACCACACTGAGTGGAGCTGTCGAGTCAGTGAGTGATGCAATGAACACGCAAGGTGCACACTCCAGCACTCTCAGTCCATATCGGACCAACCCCCTACTGATTTCAGGTTTCGGTATCTTCCTTCTGCTGATGGCGACAACACACCAAAGCAGCCCACGCTGGGCCCAACCCGGAATTCTCACTGGAGACATCGATGGCTCGAGGCGGCGTCACCCGTCGTCTTATCCAGAGGTGAATGCCACCAAAGGCCTCGAGGTGATTCACAATGGAAGCGGCCAACGGGGCACGGTCGTAGCCATCAGGCGCGATGCGGTCACTCTTAGGCTCCCGAATGGGGGTTCGGTGACCCGCAGGTTTACGCCGGGCGGCTTCCGACTAGATGGGCGCAACATCAGCCTTGTTATGGCTAGGCCAAAGCCCCTACTGGCTACGGTGGTAACGACCGCGTCTGGATCAATCGCCGAGGCAGCCTCGCCTGGCGGTGCTTCACGGGCGAAGGTAGCTAAGGCATCTCGCATATGGGTTGAGGGCCGCCACGACGCCGAACTGATCGAAAAGGTCTGGGGCGACGATCTTCGTCACGTCGGAATAGTTGTCGAACCAATGCACGGCATGGACGACCTTGGTGCCGCAGTGAGTGATTTTGGCCCGGCGCCGCATCGGCGTCTCGGTCTGTTGCTCGATCATCTCGTCGATGGCACCAAGGAGTCGAGGATGGCCCAGGGCATTCGCCAGGCCAACGTATTGGTCCTTGGCCACCCATTTGTCGATGTGTGGGAAGCAGTGAAACCGAGCGTTGCTGGGATCGACGCCTGGCCTGCGGTGCCCATGGAACAAGATTGGAAAACCGGTGTCTGCGCGGCCCTTGGGTTCGAGGAGCATTCTGGGCGGTTCTGGACCCTTCTGCTTGAGCGGGTGTCGTCGTTTACCGACCTCGATGTTTCGTTGATCAATTCGGTGGAGCGCCTAATCGACTTTGTAACCGAGTGCCAAGACAGCAGCGCCTAAAGATCACTCCGGCGCCTGTTGTGACGGCCTGCGTGGCCGGGGAACGCAAAGACAGCGGTTCTGATCGGCACGGTGTATGAGGCCAGCTGTGAGCGCTAATCAGGGGCAGTTCGACGTGTTATTGGGCGCTTGTCACCACGCAGAACTCCGTGGGGTCAGGAACGAGAGCAGATCCTGTCAGGTCACCGACGATTTCATCGACAACAAAGCGGGAGATCGCGAGCTCCGGTTTGAGTGACGCAGGGCTGAAGTGTTGCAGCCAGTTGTAAATCGTTCTAGAACGGTCGGCCTCGATGATGTCGTACTTGTCAAGGGAAACTGACTCTTGTTGGTAGATGAACGTATGGAGGAATCCGTGATAACGCTGCGAAGACCAGAAGCCATCCATCAGCATTGGTGCATATGTGGCTGTTTCGTCGCGATCTCGTATTGAGCGGAGCGCATACACGTCGAATATGAACCGCCCCTTGGGTCGTAGCATCGAGGTGATTCGATCGAGGAGGACTCGCCGTTGAGTTGGGCTCAGAGCGCAGAAGTCGCACATCGCCATAAGGATGTCCAAGTAATTGCCGTGGATGTAGGTCGCTGTGGCGCCGCTTGACGGTGCGTTGGATCGCGCGTGGCGAAGCGACCTCTCCGAGAAGTCCACACCGACCGTGTCTGCGCCGAGAGCGGCAAGTGGGTTGGTGTGGAGCCCCGATCCGCAACCGAGATCGAGTAGATCTGATCCGGCGCGTATGCCGGCTATGGCGACAAGCCATGCCAGGGAGTGCTTGATGAACCCCGAGGTGTCACTTGGTGCTTAGGTAGGCGTCGAGTGCGTCGCGGACAACGTCGCTTTCTGATTTGTGGTCGGTCTTGGCCCGTTTTCTGAGCTGGGTCTTCAGGCGGTCGGGGATACGGTAGCTAGATGGCTTGGTGACGGTGTCGCCGAGTCTGGGTGTGCGCCGGCGGGTCTTCTTCATCGCGACGAGTTCGGCTTCGGTGTACTCGCGTTTGGCTAGCTCTTCGGCCATGGCCGTGAGTTCGGCTTCGGTGAAGGTTTTCCCGGACTTGGTGGTGAACGTTCTGGCTGGTCGGTTCATGTAGTTTCTCCGAGGAGAGGGAAGAGGAACGACTCGATGGGCGCATGGGCCGCGATCGAGGGGGTGGCGGCCGAATACCCGGTCGTGGGGTATTGTCCAGTCGTGCTTTGCCACTAACTCGGTGGACTGGCGGGTCAGGGCACGCGGGAGCCAAAGACGCCACAGCTTAGGGACAACCTACATTTCCTCGACGACGTACTGACGACTAACTTGGCAGCGATGAAGGATTGAGCGGACCGGGAGGTTGGTGGGTGAACCGGGCATCAGTAGGAGTCATCGCCTTTGTTCTCGTCTGTCTTCTAACCGTTGTCAGCGGGTTGGCATGGACCGGGGGGCTACGGATTTCGAGTCCCATCGATTCTTACAAGGATCGGGTCGAAGCGTTCAATATGCCGAGTGGTTCGGTGGAAACAGTCGAGACAATGTCTCAACGCGACCATGTCTGTTTCCTTCAATGTAGTGCCTGGCAGGTGACACGGTCGTACCGATTCATTGCGGATACGACGCCTGAGGAGGCGTGCGTGATAGTGCGAGACGCCGCTATCAACTGGTTCAGCGCGGAGCTCACCGAACTTGAACCCGACTCTCGAATTGCTTGTCTGTACCGCGTCCGCATCGTCGAGGACCGTGATCGGCGATGCGAATCGGCGGTTGTCTATACTGCGCTGGAGGCCCGCAATAGAAACGCTGACCTAAGGGTGAGAGTTAGCGACTGCACTGGTTAGGCACGCCGGCCTATGATCAGCGATCTGGAATTCAGCTGACTCCATTTAGGAGATCTCATAGTGACGTCGACTCGTTGCAGGTGTCGGCCGGGGAACGCTGTCTGTCAGCGTTAGGTGACAGTTCTATGACGTTCGTCGCAACGCGGGAACCTGAGCCTCATCTTCGTTCGTCTCAACGGTCATGAACACGACTAAAGACTCCCCCACCCGCAGAAACCTCGTCTGGGTCGGGTTGCTGTGCGTACTAGCGATACTGCTAACGGCGTGCGGCGACTCAGACGACGGTGGCAGCGCAGATTCAGCCGCCGCCGGAGACAGCGCAACGGCAACTACGGGCGCTCCACGCGAGTCTGGTGAAGGAAGTACCGACGGTTTTGGGGGCGATGATGACGCTGATGCCGGTTTCGAGGCCGAGGAGGCCCTAGCGGACCAAGAAGAGGCCCAGAGCACCCACCCTGCTCTTGGTTCAGGCGCAGGCAATTCGGCGTCGGTCACTGCGGCCGATATTGGGCGCGACATTGTGTTCACCGCCGAGGTGTCGGTCGTGTCAGACGACGTCGCCGCAGCAACCCAAGCAGCAGTCGACGCGATTGCGCCCTTGGGAGGCCTCATATTCGGTCAAGACACCACGACCGATCCATTTGATCGAACAGTTTTGACTATCAAGGTGCGGCCTACCGAGTTCAGTGAAGCTCTCAGCCGACTTGGCCAGATTGGCGAACTCCGCGACCAGTCGATATCGGCCGAAGATGTCACCGATCGAGTCGTCGACCTCGATAGTCGTATCGTCACCGCGACGGCCAGTGTCGATCGCCTACGTGGTTTCCTCGACGGTGCAACCAACCTCACCGATGTGGCCGCCCTCGAGCGCGAGCTTCAGGAGCGCGAACAAGACCTCGAACTGCTTCGAGGCCAACGGCGCACCATCGAAGATGCGGTTTCGCTTGCCACCATCACTCTCACTATCACTGAGAAGGTCGTCTCGCCTCCAGCGGCGGCGATCGAGATCTCGGTAGGGGCCTACATTGGTCATGATGCGGGGCGAGGGTGCGAATCGGCGTCGCAGCCCGACCTCGACGAAGACAACCAGGTGACGTTGTGCTACTTAGTCACCAACTCTGGCGAAGTAACGCTTAACGATCTTGTAGTAACCGATAGCGACCGAACCCGTAGACAACGAATCGTTCCAGCCACCGCCGACGTCGTGGTTCTTGAGCCTGGCGCAAGCACCACGTTCTTTGTGGAACTGAGCGCTAGCAGCACAAGCCTTCGGTCGACAGCGCGAGTGGTTGCAACCGGCGAGCCAGCAGGCGATAGCCCAGGAGAGCCAGCGGCAGCGTTGGCCGAGATCGATCTGTTTGTGCAAGAAGACGATTCGCTTCCATCGGTTGGAACCGTGTTCTCGGAGTCGATGTCGCGCACTGGCCAAGTGCTCTATTTCGTTCTGTTGGCGATAGTCGGATTGTCGCCGCTGCTTGTCGTGGCTGCAATTGCCGCCTTGGTTGTGAACAGACGCCGCAAACCCGAAACCGAAACGGACGCCGAAGCTAGCTCGTAGCCATCCGAGCTGCGGCCACCAGGGCGGCAACGATAAGAAGCCACCTGACCCAACCAGCGCCCTTCTTGATGGCGACCCTGGCCGAAAAGTAGGCCCCGCTGGCCTGGCCGACGGCCAATACCAGACCCATCGCCAAATTTACTTGTCCGGCCAATGCGAACACGAGCAGCGAGATCCACGTGTAGCTGGCGATCAGCAGCACCTTGCTGGCGTTGGCTTCTACGAGCTGTAGACCGGTACCAAACACCATCGCGGCGAGAATGAAGAAGCCAACACCAGCCTGTATGAAACCGCCGTACAGCCCGACAAGGAAGAACACGATGCTTGTCCATGGCTGAAAGAGACGGGCTTCGGCGCCTTCAAGCCAACGATTGGGCTTCAGAAGCACCGAGATGACCACGATCACCAGAGCCACCGCAAAGAATCGTTTCATGGCGTCGGCTGGCAGTTGGGCTGCTACTACCGAGCCAATTATGGCCCCGGTAACAGCGGCGGGGATAAGCGGACCGGTCTGTTGCCAGCGCACGGTCTTTCCCTTGGAGTACGCATGAAGGCTCGACAGGTTCCCTACCAGGATTGCGACACGGTTTGTACCGTTGGCCGTGCTGGCATCGAGAAGCTCGGTAAGTACCGGAAGCGTGAGGGCCGAGCCTCCGCCCGCGACCGCGTTGATGAAGCCAGAACCGAATCCGGCCGCGATCAGAATTAGAGCGTCGGTGAGGCTCACGAAACGGTGCCTAGATACCCTCGGCGTCGGCAATATCTGCCGCTTGATCTATTAGGGCGATGCTTCGGGTCAGCAGCAGGTCGACATCGATGCCTTCGCTGCTCTTTTGGCCGCGGCGATACCTCGCGTAGACGCCGTGAGCAATACAAGCACTCTTGAAAAAGTTGAACGCGCGGTAGTAGCCGAGCCTCGCCAAATCGGCGCCTGTTTGTTCGGCGTACCGCTCGACGAGGGCTTCTGGGGCCATCATGCCGTGAGCCGTCGTTGGGCCAAGGGGCGGCCCCACCGAGCCCGCCGGCACGGTCCAGGCGTTCAGCGAGTACGCAAAGTCGGCCAGCGGGTCGCCAAGCGTTGCTATTTCCCAGTCGAGGACTGCACTGACAGTGCCGTCGCGGTTGAGCATCACGTTGTGCAGTCCATAGTCGCCGTGTACGACCCGGGCTTGGCCCGCATCTGGCACCGCTGCTAGCAGCCGTCCATGGAGGTCGTGCACCCTAGCGTCGTCGTATTCGGCAGCTTCGGCCGACGCTGTCCAGGAGCCGTACCAAGTTCGCAACTGCCGCTGCACGTACCCGTCGTGGCGCCCGAGGTCGCCAAGGCCAATCTCGTCGGGGTCGAGGTTGTGCAGGGCCGCCAACATGTCGATGAACGACTCGCCAACTCTGGCTCTGGCCGCAACGTCGAGCCAGCCCTCGACATCGTCGCGGCTGTACATAGCTTTGCCTTGGACTCTGCTCATCACGTAGAAGTTGGCGCCGGTGACGGTCGGGTCGGCGCAGAATCCATGCGGAACAGGTGCCCGAACTTGGGTGCCATGCAGTGCCGAAATGATCTTCCACTCTCGTCCCATGTCGTGAGCCTTGGGGAGCAGCTGACCCTCGGGCGGTCGCCTAACTACGGCTTCGGCACCGTTGGCCGATGTGAGCAAGTAGGTCAGATTGGAGTGACCGCCGAGTAGTCGGGTCCACTTGAAGGGACCGACCAGCCCCAGACTCTCGTCGATGTTGGCCTCGACCCAGGCCTCGACCGCCCCAACATCGTAGCCAGCGATTTCCATGGCGCCCAATAGTAGTGTGACGCGGTGAACTCCGAACCTGACCCTATGGGCGACCGGTTAGATCTCATCGAAGCCATCCACCGCACCGCCACCAAGCTGGTGGTCGTAGTCACTGGTGGGGGCGCTACTGCGATCTCAGACTTGTTGTCGGTGCCCGGAGCATCGAAAACCATAATTGAGGCCGTTATCCCGTACGAGACTACGGCCAGGGCGTCTTGGCTCATCGACGCCGCCGGCGGTTCCGACCGCGAAACTGCGGCCGACATGGCCAAGGTGGCGGCTGGGCGAGCAGCCAGATTCGTGCCAGATGGCCCGGTCGCAGGTGTGGCCTGCACGGCGGCTCTGGCCACGATCCGAGACCGTCGAGGGTCCGATCGGGCGTACCTAGCGGTGGCCGATTCCACGGGTGTCACCCACGAGCGCCTGGTCGAGCTCCGTCGCGTCGATGGTCGCGCCGAGCAAGAACGATTGGTAGCCGACGCGCTGCTAGAGATGTGCGCGGTTGCGTGCGGCCTTGGTCCAGCAGGTGAATCATGACCAACAACCCGATCGACGTCGACTACGAACGGTCGATCACCCCCGGGTGCGCCAATAGGGCTCACTTCAATCATGCGGGTTCGTCCCTACCGACCCGCCAAACTGTCGATACCCAGGTCGAATACCTTCATCGTGAAGCCGAAATTGGCGGTTACGAAGCAGCCGACGAGGCCCGCGACCGCATCGAGGCGGTGTACACCAGCGTGGCCAGCCTGGTGCACTGTAAGCCAACCGAGATTGCCCTTGTTGAGAATGCAACCGTGGCTTGGCAACAAGCATTTTCGGCCATGACCGCCAACATGGGCAATGGCGACCGTCTGTTAACCGCTAGAGCCGAGTACGGGGCCAACATCGTTGCCTACATCCAACTCGAACGCGAACGTGGGGTTTCGGTGGAGGTAATCCCCGACGACGAGCACGGAGCGACTTCGGCTGCTGCCCTAGCCGACATGATCGACGACCGGGTGAGCCTTGTCGCAGTCACGCACCTGCCAACTAATGGTGGCCTCATCAACCCGGCCGCCGACATCGGCGACGTCTGTAAGGCCGCCGGTGTGCGTTATCTGCTCGACGCCTGTCAGGCTGCTGGCCAACTCGACCTCGATGTTGAAACAGTCGGCTGCGATGCGCTCACTGTCACCGGCAGAAAGTACCTCCGCGGCCCGCGTGGTACGGGCTTCTTGTACATGTCTCAGGAGTTGCTCGATACTGGTGTCGAGTCTTCGGTCATGGACCACATGGCCGCCGACCTGGTGTCGCCCACCCAATACGTGGCCCGCACCGATGCGCGACGGTTCGAGAACTGGGAGAACAACTACGCGTCGATACTCGGGCTCGGAGTCGCTGTCGACCATGCGCTGAGGCTCGGGCTGGCAAACATCGAACCCGTCGTACTAAGTCAAGCAGCCCGACTTCGCGACGAGCTCGCCAGCATCGATGGCGTCGAAGTCACCGATATCGGACAGCACCGCAGCGGGATTTGCACGTTCATGATCGACGCCATCGCGCCTGGCGACATCAAGTCCCACCTGGCCAAACACGCCGTCAACGTGTCTACCAGCAGCCCCGTCAGCACGATCTACGACTCGACTCACAGGTCGTTACCAACGGTGGTGCGGGCATCGGTTCACTACCTGACAACCAACACAGAGATAGCGCTGCTTAGCCAACTCGTTTCCGAAATGGCCAGCTCACGCTGATCCACGCTGCCTCGAATGGCACACCTGGGCCCCTCGCTACACGTCGCGTCGTCACCGAGCGAGGAGCCGGAACGCAGCACGACCGCGATCGGCCGCGTCTAGCGGGAGGCTGGCCCATGCGCGGTGGTCGGCGTTGGCCATTTCTGTCCGAGAGCGAAGTCGCTTCCGGTCCTTGTTCGTGAGTTGATTGCCGAGCTCGATCGGATCATCGACAAGGCTCAGCAGGAGGACGAGATCGAGTCGCTGTGCGTCGGGCACATCATCGACGCCCACAGCGACTGCCTTGCTGACGATGGCTCCAAGCAGCGACGGCCGCGGTACGAGCCCTTGATACTCGCCGAAGGCCACCGGTACCAGTTCGGTCCGATCGAGCGCTTGCGTGCCGCCGGGGACTTGCAGCGTCCGACCCGGCGGTGTGGTGGTCAGGTCGGTCCGCGGGCCGAGACCCTCTGGAGCGAGCACGTCGACGCTCACGCCACAGCGCCGGTAGCGGTGTGCGATGCCTTCGGGCGATGCGCCCACGAGCACGAAGCCAGCTGCCTCGATGGCCAAAACGAACTCTCTCACCCCTCCGGTCACGACTCGAGCGTTGACCAGCACGTCGAGATCGGTCGATACCCGTGGCGGCGCCACCCCGTGTTCCATCGCATGGAGGAACACCATTTGCCCACCGATGAGGGTCCACTCCCCCGGCCGCAGTGCGGCCAGTTCGATGAGCGCCAACCAGAGCTCATCGTCATGGCCGGGCAGCGTGGGCAGGATCACTGGATCTCGGTCGACGACCGGCCAACCGCTCACAGGTGCTCCAACAGTTGGGCGCCAGCCCGGCGAGCGCGAGGATCGTCGGAATCGAGGAGATCTACAGCGATGACGGCTTGACCCGCTGAACGTTGGCTTGGCCCGAACGGCCACACCACATCACTGACGATCCGCAACGACACGTTCGGACGAGCCGCTTGGTCATCGAGCCCGAGGAGCGACACAAACTCGTCAAGATCGCCCTCGCGCAAGTAGCCCTCGAAGCCGTTGCCCGCCACCAGATCCGCCCCGTGCTCGGCCGCTGCGCTGATGCCAGAGCGCACCACCTCAGGAGCTTCGGCCAGCCGATCGAGCACACCGGGGTGAGCGTAGAACCGTCGTCGTTTTGCCCGTGCGCCGAGGCGACCAGCAATATCTCCGAGTCCCTGGGCCAGCCGTTTCCTGGCCCGAGACCGCTCGACTGGTGACAGGTCGAGCTCCCGCCCATCAGCTAGCTCAAGCACCGCCCACGCCGACCTAGGGCTCCATGGGCGGCCGACTTCGGGGCGGCGATGTTGAACATGGCGCAACTGTTCGGCGTCGATCACCCAAGCCCGACCAACTCGCTCTGCAGATAGCACACCATCTGCGAGCATCTGTCGCACCCGCCGCGGGCTCACCCCCAACTCTTCGGCGGCATCGACGACGCTCAACATGGACATGACTAAATACTACCGTTAGCGGAAATAATATGCAACCCAATCAAACACGCCTAGACACGGAACAATTCCGGGCTGATCTACACTCGCTCGAATGGCAGATAACCCGGTATCGGAGATATTCGACCCCTCGTTGTGGGACGAGGTGCCCGGATACGAGTTTACCGACATCACCTATCACCGGGCTAAGGCCCATGGCACCGTACGGATTGCGTTCGACCGCCCTGAGGTGCGAAACGCGTTCAGGCCAAACACCGTCGACGAGCTCTACCGTGCACTCGACCATGCCCGAATGTCGTCCGACGTTGGTTGCGTGCTTCTAACCGGGAACGGACCATCGGCGAAGGACGGCGGCTGGGCATTCTGCTCGGGGGGCGACCAGCGAATCCGGGGCCGAGACGGGTACATGTACGCCGAGGGCGATACTGCCGACTCGATCGACCCGGCGCGTACCGGTCGACTGCACATACTCGAGGTACAGCGGCTTATGCGCACCATGCCAAAGGTAGTCATTTGTGTTGTCCCCGGTTGGGCCGTGGGCGGTGGCCACTCGCTCCATGTTGTGGCCGATCTAACGATCGCCAGCCGCCAACACGGCTTTTTCAAACAAACTGACACTGCAGTTGCCAGCTTCGATGGTGGGTTTGGGTCGGCCTACTTGGCCAAACAAGTGGGCCAGAAGTTCGCCAGAGAGATTTTCTTTCTTGGACGCACCTATTCGGCCGCCGACGCCCACCGACTCGGGATGGTTAACGCCGTCGTCGACCACGTAGATCTCGAGACAACTGCACTCCAATGGGGTGCCGAGATCAACTCAAACTCACCCACCGCTCAACGAATGGCAAAGTTCGCCCTGAACCTCACCGACGACGGCATGATGGGTCAGCAGGTCTTTGCCGGAGAGGCCACCCGCCTCGCCTATATGACCGACGAAGCCGTCGAAGGCCGAGATGCCTTTCTCGAGAAACGAAAGCCAGACTGGACAGGGTTTCCCTGGCATTTCTAGACCACGACTTGGCGTCACGGTCAGTGGCTCTTAGTGGTTGAGCTGGTAGTATGGATCCTCCCCGCGAGTCTGCGGCAGCGCGTCTGCACTGCGCCTGACTAGGGGACGTCGGTGTGTTCACCGAGATCTAAGGAGGCGCCAATGGCAACCAGCAGAACGAGCTATGGCAAGCTGCAAAGAGACCGCGCCAAGAAAGAAAAGGCCGACGCGAAACGGGCCCGTCGCCTTACCAAAGACGACGAAGAAGCGACCGAGGCCGCTGTCGTCGAAGGCGACGTCGCCATGGACCCAGCGGCACTGCTAACCCAAGTCGAGGAGCTTCAGCGTCAATTCGACAACGACGAAATCGACTTCGACGAATACGAAGATCGCAAGGTCGACCTCATGGCCCAATTGATGATCGAATAGAGGTCGGCCCGATAGGCCTCTAGTGGTTTAGGTGTCGCACTATGGCCTCCACGCCTAACGAATACGAGACTCGGCCAAACCCCAAAATCTGACCGAGGCACACCTCAGCCAGCATCGAAGTGTGCCTGAATGCTTCGCGCTGATGCACGTTCGAGATGTGAATCTCAACTACCGGAACCGAAATTCCGGCGATCGCGTCTCGCAACGCGATGCTGGTGTGGGTGTACGCGCCGGCGTTGAACGCCACACCGTCGATCCCGTCGCTATCGGCGTTATGAAGGGCACTAACTAGCTCGCCTTCGATGTTGGTCTGATAATCGCTGATCTCGGCACGACCTATGTAGGCGGCCCTGAGTCCATCGACTAACTCGCCAAGCGTTCCATGACCGTAAATCTCAGGCTCACGCGTCCCCAGGAGGTTCAGGTTTGGACCGTTGAGGACTAAAATGCGCGGTGGCATGGTGGGCTCCAGAGCAGTTTGGGATGAAGAGTCTTAGTGTGCCCGATCGGGGCCCACAATTTGCAGCGCTGCACGGTCGACCGTCAGGTCGAGCGGCAACGGTGCAACAACCTCCCCGTCGGCTCGCAGCATCGCGGTTTCATGACTCTCAACGCGAATCTCGCGGCCAACCATGACGCTCACCCGTGGATCCGAAACATGGTTGCCCTTGCGCGCCGCTGGTAGCAGTCGGATCAGATCGCGCCGGGGCGCGGCGCCGATGACCACGACGTCGAGCAGTCCGTCGTCGGGTTTGGCGTCAGGAGCAATCCTCATGCCACCGCCAAACAAGGGCGTGTTGGCGATTGCCACAAATGTGGCGTTGTGGTGCACGGCGGTTCCGTCGGTGGTGATGGTCATCGGCCGAATGACTCGTTTTGGAATCTCCAGGACCGTAGCGATGGTGTAGGCCCCAGATCCACCGGGCCAGCGGAGCGACTCGGCCCGCTCGTTCACATCGACGCTAAACCCAGCCGTGGCGATCGTGACCGCCCATGTCGTGTCGCCAATGTTGATCAGATCGATCTTACCAATCGACCCGGTGGCGTCAGCCACAGCCCGGTCGAGGTTCTTAGATATGCCAAGGGCGGTTGCCGCATCGTTACCGGTGCCGAACGGAATGATGGCTAGGGCGGTGTCTGTGGGTCTGAGCACGTTGGCCGCTACATGGACCGTACCGTCTCCCCCAACTACAGCCACCCGCTCGGCCCCCTCGGCGGCAATCGAAGCGAGTATCACCCGAGAGGATTCGACGGTTGTTGGCTCGTGGACAACTGCGGTGCGGCTCACCGCTAGTGCCGCGGCGACAAGGCGATCGGCGAGGCCGGTGCGCTGGGGCCACCTGCGGATTCGGCTGGCGGCAGGATTGACAACGAAGTGAAGCTGCTGCAACTTTTAGACCATTGGTCGGACGAACAGGCCAGAGCGGGCCTTAGGCGCAAAGTAGGTTGTTTTAGCGGGCATAGTCTGGCCGGCGTCGGCCACTTCGAACAGCTGGTCCATCGTCACCGGGCGGAGCATGAACAGTGCGCCCTCGCTTTCGCCGGCCTCGTCGGCGAGCTCTGCGATGGGCGAGCTACCAGGCCGGTAGGCCACGATTCCACTCAGCAATGGCAGCAGCTGCTCTTCGAGTCGAGATGACTCAAGTTGGGCGACCGCGGGCGCATCGAAATCGATTGGAAGCGACACGATGTACCAGTTGTCACCGGCATGAACAGCAATCTCGTCGTCGGCCCGATCGAACAAGGCCACACCGATGTTGCCTTCGACGGGCCTGGCACCCATTGACTCAAGGACCTCTTCGAGAAGAGTGATTCCGGCCGGAGTGTCGCCAAACCAGATCCGGTGATGGGCCAAGTTGCGCATCTCATCTGACAAGAAGATGGCAGCCAACAGCCATCGGCTGGGGCCTTCGCCGTCGTTGTCGTCGAAGTAGGTCTGAGCCGCGCCGGTGCGGTGGTGGCCGTCGATGACGTACAGCGGATCGTGTTTTAGGGCCTCGATGACGGTGTCGGCTTCTCGGGAGGTCATGACCCAGATGGTCTGGTTTAGACCATCGTCGCCTTGGTGATGGAGCAGCGGGTCTCTTCCGGTGGCCGAGGCCAGAACCCTGGCCACTGCAGCGTCGGCTCGATGCGACACAACGACCGGACTCGACTGATACCCGACAACGTCAAGGTGTTTGGCGAGGTGGTCGCGCCGCGTTCCGTGCACACTCTCGTGGGCTCTTAGCTCGCCGGTTCGGAGGCCATCTGCTGGAACCCCACAGATGATGCCGGTTTGGCAATGAGCTTCGTCCTCGAGTCGGTACGCATAGAAGGCCTCAGGACGCAGTGGTTGGAATGCCCCCTTGTCGAACAGTCGATCGAGTGCGACCCGGCCCTCGCTTAGCAGTTCTTCTGGGGTGAGCGACACGCCAGGGTCGACGTCTTCTGGGCCTCGGGTGACGGCGAGATAGCTGTCGGGGTGAGTCGACAGAAAGCTTCGACGCTGGGCTGGAGTGAGCGCGTCATGTGGTGGCGACGGCACAAAGGTCCCCCAATCGTCGGCGACTAACCGCAGGGCAATACCCCCCAAACGAGTCATTGCCGGCTGTTCGCTGATGCAAATTCGGTCATGAAGTCGACCAACGCTTGCACCGACGACGTTGGTAGGCCGTTGTAGATGCTCGACCTGATGCCTCCGACCGAACGGTGACCCTTGAGGTTCAGCAGTGCAAGGCCTTCGGCTTCGGCCAGGAACTTGGCTTCGAGGTCGGTGCCATCAGGCCCGTCGGCGATTCGCCAAACCATGTTGCATTTGCTACGGACCTCGACCGCTACGGGGCTGCGGTAGAAACCCCCGCTGGAGTCGATCGTGTCGTACACCATGCCAGAGCGCAGGTCGGACTCGGTTTGCATTGCCTCGATGCCGCCGCGTTCGATGATCCATTCGAGCATCAGGCCCGTAGCCCAGATCGCGAACATAGGCGGAGTATTGGCGAGGCTGTCGGCCTTGGCGTGAACAGCCAAGTCGAGGTACTTGGGAAGATCGGAAGGCGCCTGATCGAGAGCCGACTTGCGGACGAACACAATGGCCAACCCAGCCGGACCGAGGTTCTTCTGGGCACCGCCATACACCACGTCGTAGTTGTCCCACGGAATAGGTCTGGTGAGGAAGTCAGAAGACATGTCGATCACCTGAGGCACGTCGAGACCGAAGAGGTCTGGCATGCGCACCCCGCCGATGGTTTCGTTGCTCGTGGTGTGTATGTAGTCGACGCCGGGCCGCACGTCGAGGTCGGTAGCGGTTGGCATGGTTGTGAAGCCGGATTCGTTTCCATCCCAGGCCACATAAGCGTCGCCGACTCGAGAAGCGTCGGTGTACGCGCCCTTGCCCCATGTTCCAGACACCACGTAACCAGCACTGCGACCAGGGCCAAGAAGATTCATGGGAATCATCGCAAACTGGAGCGATGCCCCTCCTTGTAGCAACAAGATGTGGAAGTCGTCTGGGACAGCACAAACCTGGCGCAGCAAGTCCATGGTGTGGTGATGTACCCGGTCATAGATGTCTGACCGGTGGCTCATTTCGAGCAGCGACATTCCCGAACCCTCATAGTCGACGATGTCGCCAGCAAGGCGTTCGAGCACCGATACCGGAAGCGTGCAGGGTCCTGAGCAGAAGTTGTGGGCGCGGTTCATTGGCTTCTCCGGCTAAATCTCGCTGATACGGATGCTGAGGACTTCTTCGATAGCGATCATGGATTCCTGCAGATCGTGGCACGGGTCGCCTTGAATATTGATGGTGGCAACTGCGGCGCCGTTGTCGGTGAACACCTGGTTCTTGACTTGCAAGATGTTGAAGCCCCGATGACGCAGCTCCGAAAATACCTTCGCCAGTACGCCGATCACGTTGATGTGCCGTATCGAGAGTACGAAGCTGCCCTGCTGTTCGGTGGCCAGATTCACGCAGTTGACTACCTCGCCGGATAAGTACTTTTCGATCACCTCGATGGTGCCAGCGGCGACTGCTTGCTGGGCCTGTCTGGTGGAAGCACCAATATGGTGGCTGCCCACCACGCTTGGATGGCTCGCGAGCGATGATTCGAATTCGCCAGAACTCGCCGACGGTTCGCTTGAAAAGACGTCGAGCCCGGCTTTGAACCCGCGATTGTCGAGGGCGTCCAGCAGCGCGGCCTCATCGATGATCTCACCCCTCGAGGTGTTGAGCACGATCGCACCGTCTGGCAGTTCGGCCAAGAAGTCGGCGTTAACCATGCCGGTTGTGGACCCAGCGCTCGGCACATGAAGGCTGACGATGTCGGCGCCGGCGAGAAG
>CAZMUM010000030.1:0-12565 GCA_964569385.1 uncultured Acidimicrobiales bacterium
AGTTCTGCTCCAGCCGTGACGGCTCTGTCTGCGGTTCGCTGGTGGCACGTGAACAACAGAACCTGATGCCCACTGTCTGCGGCTGCTCGAAGAATAGGCATTACGAGTGCAGCACGTTCGTCGTCGAGGTGCACCAGTGGGTCGTCGCAGATGAGAGGTAGCTTTACTCCACGTCGCTCTGCGTCGTGATAGGCCATGGCTACGCGAAAAGCCAAGTACAACAACCCGCTCGCTCCCGTGGACAACTGTCGTACCGGCACCTCCGTCCCTTCTTCGTCTCTAACAAATATCTGATTCGTGGAGCTGTCATCACTCGACCGGGTAACAATCGATTGCCATCTCGGCGCAACCGTTCTCAACAACTCACTCGCCCGGGTGACAATTGCCGGCTGATTGGCACGTTCGTGTTTGTCAGCGACCCGAGTCAGTACCTGTAGGGCGATAGATGTTGCAGCAGCCTCGACGGCCAAATCCTGCTGTTGTGACTCCAGAGCATCTACTTCTGCCCGAACCGCCGCAACCTCGTCCTGATTTCGCAACCTAGCTAGCTCGTCCTGGGCCTTGCCGGCCTGTTCAGCCAGCTCGTCCATTTGGCCCTGAGCTTTGTCCCGCTGTTCCTCTGCTTTTTCTAACCTAAGGCTCAGCGAGTCCTGATCTAGGTTCTCTTCATCAAGAGCTGTTACTAGCGACGACTCGCCGAGTTTGTTCGAAAGGTCTCGTTCTAAACTCGTGATCGCGTCCGCCTTCTCACGCCGGTCGATCTGAAGTTGATCAAGTTCACCAGCATGTTGAGCGATGCGTTCGAGACTCCAGCCCTCGACCTCGACCTCGTCCCGAATCGGGCGGGTGCGCTTGTCGACTTCGGCCTGAAAGCGGGCGACTGTGTCCACCGCAGCATCTGCGTCCCTCTTGGCTCGCGCTGCATCACGAAATGACTTTAACGTTGGCCCCGGATCGCTGGCGTCTATGAATCCATCTGGAATACCCAATCCTGTGATTTCGAGATCGATCTTCGTTCGCTTTTCTTCGACGTCTACACGTGCCCGCTGCTCAGCCGCAGCAGCAGCATCTTGACGTTCATGAGCGCGACCTTCATCCTCGACCGTCGACTTAGCCTCGGACCAGGCGTTCACCAGAGCATCAACGTTCACCGGTGAGGCTGCAACCGGCACATCACAATCCTCGCAGAGACCCCTAATACGGATAGCTGTCGCGTCCGCTTTTCGGCGAGCCGACAAAACGACATTGTGAGCATCTTCGCTATCGCTGGTCGCACGTTCAAGCTTCACGGTGAGAGTCGTGACTTCTTCGTCTCTGGCTCTCTGTTGGACGCTTTGTTCCTCGGACAAAGCACCTGGCACTTGGGTGGACGAGAACCAGAAAAAGTATCCGACAACAAGCAATGCGAAGATCGCCAGCCCGACAACTAACCATTCCTGGAGGACTAGACCGACAAGCAGCCCACCTAGCAGCACCGACGAAAGCAAAACGTCCTGGAATGACGGTCGTCGCGCCGCCGAGGCAGCCGAGTTGACCGATTGAGCGTGTGCAACAGGTGGCGACCCCAACCCCTGCTGCTCCCATCTTTCGTCTGCTCGCTTGCGCTGCTGCTCAACCGTCCTAATGTCCTCTTTCGCACTATCGAGGGCCTCACGACTCGCCTCGACGTCTTGGAGTCGTTCTCGCCATTGCTCGGTAGCCGCGCGCAGTTCGATGACCGAATCGTCGGTTAGGCGTGCTTGCTGGACCTTTGACCGCTCAACGCCACCGAGAGCCTGGAGGTGCACTTCTGTCGCCCGCTCGGCCTTGGCAAGCGCCACTTGGCGGTCGCGTAGGTCTTCCTGCAGTTTTTCAGCGCTTCCAAGAGCGCTCGCAACAATCCCCCCAGCCCTAACCAACGCGGTGACGTCCTGTTCAGCGATCACCAGGCCTTCTAGGACGTCCTCGTCGCATGCCAGCTCATCAAGGTGACGATCTAGGGAAGACCTTGACTGCCTCTGATTCTCGTTCGCTGCCGAGAGATCGGCCACCAGCGCTTGAAATCCCTGCGCATCGTCGGCGAAGCCCTGCCACGCCGCCGGGCATTCGGCCAGTCCCACGAGGTCAATGTTCAGCTCGCTCACTCGCCGTTTAGTCTCGGCGCCATCTTGCACCCGCTGTATCGCGGTTACTTGACGATCCGCATCCGCATGCTGTTCGCGTGCCGAACCGCGCTCACGGTCTAGCTGTACTAAGTGGTTTTGGACCTCCCCATAACGATGGGCGTTGAGTTCGATGTCGGCGAGGTTGCCTCTGTGGCCCCTTGCTTCGGCCGTCAATGTCTTGACGCTAACGACCCCGGCTTTCTGCGACGTCGTCAGCGACTTCACCCTGCTCGTAAGATCTTTCATCACCTCCTGGGGATTCTTGCCACCACTCAGCGAGGAAATGGTGAGATTCCTAAGCTGACCGTTAACAACTTCGCCCGAATGAAGATCGGTGCCGCTAAATCGATAGATTCCGCGCATGACTGCCGAGTCGATCCCGTTTAGGTGGGCGCTCCAGCTTTTTGCATCGGCCGACACCGAATCAATCTCATAGCTAAATCCATTGGCACTGGGGTTCCCTTGCTTGAGGACCTTCACATCCACGGTGGCCCGGACCCTCTTGGACCCATTAGTTGCTTCGAGCGAGCCACCGATATTGGAGCCGAGATCGCCAAACTTCAGTGCGTCCGCTACGCCCGCCTCAGGGGGTCCACCAATGAGCCAAGTGACCAACTCCGCAAGCGACGACTTTCCGCTTTCGTTGTTGCCATGCAGCACCACGAAGGGCTTTGATTCGAGTGGTATCGAAGTCGTGCGCCACGGCCCAAAGGCCTCTATTCGCACCGAGTCGATGATCAAACTCTCGGCGGTTGGCTCTTCGGCACTCATGTTTGAACCGCTAACTGGTTAATGAGGGACCGTTCGGCTCTGTCGAGGGCCACGCTCAGAATCTCTGGATCAAGATCCGCCATCTTGGAGATGATCTTCCTCGTCGTTACCTCAAGATTCTCGACCATCGGCAGCGCTTCCTGTGGCCCACTGGAACGAAGGCTGTCGAACTCCAGAAGGATTGCGCTCAACAGATCCTTGCGATCTAAGAGCTGGCTACGGTCGTGTTCGGCTGTGGTGGCGAGCTCGACCTTGAGCACTTCGCCATCACCGATTGCCCCCATTGCCGCCTCGCGAACCAACTCAAGAAGCTCTGCGGACTTGGCCAAGTCGGCGTGTGCAGGAGTGTCGCCAACCAGGGTTATCCGAAACAGCAGCGGTACTTCGCGTTCGTCGGCCAAAGCACCCAGCTCTGCGGCCACTGCGTCGAAGGCGGCGCCAGCATCAGCAACGCCAGTCAGGTCTATATTTGGCCGTGCAAATTGGAAGGTGCTGCACTCAAGCAACCTCGGTTGCGCTACTCCATTGGAGTGAAGCGGCACGAGCAAAGCACCTTTCGGACCGCATTCCGATGCCTTGGCACTGCGTCCTTGGAGGTTCCCGCTGTAGGCCCACCATCGGTTGGGACCAATCTCGCGGACTTCGCTGAGGTGAATATGACCGAGCGCCCAGTAGGCCACAGGCGCTTTCCGCAGGTCATCCACGGAGCAGGGTGCGTAGTTGTCATGCCCTGCTGCGCTACCCACGTTGGCATGTAGCAAGCCAACTCCTTGTCGATCACCAAGGTCTAGATCAGCGAACTTGGCGGCCAGATTCGACTGCTCCGATACCTTTCCAAAGCTGACCCCAGCTACAGCCACGTCGCGACCCGATTTCAGTTTTAGGTTCGCTACCTCCACTTGGCCAGAACCGAACACCGTCACCCCCTCGGGCAGGGCACTAGCTGGCTCGTATGACTTTGTGAGCGGGTCATGATTTCCATGCACCATGTAGATCGACACGCCCGCATCGCGCAGCCGAGTCAGTCCCTTCGCAAAGCGAATCTGGGCGCCCACCTCTCGATCGGCATGGTCGTAGATATCGCCAGCGAGCAAGAGCGCATCAGCCTCATGTTCGAGAGTCACGTCAATCAATCGATCGAACGCGTCCCTCGCCAGTCGTCGAAAATAGCTCGCCCGCTCGGAACCAATCTGGCGCTCAAGCGATTGCAGAGGTGACCCAAGATGGAGATCCGCCGCGTGAACAATATGTCCGTCAATTTCATTCGCCACCACCTGACGATAGTGCACCCCGAAGACCCAACCGAGTCCAATCCAACACCAAGGTGCACAGAATCGCGGCGCCCCCGGCAGTCGAAGCCCTTCGTTAGGATGGGCACATGCTCCTGGTGACGAGCGGCGGCGACGCCCAACAGCTGGCGGTGCGCCTAGCGCAAATCCTGTCAAACCCGATGGCCGATCCAATGGCGCCGGAGTGGATCGTCGTGACCACCGCTGGAGTGCAACGTTGGCTAGGCCTCGAACTGGCCCGCAGACTGGGCAGCTCCGGACCAGACCGCTCTGATGGCGTGGCCGCCAACCTAGACATGATCTTCCCCGGCACCCTGGCCCGGCGAGTGCTCTCGCCCGACACCGACCGAACGAATGACCCATGGCACCTCGACCGGGTGGCATGGGTGGTCCTCGATGTCCTCGAGAGCAGCGCCAAAGAGGCCGATGCTCGACTCGGACCCCTCAACCGGCTTGCACCCGGGGCCACACTGTGGGGCCGTGCTCGACGACTCGCCGATCTGTTCGACCGCTACCTCCTGCACCGTCCGGCCATGCTGGCGCAGTGGGCGGCTGGCCACGATGTCGACGGAGCCAATTCGCCGCTGTCTGGCAAGGCGGCCTGGCAACCTCATCTTTGGCGGCTCGTCCACGCCCGCATCGGCACACCTAGCCCGGCCGAACGCCACGCTGAACGCCTGGCCGAGATCCGCGACGGCGACTGCCCCACCAACATTCCCGAGCGGGTGTCGCTGTTTGGCCTGTCTACTCTCCCCGGCGGCGGACCGTTCCTAGAGATGCTCGAAGCGCTCGGCACTCAACGCGACATCCACCTCCTGGCCCAGCAGCCCTCGTCAGCCATGTCACGAGCCGTGGTCGCCGCAGCCTCGACAACCCAGCATCGGGCCGTGCATCGAAACGAAGACCGATCCGCAGAGTTCGTCTCGCACCCATTGCTACTGTCCTGGGCCCGCCCGGCCCGCGAGAGCCTCGTCATGCTGGCCGACCACCTCACCGAAGTTGCGGCCGACGAACCTGACAATCCGACCGAACCGTCGACATTGTTGGAGAAGATTCAGCACGATATACACACCGACACCGCCCCGGCGGGCGACTTCTCGCCAGACTCCACCGACCGATCGATACAGATCCACACGTGCCATGGCAACACCCGTCAGGTCGAGGTGTTGCGCGATCAGATTCTGCATCTCCTGGCCGACGACCCCACCCTCACCGAGGACGACATCGTGGTGGTCTGCCCGGCGCTCGACGAGTTCGCTCCTTTGATCGAATCGGTACTGGGCCCACCCGCCGGTTCAGACAGACACACAAAGGGGGCCAACATGCCAGGCGCCCCCACCCTCTCCTACCGGCTCACCGACCGGTCCCTTCGGGCCACCTATCCCCTCCTCGGCGCTCTCGGTGCTCTACTGGAACTGCTCGACAGCCGCTTCTCCGACGCAGCAGTACTGGACTTCGCCAACCTTGCTCCCGTCCGCATGCGATTCGGCCTCAACGACGAGGACCTCACGACGTTGACCGACTGGGTCGACAAGGCCAACACGCGGTGGGGCCTCGACGGTGCGCACCGAGCGCGGTGGGGCATCCCAGCCTTCTACGAGGCTGGCTCATGGCGTTCGGCGATCGACCGCCTGCTCCTGGGCATCACCGTTTCCGACGTTCCCGACGCCCTCGCTGTGGGCCAGATCCTCCCGATCGGCGTCGAGGGCTCCGACACCGCCGTCGCTGGCCGACTAGCCGACCTCCTCGCCCGACTCGCCGATCTGACTAACGCCGTCCAGGGGACACGACCTGCACAAGATTGGTTGCGACTGCTCCAGCACGCAGCCGCCGCGCTGTTCGCGGTCGACCCCGACCTTGACTGGCAACAGACCCGGCTCGCTAACGTGTTAGAAGACATCGCCGCCCAGGCCGTCATCGGGTCAGAAGCATGCGGGGTCGAGCTCGCGTTGGCCGACATCCGCCATCTCCTGGGCAGTCACCTCCAGGGCACCGCCGGTCGCGCCGACTTCTTTCGCGGCGGGGTCACCATCTCTTCGCCCACACCCCTGCGCGGCATCCCCTACCGAGTGGTATGTCTGCTCGGCATGGACGAGTCGGCGTTCGCCGCCGGATCTCCCGACGGCGACGATCTCACCACCGCCGACCCTCGACTCGGCGACCGCGACCGTCGGTCTGACGCCCGCCAGTCCCTGCTTGGGACCGTGCTGGCCGCTCGGGAACACCTGGTGGTGATCCGCACCGGCCGCAACGTGGTGACCAATCAACCGGTCCCCGCCGCCGTGGTGGTGGCCGAACTGGTCGACGTAGTCACGAACACAATCGATCCCGCAGTGCGCCAAACGGCGGTCTCCCGGCTCACGATCACTCACCCCCGTCAGAGCTTCGACGAGCGCAATTTCGAGACGGTCGGCTCGCCATCAGTCGATGCTGGCCTCGATGGGCCTTGGAGTTTCGACCCCGTGGCTTGTGCCGGGGCCACGTCACGCCTGAACGCGGCGGAGGCACGGCCCTTCCTTACCACGCCCCTAGCCGACACCACCCCGGCGGTGATCGCCTTGGCTGACCTGCGCGAGTTTCTCGTCAACTCGCCCCGGTGGTTCCTGCGGTCCATCCTCGAGGTCAGCCTGCCCGACAACCCGTCGCGCGACACGGGCAAACTGGTCGCTCCCACCACCGGCGCCAGCGGCGTTCCTCGCGCCGCGGAGGGACGAGATCTAGTTCTTGACCTCGACCCGCTCGAGGCCTGGGGGTTGCGCGACCGGTTCTTGACCCATCGTCGATCCGGTGGCGATGCCGAATCGTTCCTGCAGCGAGAGCGTGCGGCCGAACTCCTTGCGCCCGGCCGCCTGGCTCAGGCCGAATTGTCCGAAGCCGAAGGCTTGATCGATGCTCTGCTGGGAGCCCTCGACCGACTCGGTGCCAGCGGATCAACGACGGAACATCGACCCATCGACATCACCCTCCCCAACGGCACGCGCCTCGTCGGGACGGTGGCCGACGAGGCTGGCGACCACCTCGGCCCCGTCGCCGCGAGCGTGTCCAAGGCGTCGGACAGGCAACGCCTTGTTCCCTGGCTCGACCTCATGGCTCTCACTGCACACGACCCCGACCCCCACTGGGCCTCGGTACTGCTCAACCAGCCGAGGTCAAAGACAGCCAAGGGCTACCAAGAGCGCGTGCTGAAGATTCCAATCGCCGATGCCGCCCGCCGCCATGAGCGAGCCGTCGCCGCCCTCACCGTGGTAGTCGATCTGTTTCGCCGAGGCTCGTGTGAGCCCCTGCCGATCTTCCCGAAACTCTCTCCCGTTCTGTTCAGGGGCACCAGCGCCGCCGGTGCTTGGAACTCCGACTTGTTCAGCACTGGCGACAGCGCCGACGAATGGATACAGGTGGCCTTTGATCACGCCACCTTTGAACACATCACCGCGCTGCCTCTCAAGCCGACTGACCCCGACGGCCCCGGGTCGGATCGGGCCCACCGCTACGCCCATCATCTTTGGGGGGCCTTGGAGTCATCCCTGGCCGCCGACGACGAGACCTCCTCGTGACGGTCATCGAAACCTTCGAGCTGGCCGGGCCGCTCCCTCATGGCCGATTGGCCATCGAGGCCAGTGCTGGCACGGGCAAGACGTTCACCCTCGCCACCTTGGCGGCCCGATATGTCGCCGAGGACGGCGTGCTCATCAGCGAACTGCTCGTGGTCACGTTCACCCGGGCGGCGGCCGCCGAGCTGAAGGATCGGGTGCGGGCCCGCCTCGTCGAATTCGCCGCCGCGCTCGGCTCGGCCACTGAGCCAGACGATGCACTGCTGGCGCAGATCTGGAGCGAAAACCGCCAGGTCCGACTCAGACGAGTTCGCACGGCCATCACCGAATTCGACGCAGCAACAATCACCACCATCCATGGATTCGCCCAACAGGTCATCGGCACCCTCGGCTCCACCGTGCTCACCGACCCCGACGCCGTGCTCGTCGACGACACCGAAGCTATAGCCCGACAGGTTTCCACCGATCTGCTGGTAGCTGAAGCAGTCCAGGAGTCCCAACCCGCAGACGACGTACCATCGCTAGACGCCCTCCGCAGCTCGTCTCGATTGGCCCTTAACAACGCCGACTCGGCACTGCTACCTAGCCCCGACCCCGACGAGTCAAGCCCTCGGGCCGCGCGTTTACGCGTTCTAGTAGACGAGGTTAGCGCCGAGGTCGACCGCCGTCGCAAAGCTGCCGGAACGCTCTCATTCGATGATCTCCTCTCTCGACTCCGCGACGCCATCGGTGACGAACTTGCGGGAAGCGATGCCCGGATGGCGCTACGACAGCGCTACCGGATCGCCCTCATTGACGAGTTCCAGGACACCGATCCTGTCCAGTGGGCCATCTTCGACACCGTCTTCGGTCAGGCCGCTCGCCAATCCAACACCGCCGAGGGCGACGAGGTCACGGCCAACACCCTGGTATTGGTCGGCGACCCCAAACAGGCCATCTACGCATTCCGGGGCGCCAACGTCCACACCTACCTTCAGGCCGCCCACGCCCCCGACACCCACCTCACGGGCCTGGGGGTCAACTGGCGCTCCGACCCGGCCGTGCTCCGGGCCACTCAGGCACTGCTCTCGGGGGTCACCTTTGGCTCCGACGACATCGAATTCCAGCCCGTTACCGCACCCAGCGACCACCAAGACCGCAAGTTCACCACCGCCAATGGCACCCCCATTCCCGCCCTCTCCGTGCGCCTCACCATTGGTCCCAACGTGGCACGGGATCGCACGCACGACCACCTCAGCACCGCCGGCAAAGGCGAGGGCGTCATCCACCGGGAGCTGGCAACTCACATCCGCAATCTCTTGGAGACAGCGGTAATCCCCGACGAGGACCACGCGGGCGAAATGCGTGCGCTATTGCCCGACGATGTGGCGGTTCTAGTCGCAGCCAACCGCGAAGGCCCGGTCGTTCGCGACGCCCTCATCGCTCTGGGCATTCCGGCGGTGATCGCCCGTGGCGAAAACGTCCTCGGATCCGAAGCCTCCACCCACTTCCACCGACTCCTGGCCGCCGTGGCTCGCCCGGCCGATGTCCGCCGGGCCCGAGCCGTCGGACTCTCTTGGTTCTTCGGCTGGGATGCCGGACGCGTTGCCACTGCCACTGATGTCGATCTGAGCGCAATCCAGGTGCAGCTCCACTCGTGGGGAGAGACGCTCTCGGGTCGCGGCGTCGCGGCGTTCGTCGGTCAGGTCTGGGTCGAGACTTCGGTGGCATCGCGGGTGCTGGCGCTCCCCGACGGCGACCGGGCCATGACCGACCTCGACCACATCGCCGAGCTGCTGTCGCTGTCGGGCGGCCGGCAGGCAAGTCCCACCACGCTGCTCACCACCTTCGAGGCTCTCTCGGGCGGGAGCGACGACGGCAACCCCGAGGTCGACCTAGCCGCCCGCCGAGTCGAGTCGGAGTCCAGGGCCGTACAGATCATGACCACCTTCGTGGCCAAGGGCCTCGAATTCCCGGTCGTGTGCTGCACCTCACTGTGGTTCCCCAGCGGCGCCAAGGCCAGGGACAACATCTGGTGGGACCACGCTACGAACAAACGCACCATCGACGTGGCCACCTCTGAGAATTGGGGTCCCGACGACGAGCGACTCGAACGCGAGCGCCTGGCCAGCCAAGAAGCAGTGGGCTCCCATCTGCGAGTGCTGTATGTGGCCCTGACCCGCGCCCGTCACCACACCGCCGTGTGGTGGCTACCCACCAAGATCGACTGGAAGACGGGCCTGGCGCGAGTGTTGTTCGCCCGAGACCGAACAGGCGCCATCGATCCCGACTTGTTCACCTGCGCCGAACTGGATCACATCGACGTCGACGAGTCGCTGGCCAGACTGCAACCCCTGGTTGATGCCACCGACGGTGAGCTCGAGGTCATCGTCGTCGATGACCCTGGTGATTCAGCAGAGCCGTGGACAGGCGCAGCGACCTCGGACCCCCTCGAGTTGGCCGTCGCCACCCTCGACCGACCACTTGACCGCGACCGCGGACGCTGGTCGTTCACGGCGCTCACCTCTCGGGTCCAAGACGACCACCGCTCTATTGACCCCTTCGACCGTACGGCCGGAGACGGCCACGCCGCCGACGAAGGCGCTACCGAGACCTGGCTGTCAGACACTGGATACCCGTTGGGCGACGACGAGTCCCGCAGAGCTGCAGAGTTAGCCGACACTCCCCTTCCCCTGGGTGATATCGCCGGAGGTGCCGGATTCGGCACACTGGTGCACAAGGTGTTGGAGAGTGTCGACTTTACCGTCGCTGACCTCACCACCGAGGTCACAGAGGCCGTCATCGACCGTCTGGCCTGGAACCCTTGGCCGGTGGACCAACAACGCCTCGTCGCTGGCCTCGAAGCGGTCATACGCACCCCGCTCGGGCCGTTGTTCGCCGGACAGGCCCTCGTCGATCTGGCTCCCGCCGACCGCCTCGACGAGATGACCTTCGATCTCACCCTTGGTGAAGGCGGCACCCGGGCCACCGACGCCGATATCGGCCGCCTGCTCGTCGATCACCTCCCCCATGGCGATCCGCTTGGTCGCTGGGCCTCCTCACTAGCCGACGGTCCCTTCTCGGCGGTGCTGGCCGGCCATCTCACGGGTTCGATCGACCTTGTGGCCCGCGTCCGCCACAAAGACGGCATCGAACGTTTCGTGGTGTGCGACTACAAGACCAATCGTCTCGCTGCCCGAGGCGTCACCCCAACAGCTAGCCATTTCCGGCCTGACCAACTCCCGGCCGCCATGGCCGAGCACCACTATCCATTGCAGGCATTGTTGTACTCGGTAGCTCTTCACCGCTACCTCCGATGGCGCCTCCCCGACTATGACCCAGCCGTGCATATTGGTGGCACCGCCTACCTCTTCATACGCGGCATGGTCGGGCCCGACACCCCCGCCACCGACGGCGTGCCAAACGGCGTCTTCGACTGGCGGCCCGCGGCCGGGCTCGTCGTCGACCTGTCGAACCTGCTCGATGGCTATGCCGCGACGGGGGCGCCATGAGGCCCACCGACACCAGCAGACCTGTCCTTCCGGTGGGCACGAGCATGCTGGCTCCGTTCGTCGAGGCTGGCATCCTCCACGAGGCTGGCGTACAAGTGGCCGGGGCCGTCGCCCGCGCCGTACCCAACGCAGGCGACGAGGCACTGCTGGCAACTGCGCTCTGCGTACGGGCCCTCCAACTCGGCCACGTTTGTGTGGTACTCAACGAGGTGGCCGGGACCGTATCCATCGAGGCCTCGGGCAACCAGACCAGTCGTGGTGACGATGCCGAACCCACAGCTGCCATCGACAGCCTGCCCTGGCCCGACCCGTCCGACTGGGCCGAGGCCTTGCGAAGTTCCGATGCCGTCACCGTCCGCAACCCCGATTCGGGCGATGCCACCGGCCCCGTCGACGAGGGCCTGATCCGACCACTGGTCTTCGACGGTGAGCGGGTCTACCTCGAACGCTACTGGCGCTACGAGCGCCAGGTGGGCGATCTCCTCCTCAATCAGTCCGGCAGGTACTCCAACGGCTCAGCGTCTGACCTTGACCCCACGAAGGCCGACGAAGTGGCCATCGACGCCGTGCTCGACCAGTTCTTCGGCCCCGAAAATCCCGACCAGCCCGACCTCCAACGGCTCGGTGCCCGCGTGGCGCTAACCCGCCGAATCACCGTGCTGGCCGGCGGTCCGGGCACAGGCAAAACCCACACCGTGGCCAGGCTGCTAGCGGCCCTCCACCAACAGGCCATCGATGACGACCGGCCCCTCCAGGTGGCACTGGCCGCCCCAACGGGCAAGGCCGCAGCGCGGATGACCGAGGCCGTGCATCAGGCCGTGGCCGGCGCCGACATGCCCGAAGCTTCGACCCAACCGCTGTTGGCCAGTGAGGCCGGCACCATCCACCGGCTCCTGGGCTACCGCGACGGAATCTCGTTCCGCCACGACCGCACCAACCCGCTCCCCCACGACGTCGTGGTGGTCGACGAGACTTCGATGGTGGCCCTGCCCCTCATGGCCCGACTCCTCGATGCTCTGCGCCCCGACGCCAGGGTCGTGCTCGTGGGCGACCCGTTCCAGCTGGCCAGCGTCGAGGCCGGCGCCGTGTTGGGCGACGTCGTGGGTCCCGCCACTGATCACGATGCCACCCCCGACGGTCCGCTCGCCGACAACATCGTGGTCCTGCAACGGGTCCACCGATTCGCCGCCGATTCGCCCATCGCCGCACTAGCCGACGCCGTGCGCGCCGGCACCGCCGACCGGGCTATCGAGATCCTCAGCGACCGTGGTTCCAACGACGTCCAATGGATCGACCCAGCCGACCATAGGGCCCTCGGCAAC
>CAZMUM010000030.1:12665-65937 GCA_964569385.1 uncultured Acidimicrobiales bacterium
GTTCAACGGCGATACCGGCATCGTCGTACGAGACGACGACCGCACAGTGGTGGCGATGGCCGGCCACGACGGCATCCGCCTTGTTCTCCCGTCCCAACTCGCCGCCGTCGAGACCTGGTGGGCCATGACCATTCACAAGAGCCAGGGCTCCGAATTCGCCCACGCCGTTGTGTCACTCCCTGACGCGCATTCCCGGGTCCTCACCCGCGAGCTGCTCTATACCGGCATCACCCGCGGCAAGGAGAAGGTAACCATTGTGGCCACCGAGGCGGCACTGCGCCGGGCCATCGACAACCCCGTTGCGCGGGCCTCGGGTCTCGGCGCCCGATTGTGGAAGCAGTAGGCGCGGCCAGTGACGACGGCGCGGGCTCATCAACACTGACACGTGCCGAGCCCCTCTGCTTCTGCGAGTGTCACAGCCTCCTGCCAGACTGGTGCCATGTCTCTAGTTGAAACAGAACAACGGCGCGTCAAGGAGGCAGCGAACCTGGACGCTGCTCGCCAAGTCCGCATGGGTCAGTTCTTCACGCCCGCTCCGGTGGCTGAGTTCATGGCGTCACTGTTCGAGTTCGTCCCGGGCGCCGGACGCCTTCTCGATCCTGGGGCAGGAGTCGGCCAACTAGCATCGGCCTTCGTCGATCGATGGACGGCTGAGTCCTCAGACGATCTCGCTGTCACCGCCGTGGAAGCCGACACGTCATTGCACACATCGCTTAGGGAAACGCTCGATCAGATGCCAACGCCCGGCGAATTGGTGTCAGCGGACTACCTCCAGTGGACCCAGAGAGACCTCTTCAGCCCTGGGCCACCCAACTTTGACTACATCATCATGAATCCGCCATATGCGAAGCTCAGCGCCGCATCCGAACATCACCGCGTTGTGGAGGCCGCGGGGGTGGAGGTGCCGAACCTCTACGCTGCATTTGTCGCTATGGCAATTCGTCAACTCAAGCCAGGGGGCCAAATTGTCGCGATCACGCCCCGCTCATTCGCGAATGGACCATACTTTCGGGCATTCCGACGTGACCTACTAGACCGGGTTGGTCTGCGCCAGATTCATGTCTTCGATTCGCGTGACTCAGCCTTTAAGGACTCAGCCGTTCTCCAAGAGAACGTGATATTCCACGCGGAGCTCGGCCGCACTCCAAAAACGGTTGCCATCACCTCATCTCACGGCCCCGGCGATACCAAGATTCGCCGCCGTGATGTCCCGATCGAGGAGGTGGTCACTCCAAATGATCCCGAGTCCTTCATCCACCTTGCTACCGACGAGGCAAGTGCCGAGCTCGCCAGCATCGTGGCGAGGCAACCTGACACGCTCCAAACGCTAGGACTGGCCGTGTCGACCGGCAAGGTCGTTGACTTTCGCTGCAAGGATGCACTGAGGAAGGAGTGGGCCGAAGGCGATGCTCCGCTGTTGTATCCGGCACACCTGTGGGCCAAGGATTTCGCTGTCGGGCAATAGCCGTAGTTGCAACAACGAGGAGAACTCTCTCGTAATACATGAAGTCGCTTCAGGCCCAGACGGAACCCTTACTCATTTGCGGGCATCGTTCGAGTCGTGCGGCAACTCAGCTGGAGTCGTCCTGTACGACGCCGTCGCACGGCCAACCGAAGTCTGGTTCGGACCACCCATCGTCGACCTTGGCACGGTGGTCAAGGCCCAAGAGCCAGTCAATCTGTTTGCGATAAACCTGACCGCGGAAGCCGTCGCCCTCGGTGGCGTTCAATCCAACCTGGCGGCCATGCAAATCGACGAGAACACATGCGGTATCTCGAACCTCAGCCCTGGGGCGCTCTGCCGTATCGGCCTCAACACAAATGGAACCCAGCAAGGACAAACGGTCGCGGCACTGGTCGAGCTGATTGCCGACGGAGTCGCAAAGCAGGCTTTCGTGATTGGTCACCAGGCAGTGAGCCGTGTTACCTACGTGCGATTTTCCAACGGTGGCACTCCCCCGGCGTTCGAAAGCGTTTCCACCTTCGACGACGACTTCATTGTCGACACCGACTTCTCCGGCACGATCACCATCGGCGATCGCAAGAACCTCAATAACTTCGCCTACATCTCCATGACGCAGGCTCGTCTTGGCCCCGGTACCTACCCAATTCACTCGAGATCGGGCCCGCCCGGTTCGCTATTTGTTCGTCTTGGGTCAACTTGTGCCGAAGCCGGCAGCGAGATGACCGTCTACGAAGCCACGTGGACCCCAACTGGAAAAATCGAATCATTCCTGGCCACATTCACAATGACTTGTCCAGAAACAAACACCGTCGTTGGGCTATTCAGCATCAACGCCGCTCTCGGATCTGCCGTTATCGGCCCAAACTGGGTCGAGAACCGCTTTGGAGTCTTCAACCCGAACGTTGCGGCTAACGAACTCCGGCGACGCACCCGGAACTGTCGAGCTCGGCTTCGGCACCAACGTTGAGTCGGCCTTCGTCATAGAGCCCGGCCAGTGCCAAAACGCTGAGATACAGCCAGGCGAGTTCTGCGACCAGGACATCACGTTCGCGCCGATGAGCCGAAGCGGCAAACCGCTGTGGGCCACAATCACAATCGGTGGCGACGACCATTTCTTCTCAGGAATGAGTGTGGTAACAACGGGCATCGCTCCACCCGACTGGCCGGTTGGAGAAGCGTCGACTCGTCCGCCAGAGTCCGGATACTGGCTGTTACACGCCGACGGTAACGTCACACCTTTCGGCGACGCTCGCATGGCCGGAGATGCAACAGGAAGCGGCGCAGTCCGAAAGATCGCGGGCACGCCAAGTGGCCGGGGGTACTGGATACTTGGCGACCTCGGTCAGATCCATACCGGTGGCGATGCAGCCCACTTCGGCGCCGTAACGAGCGCAGACATTCAATCGTTGCGGCCGGGCGAACATGTCGTCTCAATCTCACCAACGCCGACAGGTCTCGGCTATTGGATATTCACCTCCGTCGGACGGGTGTTCAGGTTTGGCGACGCTGCCGATATCGGCGACCTCGTCGACATTGCATTGGCGGCCGACATCATCGACTCGATCGCGACACCCTCGGGTTTGGGCGTATACATGATCGGAAGCGATGGTGGTGTGTTCGCTCTCGGAGACGCCGAGTTCGCAGGGTCAGTTCCCCAAGTACTTCCCGGAGTTGCCCTCAATCAGCCAATCGTCGGAGTGGTCTCTGACCCCGACGGAAGTGGTTACCTGCTGGTCGCCGCCGATGGCGGTGTGTTCGCCTTCGACGCCGGATTCCGCGGCTCGGTGCCCGCAGCACTAGGACCTGGTTCCAGCTTGAACCAACCAGTCAACGGGATGGTTCCATACGGCGACGGATACCTGCTGGTCGCCGCCGATGGTGGGGTATTCAACTTCTCGTCCAAACCGTTCGAAGGTAGCCTCGGGAGTTCGGCGCTATCGAGCCCTGTCGTGGCCATAGCCCCGATCGTTTAGTGCCGGCGCGGTCATCGAGGTTACATCCAGATCGCGCCAGTGTCCCAGCCCGGTTGTACTGTCAGCATCAGCTTCCCTTGCTAACTGACTAAACTCCAGGGAACCTCATGATCAACGACGCCGATCGTCGCAAACTGTATGCTGCACTGTCCGACGCAATCGGACCCCCACCAAACGAGCTGCCAAATGGAACTCTTGCCGCCAACAGGCAGTCCCCATCTAGCCACGCAGCAAGACATCACAACAGTCCGCGCCAACATTGCCAAGACTGAACTCCGGTTCGAAGTGGAAGACCTCCGGGCGGATCTCCAGGCTCTTCGCGTCGAAATCAAAGCCGACCTCCAGGACGTCAAGAACATGTTCCCGATGCTCATGGCGGTAAACATCGCGTCAATCGTTGGGACGGCTGGCTTGGTCTTGGGCGCACTCGCCATCGGCTAGACGCCAGCTCAGGCAGCAACACAGCTATGTCCGTTACATTGCACTATTGACAAACGTCCGGCGATCTCCGATCATTCGAAATATGCCGGACGTTCCGCCTAGCCAACTCGATTACGAACTCGACGACACAGTTGCAGCTGATACTCCTGCACAAATCAAGGCGATCACCGACCCGACCCGGCGCCAGATTCTTGATCTGGTCCTCGAACGGGCCGTCACGGTTACCGAACTGGCTAGCGCACTCGGTAGACCCAAAAGCTCGACCGCTCATCACGTCGACGTGTTGATGGCTACTGGAATGCTGAAAGTGGTACGTACTCGTAAGGTGCGGGCCATCACCGAGCGGTTCTACGGCCGGACCGGTCGAACGATCATCATCGGCGATGCCACTCTTCCGTCGGGCGCACGCGCTGCGACCTTCTTGGACGAAGCCGCCGCGGAAGCTCCAGATGACAAGACGCTTCTGTCCACACTTCGCCATGCCCGGATACCTGAGGAACGCGCCGCTGAGTTCTTCGCCGAAATCTCAGCCCTGGCCGAACGTTTCATCAGCTCAGAAAGAAGCGGCGATGTGGTGTACGGCTTCGTCGGGGCCGTCTATCCGACCGATCACCCAGTACTGGCCGCCGCAGTTCTAACCGACGCTGCCTTAGCCAACGCCGCAGCCGAAGACCCGAAATGACCAACAGCGATCCGAAACTTGGCTCCAACTATTGGAAGCTGCTGGCCGCCAGCACAATCTCGAACCTGGGCGATGGCATCGGGCTTATCGCCTACCCATGGCTGGCCTCGGCCATCACCAGAAACCCAATTCTCATTTCGCTGGTGGCGGTGGTTCAACGGCTCCCCTGGTTGTTGTTCAGCCTTCCCGCCGGAGTAATCACCGACCGCCACGACCGCCGCTCCATCATGGTCGGCGCCAATACCGCCAGAGCCGTCATCACCCTGATCGTGGCCGCCGTCGTGCTGAACCGCCAAGGCATGCTGCCCGGCCCCGACGAGGTCGAATCGATCGTCGGAACAGGCACCGACACCTCGCTATACGCCATGGTCTTAGTAGCCACGCTGCTGCTCGGCATGGCAGAAGTGCTCTACGACAACTCAGGTCAGACCCTCATGCCGTCGCTGGTCGAACCGAGCCTGCTCGAAAAGGCCAACGGTCGGCTGTGGAGCACCGAACAAGTCACCAACCAACTAATCGGACCACCCCTCGGTTCGGCTCTGCTCATATTGGCGTTCTCGGTCCCGTTCGTAGTAGACGCCGCCACCTTCGCAGTGTCAGCCGCTCTGATTGCATTGATCGCCCCCACCCAGCGCTCCCAGCCGAAAGCTTCACATCAACCAGCGTCATGGCGCAGCGACCTGGCCGAAGGGGTCCGCTGGTTGTGGGGCCACCAACTGCTGCGATCGATGGCGATCATTTTGGGCCTGATGAACATGCTGTTCATGATGTCGGGCGCGATACTGGTCCTGTTCGCCCAGGAAGTGCTCGACACCAGCCCAACCGAGTTCGCCATCCTCACTACTGGCGGAGCCGTAGGCGGAATCATCGGCGGGCTGACGGCATCAGCGATATCGAAACGAATCGGCCCTGGTATGTCGCTGGCCCTAACGCTTTCGGGCCTCGCCGCAACTCTGCTAGCGACCGGAGCCACATCGCAGTGGCCCGTGGTATGGATCATGACCACTGTTTCGATGTTCCTCGGAACACTTTGGAACGTCATCACCGTAAGCCTGCGCCAGACCATCATCCCAGACAACCTTCTTGGCCGGGTCAACAGCGTGTACCGATTCTTCGCATGGGGAATGATGCCGATCGGCGCTCTGCTTGGCGGTCTCATCGTGGTGGCCGCCGAAACTCAGACCTCCCGCGAAACCGCGCTACGTATCCCCTGGTTCGCAGCCGGGATTGGCTTCGTTGCCTTGTTCGTCGTGGCCGCTCCAATGCTCACCACCGCCAAACTCGAAGCAGCTCGCGATGCGGCCGCGGCACCGTCGTAGTCAACTGTTTGGAGCGTTCGGCTTGAAGGAGCGACGGACCTCTTCCAACTCGACACCGGATCCCTGGTTGATTGCGGCGGCGACGCGTACCGTCTCGGCTGGTGACAGGTTCCCTGATAGGACCATGGCTCCGCCGAACTCGGTGGCGGCAATGTTCGGCGCGAAAAGAACACGGTCACCAAGCAATACGGCCAGTTGTCTAGTCGGGCAGTTTACCGACGCGGTGAAACACTCGACAGCAATTCGGTCGAGATCTACAGCGCTCGCGTCGGTAAGCGTCAACACAATCGTGGGTTCGCCGCCCGAGTCGACCGCATCCGCGGTCGCAGCGACCAGCACAACTTCGGGGCCAACCAGCAGAACTTGGCCGCTCGGGTCGACAAGCCGGTCCGCTCCCTCGATATCGGTCTTCGGATCCTCGGAGTCGACAGCCAGCACTGGTCGCACCCGAATCACGGGAGCGGCGGCCGTCTCGAACACGAAGTCAGCCTCAGCGCCCAAAGTTGCCGAGGTAATGACCGCGGTGAGAGATCTGTCGTCGAGCGTGACGGACCAAGATCCCGACGTAAACCCGAACTGCTCCAAGCGATCGTCAGCGAACGCCGTCGCATCGGCCGCGCTCGTGTTCTCGCCCACTGTTGCGACGATCGTCAGTGTTCCGAACACCCGTGTCGATTCCTGGGCCGGGCGGGCGGCGGGATCATCTGAGGTGCATCCGACTACCCATAGTGCCCCCACCAACAGAACCCCACCCAAGCGCATTCATCGAGTATACCGCTGGCGATGCTCAGCCGGCCGCTCGTGTGTCCCACACACGGTGTACAATCCATTTCGCCTTCCCTTGATAACAACATCGACTTCAGGGAAACTCATGATTAACGACGCCGACCGTCGCAAACTGCATTCGGCACTGTTAGAAGCACTCGGACCCGAACCAAGCGGACTCCTTATGGAACTCTTGCCACCAACAGGCTGGGCCAACCTCGCCACCCAGCAAGACATCTCCATCGTTCGCGCCGACATCGACATCGTTCGTTCCGACATCGACATCGCCAAGACCGAACTGCGCATCGAGATTCAAGACCTACGCACCGAACTCAAGAGCGACATCCAAGAAGTGGCCAACATGCTTCCAAAGCTGATCGCCGCAAACATCGCCTCGATGATCGGCACGGCCGGTCTTGTCTTAGCCGCGGTGTCAGTCGGCTAAGACAAGCAGCCGCGTGGCTGGACGGCACCAGATTCATCGTGATCGGGGGCAACTCCAAGAAGGCTCTGTTGGTGTGGATGGCCACTCCCCGCCATAACCGCTGCGCCTACGGATTGTGCGTCGATTGTCAATTTCGATGGCCCTCGATCAACACGACTGGTACGTTTCAAGTCATGAATATCACTCTACGTGGGAGCGAATACCACGTATCGCTACTTTATGCAGTTATATTCGCGGCATTGTTGGCGTCGCCATGGCTCGCCGCTAGTGCCGGAGCGGCCGATGTACCCACCGGGACAGTGCAATTCAAGATCGTCGATGCGGAAACCGGCGAAAACATCGGCGGGCTTATCTGGCACGGGGGGCAGGTTGTACTCGACCTATCTGTCCAGGACACAATCGCCTGGCCTGTCGGCTCCGATTCGGTTCAGGCCACCTCAGGACGCTACGGCGACTTCGCGTTCAAACGCTACCCAGAAGCAGTATGGGGCACCGAGTTCGAGGTAGACGTCGCTCAGGGTGAAACATCGATCGTTATCGTCGAAATGCCACCGCCCGCTCAGGTTCGATTTCGTGCGGTGGACGACAGGACAGGTTTACCCCTGCCGATGGTCGACATAGCCCAGCTCCGCTCGCGACTGATGCCGCTAGCTCCCATCATCACAACTGACGGCTGGATTACCACCGAGGTTCACCCAGACCCCGCATCATCGCTGCACATCGGCATCGAAGATCGAACTGTGCTGCTCAAATTGGAAGCACTCGTTGCGGGCGAACTGCTCGAAATCGTCGACGAGGTTCAAGTCCCATCACCACCGCTATTTCGGGGAACCGTGACCGACCCAACCGGCAGCCCAGTAGCCGGTGTCAGAGTCGAGATAGTCAGGGGCAGCAGCGACGCCTCCGCTACCGAAATTTTCCAGACCACAACCACCGACGACAACGGGTACTACGAGGTGGAACCGAGCGTCGATCATTGGAGAGCCGAGTTCCTACCTCCAGTCGATAGGCCCGACCTAGGCGCCTTCGGCATCAACGACAGAGACTCGACTCCGCGTTGGATGACTTCGTGGCGCTTCGAGGCTGTCGACGTCTCTCTTCCTCGAGGCCAATGGCGCCCACTGGACATCAGGCGAACCCGACCCACGGCGTCCAACCCCATTACAGTCGCCGCTAGAGAAGTAGGTTCGGGCGGCGGAATCAATATTCTTTGGAGCGAAGCGTCAGACGCGATCGCCCAGTTCGAGGTCCGAAATGCTTCGGGCGTACTTGTTGACATCCATCCGAGCATGGTTCCGGACGGGTTTGTGCCAAAAGGCTGTGGTAGCTGCAGCAGTAACCACCAGACAACACTCGGCCCTTGGGGCTATCAAGTTCAGCTGTGGAAACAGAAAGTAACGCTCAGCTTCTACGAAGACACAAAGCCTATCTTTCTCGACCCACCCGCATCATCGTCAGCTCCTCACCGCTTCACAATTAGCCCACACGATGGCTGTGTTGTCGACGCCGTAGTCGAACTGCGATGGTTCGTCGGCGAGCTGGGCCCACGTCCGATCGAAACAACGACGCCGCCATCGTCGCTGCCTGTAGACGTGACATTCGACGACAACTCCCCTACGGGGTACACATACCGCGTCATCGTCGAGGGCGCCGACCCTGTCTTGTTCGGCTTCAACTCCGTCCCGGGCGCTGCTGACTGGCGGATCGGAACGGGCGCGCCAGCATGCGCCCGCGTCGGGTACGCAGTTGTCACCGCTGCGGGAGATGTGTTCGAGTTCGGCGATGTCGAACACAAGGGCGATGCCACCGCGACGACATCACCGGCGACTGCCATAGAGCTCTCCCCCTCCGGGAACGGGTACTGGGTGCTCGCCGAGGACGGAGCGGTCGACGCATTCGGCGACGCCGCAGACTTCGGCAGCGTCGGTAGCGAGGTCTTTCGTTCGAACGAGCGGCCTACGACACTCGCCTCCACCCCATCAGGGAATGGCTATTGGATCATCACCACAGCTGGACGTGTGGTCACATTCGGCGACGCCGAAACATTTGGCGATCTCATCAACTTCGAGCTCGCCGGTGAGATCATCGCAGCGGCCGCAACACCGAGCGGGAACGGCTACTACCTAGTCGGCGCTGATGGAGGAATTTTCGCGTTCGGCGATGCCAAATTCGTTGAGTCGATCCCTGGCGTTCTTCCAGGAGTAAGACTCAACAAACCGATCGTTGGCCTAACCCCCGATCCAGATGGCGATGGCTACTGGTTGGTGGCGGCCGACGGTGGCGTGTTCGCCTTTCGCTCACCCTTCCGCGGCTCGATTCCTGGCGTGTTGCCGCTCGGAAGCGTCTTGGCCGCCGCAATCAACGGAATGGTTCCATACGGAAACGGATATCTACTAGTTGCCGGTGACGGTGGGGTCTTCAATTTTAGTGATCTTGTATTCTCGGGCAGCCTGGGAGACGTAGATCTCGATGCTCCGATCGTTGCGATCTCGGCGTTGTAACCCACTCGAACGTGACTCGCGCCGACATCGACACTGTTCGCTCTGAAATGGAGACAGTGCGCACAGACATAGACATCGTCAAAACCGAACCACGAATCGAAAACCCAAGACCTTCGAGGCGAAATCAAAGGTCTGCTTCCAAAGCTGATCGCCGCCAACATCGCCTCGATGATCGGCACGTCCGGGCTTGTCTTAGCCGCAGTCGCAATCGGGTAGCTAGCGAAGCGTCCAACCAAATCGCGACTCAACTGGCACCACCAGTCGAAGCTGAATCACACGCCGAGGAATCGCCTCGAAGGCCGAAAGCTGGCTGTTCAAGTGTTCGAGGCACGGTGTACGATCGGTGTCAGCTTCCCTCGCTGACTAGCCGAAATCGAGGGAACTCATGATCACCGACGCCGACCGACGCAAACTACATTCAGCACTAGCTGAGACAATCGGATCCGAACCAAGCGGACTTCTTATGGAACTCTTGCCACCAACGGGCTGGGCCCACCTCGCCACTCAACAAGACATCGATATCGCTAAGACCGAACTCCGCATCGAGATTCACGAATTTCGCGCCGAACTCAAGACCGACATCCACGATCTTCGTACCGAACTCAAGGCCGACATCCACAATCTTCGTACCGAACTCAAGGCCGACATCCAAGGCGTTCGCGACGAAGTGAAGGACCTCGGAGCACGGGTCGACAGCCTGTTGCCGAAGCTAATCAGCGCCAACATCGTCTCGATGATTGGGCTGGTCGGTCTCATGCTGGCGGCATTGTCTCTCGCTTAGCGCCTGCCGTTTGGAGCGCTTTCACAGCTCGCTAAGAACCTAGAGGTTGGTGGCTTCGCTGTTGGAGCTGACGATGAGCGAGGCCAAAATGATGGCAGGCAACATCATGAACACACCAGCCATTTCGACAGCACCGACTCGCATCGCGCTGAAAATCAGAACCAACAACAGTGGGGCAGCAATGCCGAACCCGACCACGGTTCTCGTCGCTTTGTGCTTCATGAGTTAGGTGCCGACGCCGTCGTGGGCATCCTTAGCCCACAGGACCGCGACGAGGCGCCGCCATCTCAGCCCTAACGTTCAGCCGATGCGAAATTGGTTTCGTGGATGGATCGCCGGGCCACCCCGGTGGCGGTGGCTATCCGGCTGATCGCCACCAACATCGCCTCGATGATCGGCATGGCGCCAAGGTCAGCCGCGGACAGGCGCGACCCCAACGATCGGCGACGGGATCACCTGGCCGCCAAGGCTGCCCAAGAACTCAGTTGAGCTGAAGTTGAAGATGCCGCCATCGCCCGCGACCATCATGTAGCCATCCCCGAACGGAACCAGGCCGTTCACCGGCGACGCCAGCTGAGTTCCTGGCGGTAGCACACCAGGCAGCGACCCTACGAACGGCGCATCGAAAGCGAACACTCCACCATCGCCAGCCACCAACCAGTAACCCCTGCCGTCGGGATCGGCCACAAGACCGTTGACCGGCGAAACCAGCGGGCCCGCCACGACCTGCGGAATCGAACCGGCGAACTCAGCGGCGCCAAAGGCGAAAATGCCGCCGTCGGAACCGACCATGTAGTAGCCACTGCCATCGGTGAGCGCCGAACTGTCGACAATGTCGCCACGGAGGATCTCGGCCAGACCTAGCTGTACCAAGTCACCATGATGTACAGCATCGCCGAATACGAGCACTCGGCCCTTACTCGTGAACACGTAGTACCCCTTGCCGCCAGGCGTAGCGGCCATCGTGGCCGGAACTTCGCCGGCCAGAAGAGCACTGGTGTCGACGTTTCCGTAGTGCGGCGCACCACCGAGAGCATGCACCGTGCCGTTCACCTCGAGCACCCACAGCCCTACACCCGACGGGTTCTCCAAGACCTTCACCGTGGGCGAGGTAACCGGGGCCTTGGTACCGGTGGGAACGATTAGTTGTCCGTCGCCGAAGGCATAGATCCGACCGTCTACATCGACCATCCAGTACCCGGCCCGATTGCCAGCAGCAGAGCCAACTGGCAGTTCAAAGGCTGCGCCGGTCGTGGCAACGGTCACGTCGACGTCGGTACTTCCGGCTGTGCCTAACAAGAACACATATTGCTGACCCTGCACTGGGGTTAGGTCGAGACCGCCAGCTGAAGTGGCACCACAAGCAATATTGACCGTGCCAGCCGAGCCGAGTGCATCGGGCCAACCGTCGGCCACTCCGTTCTCGCCTATCTTCACAACGCCCAGCACCGCCGAGCCGGTAGTCGTTACCCGAACCGGGGCATTAGTCGATGCACGCCACGCAACCGCTCCGACCCTGGTGACAGAACCCGGGGCGCACGGCAAGGTGCCTTTCGTCTCAGCCTTGGTGAGACCCTGGGAAGTGTTGAGACGAGCTACGCCGTCGCCAGCAATACCGACCGGGTCGAGTTGACCAGGAAGTGAAACCCGAACATCGACACGGCCCGCAGGTCCTTCGGTATCGACAACGATGACATAACGCTCTTGGCTTTTGGCGGTAAAGGCCACGATTGGATGAGCACTCAGCCCATCTGCTGCCCACACATCGTCAACCCACGGGTTTGAGCTGGCGTTGCTACAACCCACCTCGGGTCCGACTGAGTCGTCGTCATTCAGCTGGTACACCGCAAGTTGGGCATCAGGAGGCAACACCCCGAACTCGTCTGAGAACGGAATGGCCTCAGCCAACACAGCCCTGTCTGGTTTTCCGCCAGGTATCCAGTATTCATAGAAGACGGTGTTCTGAGCACCGTCGCTCCAACATGACGGAATCCGGGCTGCTTCGAAGGCACCAGTAGTAGCCCTGGTGAGGTCGACTGAGCTAAACGGAAGGCGGCCAAACGGGCTGTCTTGGGTCTCAAGTACCACCCGGCGACTGAACGCGTCGTTTACCGGTGCAGCTGGTTGGCGCGTCAACTCGACCTGGAATATCGACGTGAAATGAGGCCGATTAGACTTACACGCCCCAGAACCTTGATCGTGATCATCGGTGACGCCTATGTAGTACTTCTGGTTAGGGACAGTCGTCCAGCTAGCCACGCCATTTGCGACCACAAGATCACTAGGGGTGCGAAAAGTGCGGTCGGTCACTTTTACTCGGTTTTTCGCTGCCGCCAGATCAAAGGGACGCGCCGAATCAACAACCGCGAACTCGATGAACTCAGATTGAGCCCCGGCTCGAACTACGAAGTTGACCGCACCGCAAGCGCCCTCGAACTCATCGAAGGTGGCAATAGCGGTGCTATACCAACCCGAACGCCCCTCATGGATCGAAGCCCGATTGGGCTTCCACTCGTCGTTATTTTTGACCACAAGCAGTGGCGCCTCGATGGTGGTGGTCCCAGGGCAACTCCAGCAGCCCACACCCCAACTCACCCAGTGGATACCAGGCTCATAATCGCGGAGTTCGGGCCTTGACAGGTCGTACTCGTAGCTAAGACCCGACAGACGGCCGCTGGCGAGCCTGAACAAATCTTCGCCGCCAAACAAGGACAACCCACCTGCGATGCCCCCATCCATCGTAACGATGTATGGGTTATCGACCTGCTCGCGCAAACTTGCGCGCGTGACCCCATCGCGGGATCCTTCGATGAGCCCTGGGTCGATGAGTCCAACCAGCATTCTGGTGTCTGGGCTCGCTACCAGAAGCGGACCAGATCCGTCTCGGTCGAGGCATAAGTCTTCTGAGCAAATCTGGGTGAAGTATGGGGTGTCGTCCTGGACGTTGAATACGAAACTCGTCCGATCGCGGATTGCACCGGCGCCGCTCCCGTATTCGACCACGTGGGTCAGGATTGTTTGTTCGGTCTCGCTATCCCATCTAAGCACCGGAAGAGCGAACCGCTCCGTCGTGATAGTGCCCGTGTTGGGCCACGTTCTGGGGTCATAGGCAACGTTGTGGGTCCGTTGCCCGAATTTGAAGTCTGAGACATCTTGGCCGCCAACGCGGAACGTTGCTCCGTCATCGCCGACGCGCACCTCGAACCACGAGCGCGCCTTCGTCTCGCCGGCCCTCAAAGTAAAGGTCGATGACACGGCCGGCCGATCGCCTTCGAAGACGTTGCCACTCGGCGTGTCTAGAAGGTTGATCCTATGACCCACAGTCGAGCCGTCGGACACGACCGCAGGCAGCTGCAACGTCTTAAGCGGCGTGTCTTTGCCAGCGACTCGTAAGGTCGCGGTGATTACAAACCGGCCGACACCGTCGTCGTCGACACCGGCACCGTCGGCGTCATACCGTAGATTCGGAGGAATACGAACGGTTCTAGTGGCCTCGGTGATCCTTGTGTGTTGCCAGACCTCGACATAATCGCGCCCTTGTCCGAGGTCGATGGTGACCTCATACAAGGCTGGGTCGGTAACAGTCCATGTGCTCTCAACGTTTACCGGCTGGCCAAACGTGGCCGGAAGAGTCTCGCTTAGGTCACCTGCGTAGACGATCGGCGCATCGTTGATCGACAAAATAATGTTGCTAAACGAGGCGCTCTTAGGTGGGATGCGACAACCCGTCAGATCGGGCGGAAGTGGGCTGGTGAGCGCGGTAGCAACATTGTTGATGTTGCTTACAGCACTCTCGTCGAATTTCCACTGAAGCGCGAGTACCTTCCCGACCGACCGAGAATCGTCGGTGCGGTGAACAACCGCGAAGTGAAGGTTGAACTTGAGGTCGCCACTAAGGACATCGGTGGATGAGGCAGCCACATCGACCGACACCTCGAGGCAGCGCATCGACAGAACGTATTGAGGTGCGTTCTCCTTGCCGACAAAGAACTCGACCACGTCGAGCGCCGTCTTTTGGGCACCAACCAAGATGTCATCGACAGATGGCATCCGCACAAACATGTTGAAATGGAACTCTGGCGGTTTGCCATCGGTCCCGAACGACGCTGAAGCCGAGATTGTGAACTCGTCGAGGTCCTCTGGATTAGCGCCAGTGTTCGGATCTTCTTTGACCGACACCACGAACGCAAAGCCGTTGGTGGAGATCTCGACCGAACCATTCACATCGACAAACCCAGGAATGCTGAGCTTGCCCGAAGCGCTGAAAGCCTGCTTGGAGGTTGTGAGTTCGAGGGCGATCTGCACCTCGCTTACGCTGATGGCGCCGAGGTCGAGCGAGTTCAGTGCCGCCGATGCGGTCACGCCGTCCTCGCTGACGCTGAATGCAACCCTCGCGAAGCAGGCTTCGTCGGCGAGACAGACAGCGTTGGCTGCCGTGCCGCTGCGTTGCCCGCCACACGCATCGATCGGCTCCTCGCCCCCGGCGCCCTTCGAGCTCATTGGGCTATCGAGATACAGGTCGGCGCTTAGTTTGACGCCTTGCTCGAGACATAGGTTGGGTGCGTCGATGGTCGAGAAGCTGAGTTCGACGTTGCGCAGCGAAGCATTTGGCACCGAACTGGGGTCGAATGCTCCGGGCGAGTCGGCCATCTTCGCCGCTAAGGAGGCCAGGTCGCGAAGCTCGATGGCATCCGCGGCAACCCTGAACCCGAACGACAATCCTCCAGCAGGCTTGAATCCGATAGCGAACGAACCGTCAAAGGTTGAGGGCCCGACGCGAACCTTGGCTCTGACGCCCACCTGAACCGAAGAATTGGGTCCCACAGTGATCGAGATCTCAAGACGTAACGCCTGAAGGTCGAGCCAGTCGATACCGAAGGGGGTGTCCCACCCGGTGCCTGGGGTTAGACCGCCGCCAATCGTGAACGAAACCGAACCAGGCGATGCCTCGATGGTCGCATCGATGGAGAAGCTGACCTTCTGGGTTTTGTTGGGGTTGGCGTCACTTGGATCTGGCATGTTGACCGTCATCTGGCCCACCAAACCAAACCCGATCGAACCATCTTCTATCGATATTTCGACCTTCAGCGTGGCCTGGTCGAACCATTCGGGGCTGTTTGCGTTGGCGCTGATGGCTGGCAATTCGACCGCAAGGTCTAGAGAACCGCCTCCAAACACCGGAATCCGCCCGGTGATGCGCAGCGCGCCGTCGGTGCCGACTGGACCGAACGTCTTGAGCACGTCGAGAATGGTCGGCGGCAGCTGGGCCCGCGCCGCGAAACTGACACCGGAAGGAACCGAATAGGTGCACGTGCCCGTAGCAGCCGCACCACAGAACATGTCGACTAAAAAGGCGCCCTCTATCGATGTTGGTGAGAACGCCAGATTGTTGAACGGCACGCGGGAAACAACGATGCCACCCTCAGGAATTGGTATAGCGGCTAGCGCAGGCGCGGAATCAAGGAACGAGCCGATGGTCCCGCCTCCGTCGAGAGAAAGCGCCACTAGCAAGTTGTTAGAGCCCGACGTATCGCCAGCAATAAGAACCTTCACCGTTTGGCCCCGGAACTTTGCGCCAGTGCTGAGCGCACCGCTCAGATTGCCGGCGTCGGTGCTAAACGAGAGATCGGTGGGTTCAAGAGTGAGACCGCGCAGGGCCGAATGCACCGACCCGACAGAAACGCCGGCGGATTTCATCACGTCGACCACCTCGCCAACGCTGAGGCGCGGAAGTTTTAGGTCGAGGCTCAGCTCGGTGCCATCGCTCTCGACGTCGATCGAGAACGTCTTGCCACCGACCTTCATCGTGCCCGAAAACGAGCCAACAGTCGGGCCGTCGGCGGCCGTACGGAGTTGCACCCTCGCGTTCTGAACAACCACACCATTGATGCCAAGCGGATTGCGCCAAGTCGAGCCTGGCTTGATTCCACCAGAGAAAGTGGTCGTGGTGCCATCGGTGAGGGCGACGGCCTCGAACGTCACCGGGCCCGTCGAGAAGCTCGGGTCGTCGACTTCGATACTGCCAACAAGCGACACGCTAAGTTGCGACTGGGCCCCTGAGCCCTCAACCCCGATGACAAAGGCAAAGTCCGATGCCGAGATGGCTGAGGCCTCGGGGAGCTGCATTTGAGCGCCGCTTAGAAGACCGACCAACTTGGCGCTCGCCGGATCGGCTGGCACGAGATTGGCATTGGTTAACAAGGCGACAATATCGGCGTCGAGGCTGCCGGTAACGCTTACGGTGGCCCCAGCCGCTGCTACTCCGGGCAGAACATCGGCCACCGCTACAGTTCCGGAGACTTCAAGTCCCTGAGAGATGGTGGCGGTACCGGCAAGCAGCGCGGTGCCAGCGATATTGGCCACGTTCTGATCGCCGGTTGCGATGATGGCTCTGCCGTCAATGACCACAGCGCCAGTGGGGGCCCGCCACGACGAGTTCAGCGAGCTCAGGTCGAGGTTTCCGTCGAGGGTGAGTGACAGCGTGGGCGTCGAGACATCTGCTGCCCAGTCAGCGATAAAAAGCGCGCGGAACGAATCGCCACCTACAGTGATGTTTCCTTCGACAACGATCGCGCGCTGAGCTTGATCGACGGTAACCGATGCCGCAGTAATGGCGTTCGAGCCGAGACCGGCCGCGTTCGGCCACTGCACATTGATGGTGTCTTGGCCCAAGCTGGCAGCAGCCGCGCTGAAGCTGGAGAGGTCGATGGCGGCGTCGCCCGCGCCAGGCTCAACGATCCGAACCGTCTTCGAAGTCTGGGCACCAATGAGGCTGGCACTCACAACAATCGCCAAGGCAACGACAGCTATGGCTGCAAACAGGCCCAGGCGACGCCTCGGCACTATCCAATTGCTCGCGTATCGGATTACTGACATCTAGCGCCCCTGTACCTACAACTCGCTGTTGGCCACCGCTCCCGCGGTACACCTATCCATATGTGCGGGCATCCTATATCGGGCGGTCACGGAGAGCGAATGTACCGAGTTAGACATTCACCAACTGTGGCGGGCTCGTTGTCCTCGAACGCGGAGAAGCGGGATTGGCTATGCAGCCGGTACTGGGCACTCATTTCCAGCGCCTGGGGTGGCATCAACACATGTGATGCGGCCCCCAATGGACGGCGAGATAGTGCCTTGGGCCAACACATAGTCGGACACAACCTGGTCGAGCAGTTCGCGAGTATCTGCTGTGCCGATCAGGTTGGGGTACCCGTCGCCACCGCTGGCCATAAAGTCGTTCTCGGCCAATGTGTAGGTAGAGCCAGCAGTCAGATCGACGGCCTCTCCTGTACACGTCCTGTCGTCGGCCTGCCTCACAGCAGACAGAACCCGAGAACCAGCTTCAGCATTGATGTCGTAGCTGAAGCAGAGCCCCGAGACCTGAGCGAAACCGCCACTCACTCCAGGAAGGCCCGACACCCCTATCTCAAGGTGTGTCTTGAGCACATCGCCGCCAATAGTCAGGGTGACCGCCTGATTACCGAATGGGAGCACGGTAAGAACCTGGCCAGCAGTAATGTCGCCCTCAGCCCCGCCGGGAAGGCAGAAGTCGCCCTCGACGTCTTCGGTCGGACAAGTGAGAGGCGCTCGCAACCCACCAGAGTTGGTGATCGCAAAGTCGGTACCGTAACGATCGCGCAATGCATCGGTCACGACGTTGCCAACCAGCGACTCACATGTACGTCCGGCATCTTGGCCACACTCATCGGAGCGTGGAATGAACACCGTCGAGTTGCCGAGGGTTTCTCCCAGCAAAACGTTGAGTTCGTCCCTTAGCGGCTCAAGCAAGTCAACAATTGCCTGATCTGGGGTGATGTTTGCGCTAATCGCCTCCACAAAAGTGGCTGTGGAGTTGGTGACCTCGCCAATTGCGGTGTTGTACTGCAACTTCACCCTGGCATAGGTGCGACCGCGGCTCTGATTCTCAACCACGATGGCGCCATTGATGACCGCCTGGTACTGCGCATCGGTGTGGTCGCCAACGATCACATCAAATCCGTTAACTCCGTTGGCCAGATCGACCAGTGGACCAGTTGGGGTGCCGTCGATGTCGACGGCGGTGACACCCATGTGAGCCAGAAGCACAAACACCTCTGCACCTTCGGCCGCGGCCGCGGCGCGGGCCGCGTTGGCGGCCACAACTGGGTCGGTCACAACGATGGAGCCAAACGAGTCAGGGAACACCAACGTTGGGGCTTCGGGGTTGGTAACGCCGATGACGGCAACGTTCACTCCGTCGAGGTCGAAGATCTCGTAGTCCTTGACGCCAGTGAGTTCGGCATCGCGGTTCTCGAGGTTGGCCGACAGGTACTGGAACGGTTCGCCCACTTCGCCCTCGGTTGCACTGGCGAGGTCGATCCTCTCTTGAAGCTTCGCTATGCCTTCGTCGAAGTTGTGGTTACCTAACGTATCGGCGTCGAATCCCATAAGTCGCATGGCGCGGACTGCTGGAACCTCGTCGAAAAAGCTCGCCAGCGGCGTCGAAGCGCCATAGGCGTCGCCCGCGGTGAGGGTCAAGGTTCTGTGATTCGCAGCCCGTTCACGCTGGAAGTACGCCGATAGTTCTGCTGCACCACCAAACACGCCCTCGCGGAACACGAACAGTGGATCGAGTTGAGCGTGCCAGTCCGAGATCGTAAGGATCTGCAAGTTCACGGTGTCGGCTGGTGCCGCAATCTTGAACTTCACCACCAGTGGGTCGTGATCGCTGGCAGTAACGGTGTTGTCGGTTCGAGCGAAATCGACGTTGGTATGAACAATGTCGAGCTTGGTGTCGGCTCGGTTCAACGAGTCGGTCACAAACGCATGATCAATCAACTGGGAGTTGCCGTTGAAAATGAACGAGTACCGATCGTCGCGATCGGCCATGTTCAACGCATTGGTGGTCAGCAGGTTGGTGAGCACCGGCTCCTCGCCAGGCAAGATGTCGGCCAGCTCGTTGGTCCACTCCATGGTGTTCATATCGCCGATAACAAGCACTCTCGCCGATCCATCGTCGACCAACATGGCGTCAACGAAGGCATTGACTGCCGCCGCCTGAGCACCGCGTTCATCCTCTCCAGCCTGCAGGAAGGGCTGGGGTCCACCGAAGATTGGAGTCGAACCGAATCGGGAGCTGAAGTGAACGTTTACGACGGTGAATATCTCGCTGTTGAACGAGAACACACCAATCAACGGATCCCGTGTGCCATCGAATGCCTCATCGCTCAACGACTGATACCCGACGAGATCGACCCGGGCCGGGTTGTAAAGGTACGCGTTGCGTATATTGCCCCCCGGCACTCCACCGCCAGCATTGTCACTAGGGGCGATGTCAAAGAACTCATAGGCCGGTCCGCCCGCTGCGGCCACTGCGTCGACGAGGCCCTGAAGGGTCTCGCCGGCATCAGTGTTGCCATCGTCGGTGGTGCCGTTGTTGTCCTGAATTTCCTGGAGTGCGATGACGTCTGGGCTGTTAAGCGAGTTGACGATCTGGTCGCCAAGCAACGCTCGTTGCGCGTCGTCGGATTCGTCGGCACTCAGGTTGAGTACGTTGTAGCTGGCAACGGTTACTCTCGTCGTTCCATTGACTAGAACCGAGGTCTCGCGGTATGCGAACGACGCGTCGAGCACGAGTTCTTCGGTTGCGTTTACCTCGTAGTTCCCGAAGCTGTAACCCATAACGCCACGCACGCTCTTTAGCTGCTGACCGACGTTGATATCTGGAAACTCACCGGGATAGATCGTGCCGTCGAACTGGATCTGGATACGTTCTGGGTTCTGGTCTCCGGTGTTGTCTGGATGTGGCTGGAGGAGAATCCCTCCACGGCCGGTGACCGCGCCTGCCGGTTCGATGACTGCGCGATTGCCGCGGCTCGGAAGGACCGTTACCTCAGCTGAGAAACGGCCGAACTGACGCGTGGCCGACACCGCTATTGGGCTGTCAATGCGGATCCGCATACCTTCCATTGCTTCATAGAAGTCAATGGCGTCAACGCCTGGATTGAACTTTGCAGGATCGGTTTGCAAGTTGGTGGGCAGCTCGTTGTCGCTGATGACGGTGGCCGGTGGCGCGATTCGGCCGAACTCGCCAATCGTGACTGACCCTGGCATGGGCACGCGCGTCTTGACGATGGTAGGCACACCGACAATCCGGGTAACCGATAGGTTGCCTGTCTCGGGGCCTCCACCGATGTTCTCTTCAACAACTCCGACCACTTCGACAAGGTTGCCCACCGCGGCAATTCGGTCACGGTTCGAGACGAAAACACCGTCGGATGTGTTACCGATGCCATCGCCAGTCTGGTCCTGGATGTAGAAGCCGCTAAAGGCAACCGCGGTGACCACACCAGTTGTCTTGACTGTCTGACCGACCAATGGGGACAGGTGCCCTGGACCCTGGATCTCCATGATCGTCGCTGACACTGCATCAGCGACGTCGTCTTGTTCGGCACCCGCCGGTGGCGCAACGAACAGCGCCGAAACTAACGCTAGGACGATCGACACAGCGATGGCGCCACGTAATCTGTGGACGGTGTGTGACATTTTGGCTCCCCTGTTGGGCCAGTCGATCAGAACAATCGCGGACCGTAGTTCGGGTCTAGCTGCTCGGCGCGGTCGATGCCAGGACCACACTCCGATTACTTCACGCGTGTTCGACGACCTGCCACGAACCGCGGTGTCGCCGTTACCCAGAGACAGATCGGCACAAGAATCGCAACCATGACCTGCCGATTCACCCTTGCTATCAACAGCGCCGATCTAAGCGTAAATTTCGGCCCAACTTCACTTAGCGCGCGATTTGGTATCGCTTAGAACCTAGAGGCTGCTTGTTTCGCTGCTAGAGGTGACAACAAGCCAGGCCAAGATGACTGCCGGCAACATCATGAACACGCCAGCCAGTTCGGCACTACCGATTCGCATTGCGCTAAAGATCAGAACTGTTAGTAGTAGGCCAGCAATGCCGAACCCGACCACAGCCTTAGTCGCTTTGTGATCCATAAGTCAGGTGTCGACACCGACCAGAGCATCCTTAGCCCGCACAACCGCATGGTCGAGTTCTTGCTCGCCAACGGATGGTGACCAAATTGAGTGCGAACCTCGCACTCATGGGAACACCCCATCGATGCATAGCGTTATCTACGATATGAAACTGTTCTCCAGAAACTCGAAGGCAACTATGTCTGGTAACGAACCAACAAACGAGCGCTCAGTCCAGTTCACCGAGGCCGAACTCCGCGACAAATTGACCCCCGAGCAATACCAGGTCACCCAGGCCGCTGGTACCGAAGGAGCCTTCACTGGCTGCTACTGGGACACCAAGACCGACGGCGTTTATCGCTGCGTGGTGTGCGATGCCGAACTGTTCGAGTCGTCCGACAAGTTCGAGTCGGGTTCGGGTTGGCCAAGCTTCACCCAAGCCATCGACGAGGGTCGCATCGAACGAAACGTAGACCGAACCTTCGGAATGAAACGCACCGAAACGTTGTGCGCCGCTTGCGGAGCCCACCTAGGCCACGTGTTCGACGATGGCCCAGCGCCAACAGGCGAGCGATTCTGCATGAACAGCGCTTCGCTAAATCTAATCGCAACATCGAACGACTAGCAAGACCGCTACTGTCACCGGGAAACGTACGCCCGCAGCCGTTTCCCGGTGACAGCAGTGGTCTGCGGCAGTGGGTCTGTGGTTTTCGGGGTTTCGCATGAACGAAGTGAGGGCGAAAACCCGGTAAGCAACCGAAGGTCGCGGCGTTAGCGGCCAGAGGCCGCGGCAGCGTCGAAGCTCGGGAACAGTTCGACGATTGAAGCATCGAGATCTTCCTTGACTCCGGCCAGAGGCAGCACGTTGAGCACGCCCTGGCCAGCCTGAATGAGGTCGATGATCTCTTCGCCAGAACGAACCAGGAGCGACTTAGATCCCTGAATCACGAGGTTGGCCGAGGCGATATCCTCGCCGAGGTCGTTGCGAAGATAGCTAAACACATCGCGCACCATTTCGAGGCGAATACCGGCGTCGAGCAGGGTCTTGATGACCTTGAGTTCGAGGAGATCCTGATAGGTGTACTGACGGCGGCTACCACTTCCGGCCGCATCGAGAAGGCTCGGCCGAACCAGGTCGGTGCGGGCCCAGTAGTCGAGTTGTCGGTAGGTGATACCGACAATTTCGGCTGTCTTCTTTCCTGAGTACCCGGCTTGATTTGCCTCGATCGTCACAGTTGTGCTCCCGCCCCGTCCGCATCGGGGAATGCTCGCCCTACATGGTGAACGACCGCGGCGAAGATCACAAGGGTGGAACTACGTCGATGTCGTCTTCGTTCACGGTACGCGCGCAGCTGCGCGCGGTCAATCACCATCGGCGCGAATGTTCGCGCGCTTCGCGCGAATCCTCGCGAACATAGCTGTGTCTAGCCTGCTCAGACCGCATTATCGCGCGGTCCGCGCGATAGAGAATTCTTCCGCGCCATGGCCACATACGAACTCCGAACACGCATCGAGCATCACGATGTGTCGTCCTGTTGTTATGTCGACGGCTTGTCTTGGCAAGAGATCGGGGACCGACGACGGACGAATCCCTAGACCGAGGAAACCCGCTGGATCGGCGAGGCGGTGTGAAAACCGCTGCGACACTTGGGCGCTGATTCGAGTGGGCACGCCGCGCTCTGAACGGGTCGACATCACGGCCACGAGGCCCAAAGACGGTCCGTCGCGGAGCAGAGCCACAACCCGATTGGCTATGTCGTGGCTCCCGGTCGAGATCAGCCCGTCTATCCAGAAATCAATGCCATCGATCACCAGCAACACCAGAGGCTGGCATGGCGATTGTGAGGCATTGGACGCTGAGGTTCGGCGTCGATAGTCGAGCTCGGCCTCCATCCTCTCAATGAAGTCGAGCACGTCGGCAGTATCATCACGGCCAATTGATTGGCTCCGGAGCCTCCCGTGGGAAAGTTGCCGCGTGCCGCCATCAACAACATGGACACACACGCGGCCAGACACGTACGTATCGAGAACAGCACTCGTTATCGCGAACAAGGTGGCCTCGGTCTCGGCTTGGGCAACTCCGTGCACTACGAGATGGCCCTTTGCCGGCTCGAACCAGACTGGCTCCCGCGATTGGGTTTCTGGCGAATCCGCCAGTGCGATCTTCACCGCGCCTTGGGGTCCTGCGGCTTCACCGGTGCTGATGTGGCAGCAGGTTTCGGGAAGTGGCGGTAACCATGGCTGTCTCACCGGGGCGCACTTCGCTATGACGGCAGCTTCGCTAAGAAGATCGACGTATCGCTCAAGGTCGGTCGGGCCGTCCGGGGCTATCGCATGACTCGCCGGACAACCAAACTCGGCACCGAGACCAAATGATCGCACCTCGACTGGCGGTACGTCGGCCCGCGTGCGGCCGCTGACGTACGCGGCTTGAAACCTGACCAACTCGTCGGACCCAGCGCGAATGATGCCGCGGCCAGGACTGCGGCGAGACAACTTGACAGCATCGACAACTCCAATCACGTCGTAGGAGTCGGCCTCGTCTTGAACTCGAAGAGCGACCCGCAAGTTGGTGTTGGCTCTGATCTTGGCATCGAGCACGCCAGCGGGCCGCTGAGTCGCCAGCACAAGATGTAACCCGAGGCTTCTCCCCCGCTGGGCCACGTCGATGAGCGCATCGAGCACATCGGGTAGTTCCGAGGCCAACGTCGCGAACTCGTCGACAACAAGCACCAGCCGCGGCATCCGCCGGCCAAGCTTACGAAACGCGCTTAGGTCGGATGCCTCAGCGTCGCGAAGCAACAGCTCGCGTCGGCGCAACTCGGCCGTCAGCCCACGCAGTGCTCGTTGTCCCAGGTATGGGTCGAGATCGGTCACCACCGCGGCGGTGTGCGGCAACTGGGCGCACGCGTCGAACGCGCCGCCACCTTTGTAGTCGAGAAGCACCAGGTTTAGATCCTCTGGGCTAGTCGCTTGAGCCATCGCCAGGACCCAGGTTCGAAGAAACTCGCTCTTTCCAGCACCTGTGGTTCCCGCTAACAGAGCGTGCGGTCCATCGGCAGCAAGATCAAGCACAATGGGGCCCTCGACTCCAACCCCTACGGCGGCCGGAGCCCCAGGGTCGGCTTCGGTACCAAGCCACGCAGAAGCGATGTCGGCGGCATCGGCAACAGGGCCAGAAACGTCGGCCAACGAAACCGCGTCCGGCAAGACTCGCCCGGACGGATCAGGCGGCTCGTCAGCGTCGACCAGCGGTGCTAAGGCACGACTGACTTGTTCGGTGAAGCGTTTGGATACTCCAATTGCGAGCGAACTGGCTCCGGTTTCGGCAGCACTCGGAGCATCCAGGTTAAGAACGTGGCAGTTACCCCTGCTGTCGACTTGAAGAATCACCCGGCATTGTGAGGGCAGCGCCGAAGTCTCGTTGGCGATGACAACCAAACCGGCCTGACCGTATGTAGAACGGACCGCCGCGGACACCGACCGCCACAGCTCAACGCCGTCGAGAAAGACGATGGGCCTGACCCCTTCGCCCAGCTGCGTTAGCGCTTCGCCAACCTCGGCCACGGTTTCGCCGTTGGTTGCGACCCGACTCGAGTCGAGATGAGGAAGCCATTTGAGAGCCGCCCATTCAGCCGCGGCCGCGGCCTGGAGTAATAACACGAACGGATGCTCACCAGGACCACTGTTGACCGCGAGCGAAACAGCGACTGCACGGGCAACCGCGACTGCCGCGGGCCTTGGGCCCACGACGCCCAACGAAACCGTTCCAAGATCGACTAACAGCGGAACAGCGCTCACTGTCGGGCCGGGGCTCTCGAACAGTGATTCATCGCCCCTGGCAATAGCCACGACACCGAAGTCAGAATCGTCTCGTCTCCGCTCCCAAAGCCGCGGGTCGAGGCCGGTCGCACGCCGAAACAATTCGTGCGCGGTCGGTTGAGCGCCCCGGCGCCGTTCGGTTTCGTCGTCGATGACGAGCTCGATTCCGCGAGCAAAGTCGCTCTCGAGTTTGGCCACCTCACCCTGATGACTACGGCTAGATTTGCGGTAGCGCCGAAGCGCGTCGACGTGGCGCGCTCCCGCGGTGACGAGACCACTGCCAGCAAACAACATGAACAGCGGATTCAGGATCAGGGCAATCACAATCGCTACCGGAACTGGGGCCAACAAGACGATCATCGACGGTCGTTCTGGTCGAGCTGGCGCTGACGGGAGCACAAGCTCGCCGGTCGTGGCCTCAGCGGCAGGTTCGCGCCCGACCGGGCGCGGAACTCGATGAACGACATGACCTCGACAAATAGCACCGTACGAGCCCAGGTCGCTTCGGTTCGACACGTCCTCCCAAATCGAGTCCGCGTCGGCAACGAAAGCGTCGCGGTCACAAGCAGCAGCCAGAACTCGCCCCGATCCGAGTCCAGCCACCGCTTGCAACGCTTGGTGCCGCGACGCACCGTCATGACTGCCAACATCGCCCACTTGCTCGGGCTCCGTAAGCGAAATGTGGCAGCCTTCGAACAGGTCGAGCACCCCGAGAAAGACATCGGGCCCATACCTGGCTTGACCGCACCAGAGATCAGCCGAAGAGCTCTCGATGCGGCGCTCGTCCTGGAACCCTGAGGCCTCCAGGACGTCTAGAAGGTGCGCGACGCGGGCCGACGCTGCGAAGGTGATTTCGATGTCGTGTTCTTGTCGACCACCGGTGAGCGTTACCGCCACCCGACGTCGGGCATTCGTCGGACTCGAATCCATCGGGTTCTCCCTGAGACCGGACAGCAGTGCCCGATGACAGCGCTAACTTACCATAGTTTCATGCTGTTTCAGTATTTTATGTGTGTTTCGTGATTCAGCCGGCTAGTGTGCCATTTCAATCACAACTAGCCCAGGAGACCCATATGGCCATGCTCGGAGCCCAGCTCGAAGACCTCGAAGCACTACGAGACCAGCTAACGCGAACTTCAGAAGCAATCGGCAACGCCAGCACCAACGCCACCGCCGAGACAGCCAGCGTCGTAGGCACAGTCCGCGATGCCTCGACATTGGCGCTCAGCCGCGTCTCGGCAACGATGGACACCTTAAGTGGATCGGTGCACGAATCGGCAAATCGCGCCGCCAACGCAGGCTGGACAGGGGCCAACCAGGTTCGCTTCTTAGAAGCCCACGGCGAGTTCACCTCGGCCATGGGCGAGGTCGATGCAGCCACGCGCGAAGCCTTCGATCAGTTCCAGCTCAACGTTAGCCAGATGGCCGAAACACTTGAGTCGTTTCAGTCGAACCTTCAGCTATCGCTGACCCGGGCCACGGACTCAACCCAAACAATGGCTCGGGCCGTCGAGGGACAACGTTCGAATCTCGACATGGCCATGAACCAAGGCCTCTGAGTACCAACCAGACCTCAGCGCCGACTCCTAAGAAACGTCCATCATGCCCTATGCCGAGGACTTCGAAGCAGCTGGGCGCAGCCTCGACCACGTCGCGAACCTGACAGAAAACCTCGGCTCGCCGTTGACGTCTGCTTCAGGTACCGATGTAGTTGCTGGGGGCCAACTCTCAATCGTTGTCGCGACGGTTCTAGGCCAGTCGGTCGGCATCTGTCATCGGGCCGCTTTTGAACTAGATCAGTTGGCCCAGGAGTGCCGTCGCCGAGCTCAGGTATGTCGAGATGCCACCGCAGCTGCGCTCACACACCGCCAAAACATGCGCCAGTACTCTGCCCAAGCGAGCAGCTGGCGCGTCGCATGGGCCAGACACGTTGAGGCCCCGAGCGACGTGCCAAGTCCCGGACCACCGCCAACTCATCCGGGGCCTCCACCGCGGCCACCCGCGTGGGTCGATATTCGCCGCTAGCCACCCGGCCTACACGCCTATGCGCTACCAGGTAGCGCTCCCCCGCTCCCAGTCGAATCACCGAAACAAAGGAATTCTCTGTGCCCAGTCGCGTCGCCATCGACCCTGGCCTGGTTCTCGCCCTGGCCAGGCTCCTTCGAAACCAGGCGGCAATGGCCAACGAAGCTGCCAACACATCAGCCCATGTCGCTGCGGCTGTGGAGTTGAGCTCTCCGGTGGGTACCGACTTGGACAGCGTGGCCGACATGTGGCGATGCCTCGGAGCTTCGCTCGAATCCAGAGCGCTCTTAGCGGCCGGATTCACCCTAAACCTTCCGGCGCCAAACTTTGGTGTTGCGCTGGTGAGCACCAAAGGAGGCTCTCGCTTCGACCGATTCACCTACAAGAAGGTCTGGCAGCTGGTCGAGACCGTCAAACAACTATCGGACCGCGAACTTGGTTCGATGTGGGCTGGTTTGAGCGTCAAACAGCGAGCAATGCTGCTCGATGCCCTTCTAACAACGGGCTACACCGATGTCGCCGTCCGTTTGGCCCTGGTATCTGATCCCCTTAGCAACGGACGCTCACGGCTCGACGGCTCCGATCTGCTCGAGCAGATCGGTCAATGGTTGCCGCTACTTGAGGTTGCCTCTGGATCGATCCCCGATGGCACCCTGAGCTACGACGAGCTGGTTCTGGCCGCCTCAGCCGAGCAGGGTGTTCTGCCGGAGTGGCTCGCAATCGCCACGTCAACGTTCGCGTCGAGCCCTTCGCTGTTCGAGACTGTCGCCTGGAGCCGCGCGGGAGTACAGGATCACTCAACGGCAACGGGCGCTGGCTCACTGCTGGGTTACTTTGAGGTACGAAACACCATCACCGTCGCAGACATCGACGAGGCCGTAACTCAGATCGGCATCGCGAAATTACTAGCCGACCCGACCGTATTCGACCGTCTAGACGCGGCAAAAACCGGCGCCGCCAATGGTCACGTCAGCATCGAGGACGTTGAGATCGCGATCGACAACGGCTGGTACGGATCCGCTGAGACTGAGCTGCTCAAACACCTGATCATCCCCGGTGTGTTTTCTCGCATCGAATCAACCGATGACCGCGCCAGAGGCACACAGCTCAGCCGCGGCCGCCTGTACTGGACCGATGTTGCCTCTCTGGCCATCAATCTCCACGCCTTTGCCTCCGAGCCCAGCGATGCACTCCAGTTCCTCGAATGGTTACCTAAACCGTACCTGGACCCAACCGGTCGGACCCACGGCCTCGACATCAGGCTGAGCTCAGACGATGGCATCCGCGCTCTGGCATCTGCGGCTCTGGCCGGAACTAACGGCATCGTCGAGCAGACCCTCGTCGTGGCGGCGCTGCCCGAATCGGCCGGGGGCGAACGAAACCAGTTGATCACGCTGTACTACTCAGAGCTCGGGTTGCAGATGAACAACGTCCTGAATGCCCGCTACGTCGACAATCCGATGGATCCGACCGAGCCCAACCACAGTGGTGCCAACTGGATGTTGATGGCGCCATGGGCCTCGAACTCGATCCGCCCGGCTTTACTGGGAGCACCAGTGGACATCTCCCTCTTTTTCGATCAGGCACCTTCGGTCGGCGACCGTCAACAACTCGCCGATGGCAACCAGACAATCTTCGGCGACATCGCGCCTCGGTACGCGGCCGTAGTTGCCGCAGCTCGCGATGGCGTGTTCGAGAACCCAGATTCGTTCGTCGAGTTCTTCGCCAACTCGACCCTGCCCGACCGAGGGCCAATGTTCTCAATCGGACACAACCAGCTCCGCGACGGCTTCGCATATCTTGCTGCGGCTGTGAATGAGCGCGATGCAGCCAAACGACAACACCTCACCAATCTGTCGAACACACTGCTGGCAATTCACGAACAGGCTGCCGTTCAGCCTCAACTCGCCGCTCTGACCGACCTCGGGGTTGGCGACGACGGCATTGTTCGAGGTATCGGCGGCGAAATCTTCGCTTATGTGCAGGGCGGCGATGCGGTAGTTGCCACTTCGCTCATGACTTTGAGCATCGGTCAGCCGGATCGACGCAGCACAATCGAACTAAGAGTGAGCAACGACCTTGAACCCAACACTTTCGCCAAATCAAACAACCTCATTGTCGACACCCCGCTAACGGCCTTGCTCGACCCTGACCGCCGCCGCGTGGTCAATGTTGACGACGCTCAAGTGCATCTTCGGGGCGGCGACGCAGAGTTCTCACTCCCAGATCTGGGCGGTTGGAACAACCCACCACCCGAACACCATCGCGACGCCTTCCCAACTTCGGCCAGAACCTGGTACGACGCCGGTACGAACAACGTGATCATTCTCCCAGCTGGCGAGCCGCCGGTCTTCATCACCGAGGGGCGCAGCACACCAGGGACGAACAACCTTGCCGGAACTGGCGCCGTCGACTGGGGCGACCCGGACGATCGAATGTGGTACATCGCGAACCTGTTTCAGCAGAGCCACACAGAACCCAAACTATGGGACCTTCAGTACCAACTTGGGCTCGACCGAACCCACGACGGAACCGCCGCGTTCGGCTATCTACCAGCGACCGTTCGGTCGCTCTTTGGCAAATCTAGCCGTCGAAATCGTCGGGATTGATGTCGTCCAGGAACTGCTTGAATTCGTCGAGTAACACATCGGGGTCGGCGTCTTCAGCGGCATCGTCGCCGCTACTATCGGCTGACAACCCGCCAGCCAAGATGTCATCTGGGTGGTCTGAGCCCTCAATTAGTGGCTGCCCGGCAATGTCGAGCACTTCGTCGCTGGCAAAGATCGGCGCGCCGCTACGAACCGCCAAGGCAACGGCATCACTTGGGCGAGCCGATACACGGCGTTCGACTCCGAGCGTGTCGAGCACAAGCTCTGCGAAGAAGGTGTGGTCGCGTAACTCGGTGACAACAACGCGCACCAGCCTGGTATCGAGGGCATCGAGAAGTTGAGCCATGAGGTCGTGGGTCATTGGTCTCGCGGTGCGCACACCATCGACGCCGCGGCCAATTGCTTGGGCCTCAGGCACATCGATCACGATAGGAAGCACGCGCTGACCGTCGGCCTCACGCAGCAACATCATCGGAGTGTTGAACGGCAGCTCGACCTGGACACCTATGAGTTCCATCTCGACCATGGCCGAAACCCTAACTCACCGATCGAGGTGATCGGCCAGCGCTTGCCTCATCATGGCGGCGCGTAGCTGCGAACCCATCGAGTTGAGCTCCTCAAGTCGATCAAATGCAGCCCGCCTGGCCGTCGGGTTCCGCTGACGAACTAGTGGCATGACCACTTGTTCGAAGATGCTGGCCTCGCGCTCTGCGGAGTGTTTGTACATACGCAGGTGGCGGGGCTCCACGCCGAACTTCAGAAACTTGGCGGCAATATGGGCAACCGCCAGAGCTTCGCCATCGTAGTAAGTACTTGGTCCGAGCTGGCGGCTGGCGAAGAACCCGTAACGCTCGAGCTCTGCGAGCGCGCTCGGTGCCAGACCAGTCGCACCGGCTAGTTCGTCCATCGTGAGAGTTACCGACGTTGGCCCGCTGTCGAGCAACGAACTCTCGCCAGAACTGTCGCGGTTGTTGTGATCGGCTTCTGGCGACAGTGACGACGAGGCGGTCCCAAGAGTTAGGTCCGATTGCGAGCCAACAGCGAGTCCGGTATTGGCCTCGATCTCTGGCTCAGGCTGAAGATGATCGCCGGCAGCGATGCGCTCGCGGATCACGCGAAGAGGCAAGAAGTTGTCGCGCTGTTGTGTGAGGACCCACCTCAGCTTGGTGATGTCGGGTTCGTAGAATTTGCGATATCCCGAGGGCGTACGTTCGGGATCTATGAGCCCTTGCGTCTCGAGAAACCGTATCTTGGAGATCGTGACGTCGGCAAAGTCTGGCTGCAAGAGCGTAAGCACTTCACCAATCGACAGATGCTCTCTAGCCATGTCAGGCTTTCTCGACCAGATACAACAGCTTGAACTTTCCTATCTGAACTTCGTCGCCATTCGAGAGCGGCGCCGTATCGATTCTTTGGCCATTGAGGTAGGTGCCGTTCAGCGAACCGGCATCGGCGACAACGTGGCCGCCTTCGACCCTGCGAATCTCGACGTGACGGCGCGACACGGTGATGTCGTCGAGGAAGATCTCACTTTCGGGGTGTCGGCCGGCGTTGACAACTTCGCCGCTTATGGCAAATCGCGACCCTGACCGATGCCCGGAGGTAACCACCATCTGGGCCGTAGTGGCACCGGCTGGTGCAGGAGTTGTTGCATCGGACGCTGGCAAACCGTGCTCGTCGAGCGGCGCCATACCTAAGGTGCGGTCGTCGGTCTCCACTACCAGCTGGTGGCCGCAGCTCGCGCAAAATCGGCTACCGACCGGGTTCTGATGCCCGCAGCCTGTGCAGAACAAGGTATTCACTCTTCGGTCAACGCCACGTACGCCTCGGCATTCATCAGGCCATCGAGGTCGGTCAGATTGGAGAGCTCGATGCTACAGATCCAACCCTCACCGTAGGGATCTTCGTTTAGGGTTTCGGGGGCGTCCTCGAGGACAGAATTTACTTCGACGACCTTTCCGGCCACCGGTGCGAACACATCGGAAACCGACTTTGTACTCTCTATCTCGCCAAACGATTCGTCGGCCTCCAACTCGCGGCCAACGTCGGGAAGCTCGACATACACCACGTCGCCAAGAGCATCTTGGGCGTAGTCAGTAATGCCGATCCGAACAGTGTTGCTATCGCCATAGCGGCGAACCCATTCGTGGTCTTTGGAGTAGCTGAGATCGTCGGGCGTATTCATGCTCGCCAAGTTACCGCTTCGAGGCCCGCGCGACGCGTGCAGCTCGCCCTTCGACTACGGCGTCTCTGGCGACGGGGAGATACCCGGCAGCCGAATAGATGTGAATCGCCAGCCCAGGTATGCCACATATCCACGCCAATACCTCGCCTATATCGGCCCAGCCAGCGCTGCTGTTACCCACTAGAAACAATGGAAAAGCCGCCATTAGGAGGAATGTCCCGGTCTTGCCCCACCAGGTCACGTCGATCCGCCTGGCGCCCATGGCACCGATAACGAGAGCAACAATTGACACCAAACCTTCGCGAGCCAAGGTAAGCGCCGCGAACCACCATGGCACCGAACCATCGATCCAGATGGCAGTGACGCCCACCAAGAACAACAAACGGTCGGCGGTCGGGTCGAGCAGTTTTCCGAGTTCGGAGATCTGGTCGAACCTTCGCGCTATCCAACCGTCGACCCAGTCGCTCGCACCAAGCGCACCTAGTAGCCAAGCAGCGGCGTGGCGGTTCTCGGGTCCGAAGAGCAACCACACAAAGACGGGTAGCAGTGCGAGCCTGAGCACGCTGATGACGTTGGGGATAGTCAGAATTCGACTATTCGCAATCAGAGTGTTTCCGTCGCTGTCTGCCACAACGCCGAAACTAGCTGCAATAAGGCTTCCGATCTACAGTCTCGACATGTCCACCATTTTCTCTCGCATAATCGACGGCGACATTCCGGGCACTTTCGTCTGGACAGACGACGTGTGCGTCGCCTTCATGTCGATCAACCCGCTGCAGACTGGCCACGTGCTTGTGGTGCCTCGCGCCGAGGTCAGCCATTGGATTGATCTCGACGCCGACACCGCAGCGCACGTCTTCGCCGTCGCGACTTCGATCGGTCGGGCCATCTACACCGCGTTTGCACCGCCACGGGTCGGGATGCTCATTGCAGGCTTCGAGGTGCCCCACACCCACTTCCATGTGGTGCCGATGTTCGACATCACCGACCTCGACTTCGCCAACGCGGCAACTTCGGTCGATCGCGACGAACTCGACGCGGCCGCCGAAGCCATCAAGGCTGCTTTGGCAGCTGTCTAGTCACGAGTCGCTTCTCACGAGACCTCTTGCCGAATCTGGCACGATTGGGGCCATGAGCCAACGCTGTGAGGTCGTGTCAGACGTGGCCCGGCTCGAATCTTTCCTGCGGACTGATTCGGCCACCCATTTGTACGCTCTTGCCGACCTCGACGAGGAGTTTTTCTCCGACTCGACGTGGTGGATGCTGTCAGACGAAGGCCGCGATCTTGCCGTGGCCTTCGTGCTTGACGGGTTCGAACCACCACTGCTAGCGGCGTTGGATTCAACCGGCGAGGGCCACGACCGAACCATTCTCAATTCGATCGCCTCCGAACTAGGCGATAAGTGCTTCGTGAACCTCATGCCCGGTGCTGCTGAGTCGCTAAGCGACTCGTTTGATTTCAACGATGACGGGCTCCACTCAAAGATGATCTGGAGAACCGGCAAGCAACTACCGCCTGCAAACAGCGCAACCCTCGACGGCGAGCCAGTCGTAGTCGAAGGGCTCGGGCCCGAACACCTAGGCGAAATCGAACGCCTCCAGAGGTCGACTCGAGACGCCGGTCGAGTTTTTGCTCCAGAGATGCTCGCCGCCGACACCTACGTAGGTGTTCGGGACGGAACCGAGTTGGTAGCCATGGCCGGAACCCATGTGTTCTCAATCCAACGACGGGTCGCGGCTATCGGCAACGTCCTAACCCACCCAAGTTATCGCGGCCTAGGGCTCGGAACCGCTTGCACGATCGAGGTAATGAAGCGGGTCCAGCCTCACGTCGACCACATCGGGCTCAACGTCGGCCACGACCGAACTGCGGCAAAAGGGATCTACGAGCGACTCGGGTTTGAGTACGTGATCGACTACGTCGAGGGCACCCTCAGCCGTCGAGATTGAGCTTCAGTTCGCGGTCGCCATCTTCGGATTGTTCTGGCGGCACAAATGCGACGATGAGTTCTGCCCCTTTGTTGCGCACGTTGCCGACCATCGGATCGACTGGGTGGGCCGTTAGCAGCGCCTCGGGTGCAGGTTTCAGAAGCGAGGTCAGGCGGTCGAGATCGGTGACCTCGGGGTCGAGCCACACTTCCCATGCGTCTGGTGAGAGGAACGCCGGCATGCGATTGTGGATTGGTGCCATGAACTCGTTGGCTTGGGTGGTCACCACCGTGGTGGAGTGCAGAACGTCGTCCCAGTCGCGATCAGGTCCGCGCCAACGCTCCCACAAACCGGCCATGGCCAACGGCTCGCCATCTGGCCGGTGAATATACATCGGCTGTTTCTTCGGTTTGCCCTTGTCGGTTTTACCGACCACCTTCCACTCGTAGAACCCATCGGCGGGCAGGAGGCAACGACGTTTAGCCAGAGCCCGCTTGAAGGTGTTCTTGTCGGCCAGAGTTTCTGACCTGGCATTGATCATCTTGTTGCCAACCTTGAGGTCCTTGGCCCACATCGGCACCAGGCCCCAGTGAAAGGCCTCCATCGATCGCAATGCGTCTGGCCCTTCGCGGACTGCATAAACATCGCTGGTCGGAGCAACGTTGTGGTTCGCCGGCAGTGCAACCTCGGGAACCTGAGCACCAAAGTACGCGGCAATCTCGTCGGGAGGCGAGGCAGAAACGAAGCGTCCACACATGATCTAGAGGTTACTGCGACGCACAACTGCTGCGCGCCCCTCGACACCGCGGACTACAGCCGATCTGGCATCGTGGTCCGAATGCCTCCGCTAACAGGAATATTGGCCCAACAAGAGCCTTTTCCTACAGAAGCCAGATTCATCTAGTCCCGGAGACACCAACCATGAGCACCCCACCCCACCGGTACAGCAACGCGGCAATGTTCCAGAAGAACTGGTTCCGATACGGCGCCATCGGCGTTGGGGCGATAGTTGTGATAGCCGGCTTCGGGCTCTGGTGGCTAACGAGAGGTGATCCGCCGGTCGCGGTCGACGCCAGCGTCGCCGCAGAGATCGCAGCCTCGGCGACCACAGAAACCGGCGCAACGGACACCCAATTTGCCGAAGCCGGCATCGACGGAACATGGACCGTCGACACAACGATCGGTGAGTTCTCCTTCGAGGACACCACCGCGTCGTACGTCGGTTTTCGAATCGACGAGGTTCTCGCCGGTGGAATCAACACCGTTGCGGTTGGGCGCACACCGACAGTGTCAGGCGAAATCTCGATCGAGGGCACGTCGCTCACGTCGGTCGAGATCGTCGCCAACCTCAACGACATCAGAACCAACGACAGCAGACGCGACAACAAAGCTCGCGAAGCCATGAACACCTCTGCCTTCCCTGAGGCCACATTCCGCCTCTCGGCGCCAGTCGACCTCGGCGCCGACCCAATCAACGGCGAGCTGGTAGCGGTGCAAGCCGTCGGCGAGTTCGTTATCAACGGCATCAGCCAACCAACAACAATCGACATCACCGCCCAGCTTCTGAACGGCATCATCGTGGTTACAGGGTCAACCGGGATAACGTTCGCCGACTGGGACATCAGCACTCCGTCGGCTCCGATCGTTGCTTCGCTCGACGATTTCGGAATTATCGAGATGCAGTTGTTTTTCACTCGTTAGCTCCTTCGATTCGTAGCCCTCGACGAACAGGCAATACCGAATGACAGATCTCCTAGGCGTCGCAGAAGCGTCGCAAGATTTACGCTGCGCGGTCCTGACCAATACCGTCGGTGAGTCGCCCGCAGGCACTGCGCCTTGGGCCAATCGGTGGGTGTTGGTCGAGACCGCCCAGCCATGGCCGGTGGCCGCTCTGGACCATGCAGTTTTCGACGACGTCGCCGATAAGACCGTGCTCAAGACCGATACAAGCCGCACGCTGCTTGTTGGCTCCAAGAGCCCGACCAGCAGCGTCACACCGCCAGACAGCGCCCGGGTGATTGTCTATGACCGTGTTCGTGGCAGCGACGCCAGCGACTCGCTTAGTGGGTTTGATGGTCAAGAGCGTGTGGTTGGCTTCGATGAACTCGGCTCATTGATCATGGCGGCTCACGCCGGAGATTTCGTCGGAGACCCGGTGACAACAACCGACGTATTGATTTGTACCCACGGATCCAGAGACCGGTGCTGTGGAAGTTTCGGTACCCGTTTGTTCACCGAAGCTGTGGAACTCCAGGCCACCGGAGTGCTATCTGCCAACGTTCGGGTCTGGCGAACGAGCCATATCGGTGGCCATCGCTTCTCCCCGACCGGTATCTCGTTCCCCGATGGCACCTTTTGGGCCGGCCTCGACATCGAGGCCCTCTCAGCTATAACGAACCACTCGGCCCAAGGCGTTGAACGCCTTTCCAAACTAGCCAGGGGCAACACCGGCATCAGTTCGCGAGCCGGTCAGGTTGCCGACATCGAAGGCTTCAGACGGCACGGTTGGCAGTGGATGTCTGCGGCTCGTTCGTGGAAGGTAGATGGCGAGTCTGTAGCCATCAGCGCGGTGCTCGATTCTGGCTCGGTGTCGTATCGTGCCACCGTCGAGCCCGGTCGAAGCCTCGATGTGCCAGCGTGTGGTCTCGGTGCCGAACACTCCAAGAAACAAGCCACCGAGCTCCTCCTCACCAGCTTCACCCCGCTGTAGATCGCGCAAATTTCTGCAACCAGTGTCGAGGATTGGGGCTATGGCCCCAATCCTCGACACTGGTTGGGAGTTTGGGCTTAGCTCGACATTGCTTTGTTGACCTCGCTGAACATCTTCTGGCCGAAGATGAGGATCATGGCAATGCCAATCCCGGCGCCGCCAATGACCCACTCGCTGCCCCATTGTTCGGCGACGACCCCGCCGATCATCGAACCGATGGGTTTCATTCCCCAGGCGATAAACAAATAGGCGCTCATGACGCGGCCAAAGATCTCATCGGGCACGGTCCGTTGCCTCGCGGTTGAGCTAACCACGTTCCACAGCGGATCCGAGAACCCCCTTGCGGCAAAAAGAAAGCCGACCAAATAGATGTTGGTCGACAACGCCATTAACACCGAGGTAGCGGTCCAGACGGTAACCGACACACGCATGCTGCCGGCGCCGCCTACACGATCGATTATTGGAGCGACCACCAGGCTGGCGAGGATGGCCCCCACCGACGACATTGAGAGCAATATCCCAAAACCGGTGTCGCTCAGCCCTAATCGCTCTTTGGCAAAGATCACAACTACAGCGTTGGCTGCTGAGCCGATAACCGAGAACCAGCCGACAGCCACCACAAGACTTCGCAGCAACGGCTCTGACCAGACGTGACGAAGCCCGGCTGTCCAGGACCGTTGTGTCGTTCTGGACTCGACGTCGGGTTGTACAGCGAGGAAGCTGCCGCGAATCGTCACCACAAACACCGCGGCCAAGCCGAACATTGCGGCAACCATGACCACTGCTGCGGTGCGACTCAAGGTGAACACCGCAGCTCCTAGGAGCGGTCCGACAAAGTTGTTGGCCACGGTTTGACCTCCAGCCAGCCTGGCGTTGGCCAATGGAAGCTGGTCGCGACGAACCAACGCCCGCAACAACGCCGGGTACCCGCTATCGGTCACAACTTCGCCGGCTCCGATAACAAACGCAACCACGACGAGCCACCAAATGGTGGCGGCTTCCGATGCCACCAGAACAGCCAAGAACAGAGCACCCACGGCGCGAGCAGCCAACGAGATGCCTATCGCCACGCGCCGATCGATGCGGTCCACCAACGCACCAAGTGGTACCGCCAAAACCAGGAACGGAACGAAGCGAGCCGCCGCGACCGCGGCAATCTGGCGAGCATCGTCGGTTAGGCCGATCGCTAGCAGAGGCAGAACGGTGAGGGTGATACCGTCGCCAAGACTGGCCGCAACCCAGCCCGCCCACGCCCGCCAGAAGCGAGAACCAAGCTTGTTCTCACTGGCTGACTCACTGGCTGTCACCGGTTCGTCCATTTCGGAGGTGTCTCAACTCACCCTGACAGGCAGGGACCAACCCGAGACCTTACGCGTCTGGTCGGTTCGTTATTGTTATTCGATGACAGATGGTCTTGAGATGCCTCACCCTGGCAGACAGCGCAGCGAGCATGTTCGTACGCCCAACTCAATGAGTCGAGGTTCTGGCCTTCGTTTGGGGATCGACCTCGATGGAGTTGTAGCCGACTTCAGCTCGGGCTGGATGGCTCGTTACAACCAACAATTTGGCACCAAGCTTTCCCATGATGACGTAGTCGAGTGGGACGCCCCAGTTTCGCTCACCCACTTCGAGAACATGGACGAGTTCTGGGGCTGGTTCGCAACCGCAGGCCACCAAGGCAGGAGCCTGTTCGCCGAACTCGACCCATATGAGGGTGCCCTCGACGCGTTACATCGCTTTCATAACGCCGGCCACCAAATCATCATTCTCACCACCAAACCGGACTTCGCGGTCAGCGACACCTACCGATGGCTCAGCGAACAGCGCATCCCAACGCGCGAGGTACATCTAATCGACGCCAAGGCCGAGGTTGATTGCGACGTGTATCTCGACGATGCCGATCACAACCTGCGGGCCCTGGCTTCGCGGCGGAACCAGTCGGTTGTTTGCCGATTCGTTCGCTCCTGGAACAGTCCCCAGCTCGGCACCATCGACGCCCGCTCCTGGGCCGAGTTCGGATCGTTGGTGGAACAGACCGCTCGGGCGCTCCCGGTACTTGGCACGCACAGAGGACCCTCATCATCGACATGTTGATGTTCGCATGTGGGCAGCATCGCGGATAAGTTGCTGGCCCCACGCGGTAGCGATACTGCCCTCGTGGAAACTGCTCGCCGCGGGGCGGGCACTGGTTCAGGATAATCCTCAGGAGGGATCATGAGAATCCGACACTTGCTAGCGCTACTGCTAGCCCTTTCACTCGTTGCCGCTGCTTGTGGTGACAGCGACGACACAACTGCCGGCGATGGCGACGCCACCACCACCACGGCCCCAACCGAAACTACAGAAGCTCCAGCCGTTACTACCGAGGCACCAGCCACGACCACCGAAGCACCGGCCACGACCACCGAAGTGACCGAACCAGAAGACATGACGCCGGAGGGCTGGCCAGATTCACTCGTGTTTGGCTTCGTGCCGAGCCAAGAGCAAGACACCTTGCAGGACGACGTTCAGCCGTTCATCGACGTGCTTGAGGCCGCTCTGGGCATTCCTGTAGAAGGCATTGTCACCACCGACTACACCGGCCTCGTTACCGCCATGGGTACCGGCACCGCCGACCTTGGCGCGTTCGGTCCGTTCGGTTACACCCTCGGCGTCGACCAGTTCGGCAACATTGAGGCGCTCATTCAGTCGATCCGATTCGGGTCCGCCACCTATCACGGCCAGTGGTTCACCAACGACCCGAGCATCTGTAACGAGCCACCAGTTCCGGGCACATCGCTCGAGAACCGGGATGGCGAGATTGTTCAGGTGACCTCACTTGAGGCAGTTGCGCTTCAGGTTGGCGTCTTCTTCGGCGACGATGGCAAGGCTGTTGGCGAGACCACCGATGACGGCGACGAGATCTCGCTCGGTTCCAGCTGCATTGCCGATCTCTCCGAAGTCGCCGGCAAGACCATTGCCTTCACCACCGAGAGTTCGACCTCTGGATACCTGTTCCCAGCACTCCAGCTGACCAACCTCGATATTGACCCCAACAACGATGTCACGCCTATATTTACCGGCGGTCACGATGCTGCGGTAACGGCTGTGTACGACGGTAGCGCTGAGGTTGGGTTGTCGTTCGACGACGCCCGTCGCACCATCCGCAAGGAGAACACCGACGTCGGCGAAAAGGTGATCGTGTTCAACATCACCCAAGAAATCCCGAACGATGTTGTTGCCATTCGCAGTGACCTTCCCCAAGACCTCAAAGACGCCATCTACAACGCTGTGGCCGACTTCCTCGCCACACCAGAGGGCGAAGAGATCTTCGACGCCATCTACGGCTGGACCGACATCCGTCGGGCCGTCGAAAGCGACTTCGACATTGTTCGCGAAGCCGCTGTAGCACTTGGCATCACCGAGCCCCTCTAGTTAGATGCACCAGTTGAGGTGGGCGCGGAGCTGAGTTCCGCGCCCACCTCAACTACGCATCGCAATCCTTAGGGAACACATGATTGTTTTCGACGACGTTTCCGTCACCTATAAGGGCGGAGTTCAGGCACTGAAGAATTTCAGCCTTACGATCGACCATGGCGAATTCATCGTCATTGTGGGCCTGTCGGGAGCAGGCAAGTCGACCATGTTGAGGGCTCTCAACGGTTTGGTTCCAGCCACGTCGGGATCAATCACAGTCGATGGTGTTGAGGTAGTGGGGGCTGACGCCTCGACCCTTCGCGGCGTACGCAAGAGGATCGGCATGATCTTCCAGACGTTCAACCTGGTCGGGCGCACCAGTGTTCTGAACAACGTTCTGATGGGGCGGTTGTCGTATGTGCCCGCCTGGCGATCAACGTTAGGACTCTGGCCCGCCGACGACCGCGAACAGGCCATGCAGAGCCTCGAACGAGTAGGCATTGTCGAAAAGGCCTACGTTCGGGCATCAGATCTCTCCGGCGGTCAGCAGCAGCGCGTTGGCATTGCTAGAGCCCTAGCCCAGGACCCCCGAATCATCCTCGCCGACGAACCGGTTGCAGCGCTCGACCCGGTCACAAGTCGCCAAGTCATGCGTGATCTCCAGCGCATCAACACCGACCTTGGAATCACAACGCTCATCAACCTTCACTACCTCGACCTCGCCCAAGAGTTCGGCCAAAGACTTGTGGGGCTTCGAGATGGCGAGCTGGTGTTCGACGGCGACATCGCCGACGTAACCGACGACACGTTCCATTCCATTTACGGCCGATCGATCACTTCTGACGATGTCCTCTCCGACTGAACCCCCCACTCAGCAGCGGCCCATCAAGCCAACACGGCGCATCCGAACGTTAGCGATTGTTCTAGCCCTGGTGGGCTTCACCTACTTCTCGGCTAACCAGGTTGGATTCAAACTCTCGACGTTCTGGGAGGTGTGGACCAACCCACTTTGGGAGAAGTTCTGGCCCGTTCCATGGGATTGGGTACTCAACCGCAACAATGTGCTCGACCCGCTAGTCGAAACGTTCCAGATCGCGATTGTGTCGTCGGTCATTGGCTGCGGCCTGGCACTCCCCGCGTCGTTTCTCATGTCGAGGCTCACCACACCCAACCGTCCGACTCACATCGTGAGCCGAGCGCTCATGGGAGTAGTTCGCGCCATTCCAGATCTATTCTGGGCCAAGCTGCTTGTCACCGCAGTGGGTATCGGTGCATTTGCCGGTGCATGGGCTCTGTCGATCTTTTCGTTCGCCGTGATGGTCAAACTGTTTAGCGAAACAATTGACGGAGCCGACCCCAGGCCCCTCGAAGCAGCCGTAGCGGCGGGCGGACGACACATGCCAGCAGTTCGTTCAGGAGTGTTACCCGAGGTCTTTCCCGCCTATGTTGCCTACGCGCTTTACACCTTCGAGCTAAACATCAGAGCGTCGATCGTCCTTGGGCTCGTTGGCGCCGGCGGTGTCGGGCGTGTCATTGAAGCCCAGCGCCAGTTCTTTCGCTTCGACCGCATCCTCGGCATTCTCATTCTCGTGTTCGTGGTTGTCTTTATCATCGACCAGATCAGCGTGGCTCTGCGTAAGAGGCTCGTCTGATGGTTAGTCCACTCGATGCCAACGACACAGCTGCTGTCCTCGACACCGACCAGGCTGCTCATCGGCCAACAAAGCCGGTAGGCCCTGGCCGCTGGAAATGGATCATCGCTGGCATCATCTCGGTGGCGCTCGTTTGGTCGATTAGTGGCCTAGCCGTTGGCCTCGATCGTCTGTTAGGCGCGCCGGGAGACGCATGGGGCATCGCGCGACTGATGTGGCCTCCAGATTTTGCCACCGAGATCGAACGAGGGGTAGTCGGCAAAGTCCTCGAGTCGGTCTACATCGCTTGGATCGGCACCATCATCGCGGCCACATTCTCGCTACCTCTGTCGTTCCTGGCCGCCAGCAACGTCGCCCCCCGCTGGCTGCGCCGCGTGGTTCGCAACCTTTTCAACGTCATCAGGTCGGTGCCCGAACTAATCGTGGCGGTAATTCTCATCGCCGTGACCGGGCTAGGACCTTGGGCTGGCGCCCTCGCAATTGGTCTCCATTCAATTGGAACGCTCGGAAAACTGTCGAGTGAAGCAATCGAAAGTGTCGACGGCGGCCCACTCGAAGCCGTCGATGCCTCGGGCGGACGCTGGGTATCGAAGATGCGCTGGGGAGTCCTGCCCCAGGTGTTGCCAACTATTACGTCTTATTGGCTGTTCCGCTTCGAGATAAACGTAAGAGCCTCTGCCGTTCTCGGCCTGATCGGCGCCGGAGGTGTTGGCTCAGAACTTGTCAGTCAGTTGAATTTCCGAAACTTCCCGCAAGTCGCCGCGGTACTAATCGTGACCGTCGTGGTGGTGCTCATCATCGATAACGCTTCGTCGGCGGTACGTCGTCGAATCATCGCCGGTGGCGGGCGCCTCCCGGACGATAAGTCAAGAATGGCCGTGTTGAGGTTCGACCTCACCGGCCGGTAGCTGCCAATTAGTTCCAAATTGATGAGATTGGCCACATCAGATGTGGCCAGATCCCTCAATTTGGGGGTCAACCAACCTCACTGTGGGTTACGGGCTGTTCGCCCATCCACTCGCGCAACGTGTTCTTCAACTTCGTCTGCTGAATGAACAGGTCGTGTTCGATGTCGGACTCGCCTCGTTGCTGTGGGGCCTTCAGGTAGAAGCTCAACCACTCCTGAACGCCAGACTCACCAGCGCGATGGGCTAGATCCATAAACAGTGCCAGGTCGAGCACGATCGGGGCGGCCAGAATCGAGTCGCGGCACATAAAGTCGACCTTTATTTGCATCGGATACCCAAGCCAACCGAAGATGTCGATTGCATCCCAACCCTCCTTGTTGTCGCCGCGCGGTGGGTAATAGTTGATGCGAACCACATGGTCGATGTTGCCATACAACTCGGGGTAGACCTCGGGCTGAAGGATTGTGTCGAGCACGCCTAGTTTCGACATTTCCTTGCTCTTGAAGTTCTCAGGAGCATCGAGCACCTCACCATCTCGGTTACCGAGAATGTTGGTCGAGTACCAGCCCCGCATGCCAAGCATCCGAGCCTTGAACCCTGGAGCCAGCAGAGTCTTCATAAAGGTCTGGCCGGTCTTAAAGTCCTTGCCGGCGATAGGTACCCCGCGAGTATTGGCCAACTCAAGCATGCACGGTAAGTCGACCGAGAGGTTCGGCGCGCCGTTAGCGAACGGAACGTCACTTTGAAGGGCCGCGTATGCGTACATTTGGCTTGGAGCAATGGCCGGATCATCGGCTTTCAGACCAGCCTCGAACGCTTCGACGGTCTCGTGGCAGGCCGCAGGCTCGGAGTACGCCTCGGTAGACCCGCACCACACCATGACCATGCGGTCACAGCCATTGTCGAGACGAAACCGTTCGATGTCATCCACGAGCGCCATGGTGAGCTCCCACTTCGAGGCGAGGTCCTTCACCCGAACACCATCGAGTCGGCTAACCCAAGTTCGGTCAAAAACGGCGTCCATAGCCACTATGCCCTCAAGCTCGGCGGCCATAGGAGCCAAGTCCTTCTCGTCGAGCACGCCGCAGGTCCTGGCTGCTTCGAGCACATTTGGCGAGAGCGGGTCCCAACCACCAAAAACGAGATCGTCGAGTGTGGCCAGTGGCACGAAGTCTTTGATAAGAGGGTTGCGGCCCTCTTCCTTTTTGCCAAGTCGGATGTGCGCCATCTGACTGACCGATCCAATTGGTGGCGAAATACCCTTCCTAGCGGCGATTACACCAGCGATGAAAGTGGATGCAACAGCACCCAAACCTGGCGTGAGAACACCAAGCTTGCCGTTGGCTGCCGGAATGGGCCTGGCTGAAGAAGTCTCGTTCGTCATAGTTCAAGACACTAAGCCGACCTGAACGATATCTATAGTTAGATAAGTATTACTTCACCAACGTTCGCCGACTCTGAAGATGGGCGCTCGCTGAATCTGAAGATCGGATTATCAACATGGCCCAGACCCCGAGCCACCTTCCCAACCTGACCGTCCAGCAGCTCGAGTACTTGGTAGCCGCCGTGGACCACGTAACTCATGCCCAAGCCGCCGGTTCACTTGGTGTGTCGCCGTCGGCACTCAGCCAGGGTTTGGCCGAGCTCGCCAAACGACTCGGTGTCGAACTGTTCGACCGCACCGGCCGCACCATGGAGGTCCGCACCCAGGCCGAACCAATCGTCGATCATGCCCGCCTGGTGCTCGCCCACACTGCCGACCTCGCTCGTTACGTCGCCGATGCCAAACAAGGGCGCGCTGGCCTGGTGCGTCTAGGCATGATCGACGTCGCTGCTGTTCACCACTTTGCCGGCGTCTTGCACGACATTCGCTCAACAATGCCAGACGTCGCACTACACCTGACAGTGGCGCCAAGCAGCGAGCTTATTGCCGGTGTTCGTTCGGGTTCGTTGGATCTGATCGTTGGTGTTCGGCCAGACGACGACACCGACCTCGACGTCGTCGACCTTGTGGCCGAACCCCTTCACGTTTATGTTGCCAGCAAACCTGTGGGCACCTTCACCGCCACTCCAGACCCAGCCGACCCCACAACCTGGGGTCCGTGGGTCGGATTCCCGCCAACCTCGCAGACAAGGCAGGTCATAGCTAGGTCGCTACGGGCTCTCGGAGCGGACTACGAAGTGGTGGCCGAATCTCACCAACCCGACGTGCTGAAGGAGATGACCACCCTCGGTCTTGGTTGGGTGGTGCTGCCACCGGTACAGGCCGAGCAAGAACCGAGGCGGCTGCGCAGGGTAACCGATGCGCCCCTCGCCTATCGCACTCTGAGTGCCGTGCAACGGGCTCGATCGTCGCCGAGCGAATCGATCGGCACGGTCCGCGAACAGTTGATCTTGGCTTCGGACATTAGCTAGCCACCCAAGGCCTTTCGGGGCCGCCACCCCACCCACACGGTGCACAAACTCCACCCAAAGCAGGAAGTTTGCGCTACTGGCGGCGGTAAACGTCGGTGTGGTCGGCAGGCAGAGCTTCGATGCCCAGAATCGCGTCGGCGGCCTTTTCGGCAATCATCATGGTGGGGGCATAGATGTTGCCATTCGACACCTCGGGCATCACCGACGCATCTACAACCCGCAAGCCGTCGACTCCGTGGACTCGATGTGTTATCGGGTCGGTGACGGCCATGTCGTCGGTCCCCATTCGACACGTGCACGATGGATGCAGTGCAGTCTCGGCGTCACGCGAAATCCAGTCGAGAATCTCCTCATCAGTCGACACTGAGGGGCCAGGCGACACTTCTCCGCCGTTGTAGGGCGCAAACGCAGGCTGTTCGAGAATCTCGCGGGCAATACGCACAGCTTCGAGCCACTCTTTGCGGTCATTGCCGGTCGAGAGGTAGTTGAACTGAATGGCCGGATGTTTGCGAGGGTCGGTCGAGGTGATCTTCACGGTTCCGCGTACATCGGAGTACATCGGCCCGACGTGAACCTGGTAACCATGGCCTCCAACGGGTGACGAACCGTCGTAACGAATAGCGATCGGCAAGAAGTGGAACATCAGGTTTGGGTAGGCGACCTCGTCGTTGCTACGGACGAAGGCGCCGGCCTCAAAGTGATTGGTTGCAGCCGGCCCGCGCCTAGCCAACCACTGCAAACCGATGAACGGCATACGCCATTTGGCGATGTATGGCTGCATCGAAACCGGCTGAGTGCACGAATACTGAATGTAGACCTCTAGATGATCTTGAAGGTTCTCCCCTACCCCTGGCAACTCGGCCACGACATCGATGCCAAGGTTTGACAAGTGGTCGGGATCGCCGATTCCGGCGAGCTGGAGCAATTGGGGCGAGTTGAACGCGCCGCCGCACGAGATGATTTCGCCAGCGTGAACCATGTGCGTCTTGCGTCGGTGTTTGTATTCGACACCAACGGCCCGGTTACCTTCGAACAAGACCTTGTCGACCTGGGCAAGGGTCAGCAAGTCGAGGTTGGGCCGCTTTAACACCGGATGCAGATAGGCGCGTGCCGCGCTGAGCCGTCTGCCTCTCACCATGTTCTTGTCGAATGCCGCAAAACCCTCTTGTCGGTATCCATTCACATCGTCGGTACGGCCCCAGCCACCTTGTTCGCCGGCCTCGAGCCAGGCCCCGAAGAGAGGGTTGGTCGCAGGACCGGTCTCAAGCTGCAATGGGCCATCGTCGCCGCGCCACTGGTCGCCTCCGACAAGACGATCCTCCATACGCTTGAAATACGGGAGGCAATGGGCGTAGTCCCATTGCTCCATTCCGGGGTCGGTGGCCCATTTGTCGTAGTCCATGGGGTTGCCGCGCTGGAAGATCATGCCGTTGATGCTGCTCGACCCGCCAAGGACCTTGCCCCTGGCGTGATACACCCTGCGCCCGTTCATGAATGGCTCGGGCTCGCTTTCGTATTTCCAGTCGTAGAAGCGGCTACCGATTGGATAGGTCAGGGCCCCCGGCATGTGTATGAACACATCCCACCTCCAGTCCTTGCGGCCGGCTTCGAGAACCAGAACCCGATTGGACGGGTCGGCGCTAAGTCGGTTTGCCAGCGCGCATCCTGAAGACCCGCCGCCGATGATCACGAAGTCGTATGTATCAGCCATGCAGTGTCAATCATCGCAGAGCTGACACGCCTAACAGCTACCGGATCCATATCGTGGGGTTCTCGGTACCTCGTACTTAGAGCCCCAACGGGCCAAGACGGCGGCCTAACGTTGGTCAGCTGACCCGGCCCGTCTCGTAGGCCCACATTGCGATTTCGACCCGGTTTCTGGCACCGAGTTTGTTCATGAGGCTCGCCAGGTGTGTCTTGACGGTGCTGAGGCTGATGAAAAGTTCGTCGGCAATCTCGGCGTTAGTGCGCCCACTGGCGACAGTTACCAATACCTCTTCTTCACGGTCGGTCAACGGGGCGATCGGCTGAACCGGACTACTCGGTTCGGACTTCGCGAACGCCGCCAACAGCCTAGCGGTGACGTTTGGCGCGATGAGGGCATCGCCGATCGCAGCCGCGTTGATGGCTTGCACCAACAGCTCGGGCCCTGCGTCTTTGAGTAAGAACCCCTTGGCTCCAGCCCGAAGGGCGCCGTGCACATATTCGTCGAGATCGAACGTTGTGATGACCACCACCGCCATCGGATCGTCGACATCTGGACCAGCGAGAATACGCGTGGCTTCGATGCCGTCCATCTCGGGCATTCGAATGTCGAACAAGCACACATCGGGTTGCAGTTCGCGTGCGAGGCGTACTGCCTCGATGCCGTTAGCCGCCTGACCAACCACTTCGATGCCAGGCTGGGCCGAAAGAATCATCGCGAGCCCGGTTCGTACAAGGTCTTGATCGTCGGCAACCACGACCCTGATCGTGGCTTCGGCCTGATTGTCGCTCATGGCTGCGTCTCTCGCGGGAGAGTCGCAGCGACCGTCCAGCCTCGATTGGGCCTCGGTCCGAACCTCAATGAGCCGCTGAGCAACCGGGCCCGTTCGTCCATACCGACCAAACCGTACCCCTTCGAAGACGAGCCAAGCGCAACCAGATCGCCGTCATCAGTTATCTCAACCGAGATCGACTCTGCGTCGCCTGCAACCTCGACCCGAACCCGCGTGGCATGGCGGGCGTGTCGCTGGGCGTTGGTAACCGATTCTTGGGCGATTCGGTAGATAGCAGACTCGACGCCTTCGGCCACACCTTCGAGATCGCCAGACATCGTCACCTTTACCTCTACGCCGCCGGGCCATTCGTCGGCTAGGGCTGCCACTTGGGCTAGCCCGCTCTGTGGGGTGGTCGCTGCGCTGTCGGATCGCAATGCCCCAACCATGCGCCTCATCTCGCTGAGAGTGTCCGATGCCGTTTGTTCGATCGATGCCAACACCGGACCAACCGATTTGGGATCGTTGGCCAGGATGGCTTGACCGGCCTGGGCTTGAATCGCGATGGCCGACACATGATGAGCAACGGTGTCGTGAAGTTCGCGGGCAAGCTTCTGGCGTTCCTCAAGCCGGGCTTCGTGCGTGGCACGCTCGCGCAGGTTGGCTCGGTAGCGCATCACCACACCGACCGCAGCCGACAAAAGCCAGGGGATCAAGTTGGCGAGGGCTGCTAGCCAGCTCGGTTGAACCGCAGCTGTTTCAAACACAAAGTTCGCTAGGACAACTACGGCCATCGCCCCGGCGATCTCTCGCCCAGAAGCCCAACGGAACAACGAGTAGACGACGATCAGCCCGCCAGTCCCCGCTGAAGCCAACACCGGAGTGTCGCGGTCGGTCCAGTAGGCGACGGTGTGAATGACAATCTGCGGCACCACCGCGACCAGGACTGCCCCCATGGGGTGCTGGCGACGAAACCACAACGCGGCAATGCCGACTCCGGCAACCACTGCTGCGGCCGTCCTGAAGGACACGTCGTCCTCATACAGGAACGAGGCGCCCGCAATAATTGAGAGAACGAGGATAAGCACCACGTCGATGCGGCCAGGAGGAGGAGGCCCCGAAGCCCGTTCTTCGTTTAGGAGCGATCGAATGAAACTGCGCACACCTACACGGTACGCAAGACCTACCCAGGTCTGATCGGTCAAAAGTATGAGAACGCGATCAGCCTCTTGAACAACGGCAAAGTGGCCGGTTGCCCGATGCCGGCTCGACTCCGATTTGTGACCGTTAGGTCATGCAAACCCCATTCAAGTCTTCATCAGCCTCGCCCGTGGTCGAGGTTCGCAACCTCACCAAGTCCTACGGCCACATAACCGCCGTCGACGACCTCTCCTTTGATGTTCCTAGCGGCCAGGTCGTTGGCCTTCTCGGACCCAACGGCGCTGGCAAGACGACCGCCATGAAGATGCTGATGGGGTTAGTTGCTCCGACATCGGGCTCAGCATCGTTACTTGGAGCCGACACGAGGTCAGTCGAGTTTGCCCACACCGTTCGCAGGGTTGGTTCTCTGATCGAGGCACCGGCACTGTATGACCGGCTTAGCGCTCGCCAGAACCTCGACCTGCAAGCGCTGGCGTTGGGAGTTACCAGCGGGAGCGACCGCATCAACGAGCTCCTAGACCTTGTCGATTTGGTTGACCGCGCCAACGACAAGGCTGGGACGTTTTCGCTTGGCATGAAACAACGGCTCGGGATAGCTATCGCCATGATCGGAAACCCTGAGATCGTCATTCTCGACGAACCCGCCAATGGTCTCGACCCGGCCGGAATCGTCGAGATACGCAACCTGCTCAAAAGACTTCCAACGATGGGCACCACAGTTCTTGTGTCCTCGCATCAACTAGCCGAAGTCCAACAGGCTTGTGATCGCCTGGTCATTTTGGCGAACGGCAGGCTCATCGCCGAGGGAAACACCGCCGAGATTCTGGCCTCGCACCAGACCACCGATGTAGAGGTTCGGTTACACCCGGACGACTTAGCCGCGGCCGCAACACGATTGACCCACCTGTCGCTCAGCACGGCGAATGGGTCTGGCCCCTCTGAGCTCGTGGTGTCGCTTCCAGACACATGGACGCCGCGAGACCTCAACCGAGAACTTGCCGAAGCTGGTATCTACGCCGAACGTCTCGCCCTCAGAACCGTGAGCCTCGAAGCCGCATTCCTCGAAATGACGGCACCGCCAGCACCAACCGAGGCACCGGCATGACCGTCGCATCCCACATCTCGCCATCCCCCTCACTATCTAGCAATCCCAAATCAACCAACCTTCACAGCCCAGAAAGACCATCCAATATGTTGAGAGCTGAGCTATACAAGATTCGCACCCACCGCACACCGGCTGTGCTGACGAGCGTCCTTGCCCTTGGAGTGCTCATTCCGTCAGCCGTTTTGCTCTGGTACAGCCCTGCCAATACGACGGCATACACCAGCATCTACTCCACCATCTTCGCGATTCTTACAGTACTTCTGGGGATCGTATTCGGAGGGTGGATTCTCGGCACCGAGTACCGTCAGGACACGGTCAAACGAATGCTCACTGCTGAGTCGCGACGGGGTCGAGCCCTAGCTTCGAAGGCCGTTGTTGGCGCTGGAGCGATGACCACGGTCATGGCCGCCACGGCTGTCGTTGGTTATGCAGCGGCCAGATTGGTCGGCTCGCTCAACGATGTCGCGGTTGGCTTCGAAGGCCGAGCCCTTCTGGGGTATGGAGTGGCGGCACTTTTAAGCGCCATCACCGCATTTGGCCTGTCGGCTCTAACTCGCAGCGACTCCTTTGCCATGATCGGGACCATCGCGATGGTGCTGGTTCTTGACCCGCTATTGAGCATCGTCCCTCGGATCGGCAAGTACAGCTACGGCAATGCGGTTGGTGTTGTCACCGAGCAGATTCAAGGGGCAACCAGCGGGTTTGGCGAGCCAGCAACAACCTCGCTCACCGTTGCCATCATCACGTTGGCAGCCTGGTTAACAGCGAGCACTGTTGCAGGCGCCCTGGCGTTCGCCAAACGAGACGTCTAAACAGCGGAAGTCACCGCCGAGCCGGTAGGCAAGGCCGATCAAATGAATAACACTTTGGCCATGGCCCCGATGGCGGCCACCGCACAGACCGACAAAATGATCGGTCTGAGCCGGTGGTCGAAGTAAGGAATGATCAGCCGTGCGGTCGCTGCACCCGCAAGGCCAAACGGGACCAAGGCCAGGCCAGTTCGAATGTCGATCGACTCGACGTTGCCTGTAGCGGCTAGAACGACAATCGCGATTGGCGCCCCGGTGAGAGCCAGGGTGCTCACAGTGGCCCGAAGCGCCGGGCCATCGCTTCGTTGATACAACAAACCCATCGGCGGGCCCCCGATCGACACCGCAGCCCCAAACAACGACGATACCGAACCAGCTACGAACAGGGTCCTGGGGGTCCGAGCAACCTCAGGGGCCCACAGGCTGAGCACGATTGCAGCCAGAACCACCGTTCCGCCCGCCAATGCGATCACATCGTGATCAAGCGCCGCCAACAACCCAACGGCTCCAGCCAGACCAATTGGGCGACCAGCCACGAACCACCGAACTTCAGACCACTTGGCGTGGCCACGGTTCGAAACGGCGATCAGGACTGTGCTGAAAGTGGCAACGATGAGCATCGACTGAGGCAACAGTTCGGGCTCGACGAGCACGAGTACCGGAAACGAAACAATGACGGCTCCGAATCCGAGGATGCCCTGAACGATCGCGCCAACAAACACGGCAGTCGCGACAATAACGAAAGCCCAACCTACGATGAGCACCCAGACCCCCGACCGCCAGACAAGACGCTCAATCGTACGCTGCCACACACGAACAGAGGACCGCCGGTGTCGGACCCATCACCCAGTTTCAAAGTTCGAGCCAAGGTCATGCAGACTCCGAGCCCGGATCGGTTAGAGATGCTGGACGACGTCGTCATCGAGGTCGACGCTGGACGCATCGTCTCGATGACCAACGCAAGTTCGGACGATGTTGATGTGCCAGATTTCGATCTAGGCGACGAAACAGTTCTCCTGCCCGGACTAGTTGATACCCATATTCACGCTCCGCAATGGCCTCAGCTGGGTACGGGCTTAGATCTTCCGCTCAAGGACTGGCTGCTCAACCACACATTTCCCCTCGAGGCCCGATTTGTCGACCAGGCCTTCGCCCAGGCGGTGTGGAGCGACATGGTTTCGACTCTCCTAGGCCATGGCACAACAACTGCTGTCTACTTCGGACCACGGGATCGAGCGGCCACCACTTTGTTAGCCAAAACCTGCGCGGCGCTGGGCCAGCGGGCTTTCGTTGGTCGCACCGCCATGGATCACCCTGACGGGACACCAGAGTGGTATCGCGACCAGTCGGCCATTGCTTCTGTGGATGACAGTGCGTCGTCGGTTGCGGAGATCCGAGCTCTTGGTTCGGCTCTGGTGCAACCCATCGTCACGCCTAGGTTCATTCCAGCGTGCACCGACGCCGCTCTCACTGGCCTGGCCGAACTCGCGACCGAGATGGATGTGCGCGTTCAGACGCATTGTTCTGAGAGCGACTGGGAGCACCATCACGTACTCGACCGTTGCGGACGATCCGACACCCAAGCCCTGGAGGCCTTTGGACTTTTGGCCCGCTCGACCGTGCTGGCTCACGGCAACTTCATGAGCGATTCCGATCTGAGAGTTGCCCATGCGCACGGCGCCGGGGTGGCCCATTGTCCGTTGTCGAACACATACTTCGCCAACGCTGTGTTCCCGGCCCGACGAGCAATCGACCTGGGCACACACATAGGACTTGGCACCGATGTTGCGGGTGGACCAAGCCCTGGGCTACTGCCGCAGTGTGCTCATGCGGTCTCGGTATCGAGGCACCTCGACGATGGCGTCGACGCGGCACTCGATGATGACGTCCGGGGTGTAGCTCGTTCGCGAATCGACATCGTCGAAGCGTTTTGGATGGCAACGACGGGTGGAGCAGAGCTGCTGGACCAGCCTGTCGGTCTACTTGAACCGGGTCGCAGATTCGATGCCGTTGCTGTACGTCCTGGTCCGATCGCATCGGGCCTCCGCCGTTGGCCCGATGTCGACGACGATGTTCGGTGGTTCGAAAAGATTGTGCGGCTCACGACGCCCGTAGACATTGCCCATGTGTGGGTCGACGGCGTTCGCGTGGCCGGTAGCGACCAATGATCAGCGCCGGGCTTTTGCTATTTCGAACTCGTGACGGTGTGCGTGGCGGTATCGGTGGTCTCGGCGAAGAGGCTGTCGAGGTGCTGCTCGGTCACATGGGCGGACCGTTCTGGGCCAGCAAGTACGATCACTGCTGGTCCATTCCCAAGGGACTCGAAGACGATTGCGACGCCGACCTGCTCGCGACGGCTGAGCGTGAGTTCGAAGAGGAGATGGGTTCTCGACCGCCGCTGGGGTCGTCTTGGAATCTTGGCCAGACACGCCGTGGATCGAAGACCATCGTAATCTATGCCAGAGAGGGCGATTTCGACGCCACAGCGGCTGTGAGCAACACCTTCGAGATGGAGTGGCCGCCACGGTCGGGCAAGATGCAGCAGTTCCCCGAGATTGACAGCGCCGAGTGGATGTCGGTCGCGGTGGCTCGCACGAAGCTGGTTAAGGGCCAACAAGTCTTCCTCAATCGGCTCCTAGCGCGTATGAGCGATACCGGAGATGTCGCGAACTAGCAGAAGGACAGCGCGTATGAGCGATACCGGAGATGTCGCGAACTAGCAGAAGGACAGCGCGTAT
>CAZMUM010000030.1:66037-66237 GCA_964569385.1 uncultured Acidimicrobiales bacterium
GAGCGATACCGGAGATGTCGCGAACTAGCAGGAACAACAGCATTTGACCCTCTTTGTTCATGGTCGTGAGGGTTTTTAATGTCGATGAGGGCCGTACCGATATCTTTTCTGAATACATCTGGTATTTGTGTGGTAGTAGAACGTTTGTTTGGTAGTGTGTGTTTATGCGAACGGTGAGTGTGCGGTTTCACACGTCTGAT
>CAZMUM010000031.1:0-63484 GCA_964569385.1 uncultured Acidimicrobiales bacterium
GGTACCGCTCCCGACTATCGAGAACGTATCTCAATAGCTGCCGATGCGTACACCGTGGACGACGAACCAGCAACAACAGAGCACTCGACCTCAGCACATGAAATCGCTTCATCTGTAAAGGGTTCTCCGTGCACAAACAGCTCAGCCGAGCCGAAACCGTCGGAACCGAGTTCGACCAGAACAGCATTGGCAACATCGCACTCATCGACAGAGCTCGGATTCGATCGACACATAGCAACGAACACAGCACTATTGGCCGCGCCGTCCAAGACGGTCACACGGATGAGCTCCCCATTTGCGTCGAATGAGTCGCCATCACCTAGTTCCAGTCTCGTATTCAACCTGTCCGAAGGCTTCCCAGATGGCGTGAAACTAGCTCGGGAGGCATCGAGTTCGGATCTGAGGTCCTTGAGTGAGCCACCTCGGACCAAGACCGGTACTTCCTCAAACTCAAATGTTGGCGCACCAACTGATCGGGCATCACGCACTCGCTGGGCAAGAACCCTTTCAGCGGAGTCCGGACCCATTCGATTCGGTAGAACCTGTTCACCGTCCACCAGATACACCCCCTGCGCTTCGACCCACATCGCTGAGTCCCCGTGTCCTAGATCGGTGTTTGGATAGGTGAGAAACACAACGTACTCATGGCCTGGAGACAGACCACCGAACCCCTCAGGTGGAAGGTAGAACTTGCCGTCGCTAGCGAGAGCATCAGACACTTCAGGGTTGTTCGGACTGACAGTCCCTGTGGAGAGGACCTTAAGATTGTCCGGGGCCTGGTCTCCAAGAAGTATCTCGAAGACCGAAAAGTCTTGAATCCAAGTGACGGTGTTGCCGTCACCAAGCTGTGCTACATCCCCGGCCACACCCAGCGCGACAAGATCGCTCCCGGCCACTAGACCGTCAAGACTAGTAAACGCCTCACGGTCGGCGAAGGACCGGATCTCAATACCTCTTTGCTCGGTTTCGCCCCCATCACGTCGGGCGGCGCTGTCAACCACGCGGGCCGGCGCAGCCGGAATGCCGACATCGTCAACACGAAGGTCAGGCGCGGCCTCGTTCTCTAAATCGGCAGAGTTCGTTTGTTCCCCTTGTGCCGCGCATCCCGCGACCAGACCCACGAGAGCTGCGATCAAACAGAGCAAGGCCGCTCGACCACGTGAGAGCGGCAGCGTGATGGTCGTTTGGCCGAGCTTAGGATTTCTCATCGGTCCACCTTTCCCGTCGCCCTAACGGGAACCCCCGCCGAGGGCGTGCTAATCGCTCTCTCTTCGTTGGTCCACGTGCTCGACGAAGACCGATCATGCGACTTCTATTTTAGTCCTCTTGGGGTGACTGTTCGGTGCGGTTGCGGATCTCTTCGACCACTAACGCGTCCGCAAGGGCAATGGCACCGAGCCGATGAGAGTGTCGCGGTTCGTGATGTGGGCCATCTCGTGAGCGAGAACACCGCGGATCTCGTACCAATCGAGGTGTTGAACAACCCCTTGCGTGATACAAACCGCCGCGTGGCTTGGGTTGCGACCCGTGGCAATCGAAGGACTGAGCGTTCCCAGAACCAAGAGCCGAGCTATCAGCTCTCTGAGCAACCAGTTGCTGCGTGCTGGAAGTCGGCGAAGACTTGATCCAGAAATCCAAGAGGTAACTCACCCGCCCTCGCCCACATCTCCAACTGTCCATCACAGAAGGACCCGAGCAGCTCAAAAGGCCGGTTCAAAGCGTTATCGATCGGACTTCTGACAGACGCGCCTGTATTGTTTGCGTACTCAATTGCGATAACAACGTGATTTGTCGCATCGGGCGAGATATCCCGGCAGGTGACGCCATCGAAGCCAGCCGAGTCCAGCGTGTCATTGAGGTCTACGCGGGCCTGAAGAATTGCCTCTACTCGCTCGGACTCGTCACAGGGTGCCGTCGCTCGCCACTGAACGTCTGGATCACAAGCAGCGCTGGCGATGCTCACTGCTGCGAAGAAGGCCAGCCATCTCGGCAAGGATGGCAACTATTCATCCGCTCGCTGGTCCAACTCCGAACCTTCGACCGAACTATCGAGCAGAAGGTCAAATTGATCAACTGCAGCTAGATAGGCGTCTTCGCTCGCGTACTCGCGAAAGCGATCCAGACTGCCAGCAGTCGCAATCGCGTTCTCCGTTAGATCTAGGATCCCGAAGAACGAAACGTCAAACTTGTTCGGGACACCAATCTTGCCACCTTCTAGGTCTGCGCTGCCAACCACCGCTGCAGCGGCGCCGGAACCATCTGTTCGGCGAGATACGAGCGTCAAACGTTCGCCTGGAGCCACATACCCGAACATGATGACTGATAGTCCATCACCCGAAGTAAACCACCCGAGGTCCTTCCGACCCCGAAGTGCGAATTCAAGGCCTCCCGTTGCCGGAGGAAACACCACGACCTCGATCGGGACGAGGCTGGCCAACTCTTTCTCACTGATGTCCTCGGCTATGACGGGATACAGCCCATCACCAAGTGGGGTTTGAGGCCGCTCTACTTGTCGTCCGATTGCCGCCTCGACGAGGCTTGACGGTCGATCCGTTAGAGCGGCCTCATGGAGGTCCAACGAAAGCTGGGTCAAGATATCCACACGAGATAGCCGAGCACCGTTATCAGCGACAGCAACGAGCCGCTCAATAATCTGAGACGTCTCTTTGCTTGAGAACCCAATCACCGGCTCGTCGGAGTCACTGTCATGAGCGTAGAGGACTGAATACTCACCGGAATCCCAGTGGCCTACGAAGAAAGTATAGGACGAACCCACCTCGAAAAAGGCAGCCGTGTTGTACAGACTCAACCCTCCCGAAGCTGCTGCACGACGGAACTCTGCTAGAAGCTCACCGTAGTCGTCACTAACATCGAGCGCTCGGCCAAACGAAACATCCTTCAAGAGGACCACCGGCCACCCATCAGCATCGTTGTCATACGTAATGTGACCATCGCTACGAAGATCCACCGAGGCCCCTTCGAAGCCCGAAACAGTTGCGGTGACTGTCGCAAAGGCGGTCTCCAACCCATACAACCCTTCCATTGGGTCGAAGTCGGCATTCGGTGATGCCCGAAGTTCATCGATGGCGTCGAGGCCGGCCTGATAATCGGTAGAACTGGAGATCCGATTCAGGACTATGAGTCCGACCGCCCCAAACAGGATGACTAAGAGCCCGAACGGGATCTGAATAACGCGTCGTCTGTCGCTTGTCGTACTCATCTAGAAATCCCACCTTGCTCTGACTCGGTCAATATCGACCGACGAGTTCGTGCCGCTAGGATATCGGGTCCGGTTGTAGACAAACACCTCAGCGTCAGCCGCATCAGGGTTGTCGTTGTTCGGCTCGCCCGCGATAGTCGGAACGGTGCCTGTTGAGGTTGTGCAATATCGCCACGTCGTCCGCGGACTACAGTTAACTGACTTATAGACCCAGCCGCCGATGCTCTTAATGCTATTTTTGTTGTCTCCATAAAAGTTGCAACCGTTATTGGTGATGTCGTTATAGACAATTGCGCGGACGCGGACGACAAGGGTCACATGCCCGGTGTGGCCGGAGCCGATGTCTTTTACGTTTATTCGGGCACTAAATCGGTCGCCCCGCACCCTGCCGTTGCCACCGACAGTGCCGAGATTCGTCACACGAGTATTGGACCGTATATACGCATTGCCAGATGCTGGCTCAGCACCGAGTCTTCCACGACGCGGGCTCCCGTCCACACCGCCTGACAGCGTGCCGAGCGATATTCGGTAGCGCTTCCAGAAATGAGTACCTGTCTCAAAGGAGTTGTTTGCTGTTATTGCTGCCCAGCCCGAGCTCTCGGTAAGCCAGGCAGCCGCGGCGACGTCGTCTTGAGAGAGGTTGATTCGCTGAGCCTTCTGACTCTCCGATATACATGTCGCCATCGTTGGTACTCCACCATCATGGCTGTCATATACCCCGGAATGACCCAAGCCCCAGGCGTGGCCCCATTCATGGCCCGAGAGCCCCTGGTTAAAACCTTGTGACTTGGAGCGCCAAGAAGCCATCCGGCCTTTGTTGAACATGATTCCGCGTCCACCGACGACAACAGCCAGTGGGTTTGACCACGAACAGACCGCGACGGCACCGGCACCTCCAAGCTTCCAGCCATCGACAAAGTCCATGTCGAAGTTGGCTCCCGCGTTCAGCGCCTGAGTGCCATCCCATTTCTTGGCCTCCCACAACCACTGCAGGTACCCCCAATAGAACGGGTCCCGAAGAGTGAAGCCCTGGGGCCCGCCTCCTGGAGGCGGGTTCCATGACTGGTTCCATTCTGATCCCTGGAACTTCGGGGATCGGGTCGTATCATTGCCACAGAATTCGCCATACTTGTCGAACGCGGCCGCAGGCTCCGCGGTCGCAGCCGAGATAACCACCGACGAAGCCAGCAGGACTAGGACAAGAAGGCCCGCGTTCCAAGCATTCCTAAGAGAGAGAGAGAGAGAGAGAGACTCTAACGCGCACCTTGCATTCCCCGTTCACTGATCGCCGTCTTGAGGCTAGGTTAAGGACCCTACACGATCTCTAGTCCTCTTGGGGTGACTGTTCGGCGCGGTTGCGGATCTCTTCGACCACTGATGCGTCGGCGAGGGTGGTGGTGTCGCCAAGAGTTCGGCCCTCGGCTACGTCGCGCAGAAGGCGGCGCATGATCTTGCCCGACCGGGTTTTGGGCAAGTCTGGCACCAACACCACGGCTCGCGGCCGGGCGATGGCACCTAGCTTCTTACCGACATGTTGGCGAATTTCTTCACGCAGTTCGTCGGTAGCGGTGACATCACCTATAAGAATCGTGTAGCCGACGATGGCCTGACCAGTGGTGGCGTCATTGGCCCCAACAACGGCTGCTTCGGCGACTGCTGGGTGATCGACAAGCGCCGACTCGACTTCGGCTGTAGAAATGCGGTGACCGGAGATGTTCATCACATCATCGACACGACCCAATAACCACAGGTAGCCGTCATCGTCGATCTTGACGCCGTCGCCTGCGAAGTAGCGACCTTCGTACTCGGTCCAGTAGGTGGACATGTACCTGTCGGGATCGCCCCAGATGCCTCGCAACATCGATGGCCATGGCTCGGTGATAGTGAGGTAACCGCCACCGCGCTCGATCTTGTTGCCGGCGTCGTCGACCACCTCAACAACCACGCCGGGTATGGCATGACATGCCGACCCCGGTTTGGTGGTGGTCACACCAGGCAACGGCGTGATCATGTTCGCGCCGGTCTCGGTCTGCCACCATGTATCGACAATCGGGCAGCGTTCGTGGCCAACGTGTTCGTGGTACCACATCCACGCTTCTGGATTAATCGGCTCGCCGACGGTGCCAAGGACCCGCAACGAAGACAGGTCGTGGCGCTGTAGCTCCTGGGCTCCCCACTTCATGAAGGTGCGAATAGCAGTGGGAGCGGTGTAGAGCTGGGTTACCCCGTAGCGATCGATGATGTCCCACAGACGATCCTTCGACCATTCTGACCGCTCGCCAACGCGCATCTCTTCGCGGGGGGTGTCTGGGGTGCCTTCGTACATGACCGATGTAGCGCCGTTGGTGAGGGGCCCATAAACGATGTAACTGTGGCCGGTGACCCAACCAATGTCGGCCGCGCACCAGTAGACGTCGGTGTCTGGACGAAGGTCGAACACGTACTTGTGGGTGAACGCCACCTGGGTGAGGTAGCCACCCGTGGTGTGCATGATGCCCTTAGGTTTGGCGGTCGTACCCGACGTATAGAGCAGGTACAGGAGGTCTTCGCTGTCCATTGGTTCTGGCGGACAGTCCGCAGATGCGACCGCCATGAGGTCGTGGTACCAGTGATCGACAGCGGCGTTCCAGGCTGTGTCTTGGCCGGTGCGCTGAACCACCACGACGTGCTCGACCGTTGCTGTTGCAGCAACGGACTCATCGACCGTTGGCTTGAGAGCAAACGGGTCGCCGCGGCGATAGCCACCGTCGGCGGTGATAACGATCTTGGCCGAGGCGTCGTCGATTCGGTCGGACAACGAATCGGCCGAGAAGCCGCCGAACACCACCGAATGCGGTGCTCCGATGCGCGCACATGCCAGCATCGCGACAGGCAACTCGGGAATCATCGGCATGTAGATGCAGACCCGATCGCCCTTTTCGACGCCCAACGACTTCAGCACGTTGGCGAATTTCGAGACCTCATCGAGAAGGTCGGCATACGTGATAGTGCGCTTGTCGCCAGGTTCGCCTTCCCAGTGCAGTGCGACCTTGTTGCCAAGCCCAGCCTCGACATGGCGATCGAGGCAGTTGTAGGCGACGTTGAGCCGGCCACCAAGGAACCACTTGGCGTAGGGAAGCTCCCACTCGAGAACCTGGTCGAAATCGGTAGACCAGGTGAGCAGCTCGCGCGCCTGACGAGCCCAGAACCCGAGCCTGTCGGCTTCGGCTTCTTCGTACAACGATTGATCCGCGGCTAAGGCCGCGGCCTTGAACTGTGGCGAGGGCGGAAAGGTCCGATCCTCGATCTGATAGTCCTCAATGGTGGGTTCGGACACGTCGGTTTCCCCTTGCCGTGGTGCATCGCGATGCTAACCGAACCTGTTGGTTCACACGACCGACAGAGCTGCACCAATGATGCCGGCGTCGTTGCGGAGTTCGGCGGCCACGATAGGTGTTCGTGTGTTCAGGCGACCGAAGAACTTGTGATGACGTCGCGACACTCCCCCGCCGACGATGATGAGGTCTGGCCACACGAGGCGCTCGACAGTGCGCAGGTAACGATTGACCCGATCGCCCCATTCGTCCCAAGTCAGGTCGTGGGCCTTGCGCCAACGCGACGCGGCCATCGTCTCGGCGTCGACGCCATCGATCTCGATATGGCCGAGCTCCATGTTTGGCACCAGCACCCCATCGATGAACAGACAAGTGCCGATACCAGTTCCGAAGGTTGTGATAAGCACCGAACCTGTCTGACCACGGCCCGCCCCGTACCGCATCTCGGCGACTCCGGCGGCGTCGGCGTCATTTCGAACCGTTACCGGTAGGCCACAAGCGTCGCTGAACAGTCCAGCCGCATCGGTGTCGCGCCACGATGGATCCATGTTGGCCGCAGAATAGACAACACCTTGCTGCACAACGCCCGGGAAGGTACAACCAGCCGGGCCAGACCAGTCGAAGTGCGCGACGATCTCGGCCATAGTTGTCGCGACTGCTTCTGGCGTCGCAGGCTGTGGCGTGGCGATTCGCAGCCGTTCGGTGTCGAGGGATCCTTTGCTGAGGTTAACCGGCGCACCCTTGATGCCCGAACCTCCAACGTCGACCCCAAAGCGAACCAGATCGCTCTTGGCCCCAGATTTGTTTTTGAAGATGGGCCAGATCATTAGGGGTTCCCAGCGGGCGAGGTCATCGTCGAACCCAAGTCGCGACCGTGAAACCGCCAACACCATTTTGGTCTAGGAGGGCCACGGTACCGGGATCGTTTCGGTCCGAGGCTTGGGGCCGATGCGCAAGAACCCACTCCCGTAGTGTCATATACGTTGCCCCTCGGTGGAGTTGGTCGAATGGAACGTCGCAAGTGATGTCGACGAGATGGTCAAGACCGAACGGATCGCTGCCCTGGCGATGCCGATCATAGGTACGCAACCAGCCTCTGTTTGGCCGCTGGGCCAACTCGGCGGTAGTGGCCCCGTAGTCCATGATCGTGACCTCACCACCAATACCAACAAGCTCGATGGCCTGATGCACCCACAGAGCCATCCGATCGGCTAGCGGAAACTCGACGCCATCGGCGAGGGCGGCGCCATGGTGCAGTGCCCTGATTGACGCCCCGGTATCGGCTGGCTGCCAAACCGTCTCAGCCAATGAAACACCAACCTCGACAAACAGCTCTTCGACCACACCATCGACCCGCCGAACAATCCGCACCGGCAAGTTGTCGAGCAACTCATTGGCAACCACGAAGTGAACGTCGTGATCGAATCGAGCTCGACCTAGATCGGAGATGGCAGCTACAGGCGCGTTGGCGTCGACCCCATCGACGGTCAGTTCGCTCAAGAGACGTTGCATTGCGGTATCTCGTTGAAGCTCAGACACCTCGACCATGACCCACCGCAGACACTCTCGACAATCGAGGGGCAACTGAAGGCAACTGAGAGCCAAGGTTCCAACACCTGCACCACCCTCAACCACAACAAATGGGTTAGGCCGGCCGAGCAGATTCCATCTTGTGTCGAGGGCGGCGCCAACAGCACGAGCAAACTCGTTGCCAAGCTCCGGCGCGGTGAAAAAGTCGCCGCCAGCGCCGGCCGCGCCACCGGACATGTAGAACCCACCATCGCCATAAAGGCGTTGCTCTTGGAACTGATCGAACCTCAGCAAGGCCATGACGCCGTCGCCTTCGGCCGGTTCAGATCAGAGCGCCAGCGACGACGAGAAATCGCCGAACCGAGCAGCGAGCTGTGGAAACACCCCGAAGGCGAGCGTGGCCACGACCGTGAGACCAAGGGCAAGGGTCAGCGTGCCTGATACCGATACGGGGCTGGTGTCGCCGTCGGGGGCGTCGCTCATCCACATCTCGCGCAGAACCTTGGCGTAGTAACTAAAGGCCAGAACTGCATTGAAAGCCACCACCACGGCCAAAACGGTGCCTTGAACCGAAGAAGCATCGAGCAGAGCCCTCCAGACCAGCAGTTTGGCAACCCAACCTCCGGCAGGCGGTATCCCCGCCAACGCAGCCATGAACACTGTCATCGCTACGGCAAGGCCTGGCGCATAGGAGAACAGCCCCGCGTACGAGGAGATCTCGCCGCTGCGGGTCTTCTTAGCTACCGCAAGCACAACGGCGAATGCGCCCAGGTTCATGAACGCGTAGATGATCAGGTAGGTGACGACGGCCTGAATTGCACTGTCGGTTGCCTGGCCAGCAACCGCGAATGGCGCCAGCATGAAGCCGCCTTGGGCCACACCTGAATAGGCCAACATTCGAACAATGTTGGTTTGGCGTAAAGCCATGAGGTTGCCAACGGTCATGGTGAGGGCGGCCATGATCCAAAAGAAGGGCTCAACCACGTCGTAACGCCCGGAGAACGCAACAAACACGAGCTGCAACAAGGCGACGAAGCCAGCCGTCTTGGCTGCCACTGCCAGGAAGGCAGTGATGGGCGTCGGCGAACCTTCGTAGACATCGGGAGCCCACGTGTGGAACGGAACAGCCGAAACCTTGAAGCCGAACCCAACAAGAACAAACAAGATGCCAATCGTGACCATTGGGGCGCTATCGCCGCCGGTGTCGAGCGCCACCCTGATGGCGTCGAACTGAGTCGAGCCCGATACACCAAATATGAGCGACATGCCGTACAACATGATTGCCGTCGCGAAAACGCCCATCAGGTAGTACTTGAGGCCCGCTTCGTTTGACGTTGCTCCGCCCTTGCGCCACGCCGCCAGCATGTAGGCCGGTATCGACAGAAGCTCGAGTGCGATGAACATGGTGATCAGGTCACGAGATGACGCGATAAGAACCATGCCTAGCAGCGACGCCAACAACAGCGAGTAGTACTCGTTCTCGTGGTAGTCGCCGTCGCGGATGTAGTCGACCGAAAGCAGAACAACTACAAACCCCGAAATCAAGAACAACGCCTTGAGGGTGAGGGCCATGTCGTCGACCACGAATGCCCCGCCGAACATGACTCGATCGGCGCCATCGACTGCCAACGTCAGTACCGGAATAAGCGTGGCCAGAAGCCCTACAGCAGCTAGCGCAGGCATGATGCGACGCGCTCGCTCGTTGTACACGATGTCGATCAGCGTCAGGATGGCGCCAACCGCAAGCAATACGAGCTCAGGCGCGAACGCGTGCCAGTCGATCGCTGGTCTAACGAATGCGAGCATGGCCAGGTCCATCGATCAGCCTCCGAAGGCCGAGACGATGTTGCTGACGGTGTCGTCGGTGAGCGAGAAGATCAGATTTGGATAGACACCGAAGGCCACGATGGCCAAAAGGAACGGAGTCCAGGCCAGCCATTCGTACCGGTTTACGTCGTCGATTTCGAGGTCGGCAAACTCTTCAGTGGGTTCACCAAACGCGGTGCGCTGGTACAACCAAAGTAAGTAACCAGCGGCCAGAACAGTTCCGAGAGCAGCGACGACCATGTACACCCTGAACAACTCTTCGCTAAGGGCTGGAGCGGGCTGATAGGCGGCAAGAATGGCTGGGAACTCACCCCAGAATCCGGCAAGGCCCGGAAGACCCAAAGAAGCCATCGTGGCGAACCCAAGAATCCAGCCCATACGAGGGGCAGCCTTGAGGAGGCCGCCAAGCCTGGCAATTTCGAGGGTGTGATAGCGCTCCTTCACCGAACCAGCAACAAAGAACAAGATGCCGGTTATGAGGCCGTGAGCCACCATGCCGAACACAGCGGCGTTGATACCGAGGGTAGTGAGCGTCGAGATGCCCAACATCACATAACCCATATGCGCCACTGAAGAAAAGGCAATGAGGCGTTTCATATCGGTCTGGGCCAAACAGCCAAGAGCACCATAGATGATGCCGATGACCGCTAACAGGCCGATCCAAGGGGCCCATTGTTCGGCGGCGCGAGGCAAGATCGGGAGGGCGATACGAATGAACCCGTAGGTACCCAGCTTCAGAAGAACCGCCGCCAAAATGACCGATCCGACCGTGGGAGCCTGGGTGTGGGCATCTGGCAACCAAGTGTGGAAGGGGAACATCGGCACCTTGATGCCAAAGCCCATGAACATTCCGCCGAAGATGATTACCGCGGTCGTGAGGCTAAGCCCAGCTCCGGCCCACTCAGACAATGCCCTCATGTCGAAGGTGTTCAGAGCTGCCCCGCTGGGATCTTCGGCCACGAAGAACAAAGCCAGGAAGCTGAGAATCATCAGCGCCGAGCCGAACAGTGTGAACAAGAAGAACTTGAGCGACGCGTACTTTCGCTCCGGTCCGCCCCAGACGCCGATCATGAAGTACATCGGCAGCAGCACGATCTCGAAGAACACGAAGAACAAGATGAGGTCGTGCGAGACGAAAGTTCCGTTCATGCCAGTGGCGAGCACCAGAATGAGCATCAGGAAAGCCTTGGGGTTCCCAGGCTCAGGAATGTGCTTCCAGCTGTAAACAATGCACAGCGGCACCACTACCAACGACAAGATGAGCATCGGTAGCGACAACCCATCGACGCCCATAATGAAGCGGCTGTTGATGACATCGATCCAGCTCTTGTCGACGAGGAACTGAAGCTCACTCGTGTTGTCGTAGTCGAACTGGACCAGGATGTATATCCCGGCTGCCAGCGCGCCTAACGATGAGACAAGGGCGATGAGTTTGTGGGTCTCCTCCTCTTTGCTCGGCACGGCCAACATGACCAGTGCCCCCAAGAGGGGGAGGAAAACCACCAGGCTCACGGCCCAAGCGTCGAATCCCGTTGCTTCCATCGAGCAGTACTCCCTAGATGACGATCACGAAAATGATGGCCAGAACGCCAACGGCACCGAAAAGTAGTGCGCCGTAGTCCTGAACCTTGCCGGACTGGATAACACGGAGACTTTCACCAGATGCGTTGGCCGCCGTGCCTGTTGCGTTGACCGTGCCGTCGACGACGGCCTGGTCGATATATCGGTATACGAGCTGACCGCCGTCGCGTGCGCCTTCGCCCACGGAGTCAACGACCTTGTCGATGACGTTCTGGTTGAACCAGTACGTGGCCTTGGCAATGGGCCACTTGATGCTGGCCACAATGATGTCGTTGTACAGATAGTCGAGGTAGTACTTGTTCTCGAAGAAAGTGCGACCAGCGCGAGCGTACTTGTTGCGCTCAGACAAACCCTGCGGGCCCATGCCCTTCCAGAAGTACAGATACGTGACAAGAATCCCGGCCAAGGCGAGGCCTAACCCGATGAGTGCCATTGCCAGCGATGGCGCGGCCACGGTGAACCCGAGCGGTGCGAGGAAGTTGACCGGCTCGGCGTAGGTTTCGATTCGGTGAGCGATACCACCTAGGCCGATCGCGTCGGCGGCTGGGCTGGGCAGGTTGGCCAACCCACCCAAGACCGCTCCACCGGCGAGGATCATAAGAGGAACAGTAATGGCCTTAGGCGATTCGTGCGGAGTGCCCTGGCCGCGATATTCGCCAAAGAACGTGTAGTAGATGACCCTAGTCATGTAGGCCGCGGTCAGTGCGGCTACCGCAGCGCCAAAGAACAGCATGAGCGGATAACCAGTCTGCTGACCAGTCCAGGCGCCGATAAGAATTTCGTCCTTTGACCAGAACCCGGCCAACGGGAAGATGCCTGCCAAAGCCAACGACGCAATGGCGAACGTCCAGAACGTAACGGGCATGTGTTTCTTGAGTCCGCCCATCTTGCGCATATCGAACGTGTGGTCAGACGCATGGCTAACCGAACCGGCGCCAAGGAACAAACAGGCCTTGAACAAGGCGTGGGTGAAGAGGTGGAACACAGCTGCGGTCCAAGCCCCAACCCCGAGAGCCATGACCATGTACCCAAGTTGCGACACCGTCGAGTAGGCGAGAACCTTCTTGATATCCCACTGGAAGAACGCCAGGCCCGCCGCCATCAACGCCGTAAATCCGCCAATGAAGGACAGCAGGTTGATCGAGGAGGTATTGATGGCGAAGCCCTCGTAGAACACGGGGTACAAACGAGCAATCATGTAAACGCCAGCTACGACCATGGTGGCCGCGTGGATAAGAGCCGACACCGGCGTGGGGCCAGCCATGGCATCGGGCAGCCAGGTGTGTAGCGGAAACTGGCCCGATTTCGACATGACCGCAGCAATAAGCGATAGCGACGCCATCAGCAGAACCAGATGGCTAATCTCGCCGCGAGCCACCATGTCGTTGATCTGGAAGATATCGAAGGTGCCTGCTCCGAAGAACAAGATGGTCATGCCAACTAGGAGACCAATATCGCCGACACGGTTGGTGAGGAAGGCCTTCAGCGCAGCACCGCTGTTAGCGTCGTCTTCCCACCAGTGACCGATTAGAGCAAACGAGCACACGCCAACAAGTTCCCAGCCGACGATCATCTGCAAAATGCTTGACGACAGGACGAAGAACAACATCGACGCGGTGAACAAGCTCAAAAATGCGTAGTAGTGCACGTAACGAATGTCGCCGCGGACATACGCAGTCGAGTAAATGTGCACTAGCAACGAAACCGTCGAAACCACCACAAGCAACAACGCCGCTAGGCCATCGACGTAGGTGCCCACACGATGTTCGACACCGCCACTCTGGAACCACGTGATCTCGGAGATGACAGGCTCGGCGATTGGAGCGTGAACTTCTTCGACTGCTTCGGTGCCGAGAAGTACCCCGGCGCCGGTGCCGCTGCTGCCGTCGAAGATTGGCGCTTGCTGGGTCTCTTCGTGGCTAGAACCAGCGCCAGATATAGCGTCTTCGGCTCGGTCAATCCACTGTGCGCCAAGCACAAGAGACAGCACCCAGACCACACCGACGACGCCGATGCCGATCCAGTGAACCGCATCGCCACCCTTGAATCGCTTGCCGAACAACAAGATGAACACGAACGACAAGGCTGGTAACAGCGGAATGAGATAGGCGTTTTCGAGCATCGTCGTCAGCCCTTCATCAGATCGAGGTCGTCAACATTGATGTTGGAACGGTTGCGGTAGATCAACAGAACAATGGCCAAGCCAACGGCAACTTCTGCGGCCGCCACGGCGATGATGAACAGGGCGAACACCTGGCCGCTGACGCTACCGTGCAGGACACCGAACGTGAGTAGGTTGATGTTGACGGCGTTGAGCATCAACTCGATGGACATCAACACCATGACCGCGTTGCGGCGGGCCAAGACGCCATAGACACCGGTACAGAACAGGAATGCACTAAGCAGGAGAAACTGGTTGACGAGCACTTCGTTAATCCTTTCTCACCAGGACGATGGCGCCGATGAGCGCAGCCAAGAGAAGCACCGATACGGCCTCGAACGGAACAAGATAGGTGCTGAAGATGGAGTCGCCGACATCGGCGGTGTCGAATACTATGGGATCGGCAGGAAGCTCGTCTGAGCCAAAGAAGTCGAGTACTGCGTAGGTGATCACGCCAGCCAACGTCACGGCCACACCAAGACCGATAGGCCACTGACCGCCCGTCAGCCCAGAATCGCCGGTAGTGGGGGCACGGGTGAGCATCACGCCGAACAAGAACAACACCATGACAGCGCCGATGTACACCAAGAACTGGGTCGTAGCCACGAACTCGGCTACGAGCAAAATGTAGATGGCAGCGAGGCTGGCCAGAACTGCCACCAGGTACAGGGCCGCGTGCACCACGTTTTGGGTCGTGACCATTCGGACAGCACTAGCGCACGCAATCGCGGCGATAATGCCGAAAGCTATGTTCTGGGCAACTAGGACAGACAGCATCAGCGAGGAACCTTAGGAACCAACTGCAGCGAACCGCTTTCGTATTCTTCGAAGTCTGGAACAGTTTCGTGCCACTCGACAAGGCGGGCCTTGTCGTGGAGTAGATCGGCTATACGAGGTTCGGAGTATTCATACTCCGGAGACCAGAACAACGCCTCGAACGGGCAAACCTCGACACAAATGCCGCAGTACATGCAGAGGGCATAGTCGATGTCGAAACGGTCGAGTTTGTTGACGTTTCTGGCCTTGCCACCCGCTCGCCGTGGCGGTGCTTTGACCCTGTGGCCTTCGATGTAGATACACCAATCGGGGCAGCTACGACTGCACAACATGCAGGCGGTGCAGTTTTCTTCGACGAGTGAGATAACACCACGGGCCCGATCGGTGGGTGTTTCCTTTTCGTGGGGATATTGAACCGTTACCGCTCCCTTGGATGGTTGCGGGATTGGCCTCTTGATACCCCCAGGGAACATGGTGCGTATGGCGGTGCGAGCCGTGACACCAAGGCCCTTGATGTATGGAGTGAGTATCGACATTAGAAGGCCACCTTGAATATGCCGGTCACCACAATGTTGAGAAGCGCCAACGGGATTAGGACTTTCCAAGCGAACTTCTGCAATTGGTCCTCACGCAGACGTGGGTAGGTGAACCTCACCCAGAAGATTACGAAGGTCAGGAGCAGGATCTTCGCAAGCATTACACCAGGGCCAACGATGTTGAGCCAATTTGCAGTGGGGTCGACAAATGGTAGCGACCAACCGCCAAGAAAGATCACCGACGAGATAGCCGCGAAAGCAAACGCGGTGCCGAACTCGGCCATGAAGAATAACAAGAACCGAAAACCGGTGTACTCAATGTGGAAACCACCAACCAGCTCGGTTTCGGCTACCGGCATGTCGAACGGCGTTTGAGTGAGCTCGGCTTGAGCCGCAATCATGAAGATCAGGAAGCCGATGAACTGGGTGAAGATGAACGGCATACCAGAGCCAAGACCGAAGATCTCCCAGTTGGCTTGAGCTTCGACGATGCCCTGAAGCGACAGCGTCTCAGCCTGGATAACAACACCAACCACGGCCAGCACCAGCGGAAGCTCATAAGCAATCAACTGGCCAGCGGCACGTAGACCACCAAGTAGCGCGTACTTGTTGGCTGACGCCCAGCCGGCCATCAGCACACCAAGCGCCGACAAAGACGATACGGCCAAGGCATAAAATATGCCGGTGTCGAGATCCTCTACGACAAGGTCGGGGCCGGCCGGCAGCACGACATAAAGCAAGAAGGTCGAGGTCAGCACCACCACCGGCGCCAACATGAACACGTGCTTGTCCGCGTTGTCGGGGTGGATGTCTTCTTTTTGAAGAAACTTGAGAGCCTCAGCGATGAGCTGAAGCGTCCCGTGAGGACCGGTCTCCATGGGACCGAGACGGCTCTGCATGAACGCCATCATCTTGAACAAGAAGAGGTAGACGAGAATGAGCGATGTCGTTGGAATGACCACAAGGATCACGCCAAGTTTGATTGAGGTTTCAACCCAATAGGCAAGCGCGAGCATCAGCGGTCGATGTCGCCGAGGATGAAGTACAGCGAGCCGAGGATCGTGATGACGTCAGGAACAAACACGCCTTGCATCACCCAAGGAACGATCGAAATGTTGTTAAACGAAGGGGTCCGGATCTTGACCCTGAACGGACCAAGGTCGCCCTTGGACACCACGTAGTAGCCCATCTCGCCAAGTGGGTTCTCGGTAGCGATGTAGGCCTCACCCTCAGGCACCTTGATGATGCGAGGAACCTTGGCCATGATTGGGCCGCTAGGAATTCCGTCGAGCAATTGGTCGACAATGTGGGTGGCCTCGCGGGTTTCCTGGAGACGAACCCAGTAACGAGCAAACGAATCGCCGTCCGGGTGAGTCCAGACCTTCCAGTCGACTTCGTTGTACACGAGGGGCGACGGAACATCGCGGCGAATGTCCCAGTCGACACCGGACGCCCGGAGGTTGGAGCCAGACATCCCGTAGCCGAGAGCAACGTCGGCCGGAATCACGCCAACGCCGCGGCAGCGCGCTTGAAACACGGCGTTACCAACGAGGAGATCTTCCATCTCGTCGCAGAACTGCCGCATCTTGACCATGCAGTTTTTAGTCTCTTGGATCCAGCCCTTGGGGATGTCGTCCTTAAGACCGCCGATGCGATCGAAGTTTGGATGGAAACGACCGCCAGTGATGGATTCGATCTGGTTAAGGACATGTTCGCGGTCGCGGAAAGCAAAGAAGACCGGCGTTAACGCCCCAAGCTGTACCCCCATATCACCTAAGAACAACGAAACGTTGGCAATGCGAGAAAGCTCAAACAAGATCGTGCGAATCCACTGAGCCCGCGGTGGCGCCTCGACCTCCATAATCTGCTCGGCGGCCAGAATAAACGGCACCTCGTTGGCGAAACTACCCATCCAGTCGATGCGATTAACCAGCGACGTGACTTGGGTGTAGGTGCGAACCTCGACCAACTTCTCGTAGCCGCGGTGCATATAACCCATGATTGGGTCGGCTCTCACAACCAACTCACCATCGAGTTGGACTGCAATTCGCAGAGTGCCGTGGGTGGCAGGATGCTGCGGGCCGATGTTTAGAGTCATGTCGCCGGTCTGCAGCTCGACATGTACGCGAGCATCAGCGGCTTGGCCAGCTACGTACGCGGCCTTCTGATGATCCGATGTGGCTGTCATGTTCCACCGCCGTTTCCAGCCGCTTCGAATGCGGCCATAACTTCGGCCTCGAGCTGGTCTTGGAGATGCTCGGGGATGTCTTCGATGTCGACGACCCCTGGCCACGGCTTGACCTCTCGGGCCAATAACGGGAAGTCCTTACGAAGAGGGTGGCCTTCGAAGCCTGTAGGTAGATAGATGTTTCGCAAGCGGGGGTGGCCGGCGACGTTGATGCCGAACATCTCCCAAACCTCGCGCTCGTGCCAATCGGCGCCAGGGAACACATCTGACCACGTGTCGATGCTCATGTCGGTGCCGATATCGCATTTGAGGGTGATGCCGAAACCCTCGGTGATCGAGTGAACCCTAGCCAGGGCCTGGAAGCGGGTATCGCCTCCGGCATAGCCGCTGACAATGGCTACCTCGCCGTCGGATTCGTCGTCCGAAGTTGGGTCGTCGAACTCGGTGTTCTCATAGCGACCCTCGGCCGCAACCATCCAGTCGATTGCAGATACGAAACCAAAATAGGTGAACCCCATAGCCCGAACGGCTCGTGCCGCATCTTGCCATCGGTCGGTAGCTACGCGTACCCAGATGTCGAGCCCTGCTTTGACTTCGGATTCGATGACGCCGTCGCCGAGAGCTTCGCTAAGGAGCGCGACCGCGTTATGGCGCGCTTCATCGACGGGAGCCGACGCAACTTTTGATTCGGTGCCGGGAGTTTCTTGGGCCATCAGCTCACTACGACCAGTGGATCGCCGCGCCATTTCTCGACCATGTCTTCGTTCTGAATTCGTTCCTGAAGCATGACAATGCCCTCAAGCAAAGCTTCGGGCCTTGGCGGGCATCCGGGAACATATACATCGACAGGAATTATCTGGTCGATTCCTTTGGTTACGGAGTAGCTATCCCAGTAGGGACCTCCGCAGTTAGCGCACGATCCCATCGAGATGACGTACTTGGGTTCTGGCATCTGCTCGTAGAGACGCCGAATGACCGGAGCCATTTTGTCGGTGACCGTGCCAGAAATAACTACTAGATCGGCTTGGCGCGGGCTAGCGGGGAAAGGAATAACACCTAGACGCATGACGTCGTAGCGAGGTGAGCCAAATGCTGCGCCCATTTCGATGGCACAACATGCCAGGCCCCACTGATACACCCACAACGAACGCGACCGTCCGAAGTTAAGCAGCCAAGTGAGCGGCTTGGGGATGAGACCCTTTTCGACTAAACCCATCGGAGCACTCCCTTGCGCCACGCGTAACCAAGGCCTAGGGCCAAGATGGCAATGAAGATGAACATCTCGATTAGGCCAAACAACCCATAAACCTCGAGGCGGACCGCCCACGGAAAGATAAACACGGCTTCGACATCGAAGATGACGAACAGAACCGCGAACACATAGTAGCGAATCTGGCTCTGGGCCCAGTCGCCGCCTTCGGGGTCGACACCAGATTCATAGGCCATCTGTTTCGACACTGAAGGCCGCTGCGGGCGCAAGAGTCGGGAGATGCCTAGTAGCAGCCCAACTAGGCCAACGGCGGCGGCGGCGAAGATGCCAACCGTCAGGTAGCTACGAACGAGTTCTGACACGACGAGAGAGGCTAGTGATTGATTTCACGAGCGGGCGAATCCTCTAACGGCCTCTGTCGGGACGCCCGCTCCATAACGGTACTCGCCCCTGAGAGGGGGCGTGTCACTCTTGGCTAACGATTCATCATCCACCCGCCACCAACACCGGAACAGCATCACGCGCGAACTCGATAAGGCTCTGTGGGATGACCCCGTACACAACGGTGATGATGGCAGAAACAACAACAACAAAACCAGTTGTGAGCGGCACCGAAAGCCGTGGCGCATCGGAGACGTCGACCTCGCGGTCCCACATGCTCGAGATGATCCGCAGGTACATGAACGCCGTGATCACCGAAACCACCATGGCTAATACGGCCAGCCAATAAATCTCGTCGTCGACCGCAGAACGAATGACCAGGAACTTGGCGACAAATCCCGAGGTGAATGGCACACCGGCCTGACCAAGCAAAAAGACAGTGAACGCCACAGCAATAAGGGGCCGACGACGAGCCAAACCTTCATAACGACTGACATCGTGGCCATCGTTCCAGCCAATCAAACTGACAACTGCGAAACTTCCGATCACCATGAATGTGTAGGTGAACAAGTAGAACAGGGCCGCACTCGTGCCGTCGCTGGTGGCGGCTTGAACCGCGACCAGAACGTACCCGGCATGGCCAACCGACGAAAACGCAAGCATTCGTTTGACATCGTTTTGAGTAATGGCCATCACCGCGCCCACGATTAGGGTAATCGCGCTCAGGACGGCAACGATCGGTGTCCAGTCGGCCGAAGTGCGGTTGAACGCCACGAAGAAAATTCGGAGCATGGCCGCGAAACCAGCAGCCTTAGCCGCCGACGCCATGTAACCCGACACCGGCGAAGGTGACCCTTGGTACACATCGGGAGCCCAAAAGTGGAATGGTGCCGCCGCGACTTTGAAGGCCAAACCAACCAACATCAGAGCCATGCCGACGTAAAACAACTCGAGGTTGTTTATGCGCGATCCGATGGTGTTGAAGTAGGCCGCAATATCGACGAGGTTTGTGGAACCCGTCGCGCCATAAACGAGGGCGATGCCGTACAAGAAGAACGCACTCGAGAACGCTCCGAGCACGAAGTACTTCATGGCCGCTTCTTGGGCTTCGCGCCGTCGGAACTGCATTGCCGCCATCACGTAAAGCCCAATAGACAAAGCCTCGAGGCCAATGAACAAGACAATGAGGTCGTTGGCAGAAGCCATCACTATGGCGCCAACCGCTGTCAGCAGTAGTAGAGCGCTGAACTCCGGTGCGGCCATGTGTTCGCGTTTGATGTAGGAATGACCGACCAATGAGGTAGCGACGAGAGCGCTAAGGGTCAGGATTGTAAAGAAGATCGAGAATCCGTCGACGCCAACGGCCCCGGCGACCGTAGATGAAGGCCCCTCGTCGCGTATGTCGTTCCAGACAAACCACGCGATGACCCCAGCAGCGACACCGGAACCAACCGTCACAGCAGTCGAGAACGAGTCGGGCACCTTGGTTGGAGAAAGCGATGTGACCAACAAAATTACCAACGCCGCCACCACCAGAATAATCTGAGGGGTTAGCGGCAGCCAATCGATCGACGGGCCCTGAAAGTTAGAGAGCTGAGCAAGAATCATTCGCCCTCAGCTCCTTCGGCGTCGCCTAGGTGATCGGCGGGGATTACTACCACATCTTCTGGGCGTTCGTAGTCTGAGTATTGTTCGACGTGTTCGATGAGGCTGTCCACGCTTGGTTCGATGCGTTCGAGGAATGGCTTGGGGTACACCCCGATGAACACCATGGCCACCAAGAACGGTGCGAGCACCAAGAACTCCGAGCTCTTCATGTCTGGCGTCGCAAGGTCGGCTTCGGTTGGCTCACCGTGGAACACCCGCTGATAAGCCCAAAGGAGGTAGATGGCAGCCAGGATCACCCCAAATGCGGCCACAACTGTCCACCAACGCCGAGTTTCGAACGAACCAATGAGGATGAGGAATTCGCCCACAAACCCGTTGAGACCTGGCAGCCCGATAGAGGACAACATCGAGACTGTAAACACCGCCGCCATTACAGGTGCAGCCTTCTGAAGGCCCGATAGCTCAGAGATCAGACGGGTCTTGCGACGGTCGTAAATCATTCCGACCAAGATGAACAGCGCACCAGTGGACACACCGTGATTGACCATCTGAAGAATACTGCCGGTGATGGCCTGGGTAGTGAGGGCAAACGTGCCAAGCACGATGAACCCCATATGGGCAACTGACGAGTACGCAACCAGCCGCTTTAGGTCGCCTTGTACCGTGGCCACGATGGCGCCGTAAATGATGCCGATGACACCGAGCGTTACCAAAAGCGGCGCGAAATATACTGAAGGCTCTGGGAACAGATACAGCCCGAACCGCAGCAACCCATAGGTGCCAAGTTTGAGCATAACTGCGGCCAGGATGACCGAACCGCCGGTCGGAGCTTGGGTGTGAGCATCGGGCAGCCAGGTATGGATAGGAGCTATTGGCACCTTGATTGCGAAGGCCAGCACAAAGGCTAAGAACAGCCACCGGGCGGTGTTCTGAGATAACGACTGACGCTCGGCTAGCTCGATGAGGTTGAAGCTAAGCCCGCCATCGGATGCCGACAACGACACCAACACCAACATGGCCACGAGCATGAACGCAGAGCCAAACATGGTGTAGAGGAAGAACTTGGTAGCCGCATACTTGCGGTCGGCGTATCCCCAGCCCGAGATGAGCATGTACATCGGGACCAGAACGATCTCGAAGAAAACGAAGAACAAAAATAGGTCGAGAGCAACAAAGGCGCCAAAGGCGGCCGCTTGCAAAAGCAACATCCAGGCGGTGTAGGACTTCTCGTCGCCGTGGGGATCAATGCCGGCCAACACGACAGGGAAGATCACGCCCGTCAACACAACGAGCCACAATGAAATACCGTCGACACCCACATGCCACGAGATACCAAGGGCCGGAATCCATGACTGAACGGTCTCGAACTGGAAACCGCCGACGCCTGTCTCGAACTGAGTGGCTAGATAGATAGCCAGGCCACCGGCGCTACCGGACGCCAGAACACCAACCTGGCGATGAAGCCCTGGCGAGTTCTTCGGCAAGACCGCCACCAGTGCCGCACCGAAAAGAGGCAGAGCAATGAGGGTGTTGAGAATAGGGAAGGTAGCTGCGCCCTCTATGGCGAGAAGACTCATCACGCTGCCACCGACAGGAGCCACACTACGATGGCAAGGGCGCCAAGAGCAACGCCGACGGCATATTGGCGAAGCATTCCGCTCTGTCCTGGCTGAATCAGCAAACCAATCTTCTGCACCAGGCGCCCAGCGCCATTAACCGCACCATCGACCAGTTTCTGATCGCCGGCAGCTATGGCATCGAACGTTTTCTGGCCTGGGCCGCCGACGATCTTGGCGTATGTGGCGTCGACGTACATTGCGTTCTCGAGGAACTTCGGCTCGAGTCTGTCGGTGGGGATTCGCTTCTGAAGCCAAGCAGCAGCGGCAATAGCCATTCCGACGAGGCCGACGATAACTGCTACCGCGGCCAAGGTGACCTTGGTAGCAGTCGTTGATTCGAATTGGTGAAGGCGCCCGTACTCAAAGACAGGCTCGAGGAAGTGCTCGAGGACAAGCCACTCCTTGAACAATGGCAAGTTGAGAGCACCACCGACCATGGCCGCGACTGCCAACACGCCGAGAGGCAGGACCATGGTCCAAGATGACTCGTGGGGAACAACCTCGGGTTGGCCTTGCGGGCGGTTGTCGTTCCAGCGGGCTTCGCCGAAGAACACAAGGAACACTTGACGGCTCATGTAATAGGCCGTCAGCAACGCAGTAACAAGACCAACGGCCCACAAGCCCTTGCCGATGCCGTCGACCTCCCAGGCCGCCAGCAGAATCTCGTCCTTGGACCAGAAACCAGCGAACGGCGGCACTCCCGCAATAGCTAACCAACCAACGATGAACGTTCCTGCGGTAAGGGGCATGACCCTGCGAAGGGCACCCATCTTTCGCATGTCTTGTTCGTCCTGCATCCCGTGAATGACCGAGCCAGAACCAAGGAACAACAACGCTTTGAAGAAGGCATGAGTTATGACGTGGAAGATGGCTGCGACGTAGGCGCCAGACCCAATGGCCAAGAACATGAAACCAAGCTGGGACACTGTGGAGTACGCCAATACCTTCTTGATGTCGTGCTGGGCCACGGCGGCTAAGGCCGCGAACAGTGCCGTAGCGGCACCAACAACGGCAATAACGGTTAGGGCGTTATCGGTGAGTACCGGGTTCATGCGAACCAGAAGGTAAACACCAGAAGTGACCATCGTGGCTGCGTGAACCATCGCCGATACCGGCGTCGGGCCCTCCATGGCATCTGGAAGCCAGACGTACAACGGAAGCTGAGCCGACTTACCAGCAGCGGCAACAAGGAACAGAAGCGCTATCGCGGTCGCCGTTGTGTTGGTAAGGGACCCTGCCGCCGGCCCGATGTCGACGTAGGTGATGGTGCCGATTGAGGTCCACAACAAGAACGTGGCCAGCATGAACCCCCAGTCGCCAACTCGGTTGGTTACGAAGGCCTTCTTTCCGGCCGTGGCCGCACTTTCGCGGGTATGCCAGAAAGAAATGAGGAAATATGAACAGGCCCCAACGCCTTCCCACCCAAGGAAGGTGATGACCAAGTTGTTGCCAAGCACCAGCATGAGCATCGAAAACAAGAACAGGTTGAGGTACACGAAGAACTTCGAGTAGTTCTCGTCGCCATGCATGTAACCAATCGAATACAGGTGAATGAGGCTGCCAACGCCTGTGATGAACAGCGCCATGGTGATCGACAACGGATCGACCAGAAAACCGGCTTCTACTTCGAGACTTCCGACGGGTAGCCAGTCGAACAGCACCTGTTCGAAGATTCGGTTGTCGCCGTCACGTTTGAGGAGCCCAGCGAACACGACCAGGGTGGCAACAAAGGACGAACCAGAGACCGCAGTTGCGATCCACCCCGCGTTCGGCTCGCCAATTCTTCGGCCGGCCACAAGCAAGAAAACAAAACCGGCGAGCGGCAGAGCGGGTATCAACCAGACAAGAGCGAGCATGCCTTACCCCTTCAACGCGTTCAGATCGTCGGCGGTAACACCTGGTTGACGTCTCACAATGGCGACCACTAATCCGAGACCAACTACAACTTCGGCAGCCGCCACCACAAGTACGAAGAAGACCACCGTCTGACCAGCGATATCACCCAGGCTGCGCGAGAAGGTAACGAACGTCAAGTTGATGCCGTTGAGCATTAACTCGACACACATCAACATCACAAGCGGGTTTCGGCGCAATAGCAGCCCAACACCACCGATGATAAAGAGCAGAGCACCCAGTAGGAGATACCAGTTGGCGGAGACTTCCATCAGTTGGATGCCTCCGATGGTTCGGTGTCGAGTGGCGGTTGGCGTCTCGAAAGAACGACGGCCCCAATCACGGCCACCACGAGCAAAACCGAGGTCAATTCGAAAGCATAAACGTACTGATCGAACAGAGACTCGGCCAACAGATCGACGTTTGGCGTGACGTTGTCGATGACACCACCCTGTGACTGAATGCCGGTCCTGGTGGTGTCGACGTTAACAATGAGGTAGCCAACAACGGCTAGGGCCACTACCGCGAAACCAGCCGCAGCGGTCTTCTGGCCGCGCAGTCTGCCAAGCTCCAGATCGGTGGCGACGTCGACGCCGAGCAACATGATGACGAAAAGAAACAGCACCACAATGGCGCCGGCGTACACGATGACCTGAACTGCGGCCAAGAAGTGCGCCTCTTGGGCGATGAACAACACCGCGATACCAAACAAGGTCATGACCAACATGAGCGCCGAGTGCACTGGATTACGGGCCGCTATTACGCCGACGGCTCCAGTGAGGCAGATGACAGCGCAGATTACGAAAACGATGATGTCGACCACTAGCTCTGCCCTCCATCTGGATCGTCGTCAGACGGTGCCGTCTGGCCCAATTCGGGTGAGCGGACACCGTAGCCGAGCTCGGCGCTCCAACCGACCTGGCCAACATGGGCAGCACTACCAGAAGGCGCAGTTGCTCGCATCCAACCAGAGGTCAGTGCATCGTCGCCCTCGTGCCACAACTCCCACGGTTGACGTTGGGGCTTGCCTTCGTCATCGACCACAAGTTCGTCTTTGGTGTAAATCGCATCTTGGCGGTTGGCGAACGAGAACTCGAACATCTTCGTTTCGGTTATGGCTTCTGTGGGGCAAGCCTCGACACACAGGTCGCAATGAATACAGCGCAGGTAGTTGATCTCATAGACATACCCAAAACGTTCGCCAGGCGACACCGGGTCATCGATCGGGTTATCGGCGCCACGAACATAGATGCAATGGGCCGGACACACGCCAGCGCACAACTCGCAGCCAATGCACTTCTCCATACCGTCTTCGTAGCGATTCAAGACATGGCGGCCATGGAAACGTTCGGGTTTTGGTCTCTTCTCTTGTGGATACTCAGTCGTGACACGCTCTTCGAAGAGGCGATTGAACGTGACCTTGAATCCGGCTAGGTAGCCCATTGTTAGCTCCCTCCCCGGTTGCTTGGCTCATTCTCGCGCTCGAAGGCACGGTCGCCAGCGGCAAAAGCGGCGGTCAACAGTGCCGTGCAAATGACCGCAATAATTGAGCCAACAATGATGGTGGGGATCGGGTCGATCTTGTCATCGCGCCAGAGCACAATCGCACTGTAAACAAGCAGCCAGCCCAACATGACCGGTATGAGCACCTTCCAGCCCAGATCCATGAGCTGGTCATACCGAAGTCGAGGCAGTGTCGCCCGGAACCAAACGAACACGAACAGGAACACCAACACCTTGCCGAAGAACCATAGGCTCGGGAATAACCAGTCGAGGCCAAAGAAGATAGGCCCGGCGGGGCCACCGAAGAAGAGGGTGACCATGATGGCCGACATCGTGATGACGTTCATGAACTCGGCCAGGAAGAACATGGCGAAACGGATGGAGCTGTACTCGGTGTGGAAACCACCGACGAGTTCTTGTTCGGCCTCGACAAGATCGAACGGTGGTCGGTTGAGCTCGGCGGTGGCCGCTATGAAGAACACAACAAACGGGATCAAGCCGGTCGCGAACCAGTACCAAGAACGGTAGCTGCCTGATTGGGCGGCCACGATGTCGTGGGGTGACAAAGAGCCTGCCGCAATCACGACGGCCACAACGGCCATACCCAGAGCGGCCTCGTAGCTGATGGCTTGAGCCGAAGCCCTAACCGCGCCCAGGAGTGGATACTTCGAACCAGACGACCAACCGGCGAGCATGATTCCATACACAGCGATCGATGACGCGGCCAGCAGCAACAAGATGCCCATCGGCGGGTCGGCGACCTGAAGATAGGTCTCCTTGCCGAACAATGTGACAGTCCCTGACGTCGGGTCGCCGTCCTTGAATACACCACCAACTGGCACGATGGCGAAAGCGACGAACGCCGTCACGACAGATAGGTACGGGGCCAGACGAAACACCAGTGAGTCGGCTTCACGTGGTCGGAGGTCTTCTTTGAAGAAGAACTTCAGGCCATCGGCCAGGGTTTGAAGAATGCCCCAGGGTCCGGCCACGTTTGGGCCGATGCGGTTCTGCATGTCGGAGATGAGCTTGCGCTCAAACCACACCATAAACATGGTGGCAACCAGCAGAAATCCGAACGCGAGCCCGACCTTGAACAAAACAACGAGGACGTCGCCCCAGTCGATGGTGCCACGAAGAAGAGGATCACCAGACACGTGAGAACACCTCAGATCGTTCGTGTTTCATCGACTCTCGATCCTGAGCTCGGTGATAGCCGCCCGAAGGTCGATAAGTTCACTGGCTCCGAGCCCAGGCTGGCGAATCCCCATTACCGCCAAACCCTTAGGCATGGCGTCGTCGCCTACCAGCGAAAGCACAACTGTTGTGCGTGACGACGTCACGTTAACTCGACTTCCGCTCTCGACACCAAGCCGGCGTAGTTCGCCAGGGTGCACGACCAGTCGAGCTTCTTCTGCCAAGTTGGCCAAGCTTGGCGCCATCTGGGTGTTGGTGGCGGCATCGTAGAGCTTTCGTCGAGCCACCAATCGCAGCGAGTAACCATCGATAGATGGAGGTTCGGTCAAAGCTGGCGCCGACCAACCAATCGACCCGGGAGCAGAGGAGGCGCCAGGAAGATCGGCCGAGGGTGCCATCGGGACAACAACGCCCTCGATGGCCCCCTCGGATTCAACTACTTCAAGGGTGCAGCCGGCATGGGACGGCGCAACGGCCTCGATCTCGGACCAGATCTGGGCCAAAGACTCAAGCTCGAGATCGCCACCAAGACGCCAAGCCAACTCGACCGCGATCATCCAGTCGGCTCGAGCGGTGCCTGGCGGGGTGATCATTTGTCCTAAACGGCTAACACGGCCTTCGAAGTTGGTCGTGGTTCCGCCAACTTCGGCAAACGCCGTAGACGCAAGCACCACATCGGCACGCTTTACCGATTCGGTTACGAAGTTGTCGATTGCCACAATCGAGCCAACGCCAGCGAAAGCTCGCTCGACCAGATCGCGGTCGGGAACATCGGCCAGAGGATCGGCACCGAGCAACACCAGAGTGTCGAGACGGCCAGCAGCGGCCGCTTCGAGCATGCCGGCAGTGTCGAGGCCGACTTCGGCGGGAAGAGTCGACCAGACGGAGCCAAACCAATCGCGGCCTTCTTCGAGACTGACTCGCCCTGGTAGAACCCCCGGTGACAAACCCATGTCGAGCGCACCCATCACGTTTCCGCGGCGCAACGCTGGCAGGAACTTTGCCAGCGGGAGTCCGGCTGTCAACACGCCGACGGCGGCCTCGACCTCGTCGGGGAAATCGGCCGCCGAAGGACGCCCGATGACCACAACTGTGGACCCCGAGGCCAGCTGCGGGTTCGCGGCTAGGAGCTCCCCAACCGCGTGGGCTAGTTCGCCCGGAACGTATCGATGCGAGGCGCTGGCGTGCTTAGACAGCCCTGTGGCCAGAAGCGTTAGCTCTGTGAGCTTGATGCGGCCTGACTGCGCCGCGCCCTTAAGCCGCAGAAACAGGACCGGAAGTTCTTCCTTGAGATCGGTGCCGATTACAACAACGTTGTCGGCAGTAGTGGCTTCGGCGATGGTGGCCCTGGGAAGCGATAAGACCATCTGGGCCGACAGTCCATCGGCTAGCTGAGCGTCGACGTTGTCGGTTTCGATAATGGTCCTGGCCAGCTTCGACCATGCGTAGGCACTCTCGTTGTTAAGCCTCGCTCCACCAATCACGCCGACTCCACCGCGGCCTCGGCCCGCGCTGATGGCTGCGGCTGCGGCTTCGAGGGCTGCGTCCCAACTAGTGCCGATCAGCTGATCGGAGTTGTTGGTGTCGCGAACATAGGGGCCAGTTAGTCGCTCGTCGGAGTTGACAGACTCGAAACCGAAGCGGCCCTTATCGCAAAGCCATCCGTGGTTGACCGACTCGATGTCGACACCCTCATAGCGCAGAAGTTCGTTGCGAGATGACTGAACTGCGACGCGACACCCGACTGAACAAGTCGTGCATGTCGACTCAACTTCGGCGAGATCCCACGGTCGAGCTCGGAACCGGTATGGCCGGGCGGTGAGGGCACCAACGGGGCATATCTGGACCGTGTTTCCCGAAAAGTAGGAGTTGAAAGGGTCGTCGGGGAAGGTAAGGACTTGGGTCTCGTTGCCCCGATGCATGAAGTGAATGAGCGGGTCGCCGGCGATGTCTTTGGCGAAGCGGGTGCAGCGGTCGCACAAGATGCAACGTTCGCGATCGAGGTAGACCAGGTCGCTTATCGGGATCGGCTTCTCGTAGTGCCGTTTCTCTTCGACAAATCGACTTTCGCCAGGCCCAAAAGCCAGGGTCTGGTCTTGGAGGGGACACTCGCCGCCCTTGTCGCAAACCGGACAATCGAGCGGGTGGTTCACCAACAGAAGCTCGAGCATGCCCTCCTGGGCCCGCTTGGTTGTTTCGGACTCTGTGTCGACCGTCATGTCGTCGGAAATAGTGAGCATGCACGAAGGCTGGAGCCCTGGCCCACGACCAGTGTCGACCTCGACGAGACATTGCCGGCACATCCCGACGGGCTCCATACGCGGGTGGTAACAGAAACGGGGAATGAAGACGCCGTTGCGTTCGGCCACGTCGATGACCAACTCGCCCTTGGCCCCAACAACGCGAACGCCGTTGATGGTGATGTTCACCCCGGTCTCGGCGGCTTCGTGGGCGGCTGCAATATCAGTCATGACTCGACCACTGTCTTGTCCGCAACGGGCTCATCGGCATCTGTCTCATCAACAACGGGCATGCTCATTAGCGGGATGCTGTCTCGACGGGTCAGTTTGGCTTCGAACTCTTCTGGAAACAACGTAAGAGCCGAATGGATCGGCGCAAAGGCCGAAGGACCCACAAAACAGATCGTGGTCATCTTGTAGGGGAACGGCTTAGCCTCGAGACCCAGCCTGCTACTGGATGCGTGAGGAAAGTCGCCAGGACAAATTGTGGCACCGACCTCGAGTAGGAGTTCGAGATCTCTGGGCGAGCCTTGGCCCTTCACGACGCGGGTGAGGATTTTCTCGAGCCAGGTTCCGCCCTCTCGACAAGGCACACATTTACCGCACGACTCGTGGGCGTAGAACTTAGTGAGCGACAACGCCGCAGTGGGGATGTCGGTGGTTTCGTCCATGACTATCACCGCACCGGAGCCAAGCATCGAGCCCGCAGCGCTAGCCTCGCGCCCCTCGAAGGGAACGTCGAGTTGTTCTGGCGTGAACCATGGAGCAGAACCACCACCCGGAACAAACGCCTTCAGTTGGTTGTCGTCGCGAATGCCTTTGCAGTATTGGTCGCCGTAGATGAGGTCACGGAACGTCGTCAACCCGTTGACGATTTCGTATACGCCAGGACGCTTCACATGGCCAGACACCGCTACCAGCCGAGTACCTGGGGACGACTCCGTCCCAATCTCGGCGTAGGCCTGGGCTCCGTTGTTGAGAATCCAAGGCAGATTGGCCAGAGTTTCGATGTTATTGACAATGGTCGGTTGTCCGTACAGACCTACAGCGGCGGGAAAGAATGGCGGTTTGAGCCTTGGCATGCCTCGGTTGCCCTCAAGGCTCTCGATCAGCGCTGTTTCCTCGCCTACCACATAAGCCCCGGCACCCCAATGAAGGACAATGTCGACGCTGAAGTTGGATCTGAGGATGTTCTTACCAACAAGACCGGCCTCGTACGCGTCGTTTAAGGCAACGGCAATACGTTCGTGCGCCAGCGGCATTTCGCCGCGTACGTACAGGAAACACTGCGAAAGGCCAGTGGCGTAACACGCGATAAGGCAGCCCTCGATGAGCTGATGCGGATCACGCTCCATTAGAAGCCGGTCCTTGTACGTACCGGGCTCGCTCTCGTCGCCATTAACAACGAGGTAACGGGGCCACTTGTCTGGAGGCATGAACCCCCACTTGACGCCGGCCGGGAACCCAGCGCCACCACGACCCAAGACTGTTGCACCGCGGACTTCATCGTGAACTTCGGCTGGGGTCTTCGCTAGCGCAGCCTTCAACCCGTTGTAGGCACCGGTGGCCATCGCACGTTCGATGGTGAAGCTGTCAACGAATTCGAACCGGCCGCTGACAACCTTTGGAGTCGTGTTGGCAATGAATCCAGGAGCCCAGTCGATAGGAGTACCGGTGTCGGTCATGATGCGCCTTCGACAGCTAGCCAAGCCGGGGGCCCATCGACCTCGGCTGGCGGAACTGCACCAACAGACCTGTCGGCGGGAATTACCTGCCTAACCCGCCCCAACGTGCCGTGAGGCGGAATCTCGCTATCGAGGGTGCCAGCAGCAAGGTCATCGAGGAGCTGATCGAAAGATTCGGTCGTCACGCGATACTGATGCCGATAGTTGACCTGCAACGTAGGCGCCTCGGTGCACGCGGCCTGGCACTCTGCATGTTCGAGCGTGAACAGGCCATCTTCGGTTGTGCCTCCAGCAACCACACCAAGCTTGGATTCGGCGTGGTGCATGAGGCGGTCGGCGCCTAGAAGCTGACACGACATCGTGCCGCAGATATTGATGAGGTACTTACCCACCGGCTTGAACTTGAACATTTCGTAGAAAGTGGCCGTCCCCTTCACCTCGGCTGGAGTGGCATCGACGATTCGACCGACCTCGATCATGGCGGCGTCGGTTATCCAGCCGTGCTGTTCTTGGGCCAGATGCAGCAGCGGGATCATGGCCGAACGGGCCTTGGGGTAACGGCCAACGATCTCGGTTGCTAAGCGTTGGTTTTGTGAGGTGAAGAAACTCATCGTTCTCTCTGGCAGTTACAGATCGGTTGGCTATCGATCGACTTCGCCCATGATGGGATCGACCGAAGAGATGATGGCAACGGCATCGGCGACAAGTCCGCCTTGCAGAAGGTGTGGAAGGGTCTGAAGGTTGACGAAGCTTGGGCCACGAATGTGCATGCGTAACGGCTTTGGCGAACCATCGCTTACCAGATAACAGCCAAGCTCGCCGCGAGGGGATTCGACGGCGGCGTAAACCTCGCCCTCAGGAACACTGAAGCCCTCAGTGAAAAGCTTGAAATGGTGAATTAGTGCCTCCATGGACTCATCGATGCGCGCCCTGGGAGGCGGAGTGACTTTGCGGTCGTCGACGCGATAATCGCCCATTGGCATCTTTTGGAGGCATTGTTCGACGATTCGCATCGACTCGCGAATCTCGTTGAGCCGAATGGCGTAGCGATCGAATGTGTCGCCATAGGTACCTACCACGACATCGAAGTCGACCTCAGGGTAAGCCAAGTACGGCTCGTCGCGGCGTAAGTCCCAGGCATCGCCGGTGGAGCGAAGCAACGGACCCGTGGCCCCTAAGGCGATGGCGTCTGCGGTGGTGAGGACGCCGACCCCCTGGGTGCGCTGGCGCCAGATGGGCTGGCCGGTCATGAGTACGTCGAACTCATCGAGTCTGGCCGGCAAGTCCCTGAGAATCTTGGCGAGAGCGTCTTCCCAGCCGTCGGGAAGGTCGGCGGCGACTCCACCAGGACGGATGTAGTTGTGGTTCATCCGAAGACCGGTGACCATCTCGAAGAAACGCAGGACTTCTTCGCGCTCCTTCCAGCCGTAGATCATCACGCCAACTGCGCCCAAATCCATGCCGTTGGTAGCCAGAAACAGTAAATGCGAACTCATGCGGTTGAGTTCGGTCATGAGCATTCGGATCCAGGTAGCGCGCTCTGGGAGCTCGAGACCAAGAAGCTGCTCGGTAGCAAGCGAAAATGCGAGTTCGGTGAACAGCGGCGACGCGTAATCCATCCTCGTGACGTTGGTTGGACCTTGAAGAAACGTGAGTTCTTCGCCCGTCTTCTCCATACCCGTATGGAGGTACCCAATAACGGGCCGGCTACGGGTGACGACCTCGCCCTTGAGTTCCATGGTTATCCGCAACACGCCGTGAGTGCTCGGGTGCTGCGGACCCATGTTGATGATCATACGTTCGTCGTCGGGGTCGCCGGGACTAGCTTGGGCGGCAGCATCGGCTTCGGAGATTCGCAGCACAGCGTCAGAAGCCACAAGGTCGCGGCGGTGCTGGAGTAGAGCCGCTGTATCGACTTTGTTGGTGATCGCCACGTTCATCGGCCCTGTGGCGCGTCTTTGAATTGCACCGGGATACGACCGGAGTCGTAGTCCTTGCGCAAGGGATGACCGACCCATTCTTCTGGCAACAGGATTCGGTTGAGGTAAGGGTGACCGTCGAACTCGAATCCGAACATATCGAAGACTTCGCGCTCCATGGCTTCGGAGCCTGGATAAATATCGGTAATGGTCGGCAGCCCGACGCCATCGCTGACCTGCACTCGCAATCTGACCCGGCGCCTTTGCGCGAGATCCAAAAGACCAACAACGAGCTCAAATCGCTCGGGCGCGACTCCTTCTGCTACGGCCCGGTTGGGGTGACCTAAGTAGTCGACCGCAGTTAGATCGACACACATGGTGAAGCCGTCGTCGAACAAGTGCCTAACCGCATCGTGATACCCGGCGACTTCGAGGTGAACCACGTCTTGGCCACGCGACTTACTAGTTACGCCGAAATCGGCAAGCTCGGTCACCGACCACCCCCACCGGTGATGATGACCGGTGTTGGACGCACGTTTGGCTCATCGGTCGGGTCGAGATGTACCCCGGCTCCGGCCCCGGTTGTTTCGCGGCGTCGAGTGAGTTCGCCAGTTCGGATTTGTTCGTGCAACGTAAGGATGGCGTGCAACAGGGTTTCTGGTCCCGGAGGGCAACCCGGCGCATATACATCGACCGGTACAACCTGATCGACGCCCTGGACGATGGCGTAGTTGTTGAACATGCCCCCGCTCGATGCGCAAACGCCCATAGAGATGACCCACTTGGGCTCCATCATCTGGTCGTAAACGGTCCGCAACACGGGAGCCATCTTCTGGCTCACCCGCCCGGCCACGATCATCAGATCGGCTTGACGCGGCGAAGCCCGGAACGTTTCCATGCCAAACCTGGCCATGTCGTAGTGGGCAGTGCCGGTGGCCATCATCTCGATGGCACAACAGGCAAGTCCGAACGTCGCTGGCATCAACGATCGACGACGGGCCCACTTAACAACTTCTTCAACCGGTGCAGTAAGGAAGTTGTGCTGGAGACCTTCAAGGCCATCATCGAGTACTCCGTCGATGGTGTTTCGAATACCCATCAGGCGGCTTCGTCAGCGTCGGCGATGGCACGACCTTCGAGCCCGACTTTACGGATCGTGCTCGTAGTGGTGCGCTCGGGTGATGTTGCGGGCGTCATTGTCTTGGTGCCTGGACCCCAATTGAGACCACCGAGGGCCATCTCGTAAACAAACGAGACGAAAAAGATGCCGGCGAAGATAAGGACCGCTATGAGACCAAATGCACCAAGTTCACGATTCGCCACTGCCCACGGATACAGAAACACAATCTCGATGTCGAACATGATGAACAACATCGCCACCAGGTAGAACTTGACCGGAAACCGCTCAGGCCGAGCGACGGTGTCGACTATTCCGCACTCGTATGGAGCGACTTTGGTGAGAGTCGAGCGTGATGGTGCCAACAGCCGAGACGCAAAGATGCTCACGGCCACGAATAGGACGCCAAGAACAGCGAGAGCGAGTACAGGTAAGTACTGACCCATCTGTTACCTAACCGGCCTTCTGGCGCATCTCCATGATGGCCAGATCGCGACGATGCAACTGATAAGCGGTCAGTGCGAACAACAAACCAGAACCAAGAGTGATGAGGAACGGCGGCAGACGCAAGCTTCCTTGGTCGCGCACCATTACAACGCTCCAGATCGGGGCATTCGGATCGACGACAGGGTCGGGGATGGGCTCATCAGAATTGAAATCGGTTGGAGCGGCTTCGATAAACTCTTGGACCTGCACCACCGCATAGTGAGGACGACCGCGCGACGGGATGAAGAAGTCGGTGACGACGTTCTCGGGAATACCTAGCGGTCGGAAACGTTCGCCTCCGGCCACGAAGGCACGATGATGCTCGATTGCTTGAGCGCTGCCAAATAGGCAGTTGCTGACAACTTCTAGCAGTCGCTCGTCACCGGGCGGGCAAACAATCTCGGCGTCGGCAGCAGCATAAACGTCGCCACTGGCTGCCTCGGCCACGATGACCCAGTCGGCGGGGGCACCAGCACTGACTTCGATGGAATCAAGCTCGCGTACCTCGTCAATGGTCGATGAGGCCAAACTGGTTGTGACCTGAAGCGGCTGCCAAGAAGGGCTTTCGCCAACGAGCCCGATGCCATAGACCCACCAAATAATGGCCATCAGGAAGATCCAACCCGCTAGGCCGCAGAAGGCAATGAGGAAACCAAGTCGGGTACCAACGTTGGTGGCAAGCAACATATAGACCGAACCACAAAGAACTATTACTCCGATAGCGACAGCCAAGTAGCCAGTTATGTCGGGATCCCATTGGATGGCGAGCATGGCGCTAAGCATCGTCTACTCCTCTACCTCTGGCTCGGCGGCCAAAGGCTCGATCTCGTCGCCGGCGACACTGGTTACGTTCGGATCGGGACTTAACGTGCGCACGTACATAACTATGGCTTCGATTTCGGTGTCGGTGAGGAAAGTTCCGAACCCAGGCATCCCGTAGGTACCGAGCCCACGAGTTCCGTAGGGCACGTCTTGTTTAGCGCCGCTGCTGACGAAGTCGATTTGGTCAGCCGGGTCGGGGAACTGCTCGAGGAGCGAGGCCTTACTAAGCGGTCGACCGTATCCACCGGCGCCATCTTGGCCAGCGAGTATCTCGACAGAGGCCCCTGTGGGTTGTTCCTGGAATCCGCGTGCGCTGAACTGTGGGGTATGACAGCGAGCGCAATTCAGCTCGTACAACACCTGGCCGTCGGACTTGCCATCGTTAGCCGCATCGGCACGTTGGACCTCGAAGCGGTCGCGCCAAATTGTTATGACTTCGTCTGGCCCAACCTGGTTGTCGAACATGTAGTCGAGCAGATCTTGAATTTGCTGCTCATTGGCCGGACCACCACCGGGTAGACCCCAAGCGGGCATGACGGGCGCCCGGCCAAAGTTAAGAATGGCTCGGACTTCAGTGGATTCGAGAGCGGTCTCGACGTCGGTGTCGAATCGATAAAATACATCGTCGAGCGCGGGCGCGGCCCAGTTGACTTGCACATTTACGACCTCGCCAGAAGATCCGCGCGGAAGGCTAATGACGGTGGGAGCCGCACCGCCGCTGAGATCGGCACCATGACAGGATGCGCATTGGAATCCGTTGACGTAGGACTCCTCGCCACGACTGAGCGCTTGGTTATCGAGAAGTCGTTGCGCTCCATCTTGACGACCAGGTTCGCGCAGCCAATAGAGAGGCAGAGTCACGCCAATTATGGCTAAAAACACAACGCCCCAGGCCTGCACCTTCTCGAGACGTGGGCCTTCGAAGTGTTCGTCGTCGGGTAGAGGCGACCGGTTGGGTGCTAACTCAACCTCGGCACCTAGTTCGGCCTTCGACTGACGGATGTTTACAAAGACGTAGCCGATCCAGAACACCACGATGATGGCCAGAATCACCATGCCGATGGTGCGTTCGGTCGATACAGCGATGATCACAGATTCTCTCCAGCGGTGGGGGCCCTACCGGGGACTCCAAACCAAGCGTGTTTAAGCATGAGGACCAGTGGTGCAACTTGGGCCTTCTTTGCCTTGATTGGTGGTGTTAACACCAGGAGTGGGGCCAATGATGACCGCACCGGTATCCACAATTAGATCTTCGCCATCGATGGTGATCGGGAAGCGATCCATCCCGCGCGGCGTCGGGCCGCCCTTCTTTTCTCCAACGCGGTTGTACTGAGAACCGTGACACGGACATTCGAACCATTGTGATGTGCCACATTCGGGCACTTTGCAGCCAAGGTGCGGACACTTTTGCCACAACGCGACATAGCCAGCTTCGAGCCCAGCCCAAATGCGTTCGTCGTAGACCACCTTGGCGGCCTCAAGAGCCTCAGCAGGGAATGGCTGGAGGTAAGTCTGAGCATCTGCGAAATAAGCGAAGTTGACCGCCGGCTGGCTACTGGCCAGCACCTTGTTGACGTCGTCAATGGTGCCGAGCTTCACACTCGACCCGAAACCGCCGCCGGCCTGTGGCCAAAGGAACGCCAACGAGGCGGCGCCGAACCCTGCGAGGCCAAGACCCATGAGCCCGATGGAGGCCCGATTGAGGAACTGACGCCTGGTGACACCAAGGGCTTCGAGATCTGGCGGGGTCCACGGCTTGATCGGTGCCGGGGCATCTTGCACCGGAACAATGTCGCCGCCGATGCGGGCCAAAACCGCGGCTTTCTCGACTTCGCGGCCGGTCACAATTTCGACATCGTCCGAAGCCGTCAGCCCAACAGCCGCGTCACGAGCTTTGGTTTCACGCGAAAGCCGGCCGAGGCCCGCAGCATCACTAGACCTTGTGGTCAGGTAGATGACAACTACAGCCAGAACCACAAGGACGGGAACAACGATTAAGAGAACTTGGGTAGCAGACATATCAAACTCGCTCTCGTCAGAGGTGGAAGACGCCGGTCAGACCGGTATCCCACGGGTAGGTGAAGATAAATCCAGGGCCTCGGAAGAACGACCCAATGAGCGTCAAGATGGCCCAGAACATGAGATGGATAGTCATCAGCGAGATGACGAATTTGCGGTCCTCTGGTTTCTTGCTCGGATTACGATCGAGGTATGGCGCCAAGATGAGAACGCCAAGCACAACACCAGGAAGCGTCACCCCAGCAAGCATCGGGTGGAACATCGTCAGCAGTTCTTGCAGACCAAGGAAGTACCACGGGGCCTTTGAGGGGTTCGGTGTGTTATTGAAATCGGCCAGCGGGAGCAACGGCGCGTTCACGAAAATACTGAACAACAGAACAAATGCCGTGATGAACAGAGCGGCAGTGAACTCGGCGGCCAACAAATGCGGCCACGTGTGAACCTTGTCGGCTGGTTTCGACTTGACGTCTTGAATGGAGCCCGACTTAACAACAGTGAGCAAACGCTGGGTGTGACCTCCTGGACCGGCTGCCAAGGGGGGAGCAAGAGTGGCGACCCCACCTCCGGCTCCTGCTGGAGCGACCGCGCCAGCGCCAGCCTGTTGGCTCTTTTCGAGCAGCGCGCGCGGAATGGCCTGGCCATCATCGCTGGCATCAGCCGCGTCGGAGCTGTCGCCACCGGCTGTCTTGTTACGAGCCGACTGGCTGCGCTTGAGGAGATGTTCTGGGATTTCGGTCATGTTCCGATTCTTCCCTTCGACCTAGAGCGGACCGGAGATGCCGCCATCTTTGCGGACTCTCCAGAAGTGAATGGCCATAAATATGACGATGACAAACGGAAGCAACAGTACGTGCAGGACGTACCAACGAAGCAGGGTTTCGGCGCCGATTTGGTTGCCCCCAAGGAGCACAAATCGGACTTGGTCTCCAAACACAGGCGTGAAGCCCATCATGTTGGTGCCCACAGTTACCGCCCAAAGCGCTAACTGATCCCAGGGAAGCAGGTAACCAGTAAACGACAACAACAACGTGAGCTTCAACAAGATGATGCCAATTACCCAGTTGAACTCACGAGGGGCCTTGTACGCGCCGTGGTAGAAAACTCGCGCCATGTGCAGGAAGACCGAAAGCACCATCAGGTGCGCGGCCCATCTGTGCATGTTGCGAACCAACAAGCCAAACGCGACTGATGTCTGAAGCGTAGCAATGTCGGCCCATGCGGCAGCAGCCGTTGGCCGGTAGAAGAACATCAAGAAGATGCCGGTGACCGTGAGCAAGATGAACAAGAAGAAGCTCAACCCGCCGAGACACAGGGTGTAGCTGACCTTTACGGCGTGTCGTTTCACCTTCACTGGGTGCAGGTGATAGAGCACCGAGTTCATGATTACGTACGAGCGGTTTCTGGGGCTATCGGTGTAGCCCTTGCGAAAGATCGAACCCGGACGAAAGATCGAAGCCCAGGCCTGCGAACCCTGCGTTTTGTCGATCGCGTTATTCAGGCCGTCCTGAACTCGTTCGGGAACACTCGGTTTCCGCTTTTCTATGGTTTTTGCCATGTCTAGGGTGAACCTCTCAGAACCGCATGCCGTAGGCGTAGCCGTGATTGTTCGTACGTCCGTGGACGTCGCCGCCGGCGGGGGGATTGTTAGTGATCTTGCCCAGGGTGATAACCCCGGTAGGACACCGATCGACGCAAAGCGCACAGCGGGTGCATACATCGTCGTCGATGACGAACACGGACGCATCGTTTGGATCGGCACCAGGTAGCTCTGCGCCGTTGGCTTGTTCGACTATGTCGGTCGACAGTAAGAAGATGCACTTCCAAGGGCAGATGTCGACACAGCCCTCACAGATGATGCACTCGGACTGGTCGATGTTGATGAACTGCTTGGGCTTAACAGCCGCAGCCAGGTAGTCGGCGTCGACTGCCTGGAGCAGGTAGTCGGTCCGGAACTCCGGTAACGGAGGATTCGCGTCGGTTGCTCCCATCAGGCCTCACGCACCAAGGGGCGGCCGAAGTCCGATGGGGTTGCAGCAGCGGTTTCTTTGGCTGCGGCTCGATCGCCACGCTTTTGCCAATAGATAGCAATAACGGGAAACAGAGCAAGAGCCACAACGTGCTGGATAACCACGATGATGTCGCGAATGGCCTGGTAGGTGATCGAGAACGGGAACCAGCCGCCCTGAGCCTGAGCTTCGATCATTGCACCTGGTCCGACAAAGAAACGTTCGGTGTCCCAACCCAAGGCATCGACCCAGTCAATGAACTGATCGGGCAATATTCCGAAGGTCACGATGAACAACATGAACACGTAGGCAGACCCCACCATTGCTTCGCCCCAGGTAGTGAGGCGATCGGCCGGGCGGATGTTGGCGTACGCGACGATGCCAAGTGCCATGGCGACGTTCACGATCAGGGCCACGATGAAGGCGACCATCCTGATTCGTCCTCCTTGCGAAGTGCTTGTGAATTGACTCACAATGTACCCGTCGCCGGGCCATCAATGAAATCAGCGAGACATCTACTTAACGGATTTGAAGCGTACGCCACCAGACCACCTATGCAGAACGTCTCACCAAATTTTGCGGGAATTCCCGCAAAGTATTCAAAACCAGCCTTCGCTGCTGGCAGAATGGCAATGTGTCCGCGTTCACCCGTTGGGTACGCGACAATGAACAACACCCAATCGTGATCGGCCGCGGAGCGATAGCTACATGCATATGGCCCGGCGGAGGTATTTGTGACCGAAGTCCCCGACTATCTACTCGAACGTTCCAGCGAACGTCGGCGCGCCCTAACGGGTGGTGGCGACGGCAGTGATGCAGGACCAACAGCGGCAACACCCGCTGCGGATAAATCCGCCGCTCCTGTCGCGGCACTGGCAACAGCGGCAGCTGCACCAGCTGCAGTCGAGCCGCCAAAACCCGACGATCCTTGGGTGGCCGCCGCGAAGTCACGCCACAAAATTCCGCTGTGGATCTTGCCGGTTCTGTTCCTGTTGCCTGTCTGGGCCATTGTCTACGTTCAGCTTCTTGGCGAAAACGAAGTCGTAGCCGTCACCGCCATCAGCACTGGTGCGGGCATCTATGCAAGCAGCGGTTGTGCGGCCTGCCACGGCGCATCGGGAGGAGGTGGGGTTGGCTACCAGCTCTCCGAGGGCGAAGTGCTCAGGTCTTTCACCAACGCCAGAGACATGATTCCCTGGATCACAGCCGGCACCGAAGAGTGGGGCATTGGCAACGTCATCGGCGATCCGAACCGCGAGGGCGGCGCCCGCCTTGCCGGCGATCGAGCCAACATGCCAGGGTTCGGTACCAGCCTCACAGAAGCCGATGTGTTTGCCGTAGCGCGTTACATGCGTGAGCAGTTGTCCGGCGAAGAGCTGACTGCCGAAGAGATCGAGGCCCTCGATAACGAATGGGTGGAACTCGGCGGCGAAGGTAGCTGAGCACGGGTAAGACCGCCCGGCGCTCATGACCCAACCGTCTCAACCGGTCGGCGACACTTACGATGTCGTCGTCGTTGGCGGTGGTGTTGCCGGCGCCGCAATCGCGTTGCAACTAGCACTCGAAGATCTAAACGTTGTCGTACTCGAGGCGCGCTCCAGCGAAGCCCCGGTTCCGGGTTCGTGGGTACTTACTCCTTTCGCAGTCTCGGAGTTGAGCCGTCTCGGCGTGGTCCTTGGCCCAGACGCTCCGGGACGGCAACTAACGGGAGTCCGCGTATTGTCCCACGGTGCTGTTGTCCCGCTCAATTTCGACACCCCCGGCGAAGCCATCACCATTGCGCGCGGCTTTCTTCTTCGCGAACTCGCCGCCGCCGCCGCCGCCGCCGGGGCATCGTGGCGGTGGTCTGCCAATGTCGACGGGCCCGTTCTCGACGACGGAATCGTGGTTGGTGTCTCGGTAGGGTCCGAAGAAATATGGGGCGCAACATTTATTGTCGCCGATGGAGCACTAAGTCATTTCGGCAGAGCCCTAGGCACCTCGAGGCGCCGCACCAGACCCCAAGCATTGGTTGCAGTTGCCACTATCGACGACCCACATCCAACCCAAGGCCGAGACGCGTGGCTCGACCTAGCCATCGATCTGCGCGAACGCTTCGACCTTCCCGTACCAGGCCTCGGTTGGGTGGTCCCGGTGGCGAACGGAAGGCTCGACGTCGGAGTCGGTGTCCTGAACACGTTTCGAGACTCAGACTCAGTATCGATCACCGACGTTCTCCACCGCTGGCGAGCCGACGCGCCTGGCGCAACCGAAACAACGATCAACGTCGCTATCGGAACCGACATCGGACGCATCCCGCTCGGCGACGGTGTTTGGCCTCGAACCGGCCCCAACTGGTTAGCCATCGGCGACGCGGTGGCAATGACAAGCCCGCTTAACGGCGCAGGAGTTGCCGCGGCACTGAGTACGGCGCGACTAGCGACAGGGGCGGTCGTTAACACGATCCGTAACAACGACGGCCTAGCAATCCGTCAATACGAACAGGCCCTCGACGACCACCTCGGTGATGAACTGCGAGTGGCCAGGCTGGTTGGTCGTGTCCTCACAGAACCAAGGGTGACCAACGTTGTGACACGGGCCGCAGCCTGGTCAGACGCCAGCCTCGCCCGCGCCGTTCAGCTGGCAGTAGCAACCGACGAATCAGAGAGTCGCGGCCGGCTACAACGCCTGGTGAGCCAGATCGCACGGCTCACCCCAGAACCACCCGAACACCACTAGTTGTTTCGCTAGTTCGCGACAGCTCCGCTATCGCTCATACGCGCCCACTTTCGCTAGTTCGCGACAGCTCCGCAATCGCTCAATCGGCCGAGTCGTCGGGCCATATGGGCAGATCGAAGTAGGCCTTCCGACCAGCAGAGTACATACCTCCATAGAGAGGATGGGCAGGATCGAACACGGTTACGACTACGTAATCAGTCTCAATTGTGTCAACCGCGGCGGCCACAGTCTGAAACGTTCCGAGCTCGCCAAGGAAAGAATCCATAGTCTCATCGCCCGCCCTCTCAAGATGTCCGCTTACAGCCGGAATCTGAACCTCCGGCGGGTCGATTGCTAGAAAGGCCACGATCATCGAACTAGATCCTATTCGAGGCTTGACCCGTCTGTTTGTCGGCACTGGGAGGGTCTCTCTGTGACCGATCTCTGACCAGGATGGCAGATCGCGGGTGTGATCAGGAAGGGTTGACTTCGGAGCTTGCCGAGACTACTGACTCGATAACCGAAGCCAGCGACCAGGTTCCATCGATCTTGCTCAGGTCCGGATCTAGTTGGGATCGTTTCTCTGTTTCGCGGCTGCGGCCGCATTCAACAGGGGCGGAACCCACCATCCACACGTCGTCGTCATAGGACGGGCATGACTCGGCGAGATGGCCGGTCACGTGTTAGGTGAGTTGGCCACAGCGCCGCAGTCGCTTCTTGTAGCCGCGCCGTTGGTGAATGTAGGGGAAACCATGGCCGTAGATGGGTGTTGGCGTGTCGGATGAAACGGGCTTCGGAGGTGTTCGATCAACAGGTCATCGATCGTCACGCAGAATCGAGTCGCGAGGATGTCCAGGTCCGGGTTCATGCGCTGGTGTCCTTTGGGACTCAGGATTTGTGTAGCCCCCTGATCGTGGACACCCTCGCGCTCTAAGTAGCCGATACCCACGCGGACCGCGCGAACCCAAAGGAGTCAGTTGTCGTAGGCGATGAGCGCGCGATGAGTTGTTAGGACGCGGGCGCAGGCTCCTGGGCGGGTTCGGTCGCCAGTACGACCGACACTGCCGTGTCCCTCGACTTCGCGGACGCCAACTTGAGGACGTGAGCTCCACCGAATGTGGCTCAGCCCATCAATTACGAAGCATCGACAGCTACAGCAGCTGCTTCTCTGGCGATGGCGATTACTTCGTCGATGATCTCGTCGGTGTGCGACAAGCCAACGAACATGATCTCGTAAGCGCCTGGCGCCATGGCTACACCACGGTCGAGCATGGCATGAAACAGACGAGCGAAAGCGGCCTCATCGGTAGAACATGCCTCGTCGTAGTTGGTCGGCGCCGAGGTGCCACAGAACAACCCGACGAGAGTGCCGATTCGGCTCACCACAGCCGGGAATCCGGCGTTGTCCAGGACAAGCTGGAGCCCATCGGCGAGGCGTTTGGTCTTTGCTTCGAGACGACCATAACTATCGGCATCGAGTGCAGTCAGGGCAGCCAGGCCCGCGGCGGTGGCGAGCGGGTTTCCCGAAAGTGTTCCGGCTTGATACACCGGCCCCTCTGGTGCCAGGAACGACATGATCTCGTCCGATCCACCGAAGGCTCCGATGGGCAAGCCGCCCCCAATGATCTTGCCGAAACACACGAGGTCTGGCTGGATACCGAAGTGAACGACGGCTCCACCATGGTTGAGCCGAAACCCGGTGATCACTTCGTCGAAAATAAGCAGTGCCCCGGTTCGGTGGCACTCGTCGCGCAGCCCCTGCAAGAACTCCTGAGACGGAACAACAAGACCCATGTTGGCCGCCACCGGCTCGACAATGATGCAAGCGACGTCGTCGTCGAGGGTTGGCACTACCCCGTACGGGGCCACGATCGTGTCTGCGACAGCCGAGGCGGGTACCCCGTTGGAACCCGACAACCCGAGCGTAGCGATTCCGCTACCGCCGGCGGCCAACAGCATGTCGGCGTGACCGTGGTAGTTGCCGGCAAACTTCAAAATCCGGTCTCGGCCGGTAAAGCCGCGCGCGAGCCGGATCGCGCTCATCGTGGCCTCAGTGCCGGAGTTGACTAGCCGGACTCGTTCGACGCCAGGCACCCGTGAACAGATCTCGTCGGCGATCGCTACCTCGCCCTTGGTTGGCGCTCCGTAGGAGGTTCCGAGGTGGGCCGCGGTGACGATCGCCTCGGTGATAACGGGCGAGGCGTGTCCGAGAACCACAGCGCCATAGGACTGGACGAGATCGATGTACCGATTGCCCTCGACATCCCACAGATAAGGGCCCTCGGCGCGTTCGACGAAGTATGGCGTCCCGCCGACAGAGCCAAACGCCCGAACTGGCGAATTCACCCCACCGGGAATTCTGCTTTGTGCAGCCTCGAACAGTGAGGCATTCGTGTCTGTGTTTGTTGCCTTGCTCATCGGCACGATCCTATGAGCGAGCCGAGGCCTCAGGCACCAGAAACTCAATGAGAGCCGTGCAAAGTCCCCTGAGGTCGTGGTTAGCGGCCTCGGCGGCTATGCGCTGACCCAGCAAACCCGCAGCCGCTGTGGTGGTCGGACCAATGCTGATCGCCGGTTGCTCGGGATCGCCGCCGGCGTCGAGCCACCCTCTCACTGTCGACCCAGACGTAAACAGCACAGCATCGGCGCTACAGGCTGCCGTAATTACACACTCTGGGGGCGAGACTCCCACCGTTCGGTAACCAACACAGCGCTGCACAGTCCAGCCCGTTGCCCTTAGGCCGTCTTCTAGATCGGTTCCGGCATTCGCGGCAGCCGCGAACACCGCCTTGGCCGACCCTGGCGCGACCGATCCAAGCAGGGCTGCCAGGTCGGTAGCTAGCTGACGGTTGGGGACGAGTGGTGCTTGAAACCCCGCAGCCACAAGGGCGCGAGCCGTGGCCCCGCCCACCGCGGCGGTTCTGACGTGGCTCACATCGATGCCTGTCGCCACCACGGCCTTTACACCCTTGGCCGACGTGACCACCAGAAAGTCGGTGGCGTCCATCTCGGCAAGGGTGGCCGCTAGTCGCGATCCGTTGTCTAGTGGCGCAACAGACTTGATCACAGGTGCAGCAACAACGTCGGCACCGAGCATTACGAGACGGTCGACCAGCTCGTGCGAAGTCGAAGCTGACCGAGTCACCGCTATGCGGCGGCCAACGAGGGGCCGGCTCACGAATCTAGGAGTTCTCGACCGCCACGCCGCTCGAGAATCTCTTCGGTGCACTGCCTAACGACGTCGGTTCCGGTCGGGCCACGAGCCACATGATGAAGGCGGGTTTCACCATCGACGGATAACAGAACTACCTCGAGCTGGATATCCGATCCTTGCCAGCGAGCTAGCCCGCCGACTGGCAAGTCACAACCACTTCCAAGTTGGTATAACCAGGCCCGCTCGGTCTCAACTAGCGGGCGCAAAGCAGCATCATCGATGTCGCCAAGGGCCTGAAGCACGAGTGGATCGTCGTTTCGGCATTCGACAGCCAGTGCACCTTGGGCTACCTGTGGCAACATGATGTCGGTCGACAGAATCTCGTCGATCTCGTGGGCGAGACCGAGACGCACAAGTCCGGCCGCGGCAACAACAATGGCGTCGATGTCGGCGCTGTTGGCCCTAGCCAATCGGGTATTCATGTTGCCGCGCAACTCGACGAATCTGAGGTCAGGGCGGATATAGGCAAGCTGGCTTCGGCGGCGTACCGACCCAGTAGCAATCGTGGCCCCATCTTTGAGCCCATCCATCGTCGACCCGACCAACCCGTCCTCCACCGAGGCGCGCTCTGGAAACGCGCCAAGAACCAGACCGTCTGGCGTGGCCGAAGTCAGATCCTTTGCGCTGTGTACTGCTATGTCGGCTCGGCCGTCGAGTACCGCAGTCTGTACCTCTTTGGTGAACACCCCACGGCCAGCCAGCGATGAGATTGTAGATGTCTTATCGCGGTCGCCTTCGGTGCTAATGACGACAACCTCGACCTCTACGTCTGGCCTCGACGTAGCCAACATCGACGCGACGCGCCTCGTCTGCCAGAGAGCCAGGTCGCTGCCGCGAGTGGCGGCGCGAATGCGCATGGCTAGAGCCCGAACAAATCGCGGACGCTGTCGGCGAGACGGTCGCCCTTGGGGCTTCCGGCCTCGTCCTTGATGGCCACCGTAGGCCGATACAACATCTTGGCGACGATTCGTTTTGTCAGCGCATCGACAGCTTCGGCTTGGGTGGCGGTCAGGTCGCGCAATTGATGGTTGGTGCGATCGAGTTCAGCTTGGCGGATAGCTTCGGCTTCGGAGTGGAGCGCCGTGATGAGCGGGGCGACTTCGCGCGCTGAGCGCACATCGTTGAACCTCCGCACCTCGTCGAGAACAATCTCGTCGACAGCAGCAATTTCGCGTAGCCGTTCGGAACGACCCCGCTGAGCGAATTCGGAAAGATCTTCCATGTCGAGCAGTGTTACGCCGTCTATAAGACCCAATTGGGGATCGACGTCGCGAGGTACCGCTACATCGACGATCACTAGCGGTCGGCCGTTTCGGTCCGAAATCGCACCGGCAAGATCAGCATGATCGAGGATCATCGAAGAAGCGCCGGTACCGGTGAGCAGAAGGTCGACGGTGCGAAGCTGCGCTGGAAGTTCGGCCAGACCAATTGCACGACCCTCGGCCCGTTTGGCAAGGGCAATGGCTCGCTCCTCGGTGCGATTGGCCACAACAACGCTGGCGGGCTTGGCGCTAGCCAATGACTCGAGCATGCCAGCGGCCATGCCTCCTGCACCCACAACGAGGGCATCGCGGCCAGCCAGAGTGCCGAGCCGTTCACTCGCCATGGCCACCGCGGCCTGCGACACCGAAGTGATGTTGCGAGAGATTCCGGTCTCGGTGCGAGATCGCTTACCTGCGACGGTGGCATGTCGGAACAACATGTTGAGCGTTGGCCCGGCCGCACCGGCAACTCTGGCCACCTCCCAGGCGTTCTTGACTTGTCCAAGAATCTCGGTTTCGCCGATGACAGAAGAGTCGATACCTGACGCCAGCCCAAACAGATGCCGAACAGCGTCGTCGTCGTAGTAGACGTAGAGCCGGTCGGCGAGATCGTTGAGGTTTGTCTGAGCTCTATCGGCAAAGAACGAGCGGATGTCGTCGTATGCGCCGTGGAATCGTTCGGCGACTGCGTACACCTCGGTGCGGTGACAAGTGGACAACACGACAACCTCGCCGACGTTGTCGCACTGGCGCAAACCGTCGTGGGCTTTGTCGATGTCGGCACCCCGAATTGAGACCTGCTCAAGCAAGTCGAGGGGTGCGCACTTGTTGTTCAGTCCGATAACTACGATCGACACAGGTCACTGACCTCTGAGCGACAGGGAGGGGAACTCCTATTCTCGCTGGTCTGAAGCCAGATTGCCAACACTGAGGCAAACGTCACCCCGACTGTGTCGCTAAGAATCAACGGAACCTTCTTCGCGTGCCGCGTAGAACGAAAGAACTTGTAACTCGAGGCCAAGGTCGACGTTACGAACAGTCACCTTAGGCGGGGCCGAGAATACCCCAGGAGCGAAGTTCAGAATATTCAGGGCTCCGGCCGCGACAAATCGATCGACCACGCCTTGGGCAACATCCTCTGGGGTAGCAATCACGACGATGCACCCGTGGTGGTCGGCCAACAACTGGTCGACTTCGTCTGGGGCCAATACCGGGATTCCTGACAGGTTCGAACCGACCTTGGTGGGGTCGACATCGACCATGGCGACCACCCGAAACCCCCGTTCGCGAAAGCCGACATAGTTCGCCAACGCCTGACCAAGGCGACCCGCGCCAGCAATGATCACCGCCCGCTCGCCAGTCAGACCCAGTGAAAGGTTCATCTGAAACCGCAGCAAGGCCACGTCATAGCCCACACCGCGAATGCCGTATGAACCTAAGTATGAGAGATCCTTCCGCACCTTGGCGGCGTTAACACCAGCGAGTTCGGCTAACCGCTCAGAACTCACTGTGGCCTCGAAGCCAACACCAGGATCGAGTTCGGTCAGAACTCTGAGATACAACGGCAGCCTGGCAACCGTTGCCTCTGGTATCGACCGCCTCATCGCTTCACGGTACCCGCCTTTCACGAGTTCACAAGCTCGGAGCGACTCGCCAAATATTGCTAGAGCAACACTACAAACTGGATAACAGCTGCAATCATCAGGATCGCCATGAGTGCAGCTAGCACCACTGTGGTCCATGGTCGCATTTTTGCCTTTCTCAGCGAGCTTCGGACAGAACAACCTCGGCACCAACGTCGATGCCGAATTCGGCAGCGGCCGAACGCCGCGGAGCCACCAGAGCCATCAGGCCGAACGAATCGGTCACAAGACCCACCTGGCCATCAGGTACGTCGTTGATCGATCGATGGCGCATGACGACCCGTTGCTGGCTGTCAATGGTGGCGACGATGGTGTTGCCAAGGTGTTCGATCATCTCGGCCTCGAGGTTCAGTTGGACCCGCCCAAAGTGATCGACCCACATAACCTCGGCAAGTACCTGCTCGTTTTCGAAGCGTGGAATGGGGACGAGCGACGGTAGCAACGAAGCTGGGTCGATGGCTGGGCCGAGTTCGGCGAGGTCCACGCCTTCGCAGAGATGGGCGGCTGCTGGTGCCAACACATCGCGCAACTCCCAAAGTGCACCTGCTGACGGTAAGCGATAGCGCTCATCGGTCAACTCGACGGTTCGGCCCGCGCCACCGACTATGGCCACAGCACTGGCAAGAAGACCGTTGTCTGGCCCAACTAGTACCCCGACTCCATCACCAACTTCGACAGCAATACTTCGCCGTTGTGAAGAGCCATCGGGATCGACAGAACCAAGGACTACCCCTGGCGCTATGTACGGCACACTTCGAGCCAGAGCCAGAGCACCGGCCCTCACATCGTGACGGTCGATTCCGTGGGTGAGGTCGACGACGTTGGCCGAAGGCGCCATGTCGGCCAGAATGCTCCGGACCACACCAACGGCCTCGTCGATCTGGCCGCGGTCGGTCATCAACGTAACGGTGTCGTATCCGGCCATGGCGCGGTAACGATATCGGTGCTGGATGTCAGTTGGAGCCGAGCTCGCGCGACCGCTCGGTTGCTCGGGTAACGGCGTCTAGCAACGCAGCGCGCATTCCGCCCGCTTCGAGGGCCTGAAGACCAGCCGCTGTCGTCCCGCCTGGGCTGGTGACATCGGCACGTAGCTGAGCTGGTTCGCGTTGCCCGAGGAGCATCTCTCCTGCCCCGGCAATCGTGTTGAGCGCCAGAGTCTCAGCTAGCGGGCGCGGTAGCCCATTCAGAACGCCAGCATCGACTAACGCCTCGGCAAACATGAACACATAGGCAGGACCACTTCCCGACAGACCCGTAACTGCATCGAGAGCAGGTTCGCTAACCACCACAGCAACTCCGACAGACGACAGCAACGATTGGGCCCACTCGATATCGACCTCAGCAGCCCGGGTGCCACCCGCAAGCGCTGCTGCTCCCCTGCCCACCAATGCTGGCGTATTTGGCATCGCGCGTACAACAACGACGTCGGGCCCGAGCGCAGCCTCAAGAGCTGCAATTCGGACACCGGCTGCCACCGAAACAACCCGCCTGACGCCTGCTGCTGCCAGGGAAGTACAAACCTCAGCAACCAGGGCAGGCTTGACGGCCACGATCGCATCGGGTGCCGTCGTTACGGTTGCCGATGTCGCTACGCCGTAAGCGTCAGTTAGTTGGGTTCGTCGAGCTTTGTCGGTCTCGACCACAGCCACCGCGTCAGGTGAGAGTCCAGCGTTGATAAGACCGGCCAGGAAAGCCTCGCCCATACGGCCGCCGCCAACAATCTGGAGTTCACTCATGGCCGCGACAGTACCGCCGGTTTGGGCTGCCGACTCCCACTCGTTAAGAAACCACAGTATGCCCTATTGACTTATTTCATGTTGTTTCAGTATATTTAACAGCGCAGCGGCCGGGAGTGGCAGCCTCGGGGAAGTGGAGGTCACGTCCGGCCGTTGTCGATCGCCTCGGCAGGGTCGGTGCGGGAGAAATGCGACGCGAACGCCAGCTTTACGAGTGATTCGAAGTAGCGCTCGATTGTGGCGTACACACGACCCAGAAGTTGGTCCAACTCAATGTCGTCGAGCTGGTGTAGGGCCACCTCACCGACCAAGAAGAGGGAATTCTCGTCGCCGATTGAAAATCGAGCACCGGCTAGGTCATGGTTGTACCGCAGCAACCGTTCCCTGACCTCATCGCCATTTTCTTCTGGGTGTGGCAACACATAGGTCTCGTGTCTGAGTGTCCTCTGCCCGAGAGTGAGCCAGACGGTTGTGAAGTCACGGGCTTCGCCGGCCATACGTACATACCAGCGGCCGTCGATGTCGGCATCTCGGCTGACATCAACCACTGCTTCATCGGGATCGGTCAGCCGCTCGTCGAGAAACTGGTCGATTGTTGCCTTGGCATCAGCCCATTCTTGGGCCGTCGGTGGCGAGCGAAACATGCCGGGAACCCTAGATGCGCGGCGTGGCTAACGACAGTCGACAAGTTCGCGGGATCGAGCGCCTAAGGCATCGACGAAGGCCGTGGCCGCAGCGCTCCACGTGAACTTCGACGCGTGGTCGGCCGCGGCCGCCCCCATCGTGAGCGCGGCCATCTCGTCGCCGAGAACTTGGTCGATGGCATCTCTGAACCCCACGACGGATCGATTGGGAACCAACAGACCACTTATGCCATCGACGATGATGGTGGAAAGCCCGCCAACAGCGCTCGCAACCACAGGTGTTCCACAGGCCGACGATTCGAGGGCAACTAACCCGAACGACTCTGAGCGGCTGGGCACGACACAGACATCGGCAGCGCGGTAGTAGGTCGATAGTTTGTGATGCGGCTGCGGCGCGTGCCAGGTGACACGATCGGCTATGCCAAGGTCGGCGGCCCGCTTAACAAGTTCGTCGACATAGGTCTCTCCGTCAACTCCAGAAGGGCCGCCAACGACGAGCAGTTCGGGGTTAACCGAGCTGATAGCCACAGCATCGAGCGCCAGTTCGAGACCCTTCAGGGGTTGAAGCCGACCTACAAACAGAACAAGAGGCCGCTCGGAATGGCCAAGATCGAGAGCTTTTCGAGCCGCGTACCGCTGCCCCGGCGAGAACAGGGCGTGGTCGACGCCTGGTGACAGCCGAGCCACGCGTTCCTGCGGTGCGTCGTAGTAGCCGATGAGTTGATTGGCTTCGACCTCACACGACGCGAACAGCACGTCGCTGCAACCAACTATCTGGCGCTCGGCTTCGATTCGATAGTCGGGCTCGTCATCGCCGCTGGCCCGCTTTACCGCGCCAAGAGTGTGGAAGGTAACAGTGAGAGGTACCTCAAGCGCGTGCTTGAGGCGGTGTCCGGCATCGGCAGATAGCCAATAATTGGCGTGAATGGCGTCGACTGGGTCTTGACGTAGGGCCTTGGCCACGCCAGCTGTGAACTGTTCGACCACAGCAGGCAACGCCTCTTTTTCGAGATCGTTGGCCCCAGCTCGAATCTGCCTGACCCGAAGTCCGGGCTCAACTACGACCTCATCTGGCGTGGTGGAGTCGGTTCGACGAGTGTAGATATCGCATTGGATACCGGTGTGTGCGAGAGCTGTGGCCAGCTCGCGCACATAAACATTCATGCCTCCGCCGTCGCCGGATCCGGGCTGAATAAGCGGAGAAGTATGAAACGACAAGATGGCTACAGAACGCACGATAGGTGCAACGTACCAAGCAAACGATTGATTCCCGACCTTAACCGTCTGGAATTGCCCGACCTCAACCGTCTGGGATTGACTACCCCGGGTTGGTCGGGTCGATCGGCTTAGTTCGAAACGACGATGTCCTCGCGCTTAGCGATTTCTTCCTCGACACTGTCTGCCCTGCTCTGCACCAAACGACGCTGGACCGAAATTCGAGCCTCGATGGCCTCGAGCTTCATCACTAGCTCACGAAGTTCACCCCTCGAGAACGATCCGATCTCGAGCAGCCGAGTCGGCGCGACAACGGCGTCCAGATCGGCGGAATACTCGGGATCAACATCGATGTCAGGGGCCGCCACACCGGCCTCGCCAGCGCTACTGCCACGTTCGGCTAGTACCTCAGGCAACCGTCTGATGATGTCGGCCAAGTCACTCCTTGACTTGCCAGCAGCTCTTTCAGCTAGCTCAGACCTAACAAGATCCGAGCGACTTTGGGCAATCCGACGAACGTACGACATTTGTTCCTCGACCGACGTCAAGAGCGGACGCCACTGGCGAAGTTGCTCGATCGACACACCTGAAACGTCGTCTAGCTCATTCGATAGGGCATGGTCGAGATCGGGGTGTGGCATTTGTTGCACTAACTGTTCGTTGGGTGTCGCTTTCCTTTCGGGAAATTCGGACTCAACCTTAAGGTTCAGCGCCGGGTACGGACTACACGAAGCCGTCGAGATGACGCCCAACGGCCCAAGCCCACATGGGCGCGAACAACAGCCAACTGTCGATGCGACGAAGTCCAGGCGCGACGGCTCTGGCATCGGGCAAGATGAGCGACGCCATGACGACCCCTGCCGGCAACAGCACCAGGGCAACCGCGCCGAACCTGAGCCCAGCGGCTTCATCAAGTGGGGGCACACCTATGGTGACCAGGGCAAAGGCCACTATGGCCACGCCGATTGCACCTGCGATTGGGCCCTCCCACTGCTGCGGTGCTCCGGCACCGACAAGATAGTGACCGACGTCGTAGATAGCCGAGAGGCAGATAAGCCAAACCGCAGCGCCTACTTCGTATCGGTAAGCAAGCACCACCGACGCCGAGGCGATCGCCACAGGCAACCACGACTGCACCGTGGCCCCAACTTGGGGCATCAGCGAGTTAGCTCTTCGCTGCACACTCGCGCCGAGGAGAGTAACCGCCGCGCCCGCTACCACAAGAGCCCCAAACGCGGCAGTGTGAAACGCCGCCACAGGTGCAGCCAAGCCAGCAATAAGCGCGGCTAGCGGAGCGTCGGCACCTGTTATCTGTTCCGACCAAGCATTGGCCACGTCGTAGGCCGCCCACGCCGCGACGGCGCCGACGAGGAACGCCAAGGGCCATACCCCAAGCCAAATCGCAAGAACTAACGAGGCGAACCAAGCCACACCGAAAGGTATTTGACTGATCGCCGCCGTTGGTTCCCACCACCAGCGGAGCGGTCCGCTTTTGCGACGCGCTCCAGACGCAGCCGCCGGCGAGTCGGCTGATCGCCGGCTCGAGGCCGCACGTTTCACCCGCCAGACACCGGTGGGAGCACTGCCACTTCATCGTTGGCACCCACTGAAGTGGCCGAATCAGCAGGTTCGCCATTGCACCAAACCTTCGATGCACCCAAGATTTGGCCGAACAGATCGCCGAACTGCTCAGTCGCTTGATCGAGAACTCCACCAACGGTGTCGGCTTCGAACGTTTCAGTGCTGGTACCCGCAGCGTCGCGAGCCTGAGCGAACAGTCTGAGAGTGGCCATATTCGGATTGTCTCCATGTCGCACCGCCGCTGATTGGCGACCGTGAGCCATCAGGGTAACGGGAAGAAATGGTCACCTGCGCAGCCCGGTACGGTGACTGACCATGTCGAGAATCCTCATTGTTCGTCACGGCGAATCAACCTGGAACGCAGCCCGCAGATGGCAGGGTCACGCCGATGCCCCGTTGTCCGAAGAGGGCTGGAAGCAGGCCAGGGCGGCCGCGAGCTCCCTGGTTGGCGATTTCGACGGCGCATGGGCGTCCGATTTGTCGAGGGCCTACGACACCGCTGTGACCCTGGCCGCGGCAGTCGGGCTCACCGAAGTCTGCGCCGATGCACGTCTGCGAGAACGTGCCGCCGGCGCATGGGAAGGACACACGCGCGACGAGATCGAAGAGCAGTGGCCCGGCTACCTAGCCGACGGACGCCGACCAGTTGGCTACGAAGACGACGCCGCCATAACCGGCCGCGTGTTACCGGCCCTCACCGAGATAGCGCTTGCCAGTAGCCAAGCCTTGGTCGTGGCTCACGGCGGAGTGATACGTGCTATCGAACGCCATCTCACCAACGCCGATAGCAGTGTTGGGAACCTCGGCGGCCGCTGGCTGAGCTACAACGACGGTGAGTTCAAGATGCTGGAATCGGTCGAACTGGTTCCGGCCGATGTACCCACAAACATCGAGTAGCCGAAGTCCGACGATCAGCTAACGACGGGGACCATCTCGTCAGCCGCTGCATCTGTGTCCTCGGCAGCTGGAACCCAAGCCACTAACGACGCCGGATCGACATCGTCGCGATTGAGCTCGCCAAGCGTTGCCGAAACACGCGCCATCTCGTCTTCGACCGACTTTAGAAGTACAAGATCAGGAGCGGCGCTGTCGTCGACGTGAGGCACGGTTCTAGGTTATCGAGTTCCTCCGCAAGCTTGCCGCACGCACCTAGTTTTCGGCCGATGATGGTCATCAATCGTTCATCGGTCCAGTCCTCTTCGCGGCAAACGAGAAGCACCACGAGTCGTAAATCGTCTTCGGGCTCGGTAGGCGGCCGCGACGCAGGTCGTCACAAACGGTCGCTGCCTCAGCGGACCTGGTTTCGGCGTGCCATTTGCACAGTAGATTATAATCTTCTACCGTGATGTTGACTCAAGATTTTATGAGTCAGCTGTGTGGAGGTGACAATGAGGTGATCCGCCTTGTCAGTTTGGATCGTGGTCCTTGGCCTATTCGCGTCGGCGACCGCTTCCGTTTCGTTCGAGGCCGACCCTGTCCTCGGATGGAACCCGAGCACAGGAACCTATACGTATCAGAGTTTTATTGGTGCCTGGAACTCACACATCAATGCTGGCGAGAACGCGTGGAACACGTTGGATCTCAATCGAAACTTTTCGCGGGTAACCACGTCAAACCGGCAAGTCTACGTCGGCAGTATCGACGGTGTGGGAAACCGTATTGCTGAGGCGACCTGGACTTGTCTGGCAGAGACTTCTTCTTGCTTCTTGAGGTTCGACATTGCTGAAAACTGGTACGCCGGTTCTGGAAGCCCGGGACCCGGGCAGCTCGATGTGCGCGGTGTTAGTGCTCACGAGTTTGGCCATTGGCACGGACTTGGACACTCGAACTTCAACCCGACGTCAGACAGTGGCTTGAATACAATGGGTAACGCATCTGGAGTTGCGGCTCGAACCATCGAGCAAGATGACGTCAACGGATTCTGGAGGACTGCGTCCGACACAGTCAGAATGGCCTCGAACAAGTCCTTCGAGTTCGGAAACAGCCTCGCTACACACTGGGAGTTCCGCCAAGCCTCTCCGCCAGGATCGGGAGGCGGGACTCATCAGCTTGTGCACAATAGCTCAGCTACGCCGTGGGGCAACGACTACGTCCGACTCCAGAATAGCTGTGGTGCCTGCGGCAACAATATCTCAGTCCGCCAGAACATCGAGCAACGAAAGTCCTTCTCTAGCCTGCCCCAACCCGCTGGGGCCATGACAGCGCAGGCTCACTTGCGAGGACCCACTGGCAACACCCAGGCTCTTCTCGTTGTCTGGATATGGACCGGAGTGTGGACCCCGTTGGTCAAATCCTGTACGGCGACAACGTCTTGGAATAGCTGCACCTTCCCGAACCTTTTTGTCGCGAACTCTCAAGGAACATTCACCGTGTATCTCGAGGTGTACAACACTGATCCGAGCAAGCCGTTATACGTCGACATGGTCGACCTTTACCTCTGAGGTGGTCCAATGAAAACTACGTTGCTGGTCGTGAGTGCGACAGTGATCGTGGTCGCAATCTTTGGCCTTTCCATCGGTAGCTCGCCCGAGCCAGCCGGAGCGTTCGCTGCGCTTGATGCCGAACTGCGCCAGCGAGGCATGGAGCTTGAAAGCGACCAATACGCATCGATTGTAGAACTCAGACAGCTCAACCTTTCTCAGCAAGTAGATGAGGCAGACCTCGTGGTGCGAATCGCGATCGAGAGCGTCAGCGATCCGCTCTGGAATTCGGTCGATGGAAGTGAGTTCGACGTAGATTTGTCCCGAAAACTAGTTGTCGTTCCGAATCAGTATCGAACTGTGAAAGCAACCATCATCGAAATCTTCAAGGGGTACGACCAGTCGGCCGATCACGTCAAGTTCGCACCCATTGAATTTCGGGTCTTTGGGTCTGGATTGAACGTTGACTCAGCGGTCTACCTTGATGTCCCGGAGGGCCCGGTGGTTGCAAGCCAACTGTCAGGTGATTTCGAGGAAGGACTTGAGAAGCTTGTGTTCTTGCGATGGCAGGATCTGTTCCACTTTGGGGCAGAGGACAATCCGGTTCACACGCTCGCCCTGGCAGAATACTTCCGTGGAGCATGGACTTACACTCAGGACGGACTTGTCAATGTCGTCGACAACCGCAGGGACGTTAGCAAACCGAACGTGCTCAACGGACTCATCGTTTCCGCAAGGGACAACGGACCGGTGATAGAGAACCTCGAAGCACAGTTCTCAACTGCAATTTTCCCACTCGGAACACCAGGTGGACAGTTCGTCGACGCTAACGAACCGCCACGGACCGATGTCCCCGACAGCACTGCGGGCAATGACTTTCACCTCGAGTTCGATGGTTCTCGCATTCGCTGCGTCGGTGCCGATTGCGCTCCGGGTGCACGCGAATGGACTGTGCTCAGCGATTCAGAAGCTCCATCGCGATGATGAAGCCCAAGGAGCCGCTCGAGTAGCGAGGAGCGTTCGAGTGACACACAACTTCTTCGACGAAGACGTCGCCGCCACATACGACGACGACAATGCGGATCTATCGACACCCGAGGTCCTAGGACCGATGATCGAGTTCCTCGCCGGACTTGCTGAAGGTGGTCCGGCGCTCGAACTCGGCATCGGGACGGGCCGAGTGGCAGTTCCTCTCGCCCAGACCGGCGTATCAGTTCACGGCATCGAACTCTCAGAAGCCATGGCTGAACGGCTCGGAGCCAAGCCTGGTGCCATCGACATCGGCGTCACAATCGGGGACTTCGCTACCGCAACGGTCGACCGCGAGTTCTCGCTGGCCTTTGTGGTGTTCAACACGATCAAGAATCTCACTACCCAAGAAGCGCAAGTAGCCTGCTTTCAGAACGTTGCGGACCATCTCAAACCGGGTGGGTACTTCGTCATCGAAGTGTTAGTGCCGATGCTGAGGTCATTGCACCCAGGCCAGAACTTGCTCGCCTATCACCTGAGCGAGAACCGCTGGGATGTCGACGAGTACAGCTTCGCAACCCAGAAATCAACATCGCACCACTACTCGGTACGCGATGGGGAGCTGATTCGGAACTCGGTTCCGTTCCGCTATGTCTGGCCAGAAGAGCTCGATCTCATGGCCAAACTTGCTGGAATGGAACGTTGCCAACGCTGGGGTGGCTGGAACCGCGAGCCGTTCACCGACGACAGCACATTTCACGTGTCGGTGTGGCAGAAACCACAGACCTAACTTTTCCAGCTCCGCAACAGGAAAAGTGTGAGGTCACCGCCCACCGACCCGCTACCGTTTCTCGGCATTGCCCCTGTGGCCAAGCTGGTTAAGGCAGCGGACTTTTAATCCGACGATCGTGGGTTCGATTCCCACCGGGGGCACACAACCAGACAAACCCTCGCGGTTACCTCACGAGGGTGAGGTAGCCGCGTATGCCAACCATGACATCGAGGTCGTCGCCGACGGCGCGGTCGAGACGGCGTCGAGACCGGCCCGCGGCCTCCTGGCGACGAGCCAACACCACGTCTTGATCGCTGTCCACTCGTATGGCGGCGCTCAGTTCGCGGATGCGTGACCGGGCCTTGAGCTCGCCATCAGGTGATCCACCTGTACTCGGGTGAGTACGGCCAGCCAACGCCCGAGGTTGACCTGAGCCATCGAACAAGGGACCGTCGACCGAGTCGAAGGAGAGCTGACTATCTGAGTGATTGCTGTCGGTACCGGGCAAGAACGGCTCGTCGTGCATATTCAAATTGATACACATGGGGTGGGACAATGACGCGGATAGCCGGCGTCCGGAAGCCATTTTCGGTCAAGTCGACATCTCGTTTCGGTCATCGTCCCGTATGGCCGAACCCACCCGCGCCTCTTTCGGTTTGGTCGAGATCATCGACGACATCCCACTGGGCCACCTCAACTCGTTGCACCACAAGTTGGGCGATTCGTTCGCCTCGTTTGACCGCGAATGGTTCAGTCGGATCAGTGTTGATCAACACGACGTGAACTTGTCCTCGGTAACCGCTATCGATAGTGCCAGGGCTGTTGAGGGTCGTGACCCCGTGTTTCGCAGCCAACCCTGACCGAGGATGAACAAGACCGACATACCCATCGGGAATCGCAATGGCCACGCCCGTTGGCACCATCGCTCGTCCACCTGACGGCGCAATAACAACGTCGGTCGCGGCGCAGAGGTCGGCCCCAGCGTCGCCCGGTTTGGCATAACTGGGCAGAGGGAGCTCTTGGTCGAGTTGAACGATCGGAATGTGCACCACGCCGAGCACGCTAGCGGCGCGTAGCATTGGCTGATGCTCGTTTGGATGGACCTAGAAATGACCGGCCTCGACCCAGGCCGTCACACAATCGTCGAGATCGCCACGATCATCACCAACGACGATCTCGACATAGTGGCCGAAGGCCCAGACTTAGTGGTGTTCCAGCCCACCGAAGCGCTGGCCCAAATGGACGCCGTCGTTGTAAAGATGCACACCAAGAGCGGCCTTCTAGACCAAATCTCAACTTCGGCAATGAGCCTGGAAGAAGCCGGCGCGCAGACGTTGGACTTCATCAAAGAACACGTTCCAGAAGCCATGACCGTGCCATTGTGCGGAAACACGATAGGCACCGACCGCCGGTTTCTGGATCGTTACTTGCCCGACATCGAGAACTACCTCCACTACCGATGCATCGACGTGTCGACCATCAAAGAGCTGACGCGCCGGTGGTACCCGCAGACCTACAAGAACGCGCCGTCGAAGAGCACATCGCATCGGGCCCTCGACGACATCCGCGAATCGATCGAAGAGCTCCGGTACTACCGCTCCGAACTGTTCCCATCAGTGGCCGACCACAAGTAGCTAGCAACCACCGTCTCATCTACAACAAACCAGCCGAGGTTCTGCCTGTCCGAGGTGGCTCGCTCGAGGAGCACAGGCTGGGTGTGAGCATCGACTCCGGCCCTGAACTCGATCTCGGCCACGACTCGCCCACCGGTCCGATGGCTGGCCATCGACTCTTCAACCGCACACCAGTAGATGGCGTTGTTGACGTGGCCAATGAGGTCGAGATCTGTGTATCGAATGGGCCAAGGTGTCGAGACCTCTTCACCGTCAGGGTCGCCGTGCAGACTCCTGGCTCGAACCCTACGCCCACCAGCAGCTTCGCCGTACAAAGCACCGAACCCGTCGTCGACACGGCGAGGCGCACCGGTCTCGCTGTTGATAGCCACCCAGATAGCAACGGCGTCTATCCGACCACCGTTCGATCCAACGGCCGCGGTTCGACGTTCGGCCCAACGACTTCCCGTACCGGAACACCAGGTGGTTAACACCACGGTTTCGTCAAACGAGCACGGCTCGGACACCACAATTCGCGTACGTCGAAGGATCCACCACATGGCATCAGGAATATCGGCGTCGCGTGAATCGTCGTTGGCTACGTCCTGGAGGTAACGAGACAGCGAATCCAGACGAAGACGACCCTTCGGCGTTACATCGCCGAGCCTCACCTTGCGCGAAGTCGAAAACAGCCGACCAGAAGACGGAAGTTCGACAAGCTCGGTTGCTCCATCGATACGCTGGTTCATTGGCTCAAGGTTAATTCGGTTGACGACCTCGGTCGGAACGAGTTTCATATACGGAGTCAATGGCCCCACCTCTTTGTAGAACAGTGACGGTTACAAGACAACTATCTGACAATTGTTAATTCAGTGGAAGCCACCTACAACCCTCTGCTAACACTTACTGACCACGATCCCGCCAACCACAGGCCCGAACTGCTACCAGAAAGGCACGACGATGAATAACTCGACACAACTTCAGCTTCCCAATCACGACATCGTCGCGCCTGGTGCCGTAACCGCGGTTACGTCCAACGGCATTCGCGTCGAGGTACCGGCATTCGCTTCATTCAATTGTCGCGATAAGTGGATCAGCACCTCGACCACGAAGCCAGCGATTGAACTCTTTGGGTATCGCGCTGGCATGCATACCCCGAACCCACGGCCTGGAGTGCCGATGTAGCGCAAAACACGCACATCGCACATGCACACCAGGCCGCCGGGTTTCAAACCCGGCGGCCTTTCTCGTTCCCGGAGGCGCCAATGCACCCACCTGACATCTGACCAACAACCAATTCGACACCCGCTGAGACAGCCACCCTGGCCGCTCAGAGGCTCCACCTAGGAGAGCCGATCATGAGAACCATCCAATTTCTACTCGACGAAACCGAAGACCTGAGCTGGCGCGGTGATGGCCGTTGCGTCGATGGCGCAGCCACCATGACCAACCTGTTCTTCTCTGAGGATCTCTACGACATCGCTAGGGCCAAGGCCATTTGTGCCAAGTGTTCTGTCGCGGTCGAGTGCCTCGACCTCGCGGTTCGAAACGAAGAGCCGTGGGGTGTGTGGGGCGGGCAACTGGTGATCAATGGCAAGGTGATGGCCAAGAAAAGAGGCAGAGGTCGGCCTCCTAAGAACCCAAGACCAGAACTGGTTGTCGACGAGGTGCCGATCCCTCCACACCTCGTCCGCAGTGCATAGGGACGTCCTGACAGGTTCGCATCAGGGCCGGGTCAGTCCGGCATTCGTATGGTGAGTCGCATCGAAACGATGAGATGACGCCGCGAGTGCCGGACTGTCGTTCGTTACGCCACACTGTTGGAAGGAATCAATTTCTTCACCAACAGGGTTCACATCAACATGGAAACCAATGACTCTCCAGCGAATACCGCAGCACCCGACGCTGGTATGGGACGTCGCCGAGTTCTTGGCGCACTGCTGCTTGTCGGCGCAGTTCTCGTAATCGGAGCCGTCCTGTTTACCGGCGGCAACGACGACACCGGCGATTTAGCCCAAAGTGGCGAACTCAGCGAGTTCCACCAGATCCAGGTGGAGAACCTCGACGGGTCGACGCTCGACTTCGCGCAGTACAACGGCACGCCAGTGATACTCAACTTCTTCGCGTCGTGGTGCGGCCCCTGTCGAGCCGAAATGCCAACGCTCGACGCATTGCACCGCGAATGGGATGGCGACGTAGTCGTAATCGGCCTCAACTCTGTCGAGGGCGCCGAGGCGGCACAAAGCATGATCGACGACACAGGCGTTACCTTTCCCGCGGCACTCGACATTGACGCAGTCCTGCTCGAACGCTACGGAGCCATCGGGCTGCCCACCACGGTATTCATCGACGGCAACGGCAGCGTCTTAGATACTTGGGTCGGCGAACTTACCGAAGCCGACCTCAGAGATCGCGTCGATCGTTTCTTCGGGGTCTCCTGATGCTTAGCGTTCCATTCGCATTCGCGTTTACCGCCGGCCTAATCGCCGTTGTGAACCCCTGTGGGTTCGCGATGTTACCGGCGTACCTCTCCTACTTCATGGGTATCGAAAGCCAAGCCGAAGACGGCGACGATCCGCGATCCAGCCTCACCAGAGCGCTAGTAACCGGTGCCACTGTTTCGCTGGGATTCTTCGTCGTATTTGGGGTCGTCGGCGGGCTCTTCACTCTTGGCTTGAGCAGCATCGAAGATCAACTGCCGTGGGCTGGCCTTGTTGTTGGCATTGTTATGGTCTTTCTAGGCATCGCCATGTGGAATGGGTTTCGCTTCACCGTTGCTATCCCGAAACTCGACAAGGGCGGCTCCGATCGCGACTTTCGTTCGCTGTTCCTCTTCGGAATCAGCTACGCAATCGCAAGCCTGTCGTGTGCGTTCCCAACCTTCTTCGCGCTGTTCGGTCTAGTCGATGGTTTCAGCAGCGGGGCCACAGTGTTCGCTGCGTACTCAGCTGGCATGACCACGATCCTGATCGCCCTCACGGTCTCGTTGGCCATGGCTCGACAATCGCTACTTCGCACACTCCGCAAGGCGATGCAACACGTCGACAAAGCGTCGGCTGGGCTTCTTGTTGTCGCGGGCGGATACATCGTCTACTTCTGGATCGTCGAGCTAGCCAACGTCGAATCAGCGAGCCGCTGGCGCGGGCCGGTTCTGTTTATCGAACAGATCAGCGGTAGCGCCAGAAACTGGGTTCGTGACACTGGTGGTGCTCGGGTCGGTTTGTTGCTCGGAAGCGTCATAGCCATGGCAGTTGCGGCGGTCCTGCTCTGGCCACCGAACAAAGCCGAGCCGGCCTCGAACGAGTCTTCTTCTTCCCCTGCTGCCGACAAACAGCCAGTGTCTTAGGACGGTCAAGGCGTGTTGCGGGCCTAGAGTCATCTCTAGATGCTCAACCTCACGTCTCACTGCCCTCGATGAGTCTGTACATCCGCGATCATGCGCTGCTCCGGCACCCCGACCCATTCGCGCGTTTGCTCGACCAGCCTGGTGTTGTCGAAGAAGTCGACCTTCGCGGGTCGGTGGGCTTCATGGCCTTTCACGGTGGCCAACTCGAAGAGACAACCGACGTAGTGGCACGCGAGGCGGCGCTGGCGTCGGATTCGTCCTACTACGGGGTCGTTCAGCCATCCACCGACCAATGGCATATCCCGTCGCATCGGGTGACCGCCGATCAGAGCGACCGACTGGCCGCGTTCATGACGCACATAGATGTTGTCATCGCAATACACGGGTTCGGTCGGCCCGAGTTACGGCGCTCGATCTTGATCGGCGGACGAAACAGGCAGCTGGCGGAGTTCACAGCCATCAGACTCATTCCCGTCCTCCCCCACTATGAAATCCTGACCGACCTTGAGACCATCCCAAAGGAACTCCGCGGACAGCACCGATCCAACCCGGTCAACCGCGCCAGAGGCGGTGGAATACAGATTGAACTCCCACCAAGAGTACGCGGCAACAGCCCGATCTTCTGGGGCCGAGACGCACCCAAACCTGTTCCACACCTGACTGCTTTGATCGACGCCTTGTCATGCGCGGCGAAAGACTGGTCGGTGCGCTAGGCGCACAGTGGTTAAGGCGCCAGCTGTTCGCAACTCCAGTGACCATCGACGAGGTCGAAGGCAACGCGATCGTGAAGCCGGAACTCGGCCCCCTGCCAAAACTCGAAGCGTTCGGGTATGAGAGCAAAACCGCCCCACCCCTCGGGCCGTTCGACCTCGATCCCATCGTGGGCCGCAACGAGCGTCTTGTACCGCTTCATCAACCAGGCGCGGTTTGGGATGACCGCTGACTGGTCGGAGGCGAGAGCGGCGAGTCGGCTGCCTCTTGGTCGTGAAGCAAAGTAGCGGTCAGCTTGTTCGTCGGTTAGCTGACGCACGGGCCCACGGACCCGGACTTGGCGGTCGAGTGGTAACCAGGAGAACAGGGTTTCTGCGTATGGGTGGTCGCGAAGCGCTGTGCCCTTTGGGCTGTTCAAGTTTGTGTAGAAAGCCAGCCCGCCATCGACCACACCCCTCATCAGGACGTTCCGCACCGAGGGAAATCCGTCGGCGCCGACTGTGCTTAGGGCCATCGCGGTCGAGTTGAAGAAGTTGAGGCCGGTGGCGAAGGCCATCCACTCGTCCAACAACTCAAAGGGGTCGCGTTGTTTGATGTCCTCAGGAAGGCCAGCTTGTTGGAGGTCGGCCCTGAGTTGGTCGATGTTCACCTACGGTGTCCTTTGCCCTCAATCAATCTGTTGCGATTGGTCTTCTGCAATAGTGTGGCCCCATTCGCCGCGCAATCCCCTTAAGTTTCGCGTGACTTTCGACAAACCAAATCGTTCCCCAGACCACTTCTGTCACCGGCATCTGGTCGCCCAAGTACGTTTCCCGGTGACAG
>CAZMUM010000032.1:0-4183 GCA_964569385.1 uncultured Acidimicrobiales bacterium
CCAAGACCGCCGTGACCTCGTGTTGATACTGGTCGCGAGCCGATTCATCGGGTTAGTCAAGTTTGGCGATGGAACGGTCCAGTTCTTCGGGGATTCCGACGCGTCCACGGTTGCACCGCCTAAGTGACAATTTGGTTGGGATTGGCCGATTCGGTGACTGAGGGTGGCGAAATGGCTTTGAAGTTGGCCGTCCCACCCCCTAAGCAGACTCGTGCCTACAGCACGACCTGTGCAATCGACTTCCCTGTTGATCAAGAGAGAACTTGCCTTCAGGAGTTGTCATGTCAATACGTCAGTCATCTAGCCGGTCGGACCGTAGATGGATTGCTGACGGTTCGCCGTCGGCCGCGCATTGGATCGCGGATCGTCTTGATGTCTGTGCGGCTACAGCGCGTGAGTGGATCCGGGTTGGCCGCGCTCTTAGCGGTCTCGACGCAACCGTGGATGCGTTTGAACAAGGCCGCCTGACGTTCGCGAAGGTGCGGGCCATCACCCGCATCGCGACTCCCGACAACGAGGCCGAGTTGTTGAGGATCGCCGAAACAACCCCACCGTCGTCGATTGCTAAGGCGTTGGCTGTTTGGTCGATTCGAAACGAACCGTCCGACATTGTTGAGGCCCGCCAGTATGCGTCGCGAAGTGTTCGCTGGCGTAACGAACCAGACGGCACAGTCACCGCCACGATGCGGTTCATGCCACTAGCGGCGGGCACCATCCAAGCCGCCATCGACACCCAAAACGATGCGAACACGACTCAAACGTCAACCCGACGGGACATGGCCAACCGTCACAAACCGCCGAGCCGGCGCACTGCAGGCCTTACTGGACAACGGAACGACCTGTAAACCCGACTATGAGGTGATTGTTCACGTAAGGGGCGACGGCAACACCCTCGACGACGGCACACCGATCCCAGACGGTCCCGTTGCCAGGCTGTTACCCGATGCGTTCATACGGATGCTGATACATGATGCTGCGAGGCGTCCAGTCAATGTGTCGTCGAGACGGCGCCACCCCACACCGAAACAGGAGCGGTTTGTGAAAGAACGCGACCGCGCCTGCGTCGACTGCGGCCGAGACGAAATACTCGAATACGACCACCTTCCCGCCCACACCATAAGCGGCCACACCCAAACCGACGAACTAGAACTCCGCTGCGGACCCTGCCACACCACCAGACACAAAACGAACCCGCTCACAACTACACGCTCAGACAACAAACTCTAAGCAACAGGCGCCACAGTCAATCGACGACACCGCCGTCGCTCGCTAACGGAAGCGGGCAGCGACGCGCCACTAGTCCCGTCACTGTGCAGATGCAGAAAGACGAGGAACCGATGCGGAAAGTGGCTCAGGCGCACGTGGACTCGCGCAGCTCGCGAAGCACCCTCTCAGGCAACTCGATGCACGGCACGTCGGACCGTAAGTAGGTGATAAGCCAGATCCCGTCCAGCTCGTCCACGGTAAGAATCGGTGGCACCATACCTTCCGCGGCGTAGATGACGGCGTAATCAGCTGAGGTTGAGGACTCCGACAGGAGAACGACTTTGATGACGGGTGGTGACGCGACAAGAACTCCTGACTCGAGTAGGCCACTCCAGAAGTTGGCAAGATCAAGCTCTTCGCCGCGAAGACTTATGACGGCTCCCGGTGCGTAGATGCATTCGATGTCTGCCGGACCTGATCCAGACAGCAGCAGCCGGTCGACGATATTCACTTGCTGCTCGAGCGCCACGACTGAGGGCCTAACTGCGAAGACGTCTGGAGACACACATGGCGAAAAGGCCGCTTGCGGGGGTTGGTCCGCAACATCATCGCCCGGCGCTCCGGCGCACGCTGACGCCAGGAGTGCGGCCCCCACGAAAACTCCAGACAGCAAGCGGGACCGCGCATCAACGAACCCGTCGAGCCGATTTCTAGCGAACCGAATCCGCCACTTCGAAGCACTGAGATCGGTCTGAGTCGTTGGTCGTGTGATGGTAGCCATAGCCGGTTCGCGACACTAGGTCATCGTGGCCGAAGTAGCCGAGGCTTGGCCAAGGGTGCCAAGATGTGTGATCCATGACTACTGAAGTGATCATCACTGGGACCGGGACTCCAATTCCATCGCAGCACCGAGCCGGGCCTGGGGTGGCCGTTCGCTACCGCGACACTGTGGTGCAGTTCGACGCCGGTCGAGGGACTGTGCAGCGCCTGACGGCAGCGGGCATAGCGCTGTCGGATCTGACCGCAGTCTTTGCGACCCACCATCACAGCGATCATCTCATCGGGATGCAGGACCTGGTTCTGTCTCGTTGGGTGATGGAGCGCCAGATGGACCTGCCGCCTCTTCCGGTAGTTGTTCCAGACGGACCTGCCGCCAGCTTCGCTCGCCGGATGCTCGATGCTTGGGACGAAGACATTGCGGTCCGTATGGAACATGCCGGGCGGACTCAACCTCCAGAATACGAAGTCATCGCCTTCCCGACCGCGGAGAAACCAACAGAAGTGTGGGCGTCGGACGAGGTAAGGGTCCTTGCTTGCCGAGTCAGACACGAACCAGTGCGACCCGCCGTCGGGTTCCGCGTCGAGACACCTGATGGCGTAATCGCTATCAGCGGCGACACAATTGTGTGCGACGAGGTTGCGGCTTTGGCCCAAGGCGCCGACGTACTCGTTTATGAGGCGATGCGTTTCGAGCTAATCGAGCGCCTGCCGCAGCAGCGTCACTTCATTCTCGACTACCACGCTGACACCCGCCTTATTGGCCAACAAGCCCAAGAACTCGGCATCGACACGTTGGTACTAACGCATCTGATTCCCGAACCAACAACTGACCAACAGCGCCAGGGGTTCTTCGATGATGTTCGAGATTCTGGCTTCGAAGGAACTGTCGTAGTGGCTGACGATCTCGATGTGGTCACCTTGGGAGATGAGAGCCGATGAGTTATCAACCGAGCGAGTTGTACTTCCGCGGCACCCTGGCCGACACCGATCCTGAGATCGCCGCGGCGTTGCACGACGAGGCCGACCGTCAACGAGACGGAATCGAGCTTATTGCGTCGGAGAACATTGTGAGCGCCGCCACACTCGAAGCTCTCGGCTCGCCGATAGCAAACAAGACCGTTGAGGGTTACCCAGGGGCCAGATATTACGGCGGAGCCGAGTTTGCTGATCGCATCGAGAACCTTGCCATCAGCCGGGCGAAGGAGCTGTTTGGCGCGGCCTATGCCAACGTTCAACCCCATTCGGGGTCCCAAGCCAACCTCGCAGTCTTTCTGGCGTTCCTGAAACCGGGCGACACCGTCTTGTCGATGGATCTTGGGGCGGGCGGGCACCTGAGCCACGGGGCCGGCCCAAACATCTCGGGTAAGTGGATGAACGTGGTCAGCTACGGCGTCGACGATCAGGGTTTTCTTGATTATGGCCAGCTTCGAGACATGGCCGTCGAGCACCAACCCAAACTGATCATCGCGGGCGGGTCGGCCTACCCCCGGGGCATCGACTTCGATGTGTTTCGGCTGGTGGCCGATGAGGTCGGGGCCACTCTGTTGGTCGACATGGCGCATTGGGCTGGCCTAGTAGCAGCGGGCGTGCACCCGAACCCAGTTCCGGTGGCCGATGTGGTGACCACAACCACGTACAAGAATCTGAGAGGCGTACGAGGAGGCGTCATTTTGTCCAAACGGCCCGACCTCGCTAGACGGCTGAACTCGGCGGTGTTTCCTGGGGTCCAAGGATCGGTGATCCTGAACGCCGTAGCCGCCAAGGCTGTGTGTCTTCATGAGGCGATGCAACCCGACTTCGCGGTGTACGGAGGCGCTGTACTGGACAACGCGAGGTCGTTGGCAACCTCACTTATTGACGGCGGAGTAGATGTGCTGACCGGAGGCACCGACACTCCACTGGTGGTGATCGACCTAAGGGCCATCGGCATCACTGGTGCCGCGGCCTCCGATGCACTCGAAGCTGCGGGGCTTACGGCCAACAAGAATGGCGTACCGAACGACCCTCAGCCGCCCCAAGTGACGTCTGGAATCCGTTTTGGAACCTCGGCCGGAACAGCACGCGGGCTTGACACTTCAGATTTCGCGGCCGTTGGTGGCCACATCACCGACGTAATTCACGCGCTGGCCCGAGGCAACCAAACCGAGTTAGCTCGGGTCCAAGGGCTTGCGCGTCAAGCCGTAAGCACAATCACTCA
>CAZMUM010000032.1:4283-43897 GCA_964569385.1 uncultured Acidimicrobiales bacterium
CCGAGTTAGCTCGGGTCCAAGGGCTTGCGCGTCAAGCCGTAAGCACAATCACTCAGGCCCACCCGATCTATCCGCGATGACAACGAACCCACGAGCGAGAGACTCGAACTACGAGCTGTGCTACGGGTAGACGTCCCAGCCGGCTTCGGAGTATCCGCAAAGTTCCTGCATCCTTTTGGGCAGGGCCTGTAGGGCGGCGAGGCCGGTGGTGATCAGCTGGTTTTCAATTGGTCGCAGCCAACTCAACAACAGGCCGCAGTAGAACCCGATGCGGATGTCGTCGGTGTTGTTGGCGCCCCCACCGTGTATGACGTTGCCGCTGTAGAGAAGCGCGCTACCACGGGCCATGACGGCCTTAGTGCACTCGTTTGCTTTGGCCTCTCGACCGGGTTCCCATTTATGGCTCCCTGGCACTACGACAGTAGCGCCGTTGTCTTGGGTGAAGTCGGTTAGGGCAACGTTGACGCTTACCAAAATCTCTGGCCTCGGTGCTGGGAAGTGACCCCACGAGTCGCCATCTCGGTGAAGCACCTGGGCTGCTTGGCCATGGCCAAGAACCATAAGCTCAGTGGTGCTGATCTTCACGTCATGACAGTGTGGCGATTGGGTCGCATCGCTTATGGCGTGAAAGAGCGGATGCAAAGCGACGTCTGAAGTTGCTCGAGACAAACCCGGGAGACCGTGCAGGCGTTTGGTTTTGCGTCCGAAGAACTCTGCCCCAAGCTCGTCGTAGTCGCCTGTGTTGAGCCAATCGACAGCATCGATGTGCGGAGTCATGTCGTCAACGAGGGTGTCGATGACGCTCGGAGGTAAGAAGTCCTTGACAATGACACCGCCGTCGCGCTCGAACGCCGCGATCACGTCTTCAGCTGTCGCGGCTGACTCGAACACTTCTAACGGTGGCTCCATAGGGGCGAGCCTAGGCGAGGGATCAGACCAGTTTGAGTCCCTGAAGGTGGTTGGAAGCCAGGTCGCACCTGTGCGGCTACGTTGTCTGCATCGGCACGAGAGGAACGGCATCGAAGTGAGCGTCTCGAAACTACTGGTAGCCAACCGCGGCGAAATTGCCGTCCGAGCGTTCCGCGCCGCCACCGAACTCGACATCGTAACGGTCGCGGTCTACACGTACGAAGACCAACGATCGTTGCATCGTCAGAAGGCCGATGAGTCGTACCAGATCGGCGAGGTCGGCCATCCCTTGCGGGCCTACCTCGATCCGGAGCTGATTGTTCGTACCGCTGTTGAGGCAGGCGCAGACGCGATCTACCCTGGTTATGGGTTCATGTCGGAAAGCCCCGACTTGGCTGAGGCGTGTGAGCAAGCCGGGTTGGTGTTTGTTGGGCCGAGCTCGTCGGTGCTCACTCTCGCCGGCAACAAAATGAGGGCCAGGCAGAGTGCAGCCGACGCCGGGTTACCTGTGCTCGACCAGTCGGGCGCAATCGAATCGGTAGCGGCGCTTGAAGTAGCTGCGGCCGAGCTCGGTTTTCCGCTGTTCGTCAAGGCTGCTTCTGGCGGTGGTGGTCGAGGGTTGCGACTGGTGAGCGAACCAGCCCGACTAGTCGAGGCTTATGGCTCAGCTGTTCGCGAGGCCGAAAGTGCTTTTGGCGACCCCACCGTTTTCCTCGAACAGGCCGTTACCGATCCTCGCCATATCGAGGTGCAGATACTTGGCGACGCAGTCGGAGAAATTGTCCATCTGTTCGAGCGCGACTGCTCGATCCAGAGGCGTCATCAGAAGGTGATCGAGATTGCACCGGCACCTGGCCTCGACCCCGAGATCCGCGATGCGATGTGCGCTGACGCCGTCGCGTACGCGCGGGCGCTTGGTTACGAAAATGCCGGTACGGTCGAGTTTCTTCTCGACCCTGATGGGCGTTATGTGTTCATTGAGATGAACCCCCGTATTCAGGTCGAGCACACCGTTACCGAAGAAACAACCGACGTCGATCTCGTCCAGTCGCAGCTTCGCATTGCTGGCGGCGAAACACTCGAAGAGTTGGGGTTGATCCAAGATCGAATCACCCAGCGCGGGACAGCTCTGCAATGCCGAATCACCACTGAGGATCCAGCCAACGATTTCCGCCCAGATTCGGGCCGAATTGTGGCCTATCGAACACCGGGCGGCGCCGGCATTCGCCTCGATGGTGGTGTGGGTTACTTGGGTGCTGACATTTCGCCATACTTCGACTCCTTGCTCGTGAAGCTCACTTGTCGTGGCGCCACCTTCGAACAGGCGTCGCGTCGCGCACTACGGGCGTTGTCTGAGTTCAGGGTTCGGGGAGTGAACACAAACATCGCTTTTGTGCAGGCAGTGCTTCAGAACGACGAGTTTGTGGCCGGTGGTGTCACAACTTCATTCATTGACCGTCACCCCGAGCTGCTCCAGGCGTCGACCGGATCGGATCGGGCCACGAGGCTGTTGTCGTATCTGGGGGATGTAACGGTAAATCGACCTCATGGGCAAAGCCCGACGCCGATCGATCCGACAACGAAGCTTCCGACGCTCGCCAACGAAGCTTCGGCAGGTTCAAAACAACGCCTCGACGAGCTTGGACCGGAAAAGTTTGCGGCCTGGCTTCGCAGCGATAACGCGGTTCACGTCACCGACACCACGCTTCGCGATGCTCACCAGTCGATTCTTGCCACCAGGGTCAGAACCACCGACCTACAGCACGGCGCCAGAGCTGCTTCGAGGTTGCTTCCGAACTTGCTCAGCCTCGAATGTTGGGGCGGTGCAACCTATGACGTTGCGTTGAGGTTCCTGCACGAAGATCCGTGGGATCGATTGGCCCTCATACGCGAGGCCGCTCCCAACTTGTGTTTGCAAATGTTGCTTCGGGGCCGCAACGTCCTTGGCTACACGGCGTACCCAGACTCGGTGGTGGTGGCGTTCGTCGAAGAGGCGGCGGCCACAGGAATTGACATCTTCCGAATCTTCGATGCGTTCAACGAAATCGAACAAATGCGGCCCGCGATCGAAGCCACGCTGCGGGCTGGTGCCGTCGCTGAGGGCACGATCTGCTATACGGGCAACCTCTCGGACCCAGCAGAGTCGTTGTACACACTCGACTACTACCTCGGAATCGCTGAGCAATTGGTCGATGCTGGCGTTCATATTCTGTGTGTCAAAGACATGGCCGGGCTCCTGCGAGCCCCGGCCGCGCGCACTCTTGTAGCAGCGCTCCGTGAACGCTTCGACACTCCTGTCCATCTCCACACTCACGACACGGCTGGCGGGCAGCTTGCTACCTATCTTGCCGCGATCGATGCCGGAGTCGATGCGGTCGATGGCGCATCGGCCCCATTGTCGGGGATGACGAGCCAGCCGTCTATGTCGGCGATAGTGGCCGCGACCGATCACAGCCAACGCACAACCGGTCTCTCGTTGGCGGCCTTGGCCGATATCGAGCCATACTGGGAGTCGGTTCGGACGCTGTATGGGCCCTTCGAAGCTGGGCTGTCGGCACCAACGGGTTCGGTCTATCGCCACGAAATTCCCGGGGGCCAGCTGTCGAACTTGCGCCAACAGGCGATTGCCCTTGGGCTTGGCGACCGGTTCGAACAGATCGAGCTGTTGTACGCCGAATGCGATGACCTCCTCGGCAACCTCATCAAGGTCACACCAAGTTCGAAAGTTGTTGGCGACCTCGCATTGCACCTGATTGGAACTGGTACGTCAATAGCGCAGCTTCACGATGATCCCTCCTCGATTGACTTGCCCGACAGCGTCATCGGATTCTTGCACGGCGAACTTGGCACTCCGACGGCAGGATTCCCCGAACCATTCCGCGCTTTGGCCCTAGCCGGGCGCAGGCCAAAGGCCGAGCCGCCTTCGTTGTCGGTCGAGCAGCTGGCCAGGCTAGACACCGATCGGCGGTCGGCCCTCAACCACCTGCTGTTACCAATGCCAGCCGCCGCGTTCGATCAACATAGTGAGACCTATGGTGATGTGTCGGTATTGCCGACCCGGCTGTTCTGGTATGGGCTTGAGCCTGGGGCTGACGATGAACCTGTCGATTTGGAACGCGGTGTGCGATTGCTTGTCGGTCTGGAGGCCATCGGCGACCCCGATAGTCGCGGCCTGCGAACGGTTCTGTTCAGGCTCAACGGTCAGATTCGGCCGCTGTTGGTGCGCGACGACTCGATTGAGTCTGGCGTGGTTAGTGCCGAGAAGGCCGACCCAGATGCGGTCGGTCATGTTGCGGCGCCGTTTAACGGAGTGGTGTCTCTGCGAGTAGAGGTCGGCGACGAGGTGGCGGCCGGCGGTCAGGTTGCGGCCATCGAGGCCATGAAGATGGAGTCGACAATTTCTGCGCCAGTTTCGGGCATAGTCGAGCGTTTGGCCGTCGCAAACGTCGGTTCTGTAGATGGCGGCGACCTGCTCTTGGTGATTAGCTGAATTCGATGTAGCGGTCGAACTCCCATTGCGATACGGCGTCGGGATCGTCGCCGGCGTTTTCTTCGTATAGACCAAGCTCGTTGCGAGTCATGGCCAAGAAGTTGGTCTTGAAGTCTGCGCCCAAGGCATCACCAAGCGAGCTGTCAGCGAAGGCGGCTATGCCTTCGGCGAACGTGACTGGCAGTGCCGGGTGGCTACCGGGGTTCTCGTATTGGTCGCCTTGGGCTTCGGCTCCTGGGTCGAGTTGGCGTTCGAGGCCGTCGGCGCCGGCGGCTAACACGGCCGCGATGAGCAGGTATGGATTGGCGTCGGCACCGCCGCCTCTGAACTCGACCCGGTTAGCCGGCCCCTGGCCAACGGTGCAACGACACAAGACGCTGCGGTTGTCTCCGCCCCAGTGCACGTGGGTTGGGCAGAACGAATAAGGCCGTACTCGCTTGTAACCGTTGCCCGTCGGGATACCCAGCAGGGTTAGAGCCGACGCATTAGCAACGAGCCCGCCGACCCAGTGGCGGAATACGTCGTTCAGCAGATGGCCATCGCCTGAGTCGAAGACGTTCTTGTCGCTCTGGTTGAGGCTCGTATGAACGTGCATGCCATTCCCGGATTGACCGGCGAACGGCAAGGGCATGAACGTGGCTCGATGGCCGTGATTTCGTGCGATCTCTTTGACCGTGGTCTTGAACAAAACGGTGTTGTCGGCCGTGAGCATCGGGTCGGCGTATGAGAAGTTGATTTCGAGTTGGCCTGGCCCGTACTCGGGGTTGGAGGACTCGAGCGGAATTCCGAGATCGAGGAGCGCGATTCGCATATCGGCGACGCACCGTTCGAGTTCAAGATTGTCGACCAACGACGAGTATTGCACCTTGTCTTGCACCGGCGACCAGTCGTCGTTGCACACATAGCACTCGAGTTCGGTGGCCACGATTGGGTCGTAGCCAAGCTTGGTTACCCGATCGATCTGGGCTTGAAGGATATTCCTTGGGTCGAGCGGGTGGGGCTCATGTTTGTAGTCGATCGCTTTGGTCATGACGGTGGCGTAACCGGGCCGGTGTTTCAGCAGCCGAAACGTCGATACGTCGGGTTCGATGTGCATGTCGAGGAACCCGGTGGCCATGTTGATGAACGGGCTGTCGACGATGTCGCAGGTTATGTCCATGACGTAGATGGCATCAGCAATGTGCGCGCCACCGGTGGCCACGGTGTCGATGAACCGTTGGGCCGGTATCCGCTTGCCCCGATGGTGGCCGTAGGTGTCGACGGTGACGATTTCGACGGTGTGCACGTCGTTGTCGGCGATGAGCGTCGCAAAATCGGCTGGCGTATCCGGCATGGAGTTCCTAACTGGCTGGGTCTGGGTATTCGATCTCTGGGCGGGCTAACTAAGGCTTGGCACAAGCACTAGGCGGCCATCGACCTGCCCAGACCGTAGGCGCTGATGGGCGACCTCTGCATCCTCGAGCGGTAATGCTTCGACCGTGTATCGAATTTCGTTGGTCTGAGCGAAATCGATCAGTTCGCCTAGCTCGGGCAGCGAACCCCAGATGCTCGACATGAACTGGGCCTCATGGGGCACCGCGCCGACGCCGAACGGAATTCGGCCGCCGTGTAGTCCGATCGCGACCACGATGCCGCGTCGATTGACGTGTTCGACTGCTGTTTCGAGGGTCGCCTTGGCGCCAACAAAGTCGATGATCGCATCGAATCGACCATCGAGTTCGACGGCTGCGACTGCGTGGTGGGCACCGAGGTCGAGTGCCTGGTCGCGTTTGTCGGCTGCCTGATCAACCACGGTTACGTTGGCGTCGCTGAGCATCCGTAGGAACTGCACGCCGAACTGGCCAAGTCCGCCCGCGCCGATTACCAAAGCTCGAGCCGCCGATCCTCGTCGGCGCAGAGTTTCAAGCGTCTTCATTGTTCCTTGGAATGCGGTTAGCCCCCCGCAGGCGAGTGGTGCCGACTTGATTGGGTCGAGGTCGCCGAGCGGGTAGAGGTAATCGCGGTGGGGCACCATCATTTGCTCTGCATAACCGCCGTCTGCGAAAAGGCCCGCTTCGGCTCCGTCTGGGCAAATCATCTCGTGTCCGGTTTCGCAGATCCAGCAGTGTCGACAACCCCACGGGGCGTAGATCATTACCGGACCGAGTTGATGGTGAAACCCTGTCACTTCGTGGCCTGGTACCAGCGGCAGGGGGCTACCGAACTCACCGTCAACAACATGGATGTCCGAATGACAGACACCACACGCAGTTACGTCGATGATCTCTTGACCTCGACCGGTAATGGGTGCCGGTCGATCGACGAGTACAAGCCCGGAGTTGAACTTTTGAAGCTCAATTGCCCTCATGAGAGCTGGCGCAGGGCTAAGCGGCCCGTTCCATGCCACGGTGATGGTTCGGCTAGTTCGAATTTCGGGAAACGGCTGATGAACTCGGTGAGGGCGACGTTCACTTCGCGCCTCGCCAGGTTGCTGCCCAAACAGCGGTGGGCGCCGACACCGAACGATGTGTGCGGGTTGGCCGGTCGGTCGAGTTTGATGTCGTGAGGACACTCGAACACTTCGGGGTCGCGGTTGGCGGCGCCGAAAGCCAGGACGACGCGTTCGCCGGCTCGCATCTTTACTCCGCTGATCTCAGCGTCTTGTTTTAGGGTGCGGGCCATGGCCTGAACCGGCGATAGAGCCCGCAGGAACTCCTCGGTCGCGGTCGGAATCTTCGACGGATCGGCGGCGAGGGCGGCCAGGTCTTGGGGGTGTTGAGCCAGGTGCCAGAGGCTGCTTCTAATTGTGCCTGCGGTCGTTTCGAGCCCGGCCACGAACAGTAGATAGCAGATGTCGAGCATTTCTTCGTCGTCGAGTGTGCGGCCCCCGTGATCGATGGCGATCAGCGATGAGATTACGTCTGGGCCAGGATTGCGACGGCGTAACTTGATGAGGCTGCGTAGGTAGTCGTAGACCTCGTTGGCTGCCTTGCGGGCGATTGACTCGTCTTCGGTGCGGGCAAAGACGATGTCATCGACCCAACGGTCGAATAGTTCGGCGTCTTGCATGGGGAATCCGAGATACTCGCCGAACACCATGGTGGGAACAAATCGAGCGAATCGAGAAGCGTTCATGACCTCTTGGCCGTCGAGCTCGTCGAGGAGTTCTCTGGCGATTTCGCGCGTTCGGGGCACCAGCAGGTCCATCTGTTTCGATGTGAAGAACGGCAGCAACATTTGGCGATACGCGACGAGTTCAGGCGGATCGATGTCGAGGGGAATGAGAGGGCGATCAGTTCCGAACGAGGGCAGGATCATCGATGGCGCCACTGAAAAGGTGTCAGCATCGTGCTCTACGGACCGCACGTCGGTGTATGAAGTGACGGTCCAGAAGCCCCCATATCGGTCGCTCCACGAGACCGGGCACTCAGACTGCATGACCTTGTAGTCATCGAAAATGGTGTCGAGCGCCGAACCATGAAAATCGAAGTCGAAGCGAGGTTGGTTTGGCGACTCGGCCACCTCAGCAGTCTTGGCCTCTTCGGTACCCATCAGATGGAAAGTTTAGTCGATCGCCTCGTTGTTGAACCTGATCGAGGCACCGCCGACGACTCTGCCGAAGTGTCGAACAAAGGCACTCAAGAACAACGTGATGCCAGCCATCTCGATGGATTCCTCTGCCACCTTCTGGAAGTGAGAAACGGTTTGTTCTTCCCAACCAAGCGAGTCGGCTATTGAAGAGGCGAGATCCTCGACTCCTTCGGCGAAGTCGAGAGCGACGGCCACAGTCAGGGCGAATAGGCCAAATACGATCGCCCGTTTCGAGGCTTTGTCTTCGAGTACGCGCCATGCGACGTACAGCAGGACTAGGCCCGCGAATCCGAAGATCGGGGCAAAAATCGCCTGCCAGGCGTAACTGGGGAAGAACGTGACTTCGTCTTGGAAGGTGGATCCGAGCCTCTCGTGGAGTTCTGAAGCGTCATCGATTGACATGTACAGGAAAAACAACGACAGCCCCGCCCAAATCCGGCGTGTCGACGCCGGTAGATCCAGGGCCTTTGCGCCCCTATAGAGCATGAACGCCATCGCTGACACGGCCAGGACCTGGACTACCGCAAACCACGTCCCGATCGAGTCCTCGCGGGCGATGTTGAAGCTTCGCCGTAACGGCGAGGGGAGCACCTTGTAGTGGTTCAGAATTATGTCGGCGGCGGCCAACGCACCAATTATCAGCAGCCCCGCTTTGAGCACAGCTCGGGCAAGTTGGTCACTGTTGTGTTCGACGTGAGTCGTGCCGGCAGCCATCGATACGAATTTACCTCATGCGGTGGTGTCTGTTCGGCCGAGTCTGCGGCTCTTGCCCTAGTTGGCGATCTGTGAGTAGGTCGCCTTGGCAATAATCGACTTCTGCACATCGTTGGCACCCTCGTAAATTCGCGGCGCTCGCACCTCGCGATAAAGCTCCTCGAGGGTGTGGCCTTTCTCGAGGGCATGGGCTCCGTGGAGTTGAATGGCTGTGTCGATAACACGCTGGGCCGCTTCGGTGGCGAAGAATTTCGCCATCGCCGATTTGCCGGTGAGGCCATCGCCCCCTGTGTCGTAGCAGTTGGCCGCTTGATAGACGAGAAGTCGGGACGCTTCGATGTCGAGGGCCATGTCGGCCACCTTGTGCTGTACCGACTGGAGCTCCCGCAGAGGAGCGCCGAAAGCCTCGCGTGTTGAGGTGTGGGCAACAGTGAGGTCGAGCGCGTGCTGGGCCATGCCGGTTACAAAGGCGCCGACGCTTGGCCTGAACAGGTCGAGCGTTTCCATCGCTACCCGAAACCCCCGGTTCTCTTCGCCGAGTAGCTGATCGGATCCGACAAATACCCCGTCGAACTTGAGTCGGCCGATTACGTGGGGCGCCACCATGTCGATGGCCTCACCAGATAACCCCGGCGACGAACCAGGAACAGCGAACGCCGATACGCCTCTGGCACCAGCGTCCGGCGTTGTCCGAGCAAACACCGTGTAGATGTCGGCATTGGGAGCGTTCGAGATCCAGGTTTTTTCGCCGGTGATGCGCCAACCGTCACCATCTCGCACCGCCTCGGTCGAGATGGCCGCTGCGTCTGACCCCGCGCCAGCCTCGGTAAGGGCAAAGGCAGCAGCGGCACGGCCTGCGGCAATCTCGGGCATCCAGGTGTTGACTACATCGGGTGAGCCTTGGAAAAGGATCGGATACGAACCGAGCCCCTGCAACGCTAACGCTGTTTCTGCGGCCGGCATCAGCCGACCCAACTCCTCTCGCAGTACGCACAACGCCGTCGAGGAGACCGCATCGTCGTGAACTCCACCAATCGATTTCGGAAACAGTTGAGGTAACAGACGATTGCCCAGCACCGCTAGAAGTGGTCGATTGAGCCGCCCAGGAGCAGCGGCGTCGGCCAGGCTGAGTAACTCCGGCAGCTCCTCGGCCACAAGCTCCTTGAGCCCGTAGGCAAGTGCAGAATCCATCAGCGTCTCCCTCGAAACAGATTTCCCGAACCTGTGCCTAAAACCGCGGTGGTAACCGCAGTTCTAGGCACAGGTTGCGATTGTAGGCAGGTCGAGTCTTGCTGCGACGGCCGCCCAGGCGTCGTCGGCGTTGGCAACATCGAACTCCATTGCATCGAGGCCGCAATCGAGCGCACCTTGAACATTGCGGGGTTGGTCGTCGACAAAGAGGATTCGGCTAGGCGCCACGCCGAGTATCTCGACGGCCCGCTGATAAGAACGCTGGTCTGGTTTCAAGATGTTGGTGTCTGAGCAGTCGACAATGTGGTCCATCAGATCAAGAAACTCGACGTTTTGTTGCCACGCCTTGCCATGGAACGCGCTCATGTCATTGGTGAAGACCGACACGCCGTACCCAGCCGCCTTGGCTGCGATGGCGGTGGCCGACGCGGCCTGGCGGATGATGTCGGGTGTCGGTGGGTCGTACAACAGAGTCATGTACTCGTGAACTTCTAGTTCTTTGTTCGCTGCAGCACCGACGTCGATAGCGCGTTGACGCCAGTAGTCGCGTTCGGTTATCGATCGACCGGAGATCATTTCGCGCCACAGCGGATCGCTATCTGGGTCGATTGGCCCAAGCCAATCCAGCACGCCAGCATCGATGCCAAGCCGAGACTCGGCCTTGTGATGGAGCTCGACCGGGTTAAGAAGGCACACGCCGCCGAAGTCGAGTAGCAGGACGTCGTATTTTGGGCCGGCAACGATCATGCGAAAGTAACCTACGTTCGAGTAGCGGCGACCACCTCGCAATTCCGCATAGCGGGATCCGGTGACCTGCCGATCAGACCCGCGAGTAGCCGAGTCGCTTCGAAGCGGTGAGCGCTAGCACGACAACGGCCTCGGCCACCTGTTCGCGGTTGGCGTCGACTCTCTCGGCTGGCCCAGCGACGCTGAGAGCGGCCACGCAAGCGCCGCTGCCGTCGCGGATTGGGGCTGCAATCGAGACCACGCCAATCTCGGATTCGTGTCGATTCTCAGCGTATCCGGTTCGGCGAATCGAGGCTAGGTCGGCCCGAAGCGCGTCGATCGAGGTGATGGTGTGTTCGGTTTTTCTTGGTAGTTCCCAGCCTTTGAGGATCCGGCCCTGCTGCGCCGGAGTAGCGAACGCAAGCAACGCTTTGCCCGACCCGGTGCAGTGGGCGTGGTTTCGGCGACCCAGCTCGGTGAACATTCTGAGGGTGTGGGGGCTGTCGAGTCGTTCGACATACACCACTTGGCGCCAGTCAAGCACCCCCACCTGGACTGTCTCGCCAGTTCGGTTTCGAAGGTCGGTCATTGGAAGAAGCACTGCCTCGTGCAGGTTTCGCTGAGTCGGCACTGCGGCGGCCAAGTCGAACATGACCAATCCGACGCGATAACGGCCGCTGTCTAGGTCTTGGTCGAGGATGCCTTCATCGAAGAGCGTCGCGAGGATGCGATGAACGCTCGACTTTGAGACCTTGAGGTGTTGCGACAGTTCCGTCACGCCCCAGGTCGGGTGAGATGCGGTGAACGCCTTCAGCAACCTCGCCGCCGTAGCCACCGATGAGAGTCTGTTGCCTGACACCTTGGTCAGTTTAGCCGGATCGTCCCGCTATGCGGAATAGTTCCTGAGTTGATGTGACCACCGCCATATGGTCGATGGCCGATGGGGATTCTTCGCCTTAGCCATGTCGACATCACGGTTCCAGACCTCGAACTGGCTGCCGCGTACTACACCCAAGTGATGGGTCTCGACATCAGTGAACGCACCGACGATCGCATCTTCTTCAAGTGCTGGGACGAACGCGACCATCACTGCCTGGCCGTTCGTCACGACACTCGTGTCGGTCTCGATCGATTCGCATTCAAAGTCGACCGCGACGACGATCTCGACGCGTTCGAATCGCGCATCGAGGCCGCCGGGTATCCGGTCGAGCGAATAGCCAATGGCGACGAGATCGGTCAGGGCGAATCGATCCGATTTGCGCTGCCCTCAGGTCACGAGATGGAGTTGGTACATGATGTAGTCAAGGTGGGCGGAAGGTTGCCTTTGCTGAACCCGGCGCCCATAGTGCCGGATCTGGTTGGTATTGCCCCACCACGGATCGATCACCTGTTGGTTCACGCCGAAGAGGTGCCAGAGGCAGCACGTTTCTTCCAGGACGTCCTCGACTTCAGGTTGACCGAACAGTTACTCGACGGCGGCGGGCACCAAACCATCGCCTTCCTGGAACGATCGGCCAAACCACACGACATTGCGTTCGTGCAGGGGCCAAACGGCGCCCTTCACCACTTTTCGTTCTGGCTCGATGACTGGGACCATGTGCGCCGCGCCGCCGACATCTTGGCCTACAACGGCATCACCATCGACGTCGGCCCGACCCGTCATGGCCTCACCAGAGGCAACACGATCTATTTCTTCGACCCAATGGGCACCCGTAACGAAGTGTTCTCTGGCGGCTATCGCCCCGACCCAGATTTTCCGACCATCACCTGGACCGACGACCGAGCCGGCCAAGCCGTGTTCTACTACGAAGGAGTGCTTAACGAGCGCTTCGCAACGGTCCACACGTGAGGCGCTGACCATGGACGGGATCCTTCGCCTTTCGCACGCTGATGTGCGGGTACCAGACCTCGAGCTCGCCTTGGCCTATTACAGCGAGGTGGTTGGTCTCGTGGTGACCGGCAAAACCCACGACCGTGCGTATCTAAAGGCATGGGACGAGCACCAGCATCACAGCCTCATTCTGTCTGCTGCGCCCACCTATGGACTCAACAGCCTTGGCTTCAAGGTGAGTCGCGAGTCCGAGCTGGACCGCCTGGCCGCACGAGTTAAGGACAGCGGGATTGTCGTCGAACGGTTTAAACCGGGCCAGCTGGCTGAGGCCTCGGGGGCGACGGTTCGATTCGTCGCGCCAAGCGGACACACCGTCGATCTCGAATATGGAATGGGTCAAGTCGGCAACGGTTTGCCGCTGCTCAACCCGCCCCCAGCGCCCGACAATCTGATCGGAATGCACCCGCCCCGTATAGACCACATCTTCTTGTTGTGCGAGGACGTCGACGGCATCACCAACTTCTTCGCCGATGTACTCGAGTTCCGTTTGACCGAGCAGATCCTGGCCGATGATGGTCACCAGCTCGCAACCTTCTTGGAGCGGACGCACACTCCCCACGACATCGCGTTTCTGACCGGCCCAAATGGCGGATTCCACCACCTTGCGTACTGGGTCGACGAGTGGGGCGACTTACGCCACGGGGCTGACACCTGCGCCTACCACGGTGTTCCAATCGAGGTTTCGCCCACTCGCCACGGAGCCACCAGGGGGTGCGGGCTGTACTTCTTCGATCCAGCCGGGAACCGAAACGAGCTTTACACCGGTGGGTATCACTTCGACCCTGACGACGAACCAACGACGTGGACCGAGTCCGAAATGGGGCGGGCCATCTTCACCTACCGAGGTCAAGTGGATCGCGGGTTCATGACGGTGCATTCGTGATGGCGCCCCCATGACCGATTCACGCAACCGCGAGGGTGGTGTTGTCCCGCAGGCCACTGATCGTTTCGACACGCCGCACTACCTGGCTAGGTTCCGGCAGCGAGCGGGTCAACAGAACGGCTCGGTCGAATTGGCCGAGCCGACCGACGTCAGCACTGACTCGGCACCTCTCTATCTCCGAAAGTTCCGCGCCAGAACCGATGACTCCGAGCACTCCGGCGCGGACGCCTCACTTCCGCTGTGGCAGCGATCCAACCTTGCCGTGCAGCAGGCGCTGACCGAGGACAACCGCAATAAGGAGATTTCAGCGCCAGCCGCAGCTGATCGCCAGATTGTCAACGATGTGTACCTCATCCGCCACGGTGAAACTCAGGGCTATTCCACCGATTCGGGCCTTACTCCTCAAGGTTCATGGCAGGCGCACACCTACGGACGCACCTTGTCTCGGCGGGTGAAGTCGGGCGAGACCATTGTGTTTCGGCATGCGGCCACTAGCCGGGCTCGCGAGACCGCCGAGCAGATTCACAGGGGCCTGCTCGACGGGCTTAATCAGTACGAGAAGGACATCACCATCGTCGAGCCTGGCCCCGCCGATGAGTTCCGCAACTTCGGCTTCGCAGCCCCCGATGGCATCAAGGATGTCACGGCCGCGTTCCGCGAGTATCACGCACTGCTCGAAGGGTTCGAACGATCTGCCCAAGGCGACCGTCCGCTCTGGTTAGTCGAGATGGATCGTTTCTGGCGCACTCAGCAGGGCGGCGGCGACCCAATTCAGCACTGGTTGACCGTTCCGCTGCTTCACTTCGAGCCGCCCGCTATGACCGTTCGGCGCTTTTGGGCTGGGATCATCGGCCTCTCAGTCGAGTTTCCGGGCGCGAGGCTGGCCATTGCGACCCATTCGGGATGTATCAGAGCCTTCGCCGTGTCGGCTTTGGGCTACGACCCTGGCGAGCCATACAACACCGAGCACGTTCGGGTGAAGTTGTTCGACAATGACGGCTGTTCGGCTGGCAGCGATGCCCTGGTTGCCTTTCGCAACAGGGTTCAAGAGGTGAAGGTGCCGGCGATCGAACAGCTGCCGTCATGGTCGGTTAACGAAGACTGGGCCGGCCTAGAAGGAGCCTCACTGTGACTAATCGAACCGAATGGGAGCCAGACTCGTGTGTGAGGCGTGTCCAATCATCGATTGGGAGAAAGAACTGCCTACGGTGCGTTCGTTCTCCGCTACGAGAGTCGATTCGGCCATGACCGATCACATTGTCTGGTTCGATCGTTATGACCGCGACGAACACAGGTCATTTGTGGGCGGAAAGAACTCAAGCCTCGGCGAGATGATGATGGCCGAGCTGCCGGTCCCGCCAGGTTTTGCCATTACGACCAACGCATATGAACAGATGTGGGGCGACAAGGCGCTGGTCGACGACATCAATGGGTTGCTGCGGAGCATCGACCATGACGATTTTGTCGGAAACATCAAGATTTCTAATGAGATTCGAGCCCGCATCGAACAAGTCCCTGTTTCCGATGAGGTTGCAACCGATATCTCCGAGGCCTACGAAGCGTTGTGTTCGCACTGCGAGGTCGAAGACCTCCCGGTCGCGGTTCGATCCTCGGCTACTGCTGAGGATCTTCCCGACGCTTCGTTTGCCGGTCAGCAGGATACCTATCTGTGGATCAGGTCGGCCGACGATGTCATCCACCATGTGCGCCGCTGCTGGTCTTCGATCTTTACCGATCGGGCTATCGCCTACCGGCATGCGATGGGTTACTTGCACCAGACGATCGCTATGTCGGTTGGCGTTCAGAAGATGATCGACCCGATAGCGGCCGGTGTTGCCTTCACCCTAAACCCGACCAACGGCGATCGCTCCCAAGTCGCGATTGATGCAGCCTGGGGCCTGGGCGAGGCTGTGGTTTCTGGCGAGGTAACCCCAGACAATTTTCTGGTCGACAAAGTGCTTCGCGAGGTGGTCAAGCGCGAGATCTCCGACAAACACATCGAGTATCGACTCACACCAGAAGGTGTGGTCGAGAAGTTGCCGGTCGAAGATGCCCGCCGCAACGAGCCTTCGGTCAGCGACGAAGACCTGGTGGGGATAGCAATCCTCGCTCGCAGGGCCGAAAAGCACTATGGGTGCCCCCAAGATGTCGAGTGGGCGCTCGATCGTCATCTGCCTTCGGGCGAGAACGTCGTGATGCTGCAGAGCCGTCCCGAAACAGTGTGGTCACAGCAGGCGGTCAAGCCAATATCGAGGTCTGGTCGAGACATGATGTCGTCGATCGTGTCGACGCTCGTTTCGCCGCTACACGACAGATCAACCAATGAATCCGACTAGCAACAAACCCAGTTAGACAGCCAACCATCCGCAGGGGGTATTTGAAATGACTGAACAGAAGTTTCCAAATCCAAGTGAGGTCGAAGGACCAGACGGCGTCGAAGGGTGGGAAGAGCTCTATCCGTACTCGGTGAGTTTTGGCGACGCCCGCCGCGAATACGAAGACGAACGCTTTTGGTTCTGGGATTCAATGCACTGGGGCAAGGCTCTCACCCCGTGGGATTCAACGTTCATGGAGATGGCGATCGCATCGCTTAGCCAAATGAACAGCCGTCACTACCGTATTCCGCCCGCCGAGGGCATCGATTTCCGGGTGCTTTACGGATATGCGTTCCTGTCGCCAGTTGGTGTTGATCCTGACAAGATCGAGGCCCGAATCCCGCAGTTCACTGAGCGCGCCGGCCACTACTTCATGAATTGGGATCAGCTGTACGAAGACTGGTTGGTGAAGGTGAAGTCCACCATCGACGAGATCTCATCGCTCGATTTCTCCCCACTTCCCGAGATTGAAAATCTGTCGGTGGTTACCGAGGGCCTTGGGATTGGGTCTGGTTACCACTTGATGTCTGAATACAACCGCTTTAAGGATCTGATTCACAAGACGTGGAACTACCACTTCGAATTCCTAAACCTTGGTTACGCGGCATATCTCGACTTCTTCGGGTTCTGTAAAGAGGCGTTCCCGTCGATCCCCGACCTTGGTATTGCCAAGATGGTGGCCGGCGTCGAAGTAGACCTTTTCAGGCCCAACGAAGAACTCAAGGTTCTTGCCCAAAAGGCTATCGACCTTGGCATCCCCAGAGCTTTCGACGATCCAACCAACGTGGCCCTCGAAGGCGATGCTGGTGCCCAATGGCAGGCCGCCTGGGATATTGCCAAGGACCCGTGGTTTAACTTCACGTCCGGTAACGGCTTCTACCACTTCGACAAGACGTGGCTCGACTACCCAGAGATCCCGTACGCGTTCATTCGCGACTACATCACGAAAATCGAAGAAGGCGCCGACATCACCCGCCCGATCGAGGCCATCACCGCCGAGCGCGACCGTATTGTCGACGAATACCGCGACCTACTCGGCACCGACGAAGATCGTGAAGCCTTCGACGGCAAGCTCGGGCTGGCCCGAGTTGTATTCCCCTACGTCGAGAACCACAACTTCTACATCGAACACTGGACGATGTCGGTCATATGGCGCAAGGTGAAGGAACTCGGCGCAACATTGGCCAAGGAAGGGCTCATGTCGGACGAGGGCGACATCATGTTCCTTCGGCGCGACGAAGTGAACGAGGTCCTGTGGGACTACTACTCGAACTGGGCCGTCAATGCGCCCACCGCGGCTGCCCATCACTGGGGGCCAAAGATCGAACGGCGCCGCGAGATCCACCAGAAACTGCTGGCCTGGAGCCCGCCAAAGGCCCTTGGTGTACCACCAGAAGTGATCACCGAACCGTTCACCATCATGTTGTGGGGCATAACGAGCGAATCGGTCAATAACTGGCTTGGAGCCGACGATTCCGATGACGGTTCGCTCACCGGAATGGCCGCGTCACCAGGGACGGTAGAGGGCATTGCCCGGCTAGTGTTTGATCCAGAAGACCTCGCCGATTTGTTAGATGGCGAGATTCTTGTGGCACCGATTACGGCGCCTAGCTGGGCTCCGGTGTTTCCAAAGATCCAGGCTTGTGTCACCGACATCGGCGGCATGATGAGCCATGCGGCCATCGTCTGTCGTGAGTACGGCGTGCCGGCCGTAACGGGTACAGGCTTCGGTACCAACAAGATCAAAACCGGTGACCGAATTCGGGTCGACGGATCGGCCGGAACCGTCACGATTCTCGAATAGGGCTGCCGGCGGCGCCGAGGTGGAGCGGTCAGCCAGCTTGGCCAAACTAAGGAGCGAGCCAACGCCATGCTTACAAAACAACAGAACGAAGAACTAACCCAGGTGGGCCCAGGAACACCTATGGGTGATGTCCTTCGCCATTATTGGTATCCGGTGGCGTTCGTTCGCGAACTCGATGAGTTTCCCGCTAAGAAGGCCCGTTTGTTGGGTGAAGACTGGGCCGTATTCAAAAGCGCAGACGGCTACGGGATCGTGGCCGAGCGATGCCCGCATCGCGGTGCTTCGTTGGTCTTCGGAATCGTCGAAGACGACGGCCTTCGTTGTGGTTACCACGGCTGGAAATTCGATCTAGCGGGAAACTGTGTCGAGATTCTGGCCGAACCGGATTCGTCGCCAAAGTTCCGCGAGGGGTGTTCGATTCCGGCGGGTATCGCTCAAGAAATGGGCGGTTTGGTATGGGCCTACATTGGTGAGGGCCCGGCTCCAGAGTTACCCCGCTACGAGGCCTACGTGATGGATGGCATCCGCGATGTTGGGCATGCCGTCATCCCGTGTAACTGGCTGCAGATAATGGAGAACTCGGTCGATCCCTACCATGTCGAGGCGTTGCACGGAAACTACTTCGAGTTCATTGCCGCTCAGCAGGGCACGCCAATGCCTGGCTCGTTTGGTGGCAACAAACACGAAAAGGTGGCGTTCGACAACTTTGAGCACGGCATCATCAAGCGACGGTTGCTGGTGGGCCAAGACGAACAAAGCGACGACTGGAAGATCGGTCACCCGCTCGTGTTTCCGTTCAAGATGTGGGTGGGCGGAAATGGCGTATTCCAGATGCAGATCAGGGTGCCAATCGACGACACCCACACCCACGTCATGTTTTACACCGTGCATGCTCCAGAAGGCGCCGACATCAGCGGCGACACTCGCTGTGTCGACTATCGCATCGATTGGATCGACGACGATGGTCGTTTCATTGTCGACTACATCGAGGGTCAGGACATCATGGCTTGGGTTAGCCAAGGCGAAGTTGCCGATCGAACCAGTGAAAAGATCACCAAGAGCGATGTTGGCGTGGTGGCCTGTCGTCGCATGTTCAGCGACGCCATCAAAGCAGTGAGCGAAGGCCGCGACCCAGTGGCGGTCGTTCGCGAGCCCCACGATGTGGTGAAGCTGCCCTTGGAGCGATCGAAGTTTGGGCGGGGTTCACAGTTCGCCACCGACTGGATCGATCATGGGTCGATGCGCTACAGCCCAATCGCCTCCGAAATGAAACAACTCCACCTAGACGCGGCTGCGGCCCGAACCGAACTTGGCCAAACATGACATCGGTCGACCACGCCCATTGGGCCGCTTACCTACTTGCTGCGGTCGACGATCGCCAAGATGTCACTGCAATCACCAAACAGGTCGACGAACTCGGTATCGACGACGCCTATGCGATCCAGGCCGCTCTGTTGGAGTTGCAGCTTGGGCGCGGCGACACGCTGGCAGGAGCCAAGTTGGGGCTTACCTCGGCTGCCAAACAAGAACAGATGGGGGTGTCAGAACCTGTTTATGGATGGGTGCTGGCTTCATCGGTTCTCGACTCGACAGGCGAAGTCGACCTTGGTGAGCTCATCCATCCCCGTTGTGAACCCGAGCTCGTGTTTGTCCTGGCCGAAGACCTCGCCGGGCCAGGGGTTACAGCTGACGACGCCCTCGATGCGACCGAGAAGGTTGTGGGCGGTATCGAGATCATCGACTCTCGCTACGAGGCGTTCTCTTTCACTCTGCCAGACGTCATTGCCGACAACACTTCGGCTGCGAGGGTGGCCATCGGAATCGACGGTGTCGGGCCCCGAGAAGCCGACCTGACCACTCTGGGCTGTGTATTCGAAGTCGATGGCGCTATCACGGGCACCGCCACGGGCGCAGCGCTCCTCGGCGACCCGGCCGAGTGTCTTGCCATGTTGGCCAACCATGTGGGCAAACATGGTCTAAAACTCGAAGCTGGCTGGATCGTCATGGCTGGCGCAGCCACCGACGCTCGCCCGCTCGGTCCCGGAACTGTGGCCACCGCCCGCTATTCGCACCTCGGGTCGGTCTCAATCTCGGGCAGGGTTAGCTAGTGCCACTGGTCAACATTCACATGGCTAGGGGCAGAACGCCCCAGCAGAAGCTGGCGTTGATGAACGCCATAACCGATGCCATGGTCGAACACATCGGTGCGCCTAGACAATCAGTGCGAGTCTGGATCGGCGAGTTTGAGAACACCGACTTTATGGCTGGCGGCGAGCTACTGGCCGACAAACAAGCTCGCCTGGCCACCGAAGCCGCCCGACAGAGCGGCCAAACCCACACGAACAAAGACAACAAAGCCGATGGTTGACTCGTCACTTATAGCCGACGCAGCGGCCGCCCTTCGTGGGGCTAGCAACTCGGGCCTCCCAATCGCGCCGGTCCGATCGATCCTCGGCACCGAGACCGATGTCGCTGCGGGTTACGCGGTCCAAGACTTCAACACCAGTCTCGCTATCAAGTCCGGTCGCCGAGTGTGTGGCCACAAGATTGGCATCACGTCAAAGGCGGTGATGGCTCAGATAGGTGTCGACCAGCCCGACTTCGGAACGCTGTTCGCCGATATGGAATACGGCGATGGCGTCGAGATCGAATCCGACCGTCTCATTCAGCCAAGAGCCGAGGCCGAAGTAGCCCTGGTACTCGAACACGACCTCAACAAAGGCGAACACAGCTTCAACGACATCATTTGGGCCACGGCCTATGCCCTTCCATCGATTGAGGTGGTCGACAGCCGAATCGTCGATTGGGATATTCGCATCGTCGATACCGTGGCCGACAACGCCAGCTGCGGCGTCTATGTACTGGGCGGTAAACCGGTTCGGCTCGATCGAGTCGACCTGCGGACAATTCCGATGTCGATGGCCATCAACGGCGACGAGGTCAGTACTGGAACCGGGGCAGCATGTATGGGCCATCCGCTGCAAGCGGCGCGTTGGTTGGCCGACACCATGTGCGCTCGGGGTGTTCCGCTTCGTGCCGGTGAGGTTCTGATGACAGGAGCCCTTGGCCCCATGAAACCGATTTTGCGAGGCGACACCGTCGTAGCAACATTCGGCGACCTTGGAACCGTGACCACAACTTGGGGGCTGGGTCATGAGTAACTCACCTTCGGTTGCTACGGCTGCCATCGTGGGATCTGGCAACATCGGCACCGATCTGATGTACAAGTTGATGCGCTCAGACCACATTGATGTGAACTCGATGATCGGTGTCGACCCAGAGAGCGAAGGTCTGAAACGGGCCGCCACCGAGGGCTTGGTCGCGTCGGCCGAAGGGGTCGATTGGTTGCTGGCCCAACCTGACCTGCCAGACATTGTGTTCGAGGCCACCTCGGCTTATGTGCATGTTCGCAACGCGCCGCGCTATCGAGAGGCCGGCATTCGTGCGGTCGATCTAACCCCAGCAGCCCGTGGGCCGTTCGTAGTTCCGCCCGCGAACCTCACTGAACACATCGAAGAGATGAACGTCAATATGGTCACGTGTGGTGGCCAGGCCACTATCCCGATGGTTCATGCGGTATCAAGTGTGGTGCCGGTCGAGTACGCCGAGATAGTGGCCACGGTGGCATCGAAGTCGGCTGGCCCTGGGACGCGCCAAAACATCGACGAGTTCACCAGAACCACAGCCGCCGCTGTAGAGCAGATCGGCGGCGCCACCCGTGGCAAGGCGATCATCATCCTGAACCCAGCCGAACCACCGCTCATCATGCGCGACACCATCTACTGCTCGATTCCGGCCGACGCCGACACCGACAAGATCAGCGAGTCGATCCATCGTGTCGCGGCGAAAGTTCAGACGTATGTACCTGGCTATCGGCTCATATCGGATCCCCAGTTCGACGAACCCACGGGCCCGAGCGCCAACGCACGAGTGGCCATATTCGTCGAAGTCGAGGGCGCCGGCGATTTCCTTCCGTCGTACTCTGGCAACCTCGACATCATGACGGCCGCGGCCACCAAGGTGGGCGAAGAGATCGCCAAACACCTCGCTAAGGAGACCGTCTGATGCCGTTCTCAGCCGACCTCGACGTTCGTGTTACCGACACCAGCTTGCGCGACGGGTCCCACGCCAAGGGCCATCAGTTCACCGAAGCTCACGTTCGTAGCATTGTTCGGGGCCTCGACGATGCCGGAATGCCTGTCATCGAGGTGACTCATGGCGATGGCCTTGGTGGTTCGTCCTACAACTACGGGCACTCGCTGGTAGACGAGCGGGTGCTGATGAAGGCCGCCGTCGACGAAGCGACGAACGCCAAGATCGCCGCGCTCATGCTTCCCGGTCTGGGAACCAAGGATGACATTTCCGCTATACGCGATCTTGGTGTGTCGATTGTGCGCATCGCTACGCATTGCACCGAGGCCGATATTTCAGAGCAGCACTTTGCGCTGGCGCGCGAGATTGGGCTGGAGACCGTCGGTTTCTTGATGATGGCTCACACCAGCAAACCCGAGCCGCTAGCGAAACAAGCCAGAATCATGGCCGATGCGGGCTGTCAGTGCGTCTATGTAGTCGATTCGGCTGGCGCCCTGATTCTCGACGAAGCATCTGATCGAGTGGCCGCTGTTGTGGCCGAACTTGGCGCGGACGCCCAGGTTGGCTTTCATGGCCACGAGAACCTGTCGTTGTCGTTGGCGAACACTATTGAGGCCATTCGTGCCGGCGCGGTGCAGGTCGATGGCTCGACTCGACGCTTCGGCGCCGGGTCAGGCAACACCAGCTGCGAAGCGTTGGCTGCGGTGACCGAACGGTTGGGCATCAGCACCGGGCTCGACGTACTGAAGATGATCGATGTCGCCGAAGACGTTGTTCGCCCGGTGATGGACACCGAGTGTGTGCTCGATCGAATGTCGCTCATTATGGGTTATGCGGGCGTTTACTCGAGTTTCTTGAAACACGCTTACCGAGCCGCCGAGCGTTATGGGGTATCTGGTGCTGACATTTTGCTCGAGTGTGGCGAACGTAAATTGGTGGGCGGCCAAGAAGACCAGATCATCCAAATCGCCGCTGGGCTCGCTGGTCGCTAACTTTGGGTTCTGTTGAAACAAACCACCGGGTGGTTTCGTCTTATTGAGTAATGGCCCTAGCTGACACGAATCACGGTGGAGACTTTGAAGCGGCTGATGCGGCGATCTTCGAGTCGCTGCACCTGGGGCTTCGTCGGTATGCAGCGGTGGTTGGGTCTTTGGGCGAAGACCCAGACGACCTGGTGCAGGAGGCGGTCACGAGAGTTCTTCGCAACGGGTCGCTCGCCGAACTAGACAATCCGTCTGACATAGATATTTTGGAGATGCTCTCGCCAATCGAGCGAGCCATCTTGTTGTTGATCGATGTCGACGGGTTGGGTTTCAACGAAGTGTCGCGAATAGTCGGGATCAGCCCCGTTGCGGCCCGGATTCGCGCTTCTCGGGCCCGCAAACACCTGCGTCAACTGTTGGGAGACAACCAATGACGGTGCAAGAGCTATTCGAAACCCGGTGGTCTCGCGGCGTCGCCCGTGGCGCCCAGCAAGTTCTGTCCGACAGTCGAAGCGGCCAGAAGGCGAGTCTTGCCGTCGAAGCGTTGCCGATGATCCCAGTGCTGGGGGAGAGGCTCCGGCGGCGGCCTGTGTGGGGGCTCGCAGCTATTGCCGCGGCGTTGGTGGCCGGTATCGGCGTCGGGCTGTTACTCGATGGTGCTTCTCGAAATGAAGTCAAGACGGTGCCTGTCTCGGGTGTCTCGACCACAGAAGTCGAATCAGGCCCAACAACTCCGACGGCGACCGAGGCTCAGCCGCCACCGGCGTTGTCGACGACACCACCACCGACCTCGGAAGCAGCTGCCGAACGACCCTTTGCAGAACCGGCTAGCGGCGAGGCAATCTCATTCGACCACGAGCCGAACGCGTTCCCAAGAGTTGTGATTGATCGCGCCGAGTTCGTCATTTCCGGCGGCTACGAGGCGATATCGGAAAAGACCGACTTCGATGGAAGACATCGGCTGAACTCCGTGACTTGGTACCGGGATCCGTTGCTCGGGTTCGCAGGGCCGATCGTTGTGGTCGAGGCGCACAACGACGATTTTCTGAGGCCGACCGTTGGAACTGGGCCCACCGACAACAGCTCGGCCGTAGCTATCAATAGATCGGCAGGCCAGATGTTCGCGAGCGGCGACTTCGCTGCTGGATTGGGCTGGGATGATGGACATGGCTGGGTCACTCTTACCTATTTGGGCGTCGACGAGGGAGATTTCATCACGATCGCGGAGAGCGTCGAACGCGACGCCGATGGACGCGCGTTCTTGTCGGAAGCGCCGCTGGGCCTGGAGCGAGCCGACAGCGTGATCTTCATTGGTGATCTGTCCGTGCCCGATCTTGAGGCCGAGTACGACTACTCGCTCGGAGATGTTCGGGGCGACCTGAGCATCAGGTCCAGTAGCCCAAATGGATTCGTCGCTTGGTTGGGCGACCGACTGCATGGTTCGATCGAGATCAGGAACGTCAAGATCGGCTCGATCGATGTGGCGGTAATTGCTTACGACGACACCGATCGAATGACCGCAGGGTGGGTGGCCGGCGATCTGATCTTCGAACTTCGCGGCAACTTTGAATCGTTGGATGCCTTCACCGATGCCCTGCTCGACATCAAAGTCGTCGACGAGGACACGTGGCAGTCGATTGTTTCGGACGTTGAGTTCTTTCGCGTATTTCCGAGTACCTAGCCGTAACCACTCCAAATTGAGGATTCTGGCCACAAGTGATGTGGCTCAATCCCTCAACTTGGGTTGCGGTTTGTAGAATAGTATCTACCTAGCTACTATTCTACCTATGGTACTCAGCATCAAGAGCGAGCAGGCCGACCGGCTCGCACGCGAACTTGCGGCGTTGACGGGGGAATCGATAACCGACGCGGTCGAGTCTTCGTTGTCGGCGAGGCTCGAACTGGAGCTGGCTCGGCGTAAGACGCGGGATCTGTCTGACATAGTCGAACGGTTCGGTGAACTGGAAATAGTGGACGACCGAAGTGCTGATGACATCATCGGCTACGACGCCACGGGTCTATCGCAGTGATCGTCGTCGATACCTCGGCCATTGTTGCTGTGCTCTTCCGGGAGCAAGGAAGCGCACGTATCGAGCAGCAACTCGTTCAGTCCGAGTGTTCGATGTCTGCCGCAACGTTGGTGGAGTTGAGCATCGTAATCGAGGCCAAAACCGGTCCTGCTGGTAGCCAGCTGCTCACCGAATTGTTGCGACGAATCGACATTCGAATCGTCGAAGTCGACGAGTCGATCGCCGAGGAGGCGGTGGTTGCATGGCGCCGATTCGGCAAGGGCCGGCACCAGGCGGGCCTCAACTTCGGTGACACCTTTTCTTATGCACTAGCCCGTCGGTTGTCGCAGCCGCTGTTGTTCGTAGGTAATGACTTTTCCGAGACCGACATCGTTGCAGCCTGATGCGGAGCTGAGATGGTCGATTCGCCAATCGAGCGGCAGTTTGTGGCCTTGCCCTCACCAACGGCACGACAAAACGGTTCCGGCTATATGCCCACTCAGGGGCTCTATCACCACCGCGCTGGGCACCGTCCGACCACGGCGTTCATAGCTACTCACTACAACGTCGACTTCAGCGAGCACTACATGGCCGAGCTTATGGCCGAACGCGGTTACGGCTTCCTCGGTTGGAACACCCGGTTCCGTGGCCTTGAACACTTCTTTACCTTGGAGCACGCTCTCATCGACATCGGCGTAGGCGTTCGTTGGCTGCGGGAGCAGGCTGGAGTCGACAACGTTGTATTGCTCGGCAACTCCGGCGGCGGTTCGCTGATGGCGGCCTACCAGTCCCAGGCCACAGCACCGAACCTCACGCCACTTCTCGGTTCGGCGCTGCCAGACGCGGTCGAAGATCTCATCGCCTGCGACTACTACGTGTCGACCAACGCCCATCCTGGCCGCCCAGAGGTCCTGACTGATTGGTTCGACCCGGCGATAACCGTCGAGACCGACCTTCTGTCCGTCGACCCAAGCCTCGACATGTACAACCCCCAGAACGGCCCGCCGTACTCAGAGGGCTTCATGGTTAGGTACCGAGCAGCTCAAGTCGCTCGGAACCAGCGTATTACCGACTGGGGTATTGACGAGTTGCAACGCCTACAGGCAGGCGGTGCGTACGATCATAAGTTCACGATGCATCGCACCTGGGCCGATCCTCGGCTACTCGATGGCACTCTCGACCCGAACGACCGTGAGGTTGGGGTTTGTTATCTCGGCGACCCGAAGTTCTTTAACTACAGCCCCTTCGGAATCGGCGGATCCTGCACGATCCGAACCTGGCTCTCCATGTGGAGTCTCGAGTATTCGCAGTGCCGTTCCATTCCACACCTGGAGCGCATCACGGTGCCATCGTTGGTGATTCAGAGCATGGCCGACACCGGTGTGTTTCCGATCGATGCACACACCCTCCATGACCACCTTGCTTCGGCCGACAAGACCATCGAGTTCATCGCGGGCGATCACTACTTGCAGACGCCCGATGATGCCAGAGAGGTGATGGCCAACCTGGTGGCTGGTTGGCTCGACGCCCGCGGCGCGTAGGCGCCAAAGGGCCGTTAACCGAGTTCGATGGTGGTCGAGCGGTCCACAGTGCTCAGGCGTAGGGTGAAGTTGACCTTCAGTTGGTCGGCGCCGAGGGTGGCGGGTTCGGTGTCGCAATCTGGCAATACGTACTGGTAGGTCCGCTCTACTGTTTCGCCGGCAGGAATGGAGCCTAGAATTCCGAATCCGGAGCCGTCGATTCCTTGTAACTCCACGCCGCGCAGGCTCATCGATCGATCGCTGGCGTTGCGGAGATCGAAATCGATGAACCACGTACAGACCGAGTCGGCCTGCTCGACGCGAGAGTCGGTTACCTGACCCAAGAGTTCGAATTCGGGTTCGATTCGGCGCAGAAGCAGTCCGCCCGCTGCTAGCAGCGTCACGATGATCGCGAAGGTCAGGCCTACCGTCTTGAGCGAGAGGCCCTTGCCCGAAAACCGCCGCAACGACTTCTGAGCTTCACGTGGCGTGTTTGGTTCTGTCATCTCATGGCATTATGGCGCGGTGGCTTACTTGATGGCGCAAATATCGGATACTCACGTCGGTGGACCCATTTCAGGAAGTGGTGAACGCCTCTCGGCGGCCATCGACGAAATCAACTCAATGGGGCTTCAACCCGATCTAGTGCTCCTTACTGGAGACCTCACCCACGACGGGTCGTCCGATCAGTGGTCAGAACTAAAGCAGCGACTGGCCAAGCTGAACGCACCATGGGAAGTGATCCCTGGCAACCACGACGGGGCTATCGACGAGATCGCAGGCCATCGAGCTATCGAAGCGGGGCCTGTACGACTTGTTTTGGTCGACACGAGCAACGGGGTGTTCGACAAAGACGACGCCGAATGGCTTGAGTTTGAACTCAGCTCGCAGCCGAGCCGCCGGGTGGTGATCGCGATTCATCATCCGCCGTTTGAGACTGGGATTTGGTGGATGGATTGTGTAGGTCTGCTCGGAATCGAAGTGTTCGAAGCTGTGGTTAGACGTCACGCCAACGTCGAGAAGGTTTTGTCTGGCCACGTCCACCGACTCATTCAGACAAACTGGGGGAGCTGCTCGCTTTGGGTCTGCCCCTCGACGTACGTCTCAGTGGTGGCTGATCTCGACCCGAAACATGATCCAGCAGAATCGGCCGAGGGCCCGACGTTCAGTTTGCATGCCTTTACGAGCGGCGGGGTGATCTCGCACCTCATTCCGGTAGGGGCGGCGGCAAAGCGGCAGTCGATCCGCCAGCACGCGCCCGAGTTCATCGAGAGTGTTCGCAAGACCCAGACTGCTCGCTACAGCAGCTACCAATAGCCACCAAGCACCTTTACGTAGACCGGCTTGGTTGATAGACCTGCTCCATGACAAATGACTCGTCTTCAGACACCGTCGAAGGTTCGGCTTCGATCATCATCAATCGGGAACCAGCTGCTGTGTTCGCGGCCGTATCTGACATCACTCGAATGGGCGACTGGAGCCCAGAGTGTGTCGCTGGACGGTGGGTCGCGCCTGCCACCGGTCCTGCTGTCGGCGCGAAATTCGAAGGCGACAACGTGGCCAAGCTTGGCCCGATCACTGTGAAGAAGTGGACGACCACTTCGGAGGTTACGGCCTATGAGCCTAGCGAGATATTTGAGTTCATCACGGCGAACCACTCGACTTGGCGCTACGAGTTTTCGGCTCAGGATGACGAAACGTTGGTGACCGAGTCGTTCAGCTACCCACCGTACGTTGGCAAGGCGAAGTTCTTCTACGAGACCCTGGGTCGACGGTCGAAGTCGATGGTCGGCGCGCTCGAAGCCACCTTGGCAAGGATGAAGACGACCCTCGAGGCCTAGGAGCTGGTAGACCAGCAGTCATGAACCCACTTGGCGAACAGCTCACCATGGAGGCCCTTGAGGCGGATCCAGACCCGCTTCTGGCTAGGTTGCGAGCAGAAGCACCAGTGTGCTGGGCGCCAGCACTCGATATGTGGTTGGTCACTCGCTGGGACGACGTCGAATACGTCGAGGCTCATCCTGAACTTTTCACGGCCGCAACCGAACCGTCGTTTCTGGCGCGCACACTCGGCCAGAACATGCTCACTAGCGATCCACCCGAACTAACCCGTATTCGCGAGATCATGTTGCCCCCATTTCGCGCCGGCGGGAGAAGCGGAGAGTTCGTGAGCGCTGAGTTACCAGCGTTGGCTGACTCGCTCATCGACCGATTCCCAACCGGCAGCTTCGACCTCATGACCGAATACGCCCAGCCACTGTCGGCTCAGTCTCTCGCGGTGGTGCTCGGACTCGACCAATTTGGGTTCGATCGAATGTGGGAGTGGTGCGAAGGTTTGTGTGCCGACCTGGCAAACTTCGAAAACGACCCCAAGCTCGCAGCAGTGGGCGAACGAACCAAACACGATCTTGGCAAGGCGTTGTCGGAGCGTCTAGCCCAGGGAACCGACGACGATTCGGCGATTTCGTGGTTCGTGCGCCACGGAGCTACGGCCGAAGAGGTGATCAACAACGTTCGTCTGATGATCTCGGGCGGTATTAACGAACCAAGGGACGGCATCGGATTAGTCGTATGGGTCCTGTTGACCCGCCCCGATTTGCGGGCCGAAATCGAGGTCGACCCGAGGCTGATGCGGCGACTCGTAGAGGAGGTGTTTCGGCTGTTTAGCCCCGTCGGCACAGCAACCAGGCAGGCAACGGCCGATATTGAGTTGGCCGGCGTGAAGATTAAGGCCGGTGATCTCGTCGCGGCAGTACTTCGTTCGGCCAACCTCGATGAGGATCACTGGATGAAGCCAACCGAGATCGATCTACACCGTAAACAAGGTCCACACGCGGCCTTCGCTCTTGGGGCCCATAGGTGTTTGGGGGAGTGGTTAGGCAGACAAGAGGTAAAGGTCGGCGTTGAACGCCTCTTCGCCAAATTTCCGAGGTTGAACCTCGACTCTGACCATGCAGTTGAGGTTTATGGATTCGAGTTTCGTGGCCCTCGCGAGCTCTGGGTGACGGCTGGCGTTTGCAATTGAGCGACCCCCTGGATTTCGACGTCGTCGTCGTGGGAAGTGGCTTTGGTGGCAGCGTTAGCGCTCTGCGCCTAACCGAGAAGGGCTATCGGGTTGCCATCGTCGAGGCCGGCAACCGATTTGGTCCTGACGACTTTCCCAAGACCAACTGGGATGCGAGACGTTTCCTATATGCGCCCCGTTTGGGCCTTCGCGGAATCCAGAGGTTGAACCTGTTGAGCGATGTCTTGGTGCTTTCTGGGGCCGGTGTCGGCGGCGGGTCACTTGTATACGCCAACACCCTGTACGAGCCTCTCGATGCGTTCTACGACGATCGACAATGGGCCGAACTCACCGATTGGCGTGCCGAACTTCAACCGTTTTACGCGCAGGCCAAACTCATGCTCGGTGTAACAACAGCTCCCGACGATTCGCCAAACGACGATGTCATCCGCGAGATCGGCCGGCGCATGGGGGTGGCGGACACCTATCGGCCTGCCGAAGTTGGCGTGTTCTTTGGTGAGCCTGGGGTTGTGGCCCCTGATCCCTACTTTGGTGGGGCCGGGCCCGAAAGGACCGGTTGCATCAAATGTGGCGGTTGCATGATCGGGTGCCGCCACGATGCCAAGAATACCCTCGACCGGAACTACCTCTATTTGGCCGAGGCCGCTGGAGCCAAGGTGTTTGCGCAACGCCAGGTTGTAGATCTTGGAACCACAGAACTGCGAAACGGCGAGGCCAGACACACGGTTGTGGCGACCAGGCCGGGGCTTCGGCGCGATAAGTCGCCTCTTCGTCTAACGGCTGGCCACATCGTTTTCTCCGCTGGTGTTCTTGGCACGGTGAAATTGTTAGCCGCCCTCAAGGAGAACGACCGCCTCCCAAACATCTCGGATCGTCTTGGCGAGGTGGTGCGCACGAATTCGGAGTCGATTCCCGGAGCCGTGGCTCCGTCGCATACCGGCACTGACTATTCGCAAGGAATCGCGATTAGCTCGTCAATCTACCCAGACGACGAGACTCATATCGAAGGTGTGAAGTATCCCAAGGGTTCGAACGCTATGGCGCTCTTAGGAACCATTATGGTGCCTGGAACCGGAAGGCTTCCTCGCCAGATGCGCTTCGTGGGCCAAGTGTTTCGGCACCCGGTTCTGTTCCTGCGGAGCCTGTCAGTACGACGATGGTCGGAACGCTCGGTCATCTTGTTGGTGATGCAGAGCAGGGACAACAGCATCAACCTCAAGTGGAGGCGTAAAGGCAAGGGCGTGAAGCTGAAGTCAGAGCAGGGCGACGGCGCGCCGAACCCGAGCTTCATTGCCGAAGCAGAGACTGCCGCGGCCCACGCTGCGGACTACATGGGCGGAGAAGCGTTCGGAACTATCAACGAGGCGTTGCTGAATGTGCCGATCACCGCCCACATCTTGGGCGGATGCGTTATCGGAGCGACAGCGGCCGATGGTGTCATCGATGGCTATCAGCGGGTGTTCGGCTGCCCAGGTCTTCACGTTGCCGATGGTTCGGCGATATCTGGGAACCTGGGCGTGAATCCATCGCTAACCATCACGGCTCAGACCGAAAGGGCCATGGCCATGTGGCCGAACAAGGGCGAGGCCGATGGCCGACCCCCGCTGGGTGAGGAGTACCGGCCTGTCAGCCCGGTGTCGCCTCGTAACCCTGCAGTACCTTGGGATGCACCTGCGGCTCTGCGTTGGTGAGCCAACCCCAAACGTGGTTGGCTCTACAACTGATCCTGCGATGAATGCCAGCGAAGGACTCGGCGTTCGGCGGCAATGACCGCCAGGACGAAGGTGATGCCGATTAGAGCCAGCACGAAGATGCTTCCCCACAGTTGATCAATCAAGACCCTCGACTGGGCAACGCGGGCCGTATTGCCCAGACCTTGAGTCGAGTTGAAGAACTCGCCGACAACTGCGCCGACAAGGGCAAGGCTGACGCAGATTCGGGCGGCCGAGAACAAGTACGGCAACGAATGAGGAACGCGCAAACGCCAGTAAATTTCCCACTTGCTGGCATGAACCGAACGCAATAGCTCATGGCTCTCCTCATCGATGGAGCGAAAGCCGGTGAGAGCGTTGGCTACGAATGGGATCCAAGCGAACAAGGCAGCAGTGAGGATCTTGGGCCAAGTCGAGAAGCCAAACCACAGGACAAACACAGGCACCAAAACAAGCACTGGCATCGACTGGATGACCACAATTACTGGCATCGTGGCTCGTTCGATGAAACGCGAGTGGGCCATAGCTGTGGCCACCACGACCGCAACCAAGAACGCAAGTATGAACCCCCATATTGCTTCTTGAATGGTGACCCAGCCGTGCTCCCAATAGAACCCCGGATTCTCGCCGACGTGAACCATGATTGCGCTCGGTTTGGGCAACGTGAGCCTACGAATCCCAGATATTCGAACGTAGACCTCCCAGCCGACGAAGAACGAAACCAGGCCAACGAATGGCGCTATAGCGTAAAGAGCCTTCTGAATCGCCTTCGACTCTTCGGGAGGAGGTTGGTCGTCGATATCGATATCGATATCGACGGGTGGTAGCGGCTCGCTTGGGTTGTCGGCCTTCACGATGATCCCTTGCGCAGCGCAACCCGCACCTCGTTAACGAGGTAGTGGTACCGATCTGAGTTCTCGACGGCCTCGTGCCGTGGGCGGGGTAGGTCGACGTTGATGATGTCGGTCACACGACCTGGGCGCGCGCCGAGCACGATTACCCGGTCGGACATAACTACGGCCTCAGGAATCGAATGGGTAACGAAAAGAACAGTACTTCTTGCCTGGGACCACAAATCGAGCAACAGGTACCGTATCTCTGACCTGGTGATTTCGTCGAGAGCCGAGAATGGTTCGTCCATCAACATGACCGGTGCGTCGAGCGCAAACGCTCTGGCAATACTGACCCGTTGTTGCATCCCGCCGCTCAGCTCCTTTGGATAGGAGTCGATGAACGATCCGAGCCCAATCTGATCGAGTAGAGCCAGCTGAGCCTCGGCCGAAATGCCAGCCGTTGAAGCGCGCCGATTGACTTCGCCAAGCATCGACACATTGCGTCTGACGGTTCGCCACGGCAGCAGTGCCGGGTGTTGGGGGATGAACGAGTAGTGCTTGAGCCGTCTAGCTGTGTTTGGCGTTTCGCCCTTTACATCGATGGTGCCACGGTCGGGCTCGAGTAGCCCGCCTGCTAGGCGGAGCAGCGTCGATTTGCCACAACCAGAAGGGCCAATGAAGCTAACGAACTCGCCGTCAGCAATGTCGAGCGACACCCTCGAAAGGGCATGAACAACCTGACCCTTGCGTCGAAACCACTTCGAAACCTGATCGAAGCAGATGCTGGCTGAGTCGTCGTGGGCAGGTTTGGTCTCGATGGTCTGGGTCATTCGGCGCTGCCGAGAATCTGGGATCGCAGTTCAGGATCTGAAAGTACGCCCCTGACGGTTTCAACAATCGCTTGAGTCTGGGCGTCGAGCTCGATATTGGCCTTGGCGCCAACTTCGATTCGTCCGAGCGTGGTTCTGGCCAATGTTTCGGGGATGAGGCTTACCGCGAAACGATGATTGTCGCGGTCGACCCCGGACACCGTGAGGCTGATCCCGTCGACTGCAATCCAACCCTTCCAGAGCACGAATGGCATGTGTTCCGGAGCGAGTTCGAACCACATAGTTCGGTTGGCGCCGTCGGTTTCAATCTGGCTTACGGTGGCGGTTGTCGATACATGACCAGAAACCATGTGGCCTCCGAGTTCGTCACCAAACTTGAGCGACCGCTCGACATTGACCTGGTCGCCGACTTCGACACCGACGAGGTTGGTCAATTGGAGGGTCTCTTGGATTACATCGAAACGCACTACCGACTCACTGACCTCTGAGGCTGTAAGGCACACACCGTTGTTGGCGACGCTGGCACCGAGCTCTAGGTCGGTTGCGAGATCGCCAAGGTCGACCGAGAGCGATCGGATGCCCTCGTTGTCGTCGATTTGCACGACCGCGCATTGTGCTTGGACGATTCCGGTGAACATGCCTTACAGCCTCATCAGTTGCTATCTCAGCTGATTCAGAGGTGGCCTACTCGTCTGGCCAGTTGAGCGTTGTGCCGTCATAGAGACGAGACGCAATGTCGGAGTTGATCATCGACTCCCAGTCGGGTAGCTCGCCGAATACCCCGGCATCGACCATGGCCTCGATTTCCGAACCAAGAAGGTTGGCGTCTGGAATACCAACACCGGTGCCGCTCGGTGCCAGATCGGCAATAAGTGTCGATTCGGTCTGCCAACGGAACAACTCGGCTTCTTGGGCCAAGAATAGTGGGTTGCCAGCAGCGTCGATCAGAGCGAACGCATCAGCGACTGCGGCCTCAGGATCGGCCGCCGCAGCCTCGTAACCCTTGATAAGGGCCCGAACCACGTCTTCGACGACGGTCGGGTTCTCATCGAGGAAAGACTGGCTGGTAAACGGAATCGCAAAGCTCGCAGGCACATCGAAGTCGAGTGGATCGAGAAGTGTGAAGCTGACTCCTTGGCCTGTCAATGTGTTTGGCTCGTTCGACTTGTAGACCGGCAGAGCATCGATACCGAGGTCGAGGTGCTGAACCGGGTCGAAGCCGTCGAGAAGAACCTCATCGAAGCAGCTGCGTTCGGCACCAGAGAGCGAAATTGCGGCTTGAAGGGAGTATGGAAGGTCGCCCTTGATTCCCACCAGACCACCGCACAGACCGGCGAAGTCGGTGACATCGCTGCCCTCAGGAAGAACAATCGCTTCGATAGCGGTGCGGCCCCAATGAAGCAGAGCAACAAGGTCGCCGTCGCCGGCCACGTTGTTGTTAACCAGCTCAGAGAACGAACCGGCAGCGCCAAACTGAGCTGCACCTTCAATAACAGTGGCGCCGTTGAAGGGAGCGAATCCTGGCTGAATGTCGACGCTCAAGCAGAGGTCTTCGAAGTAACCTCTGGCATCGGCCACGATGATCTCCGAGATTCCGGCCGCAGCCGCGAAATCGAAGCCGGTTACGAACGTGATGGTGCCAACGTCTTGGTTGGTCTGGCAGCGTTCGTCGGAGAAGTTCGCATCGGCGCTGGCGCTAGAGCCCCCGCTGTCTCCGTCTCCTTCGCTGTCGCCGCAGGCCGCAGCGACCAGAGTGAATGCCAGTAGTGCACCTAGCAGTTTTAGATATCTCTTAGACATGGTGTGCTCTCCTTCATGCGGTGAGTCCGCAAAATACAACGACAACAGTATGACCGACATCGCGTCGGCGATGTGATTCGCGGGTTACTCAGATGGAGCGCCGGGAGACTGTCGATTGGTGGCGTGCAGCCAAATGGAGGACGGCTTGGGTCGCGGTAGCTGAGATGTTGGCGCCGCAGTTCACGACGATGATGCTGCTCCCCGGGTTGCACGACGCGTATTGGGCCCCAGCGGCCAGGGCCACACCAGCGGCTCCCTCCACTAACTCGTGGTGATCGTCGATCATGGCCGCCACCGCAGCTGCGATCTGACCCTCGGATGGTGTGATCCACTCTGTTACTCGGCGTTCGCAGATCGGGAACGTAACCGCGTCGGGCTCTAGCCCACCAGCTGTACCGTCGGAAATGGTCGGAGAAGCCGCAACGTCAACAATGGTGCCGGCGGTGACCGAAGCCGCCATAGCCATGTCGTTGACAGGCGAGGCGCCGACAATCCGGGTGTTCGGTGAGTGCTCCGCGAGCCACGTCGCAACCCCTGAGATCAGTCCGCCGCCACCGACCGAAACGACAATGGCATCAACAGATTCGATTCCGAGCTCCGCCGCCTGGGCCACGACCTCGAGCCCGACTGTGCCTTGGCCGGCCACGACGGTTAGGTCGTTGTACGGCGACAAGTAGTACCGGCCCGTTGCCACGGCCTCGGCCCGTGCTGCGGTTTCGGCTTGGGCCGCATCGGTGCTATCGACGAAAACTATCTCAGCACCGAGCCGTCTGATGGCCGCCACCTTGGATTCCGATGCTCCGTTTGGCAAGTAGACAACACAGCCAATGTTTCGGATGCCTGCCGCGGTTGCTACGGCTATGCCGTGATTGCCCGACGAAGCCGTAACAACGCCGAGAGTTGCACCGTCGTCGTCAAGCTCGAGAATGGCGTTGAGGGCTCCCCGGATTTTGAAACTACCGGTGCGCTGACGGTGCTCGGTCTTGATAAATATCTGCGACCCAGAACGCTCCGACATCGGCCTAGACGCGATCAGCGGAGTCACCTCTATGTGCTCCCTGATGCGCTTGTGCGCAGATTCGATATCGGACGGTTTTAACACGCGTGGACCGCGCTGAAGTCGAATTTCACGACCCTCATCCTATGTATGGGCTATTCCTGAACCCAAGACGGTCCATAGCGACGTTTAGGACACGCACTGAAATCAGGTCGTCCCCACGATGACGAGCGAGGACGATCCTGGCCGTCGCCGGGTAACTACGAGTAGTAGTCCTTTACATAGGTCTGTTCGTCGAGTGGGGGACGCACGTAGGTGTCGGCTTGTCTGCCTGGTAACTCGAGCCTGGCCGAAGTTAGATCCTCGTATGCGATAGTCGACAAAATGTGTTGGATGCAGTTGAGGCGGGCCTTGCGTTTGTCGTCGGCATTGACCACCCACCATGGCGAGGCCTTCGTGTCAGTCGTGGCAAACATCTGGTCCTTAGCCCTGCTGTAGTCAACCCATCGAGCCCGAGACTCCAGGTCCATCGGGCTCAACTTCCAACGTTTCGAGGGATCGTCGATCCTCGACTGGAAGCGGCGCTCTTGTTCGTCGTCGTTCACCGAGAACCAGAACTTCAACAAGATAATGTCGGAGCGGATCAACATGCGTTCAAAATCGGGGCACGAACGCAAGAATTCCCAATACTCGTCGTCAGTACAGAACCCCATTACGCGTTCGACTCCGGCTCGGTTGTACCAGCTTCGGTCGAACAGGACGATTTCGCCGGCTGCTGGAAGCTGGGCCACGTAACGCTGAAAATACCACTGCGTCTTCTCCCGATCGGTTGGCTTGTCGAGGGCCACGATCCGCACGATGCGTGGATTTGTGCGCTCGGCAATACGTTTGATCGAGCCGCCCTTGCCAGCCGCATCGCGGCCTTCAAACAAGATGCAGACCTTGAGACCCTCTTGCTTCACCCATTCTTGGAGCTTCACGAGCTCGCGTTGAAGCCTCTCGAGTTCTTGTTCGTATCTGATCTTGGCGATGCGCCTTTTTGTCATTGCTACTCTCCGGCTAGTTCTTGAACTTCCCACGACGGAGCCGATCGGCTTCCATCATCTCGACTTCGTGAGCTCCAGAAAAGACGAGACCTGTGTCGGGGGCGAAATCGATGTCGGGGCTACGGTCCTCGTAATCGACCGAGTTCAGAATGACCCGCATCGCGTTGAGTCGAGCGCGATGTTTGTTTCCCGAGCGAATGACTGTCCATGGTGTCTGGCTCGTATGGGACCGATTGAGCATTTCGTACTTGTAATGTGTGAATTCGTCCCAGTGTTCCTGGGCTTGAACATCGATCTCGCTAAGTTTCCACTGACGTAGTGGGTCTTCTCTACGTCGATCGAAGCGACGTTGTTGCTCTTTTTTCGTCACCGAGAAGTACAACTTCACCAATATGGTGCCTTGACGAACGAGGTCCTTCTCGAAGCCGACGACACCGCGGAGAAAGTGCTCGTATTCCTTGTCGGTACAGAATCCGAATACCGGTTCGACCATCGCCCGGTTGTACCAGCTGCGATCGAACAGGACCATCTCGCCGCCGCGCGGAAACTTGGCTACGTATCGCTGTAGGTACCACTGTTCTCGCTGATCTTCAGTTGGCTTACCGAGGGCCACGACTCGGTAGTGCTTTTCGTTCATGTAGCGAGTGACTCGACGAATCGTGCCGCCCTTGCCTGCAGCGTCACGACCCTCGAACAAGATGATCATCCTCTGGCCCTGACGCTCGAGGTGACGCTGGAGCTTGAGCAATTCGACCTGAAAGGGAACGAGTTCCAGTTCTCTGGCCTCGCGCCTTCTTAGACGTGTCGCGGTCTTGCTTGATACGACGAGTTTGTTTGTTCCTTTGTTGTCCTTGCCCACGCCTCAGCCTTGTCTGCTGCGTCCCCATCGACATCGAGGCCCTCGGGGTTGAGTCAACGGGAGCAGCTGGGTATATTTTCGATCCGACACAAACATTATTGACCAGCTGGGCCGCGAATACACGGGTCCTTCGTCACTTCTGGTCGTTGTCGGGGCGAAGAACTCGATCCGGATTCCGACACGAACTCTGCCACCGGTTGTGCTTCAATCCCAGCCAAGTCCCACTGTGGTGGGATAGTGGATGTAGCCGTCAACTAGAGTTGGCATGTCCCATTTCCCTGCGAAGCGCTGACCGGCCGACAAGAACGGTACTTCGATCCAGGTGGCGGCGCCCGCTGTCATAGACCAGTGGATGTTTGCCCCGAGTGAGGGTCCTAGCGAAAAGTTGTGAGGGCAAAGCCAGACCTGATGCTCGAGTGCCAGGCGGCCGAGTTCGTTGGCGGCGCTAAGTCCGCCGAACTTCACTATGTCTGGCTGTAAGACGTTTACCGCGCCGCTCTCGAGTAGGCGCCTGATTCCGGCCACGCTGAATTCGTTCTCCCCGGCCGCGAGTCGTTGTTGAATTGATGCTCTAAGCCTGGCCAACCGTCCGTGAGCTTGGTAGGGAAAGATCGGTTCCTCAAGCCACGTAACGCCAGCCCGCTGAACCGATTCGGCCAGCGTCGCGGCTGCCGCGTCGTCAAGCCGGGCGCTGATGTCGACCATGAGGGCTATGTCTGGTCCAATTGCCTCGCGAACAGCCAGAACAATTTCGGCCTCGGCCTCGTGAAGCTTCACGCCGATGAACCCACTTTCAACAGCGCGCTTGGCATCGACACAGGCCCCTTGGGCGGTGCCAAGCCAGTCGAGGCTGGCGTAGGCGGGTAGTCGATCATGGGCGCGCGGCCCTAGCAACTGTGCGGCCGGAACACCGCGGTTTTGAGCCCGTAGATCCCACAGCGCGAGATCGATGCCGGCGATCGCAGATGAAGTAACTCCTTCGGGCCCGTACTGGTACGTCAGCCGGTGTAGATGGGCCCCAAGACCGGAGATGTCGTCGCCGTCCCAGCCAATGCACGCGGGTGCGAGAACGTCGTCGATCATCGATGCGATTGGTCTGACCGGGCTACCTGGCTGTGAGGTCGGCTGGTAAGTACCCCACCACGTTTCGCCCACACCCAAGTTGCCGTTGTCGTCGGTCGCCATGACCAACAGCTGCGGATTGTTGGCATCGGCGATGGTTTGAGTCTTGATAGAAGCCAGTGGAATACCCATCTTTAGACAGTGCACACCTGCGGGAGTTACGGTCAAGCGATGACGCAGTCCGGTCTTTTCCCCAGCCGCTATGTAGATGAGTCGTTGTTCGAGGCTGAGCGGGCATCGTTGTGGTCGACATCTTGGGTGTCGGTTTGTCGCATCGACGATGTTGCTGAAGCCGGCGCCTATTACACCGCCAATGTTGCACGCGAGCCAGTGGTGGTCGTTCGAGGGCGCGACAACGAGTTACGCGCTTTCGGCAACGTTTGTCCACACCGCAACTCGACCATTGCCGAGGGTTCCGGGACAACACGTGCCCTCCAATGCCCGTACCACCATTGGACGTTTCGGCTCGACGGATCTCTCGCCGCAGCTCCCAACATGGACGGAGTCGAGGGCTTCGACGCCGACCAACTGTGTCTCCCAACAGTGTCGATCGAGCTATGGAACGGCTGGGTGTTCGTCAACCTCGACCTGTCGGCGGCTTCCCTATCGGGCCAGATTGGCGGTATGTCGGCCCTGGTTGAGCCCTACGACTTGGGGTTGTTGAAACGCGTCGGATCGATCCGTCATGATCAGCCATGGAACTGGAAGGTCACTGTCGAGAACTTCGCCGAGTCGTACCACCACGCCGCAGTGCACCCCGAGTCGCTTCATAAAACGTATCCTGGTCAGAAGTCGTGGGCTCAGGATAATCGCGGTGAGCCGTGGCTTTGGCTCGATCACGTCTCGGTTGTCGAAGACGCCGATCCGTTTGCGGTGGGTGTCGCATTTCCGGCGCATATGTTCAGCATTCTTCGAGGTCTTGGCATGGTGTGGTTCAAGCTCGAGGCCATCGGTGCCGCCGCTACTCGCTTGGACATCGAGTTGTTCCTTCCACCGGAGCTAACCGACGATGACGAGGTGATCTCGATGATGTTGCCTGCGTTAGAGACGATCAACGACGAGGATGCCGTCATCAATCAACGGGTCAGCGTCGGGATGTCGTCGCGGTGGGCCAAGCCTGGTCCGCTAAGCCACCTCGAACTCGGCTGCGAGCAGCTACGCACCTGGATCGCGGAGGCGGTGGCAGCCGGAGCGGTTGGGTAGGGGTGGTGGCAGCCGGAGCGGTTCTAACCA
>CAZMUM010000032.1:43997-62103 GCA_964569385.1 uncultured Acidimicrobiales bacterium
GGTGGCAGCCGGAGCGGTTGGGTAGGGGTGGTGGCAGCCGGAGCGGTTCTAACCAGACCCATCTAGCCGGGTGCCGACTCGTCGGATTCCAGACCGGCCGACCACAAATCGGGCCGAATGCCATGCGTCGGGAACGTCGGTGTGACCGCTGAGCCGATAAACAGCGATGACGTCGTAGGACCGCGGCAGTTTGGATGTGAATAGCTGCTCGAGGTTGGGGTCGGCGAGGGTGACTGATCGTTTGGCGTCGTCGGTATGGGCCAACCAGCGCGATATGTCCATTCGGACGACTTCGGTTAGCCCAAGGTAGCGAGAATCGATGGCCCTGATGGCGTTGGCATCGATCTGGATTTCCTTGTGGTGGCAAAGAATCGCGTCTGGCGTGGCTAGCTCGTCGAGGGTGTCTCTGTATGCGTCGGATCGAATCTTGGCGACGACGTCTGGCAGGTCGGCTCGGTTAATGAAGTGAGCCCCTTCGCTGACGGTTGCGACTGGCTGATTGTGGTTCGGGTGCGTCACCGACCAGCGTCGATCGCTGAATCGGTCGGCCATGACGGCATCGAATACTCGTTGCAACACGATCTTGATGCGGTCTTTGGCCATGTAGGCGAGAACGACGAGCAGACCCCACAGCCAAAGCCGTCCGGCTTCGCCTGGGTTTCCGTAGAGGAGGGCGACAACAACCGTGAAGGTCATGGCGATTCCGGCGGCAACAGCATGAAGCACGTGCTCAGCCCACCGGTTGGCGTCGCGTACGTGGATGTCTAGCCAAAGCACCGACGATGTGTAACGCTTCAGTGAGTGGGCTCGTCTTTCGATTCGTTCGAGGCTGCGGCTTCCGATGTCGGCCGCGCTAACAGGGCCTGACCTGATGATCTGGCGGTACTGAGCTTCGGCCACGGCGGCTTCGGTGGCGGTGGTTGTTTCGAGGTCGAGCTCGGCTTCGTGTCTGGCCAGGCGAATGAAGGCGCGTTCGAGCGACCGTGACATGTACTCGTCGACCCAGTTGGCCGCATCACTCACGGTCTCGTCAATGCCGGCCAGGGTGCCAATAGCGGCGAGGTTGGCGCGAGCCCCTGTTGTGGCGAGGGTCAGCGATGCCGCGAACTCCGCGATGATGGCTTGCACTTGTTTGGCAACGTGGGGGCCGTCGAGATCGTCGCAATCTCTGGTGCGTCCAATGGTGCCACTTGCCTCTATCGATGCGTCGACGATCGCTCTATGAACTCGACTGCCAAATAGTTTCAGCTCGTCGACGGCGACATCGGCTCTTTCCTCGGCAATTGTGCCCGTGAGCTGGTCGGAGGTTTCCGAGATATCGGCTACGGAGAGTGGTGGAACGGTTAGGCGAATGTAGGAACGAATGTCGGTAAAGATCTCGTGCTTTGGGTAGGTGGCGGCGTTGAGGTGGAACGTCTCAGGAATGAAGTAGTAGGCTTCCCAGTGCAGGCTTGAGGCCGTTTGCCCATCGAGCGACAGGTCGACCGACATTTCTAAGTGAGTTCTGTCGTGCCGCGACCACTCGAGGCTTGGCCGAACATCGGCAGCCGATAGATGCCCAGGCTCGACGCGGTTTGGTTTAGCCCTGTCGGGTTCGATTGGATCCATTTGCGCGCGGTGAGCGGTTGCTCGATCCTCGCTATCAATCGCTGCCATATTTCCCCTTCCGGGTAGATGTTATAAGCCCACGCGACGCGGATAGATTCAAGGGCTCACGTTCCTGGCCGGCCATCGGATTTCGCTGCGGCTGTCCTAGAACGAAAGGAGAGACGGGCATTGAGCATCGCTGGCACCACATCGGCTATCGGCGGCCGGGAAGTTCAGATTGCTGACCGTGCGTCTGTTGCCGATGGCATTGTCGCCGCGGCGCACGCGATTCGCGAAACCGCACACATTCACGCCGACCCAGAGACTGGTCGGTTCGGTGTCGTGCTCGATGACGAAGCGTCGTTGACGGCGTCGAGTTCGGGTTCTTCGGTCGTTGCTGTCCTTCCGCCGCTGTACCCCGAATGGCTTGGTGACCGTTCGTTCACCGAGGTACACAACACCCGGTTCGCATACGTCAGTGGCGCCATGGCCAACGGGATCGCCACGCCGGGGCTCGTTACAGAGATGGCCGAAGCTGGGTGTCTCGGATTCTTCGGCGCTGGCGGCCTTGACTATCGCCACGTCGAGAAGGCGGTGCACGAACTCTCGGGGTCGGTTGGAGCAAAAGGTCTGCCTTGGGGCTGCAACTTGATTCACTCTCCACACGAGCCCCAGCTCGAACAAGCGGTCGCAGAGCTCTACATCCAGACTCGCGTCCGAAAGGTGTCGGCGGCCGCCTACATGTCGTTGACGCCAGCGATTGTGCAGTACGCGTACTCGGGGCTGCACCTCGATTCGGCGGGCCAGATGGTTCGCCCAAATATGGTGTTTGCCAAGATCTCGCGTCCCGAAGTAGCGAGGCACTTCATGAATCCGGCCCCTCGCGCCATCATCGATCGGCTTGTTTCAGAGCAACGATTGACTCCAGACGAGGCTCGTTTGGCGGCGTTTGCGCCCGTGGCCGAGGATTTCACGGTCGAAAGCGATAGCGGCGGCCACACCGACAACCGTCCGTTGGCGCCCCTGTTTTCGTCAATACAGGCTGTGCGGTCCGAGGTCATGACCGAACACAACTATCCACGACCAATCCGGCTCGGAGCCGCGGGCGGCATTGGTACACCGCAGTCTGCGGCCGCTGCGTTCGCTCTTGGAGCTTCCTACATTCTTACTGGCACCATTAACCAGGCGTGCGTCGAGTCTGGCTTGGCCGACGACGGCAAGGCGATGCTCGCCAATGCTAGTCTGGCCGACGTCACTATGGCGCCAGCGGCCGACATGTTCGAACTTGGCGTCGAGCTGCAAGTGCTCAAGCGGGGCACGATGTTCGCGCCTCGGGCCAAGATGCTCTACCAGCTGTATCGCACCTATGACTCGCTCGATGCGTTACCAGCCGAGGCTGTGGCCGAGGTCGAGTCCAAGGTTCTGGGCATGACTATCGCTCAGAGTTGGGCGAGTACCCGCGAGTTCTGGTTGGAGCGCGATCCAAGCCAGATATCTCGTGCCGATTCCGATCCGCGACACAAGATGGCTCTAGTGTTCCGAAGTTACCTGGGGCTGTCGAGCCGATGGGCTATCAATGGCCACGCAGATCGGCGGCTCGACTATCAGATTTGGTGCGGGCCGGCCATGGGCGCCTTCAATGCCTGGACCGCCGGTTCGTTCCTAGCTGAGCCTGCCAATAGAACCGTCACCCAGGTCGCAAAGAACCTCCTCGAAGGCGCTGCGGTTCTGACGCGAGCCCACCAGTTCCGCACCTACGGTGTAGATGTCCCTATCCAAGCATTCGACTTTCGGCCCCGCCGACTCGTCTGAAGGACTGAGAAATGCCATTGAGCCTAAACGAGCCACGTCCGCCGATCGCCGTTGTTGGCGTCTCTGCGCTGTTTCCTGGCTCGGTCGATTCGACTGGTTATTGGGCCGACATTTTGGCCGGCACCGACCAGATGTCCGATATTCCTCCGACCCACTGGCTCATCGACGATCATTTCGATAGCGATATGGCTGCTGTCGACAAAACCTACGGCCGTCGAGGTGGGTTCTTGGACCCAGTCGAACTCGACGTGATGGGGTTCGGGATTCCACCCGTTGCTGTTCCGTCAACCGACACGGCACAACTGCTGGCATTGATAGTGGCTCAGAGGGTCCTCGACGACGCAACCAGAGGCCAGTTCAACGAGCTCGACCGCACGCGGGCATCGGTGATCCTCGGTGTTACCTCAGGCCAAGAGCTTCTGGGTGCAATGGCCAGCCGCATGAATCGGCCTATGTGGCTTCAGGGGATGCGGCGAGCGGGTGTCGCCGAAGATGTTGCCGTTGCTGCCTGCGACCAGATCGCCGACCTTCATCCTGAATGGACCGAGGCCACGTTTCCAGGGTTACTCGGCAATGTGGTGGCTGGTCGAATAGCGAACCGCCTCGATCTCGGTGGCACCAACTGCGTGACCGATGCAGCATGCGCTTCGTCGTTCTCGGCGATCTCGATGGGCGTAAACGAGCTCTACCTGGGCGACAGCGACCTTGTCATCGCCGGCGGGGTCGACACCATGAACGACATCTTCATGTACATGTGTTTTTCCAAGACACCTGCTTTGTCGCCGACTGAAGACATTCGACCATTTTCAGACCAAGCCGATGGCACCATGCTTGGTGAGGGCATTGGGATGGTTGCGCTGAAACGACTCGCCGATGCCGAGCGCGATGGAAACCACATCTACTGCACCATCAATGGAGTAGGCGCTAGCTCCGATGGGCGTTCGAAGAGTGTTTATGCACCGGTCTCAGCTGGCCAAGCCAGAGCAATAAACAACACCTATGCCAAGACCAACTACGGGCCAGACACTGTCGAACTTGTCGAAGCCCACGGTACGGGCACGGTTGCGGGCGATGCAGCCGAGTTCGGCGGTCTCGATCTAGCCTTCGGCGAGACAGATCGCTCCGAGCGCCAGTGGTGTGCTTTGGGTTCGGTCAAGAGCCAAATTGGACATACCAAAGCAGCTGCGGGCGCGGCAGGCCTTATCAAGGTCATCATGGCTCTGAATCACAAGGTTCTTCCTCAAACGGCCAAGATCGAGACTCCTAACCCTCAACTGAATCTTGAGGAGTCGGCCTTTTATCTAAATACAGAGTCGAGGCCTTGGGTTCGAGGCTCTAGTCACGAGCGCAGAAGCTCCGTCAGCTCTTTTGGTTTTGGCGGCTCGAACTTCCATATCACCCTCGCCGAGTACACCGGACCGGGCCCCCGTGCCCCCAGGCTGCGAACCTCCGATAGCGAGTTGGTAGTCCTTTGTGCCAACAGCGGCGACGAGATCCTCACCCAAGCGCGGCGCTATATCGAAGCATCGACTCTCGATGGATACTTGAGCTGGTTGGCCCGTTCGAGTCAGGTCGCCTACGACGCGACCGCTAACTATCGTTTGGCGATTGTGGCCACCGATGAAGCCGATCTTGTCACGAAGTTGGCGACCGCAGTCGAGTTGCTAGAAGCGAACTCCACCGAGTCATTCTCGACTCCGACCCAGATTCACTTTGGCGTCGGCGCTCGCAGTGGCGACGTTGCCTTCGTGTTCCCAGGCCAAGGCAGCCAATACTTGTCAATGGGTGCCGATCTCGCGATGTCATTTGGCGAGGCAATGGCCGCATGGGACATGGCGGCCGACCTACCTTGGGCTGGCGAGCCGCTGCACGAGGTCGTGTTTCCGCGGCCTGTATTCGACGATGTAGGCCGTGCTGGTCATCTCGATCGATTGACCGCGACCGAGTGGGCCCAGCCCGCTATCGGCACAGCCAGCTTGGCGCTGCTTCGGATGCTGCGCTTGATTGGCGTCAACGCCGCTCACACGTGTGGTCATAGTTTCGGCGAAATCACCGCGTTGCATGCTGCTGGGGTCCTGACCGAGGTCGACATGTTGCGAGTGGCCAGCCGCCGCGGCGAACTTATGGCCGATGCCGCGAAAACTCCTGGCACAATGTTGGCGGTTGCGCGCAGCATCGACGAGGTGCAGGGGTTGGTAGACCGATCAGGGGCCAGCGTTGTGGTGGCGAACCACAACACTCCTACCCAGGTGGTGCTCTCGGGCACCATCGACGAGATCACCAAGATCGAGGAGTTCCTTCGAGATGAGGGCGTTACCTCAAAGCGGCTCAAGGTCGCCACCGCGTTTCACTCCCCAGTGGTGTCTGGCGCCAGCGAATCGTTCACCGAGTTCTTGGCAGATATCGACTTCGTTGCGCCCGAGATCGACGTCTACGCCAACCAGACGGCAGCCCCGTACCCCGCTGACCCAGATGAGATAAGGTCGCAGCTGGGTAGCCAGTTGGCGAACCCCGTGCGCTTCGTCGACTTGATCGAGGAGATGTACTCAAGCGGGGCCAGGATCTTCGTCGAAGTGGGACCGTCCACCACAGCCACCGGATTGGTCGCAAAGATCCTCGGCGACCGCGACCACCGGATAGTCGCCCTCGATAGACCGAGTCGGCCTGGGCTCGGAGCCTTCCATGACGGAATCGGACAACTCGTCGCCGCAGGCGCCGAGATGGACCTTGGTCCGTTGTGGAATGAATACGCCGAACCTCCAAATCCACACGAAGTCGAACGTCCGGTGCTCACCATGAGCATTGGCGGTGCTAACTACGGGCGGCCATATCCACCCCAAGACCTAACCGAGCTGGCGCCGCCGAACGCGATATCGCCACCAGAACCCACAAACCTCGTACAAACCGATCGGCCACTTCCACCCAACATGGCACCTCAACCTGACCCTCAACTCCGGGATTCCAACGCCGAAGTACTCGCGGCCTATGAGGCGATTCAAGCTCAAACGGCACGCGCCCACTCCGATTTTTTATCCTCTATGGCCCAGGTGCATGCCTCGTTCCTAGAGACGGCACAACGCAGTATCGCGGTACTTGGTCAACTTGGAACTTCGAACGGCTCACTGGATACACCACTGGGCGAAATAGCACCGCTCGCTCCTCCCGCAGCATCGGAGCTTGCTCAGCCAATGGCCCCGCCGGTCGTCTCGCCGAGAGTCCTCAGCGATGACCTGGCCCCAATCGTGGCGCCGACTCCGATTGACACATCACCGGCGATATCTGTCCCTCAACTAGAGGTTGCTCCTCAAGCGTCGACTCAACTCGCGCCTGAGGTTCAGTCTGAGGCTCGGGTTGTGGGGGCGGGTGTTGGTGATGTGGAGTCGGTGTTGTTGGGGGTGGTTGCTGACAAGACGGGTTATCCGGCTGAGATGTTGGCTATGGAGATGGAGCTTGAGGGCGATCTTGGGATTGATTCGATTAAGCGGGTCGAGATTCTGAGTGTGATGCAGGATGTTGTTCCGGGGTTGCCTGAGGTGGATACGGCGGTGATGGCTGAGTTGGTGACGCTTGGTCAGATTGTGGAGTACATGAACTCCCAACTTGACGGCGAGCCCGTTACTCTAGGCAAAGCCTCCGATGTCGCGTCGACGACGCCTCCATCGCCAAGTCTCGTACCGATCGACGCTACGAGCGACAAGCCCGAAGTCCAGCTCGAACGATCTGTAACCCGAGCGGTCGAGACACCAGCGTCTGGCACACCGATGCCTGGTCTGCTTGCAGGTCCGGTGGCTGTAACCAACGACTTTGGCGGAGTGGCCGAGATCGTCGTCGAGCTTCTTAACTCGAGCGACGTCGACGCAACTCTGGTCGATGGTGTCGAGGTATCTGGCTACACCGGGGCAGTGTTCCTCGGCGGTCTCGCCAACCTGACCAGCGTCGACACCGCGACCGCGATTAACCGGGAAGCTTTCGCCGCCGCTCGCAACTTCGCCGTCTCACGACCGGCGGGTGGCGGCGTATTCGTGTGCGTCTCCGACCTTGGCGGCAGCTTCGGCTGTGATCGGGTCGATGCCATAGCGGCCTGGTCGGCCGGACCGGTCGCCCTCGTCCGAACTGCGGCCATTGAGTGGTCCGACGTCGACCTCAAGGCGATCGACATCGAGCGCGGCGGCCAAGATGCGCGCCAGATCGCGGGTCGCATTGTCGACGAATTGTTAACGGGTGCCACTGGTCTCGAAGTCGGCTTGCCAGCCGCTGGTGGCCGCCTCACGCTCAGATCCGAGCTAACAGCCGTCGAGCCAGGCCAGACCCCGTTGGCAGCCACCGACGTGATCGTGGTATCGGGCGGAGGTCGCGGCGTCACGGCGGCCACGACAATTCAGCTGGCTGAGAGTTCGGGCGCAACGTTCGTGTTGCTCGGGCGCTCGGAACTACAAGACGAACCAACGTCGTGTGTCGACGCCGTCGACGACGCTGCGATCAAGCGAACCCTGCTCGAAGAAGCCAGGCTGGCGGGTGACGACCTAACACCCCGACAGCTTTCGGCTCAGGTCGATCGGGTGCTTAACAACCGAGAGGTGAGGTCAACCCTCGAAGCCATCGGTTCCGTCGGCGGGAGCGCTATCTACCGCGCTGTCGACATCACCGACCGGGCCGCGGTTGCGGTGGTACTCACCGAGGTGAGGAGCACCATTGGGCCTATCACCGGAGTTGTTCACGGCGCTGGAGTCCTTGCCGACAAGGCCATCGCCGAAAAAACCAACGAACAATTCGATGCGGTGTTCGGTACCAAGGTCGCTGGCCTCAAGACACTTCTCGACCTAACCATCACCGACAGCTTGAAGCTGCTTTGTTTGTTCTCGTCGGTAGCGGCGCGCACCGGCAATAAGGGTCAGTCCGACTATGCGATGGCCAATGAGGTGCTCAACAAAGTAGCGATCGCAGAGCAGGCCCGTCGTGGCCCTGGGTGTGTGGTCAAGGCTCTCGGGTGGGGGCCCTGGGCCGGCGGCATGGTTTCGCCAGAACTTAAGCGTCACTTCGAATCGATGGGTGTAACACTGATACCGCTCGCCGACGGCGCCAGCATGTTCGTCGACGAGATCGCAAGCCTCCAGACTGACCAAGTCGAGGTAGTCCTCGGTGGCGGTGTTTTGAGCTCTGGGTCAGCGAATGGTTCCAACCCAACACTGATTCGGCGGACCGACGATTCCAGGATTGGCGCGGAAGTTGGCGCGTGAAGAGCTTCGAACCCATCGCGGTAGTTGGGCGGGCTTGCCTACTTCCGGGTGCTAACTCGCCCGCGGAGTTGTGGGAGGCCGTGGCGGCTGGCCGCGATCTAGTCACCTCGGTGCCGAATGGGCGGTGGGGCCTGGCCGCCGACGATGCGATCTGCGCCAATCCAGACGACTGCGCCGACCGCACTTGGTCCGACCGCGGGGGTTACATCGACGGCTTCGATGCGTTGTTCGACCCGAGCGGTTTCGGTGTGCCTGAGGACGAGGTTCGCAGCCTCGACCCTGTGTTCCAGTGGACGTTCCACACCGCCCGCGAGGCTCTACGAGATGCTGGTTACAGCGGCGCCGATATGGGCAGCACCGGAGCGGTGTTCGGAAATCTGTCGTTCCCGTCGGCTGGAATGGCTGCCCTCACCCAGGCCACTCTGGTTAACGGCGTCGCCGGCTTCGACAAAGAGATCGACACGGCCGGTCTTGAGCCTCGCGACCGCTTCATGTCCGGGCTACCCGCTCTGATGCTCGAGCGCGCCCTTGGGCTGGGCACCGGTGCGACTGCTCTCGATGCGGCGTGCGCCAGCAGCCTCTATGCCATCAAACTGGCCTGCGATCGGCTCCACGACGGCGACGCCGACCTCATGCTCGCTGGAGCTGTCAACTGTGCCGACATCCTCTGTATCCATCTGGGGTTCGCGGCGCTGAAGGCGCTCAGCCGCACTGGACGTTCTAGGCCATTTCACGAGGATGCCGATGGCCTGGTTCCGGCCGAGGGTTGTGCGTTCGTGGCACTGCGACGACTCAGCGACGCGGTTCGCGACGGCGACACCATCCACGGGGTCATCCGTGGCGTTGGTCTTTCGAACGACGGCCGTGGCCGCGCCATGCTCGTGCCGTCAAGTGCTGGGCAGGAACGAGCGATTTCCCAGGCTTTCGAGATGTCTGAGCTATCACCAAACGATGTATCGCTCATTGAGTGCCACGCGACGGGCACTCAGGTCGGTGACGGCACCGAGATCGAGTCATCGGCCGCGGTCTATGGACCGTGCAGCGACCTACCAATTGGCTCGTTGAAGTCGAACCTTGGCCATTTGATCACTGCCGCAGGGGTGGCCGGTCTCATCAAGGTCATGGAGGCAATGGCGCACGAGATCAGACCTCGAACTCTGCATGTCGATAAACCACATCCGTCGATGGCGGGCTCGCCATTTCGTCTTCTGCAAGACAACGAGCCATGGGATCGTGTCGCCACCTCAGACGGCGTGCTGCGAGCGGGTGTATCTGCGTTCGGGTTCGGCGGAAACAACGCCCACCTGATCGTCGAAGAACCGGGCGAACCGGCGAAACTGGCAACCCTCGATCCGCCAGCGGGTGATCGTGCAGGCGACGAGCCAATCGCGATCGTCGGCTTGGGGATTGCGGCCGCGGGAGCCAGCGACCGAGCGGCGTTCGCCAGAGCCCTCCGCACGACGACTCCAGAACTCGACCTCGATGGAATGGGCTCGATGGGCCATATCGAGTTGGCAATGCGGCGCCAGAAGTTCCCACCGAACGACCTGGCTAAAACCCTTCCCCAGCAACTGGCGATGCTACAAGTAACCGATGAGGCCCTCGCCGACGCCGGCGAGGTCCCTCGGGCCACCACCGGCGTTTACGTCGGAATGGGAACCGATCCGGAGGCGGCCCGTTTTGGGTTGCGTTGGCGTATCGCGACTCTTGGTCGACAGTGGGGGGCCTCCGACGAGTGGATTAGCGACGCCAGGGACCTCATCGGACCGGTTCTCGATGCTCCAGCGGTGCTTGGGTCGATGCCGAATATTGTGGCCAATCGCCTCAACAGTCAGTTCGATCTGGCCGGTCCGTCATTCGCGGTCAGTTCCGAGGAGCGCAGCGGGCTTGATGCAGTAACGCTGGCGGCCCGGGCCCTTCGTCACGGCGAGATTGATGCTGCGTTGGTCGGTGCTGTCGATATGTGCTGCGACCCGGTTCACCGAAGTGTAGCGGCCACGGTGCTGGGGTCCGATCGCCAAATACCTGGCGATGCCGCGGTAATGTTGGTGCTCAAGCGATTGAGTGATGCCGAGCGCGACGGCGACAAGGTCTACGCAATCGTGTCGGCTGGCCACAACTCTGCGGGCAGCCAGAGCCCAAATGGCGCTAGCGACGCGAGTTCGGGTCCGGACCGCGCCGACCTTCGGCTTGGGTTCGGCCCGCATTCCGACAACCTCACGTTGCTGTTCGGGCACTCACACGCGGCCTCTTCTCTGGTCCACATCGCCGCCGCGGCGTTATGCCTGCACGAACGAGTAAGGCCCGGTGGAGCACCGCTGTTGGCTTCTAACCCTGGTAGTGGGTCTGGCCTTGGGGTCGGGCTCGGGCCCCGAACCGCTGAGGTTGTAGTCGATGCGATGGACGGCCTCGGCTCACGGTCGGTCTATCTGGCTGAGGCGTCAGGTCATCGAGCAGCCTGCAGCGGCCAGTCGCGCCGGGTTCATGTGTTCAGCGGGAGTAGCCCGACTGACGTTGTGGAGGCGCTGGACACGCATCGCGAGTCCACGTCTGGCTCAGACCCTGCTCGGCTGGTCATCGTGGCCGCCGACGACGAACAGTTCGCGAGGCGTGCTCAGCGGGCCCGCCGTCACATCATCGAGGGTCAACCTCCAGGTGAGGGTGTTCATTATCGGGCGGCGCCCGTAGTAGGCGAGATGGCCTTCGTCTTCACCGCTGCTGGAGTTGCCTACGGCGGTGCAGGTGCCGAACTGGTTCGAGCGATGCCAGAACTGGTTGATGCAGTGTCCAGCGTGTTCCCGCTCGGCGAGGCTTCAGGGTGGTTGTTCTCGGCCGAACCAACTGATCCGTCCCCCGATGATTTCCTCTGGGGCACGGCCCTAGTCAGCCAAGCTCACGCGTGCCTCACCCGCGACCTGTTAGGGCTCAAGCCAACGGCCGCCATCGGCTACTCGTCTGGTGAGAGCAACAGCTTGTTCGCATTTGGCGTCTGGTCCGACATGGCTGCCATGCGCCAAGACATCGACTCATGTCAGATGATGACCTCCCAGCTTGGCGGCAGTTTCAACGCCATTGCTCGAGCTTGGGGAGTCGACCAAGCATCCTGGGCCGTTTGGAACGCTTTGGCACCGGTCGACGACGTTCGGCTCGCCGTAACAGCCGAACCGCGAGTGCATCTGGCCATCATCAACACACACGACGATGTCGTGATAGCGGGCGACGCCGAGGCCTGCCAGCGGGTGGTCTCGGTAATCGGGCAGACGCGCTGTGTCAAGGTCGACTACAACCTTGCGTGCCATGTACCTGAGGTGGCCGCGGCTTTTCACGACGACTGGGTCGATGTTCATACTCGTCGGGTCGAAGCCGTGCCCGAGGTTCGCTTTTACTCCAACGGAGCCAATGGCGCGTACAAGGTGACAACTGAGGCGTGTGCGTCAGTTATCACCGCCCAGGCTGAGGCCACCATCGATTTTCCTGCGACCATCGAAGCCGCGTACGCCGATGGAGTGCGGATCTTTGTCGAACATGGCCCGGCAGGTGCATGCACCAACTTCATCAACAAGATTCTTGCCGGCCGGGAGTTTGTGGCGGTGCAGCTCGACCGGAAGGGTCGGGGTCTCGACCAAGTCTTCGATGCTGCGGCCGCCTTGCTCGCCGCCGGGGTCGACGTCGATATCGAGGCGTTGATCGAGCGCCTGTCCGAGCCCGAGGCAGGGGCAGGGAACGCACCCGCCGATTCTGCTGGTGCCGATCACGTTCTGAGGTTTCCTGCTCACCGCGAGCCGGTCAGGCTCCCACCCTTGGGCGGACAGACAATGGATCCGGCGCCGACATTGCCCCCAGTACGTTTGCCTGATGCCGCCGGACCTCATCGAGTCGATGCCAGCACCGTGATCGATCTCGATTTGAGAGAGGTCGAGGCGTCGCCGACCGAAGCTGACCGCACCCCCGAGGTGGTGCCCGCAGCGTTAGCCGAGTCAAGTCACGGGGTCGGCGTTGCGGCGACGATGGAGCGACACATGGCATCGACCCTGGCGATCCACGAGTCGTTTGTCGACCAACAGATCGCGATTCACGAGCAGTTCCTGAACGTGAGAGCTTCAGCGTTCGGCGGTGTGGCGAGCGCAGCCGCCATTGTCGACCTGCCCGCTAGCCACGCGCTGCTCGGGCCCGACGTCGACGACCGTTCCGGGCAAGATCGGGCCACACTCAACCCCACCGGACCATCCTGGAGCCGCGCCGAGCTCAAGATCCATTCGTCAGGCAAGATCTCCGAGCTGTTCGGCCCGATTTTCGAGCCCCAAGATCACTACGCCATCCAGTGCCGCATGCCCGAGCCGCCGTTGTTGCTGGCCGATCGAGTCGTTGGTCTCGACGCCGAGGCCGGGGTGCTGGGTACGGGCACAATCTGGACCGAAACCGACATTGCGGCCGACTCTTGGTACTTGAACGACGGCTTCATGCCGGCCGGATTCATGATCGAGTCAGGCCAGGCCGATCTGCTGCTGATCAGCTACATGGGGATCGACCTTCTGAACCGAGGCGAGCGGGCTTACCGCTTGCTTGGCTGCACGCTCACCTACCACGGCGACCTCCCAACAGCCGGCGACACGCTCGAGTACGAGATTCGTATCACCGGGCACGCAAATCTCGGCGATATTCGGCTGTTCTTCTTTGAGTACGACTGCATTGTCAACGGCGAGCGAAGGCTCACGGTGCGCGACGGTCAGGCCGGCTTCTTTAGTGGCAACGAACTGGCCGAGGCGCTCGGCGTGTTGTGGTCGCCGACCGACGGCGTTGGCGACCTCGACGCTGACGCAAGGGTCGACGGTCCGGCTGTTGCTTGCACCAAGTCGAGTTTCAGCCGAGCCGATCTTGTGGCCTTTGGTCAAGGGCGAGTCCGAGACTGTTTCGGGCCCGGTTACGAGTGGACTCACACTCATACTCGAACGCCCAAGATCCAGTCAGGCGACCGGCTGTTCATCGATGAAGTCACCGAGTTCGACGTTGTGGGCGGTCTATGGGGTCGCGGATTCATGCGTTGCGAGACCACCATCGATCCAGACTCCTGGTTCTTCGAGGGTCACTTCAAGAACGACCCGTGTATGCCTGGCAACTTCATGGTCGAGGCCTGCATCCAGGCCTTGTCGTTTTACCTGACGGCTCTTGGTCACACCACTCGCCGCGACGGCTGGCGCTTCCAGCCTCTGACGGACCAACCATTCGACCTAAAATGTCGAGGCGAGATCAATCCGCAGACTCAACACGTCGCCTATGAGATATACGTCGAGGAAGTTTGGGACGGTCCGCACCCGACGGTCATCGCCGATGTGGTCGGGTTTGTCGACGGTAAGCCCGCGTTTCATGCCCACCGTCTTGGTGTCGAACTCGTCCCTAGTTGGCCGCTGACTTCGATGCCGGAGTTGGTCGCGACCTCGACCGTCGACTCAGTGGTGGTTGCCGTAGATGGTGATGGCTTTGAGTTCGACTGGAAGGCGATGCTGTCGTGCGCTTGGGGTAAGCCATCGGAAGCGTTCGGGTCGATGTATGAGGTCTTCGACGGTGTTCGACGCTCGCCTCGACTGCCTGGCCCTCCGTATCACTTCATCAGTCGAGTGGTCAGTATCGACGGCGAGGTTGGCCAATGCCAGGCCGGAATGGAGATCGTCTGCGAATACGACATCCCCGCCGATGCTTGGTACTTCGACCAAAACGGAACCGAAGTCATGCCGTTTGCAGTGCTACTCGAGGCTGCGCTTCAACCATGTGGCTGGGTGGCCTCGGCTGTGGGGTCGGCGGTCGAGGTCGACGACGACCTCCTGTTCCGCAACCTCGACGGCACCGGCACCGTGCTCAGCGAACTGACCCGAACCTCGGGTGTGCTCACCACCAAAGTGAAGCTGACGAGTGTTTCGCGAGCAGGCGGGATGATCATCGAGGGCTTCGAAGTCGAGTGCTGGCTCGGCGACCGTCCGGTGTACGAGATGACGACCGTATTCGGATTCTTCCCACCAGAGGCGTTCGAGGATCAGGTCGGCCTCAAGGTCGACACGGCTCATGAGGCGCAGCTCGACCGTGGATCGGTAGATTTGGTCGACCTCACCGTCCGTCCTGGTCGGTTCTGCGACGGCACGCTTCGTCTTGCTGGCCCGATGTTGCTGATGCTCGACCGTGCCGCGGTGATGCCAGATGGCGGCGAGGCCGGTCTCGGCGTCGTTGTGGGCGAGAAGGATGTCGACATCACCGAGTGGTTCTTCAAGGCCCACTTCTTCGGAGATCCGGTGCAGCCAGGCTCACTGGGAATTGAAGCACTGCTTCAGCTTCTCCAGTTCTACCTGATCGACAGTGGTGTCGCCGACGCCTTCGAGTCGCCTCGGTTCGAACCGATCTCGATTGGTTCTCCACTCACTTGGAAGTACCGCGGGCAGGTGACTCCCAAGAACCGTCTGATCACATCGGTCATGGAGATCACCGAGGTTGGCGCCGACGAGGCCGGTCCGTTTGTGGTCGGCAAGGGTTCGTTGTGGTGCGACGGTCTGCGGATCTACGAAGTAGAGGACATGGCCATGCGGGTCGTGAATGGCGCCCCCACCGCTGATGCTGAGAGTCTGCCAACATCGGAGTCCACGATTCTTGTCGATGCGTCGACGCACCCCCATCTCGTCGATCATTCGATCGGTGGGCACGATTCGGCTCCGGTCGCCGTTGTTCCTGTCGCTTACGCCATCGAATGGTTCGCTAGGGCGGCCGAAGATCACTCGGCAAGCTTTCATCAGGCCATGCGAGTTGTTGAGCTAACCGACATCAGGGTCCTAAGCGGAGTTTCCATCAGCGACTTCGCCAACGGCGGCGGCACTGAGTTGAAGCTGTCGGCGCACACGACCGAGGTCAGCGCAGATGGCGTTCGTGTCGATCTTCGGCTAGTCAGCTCCGAGACCGGCCGACCGCACTATTCGTGCTCAGCGCTGCTTGGTGAAGCCGGCTTTGAAGAACTTCAGGGTGTCGAGGGTTTACGCCTAGATTCCGACGCCGAACACATCGCGGATCCCTATGCCGAGGACGTCTTGTTCCACGGACCGCGGTTCCAGGTTCTCGGGGCTGGGGTTGAGCTTGCAGAGTCGGGAGCGCGGGCCCGTGTTGGTGGAGTCCTCGATCGTGGCTGGAGCGAGGAGCCTTGGCAAACAGATGTGGCCATGTTCGACGGTGCCCTTCAGCTTGCGCTCCTGTCGACCAACTTTGTGCTCGGAGGGCCGTCACTGCCAACGTCGATTCGTTCGATCAAGTTCAGCGCGGCGCCGCTACCCGGACTCGCCGACGCGGCATTGGTCGTCGAATCGTCCACCGCCACCAAGGTAATTAGCGATGTGTCTTTGAGCCGCCACGGATTGGTCGTCGCAGAACTCATCGGCATCGAGACGCACAAGTTGACTCGACACCGACTCTGAATTGGGCCTGTCCGTTCGAAACAATGGATTTTGCCAGTCATGATTCCGGACGTTTCGAATGGACGTTCGGGCGGCTGTTCCTGGCCCATGACCGTTGTACGGATGCGGACGACCGGAGACTCTGCACCATGGTGCAGATGGCCAGCATGACTCGCAACTCGGACGCCTTTGACGACAGAGGGGCCCTGACACGGGCGACTTGACTTTCGGGGGGGGTGGGTATGTTGAGTCAGTAGCGGGCGGGTGACTGGTGAAGTTGCCCCCGATGAAGGGTTGGATCGCTATGAAGGTTCGGTTGGTTGTTGTTTTCGTTGTCTTCGCGTTGTTGAGCGCGTCGGCGGCCGGTAATGCTCGAGGTTCTGAGGATGTGCTCGGTCCCGTTGAGGTTGGTGGTGATGTTTCGGACGGTGGTCCAGTTGAGCCGCCTGTTAAGCGTCCGCCGTCGTATGTGAACCCGAACGAGCCCGAACAGTTCTTGGGCGCGACGTTGGCAGGGTCGTTGCTCGCGACCCGGCCCGTGGATTGGGCAGCGTCTGATCCGAAGTTTGTGGCTGCGATTCTTGAGCGGCTCGAGGCCGGCGATGTCGGAGCCGTTCAGCGTGCCGGACTGTTACTGGCCCCGAACGCCGAGTTGACCAGGGTCAACCTTGAGGCTGTGCTGGCCCAGTTGCCTGATGAGGTAGCGGTACCGACACGAAGTGAGGATGGGCGCCTGTTTACGCGTAGTGGTGTCGATGTGACGGCATCCGCCAGCTATCTGATGGATGAGTACTCGATTGGTTGGCAAGATGCGGTCAAGCGGCTCGAACAACAGGCAAGTTACAACGCTCTGGCTGATTGGATTTCTACTGAGTTGAGGGGTTCAACCGATTATGGGGGTGCCTGGATCGATCAAGATGATGGCGGCCGGCTGGTTCTCAACGGTACGACTGAGAGTTTTCTTGCCGATCGTTCATCCGACCTGGCGAGCAATGCACTGATTCGTGCCGATATCGTTCGCTACTCGCTGCTCGAATTGGAAGCAGCGGCAGGCGATGCTCTGGCCGATCTCGAGCGGGCCGGCTTCGTTGCCGACCCGGTCGACGGTTTGAGTGTCGGTGTTGATGTGCAACAGAACGCGGTTGTGGTCTCAATCCCCGATGACGTCCCGGACAGTCGACTGGCGAGCATTGACTTTGGTCGTGATGACCGAATTGTTGTTGACAGAACAACCGCTGAACCGGCGGTACTACAAGCCTGCCCCAGGACCAATTGCTCCGACGCCATCGGAGCCATGCAGATCAAAGCAAACAATAGCGGGAACTGCAGCGCCAACTTCAGCTTCACCCGCGGAGTCAACAAGACGTTCTATCTGACTGCCGGACATTGCTCGAACGCCCCCGGATGGACCGTTACGCATCCGATGGGTGGTGTCACCAACCGGATACTGGGCAAGATCGTTTGGCGAGATTTTCAGACCGACGGCAATCTCGATGTCAGCATCATCGATGACACCAATCGCAGTCTAGGTTGGCCGGTGAACGAGGCTCACATTGTCCGCAGCTCGGCCGTCGACGTCAGCGACCTGCAGATCCCGCCCATCGGCGATCAAGAATGGGCCGTCTGGACCACAATGGGGATAAACGAAGTCTTTCAGAACCAAATTATTTGTCGGTCTGGAAAGACAACAGCTGACAGTTGCGGGCCCATCTTAGAGACAAGCAAATCGTTCAGTGTCTCAGGAACGGTCCTTAACGAGCAAGGTCAGATGGCAGGCTACTCATGTGATGGTGACTCGGGGGGCCCGATCTATGATGAGGTTTCCCATGCCGCGATCGGCATCTTGTCGTCCGGTAGATGCGACCTCAACGATCTAAGCGTTACTTTCACTTACGTTGAGAGTGCGCTCGAGGATTATGTGACGGCTAATGGTGGGTCGGCGGTGATTGATACGGTTTCGCCGTCGTTGATGAGGGTCACAACCGACGATGGGGGTTTGCATTGGGTTTGGTTGATGGTGCTGTCTTATAGGGGTTGGGTGGTTTT
>CAZMUM010000033.1:0-61889 GCA_964569385.1 uncultured Acidimicrobiales bacterium
TGACTGCTTCGGCGGTCTGGTCGGCGTGCTCATGCTTCGCGTCAGCCAACAGTTCGAGCTTTGTGCGGGTTGACACTCGGGCTCTGGAGATCAGGTCGGCCTGTTCTGTAGATATCTGCCCGCAAGCCAACGCATCGGCAATCTCGGGGTAGTCAGCCAACCTGGCTGCTCGACGCTCGGCATCACGCAGCTCACGTTTAGAACGAGCCGCACCAGGATCGTCCCCACCATTACCGCTGTCGGGGCCAGCAGCGCCAGCACCACCGTCGGCATCGCTGGCGCCGTCGGGGCCGGCAGCATCAGGGTCAGAAGGGTTGTTGTCACACCCGTCATTTAGATTGTCGCTGTCTGGGTTGTTGTTGTTGTCGGGTTGGGGACGCGGTGCAGGATCAGCCGGTTTGTTGCGTCCGTGAGTGATCACGGCACGAGCCTGCAAAGCAAACACCTCCTGACCATCAAGACGCGAACGATGAAAATGAATACCGTTCAAAATCTTGTCAAGCGCGGTGATGTCAAACTGACTGAACTCCTCTTGTGTCAGATAAACAATCCCGCATCGATCCATACCCACACTGTACCGAACACAACAAGTAATTCCACCTTGAATACGAACATATATTCGATATTTGTGACATTATTTTACTTGGCCGTCGTACGACTCCATGTGGATCAAACGGCGAGCACCAGAACAACGCTTGGATCTCGGCCACGACACCGCACCCTCCATTGTCGAACTGAGCTATTGGATGGCAACAGAGCGCGTCGATCCCAGAGACGACCCGCGGCGACACGTCGAGCCAGTGCCGATCAACCCATGACGGAGCCGGTGGACTTAGCGTTGACTTCGCGGTTTCGGCTAAAGGCGCCCATATCAAGTTCGACGCCGGTGTGTATGCCGGTGACCGTGAGCGGGTCGGTGTCGTGATCGTGTCCGTCGGTGACTGCGACGACCAGTTCGGCCATTAGGTGTGAGGCGACACAAGCGTTCTTGAACTGATTACCGCTGGTGCCCATTACACAGTAGAAGCCGTCTAGATCGGTGCGATCGTAGATGGGGCCCCAATCGGTGCTGACGTCGTAGGCTTCGGCCAGACCTTTGCGTTGGTGGGGTATGCCGAAGTTGTCGATTCGTTTGGCCAATCGCATTGTTTGCCGCTCCCAGATGGGTTGGGTGACTTCGCGGTTCATGGTGTCGAGGTTGGTCACCCACTCGTGGCCGTCGCACTCGGGGTCTGTCGAGCCAATGAACACGTTGTTGCCGGCCGTTGGCCGAAAATAGATGCCCTGGTCGAGGTCGGTGAAGATGGTGCCGTCTCGTTCGAAGTCGACGCCAGGCGGAGACGGTGCGATGTGGGCCTCGTGGCGCATGGGTCTGGTGGTGATGTTCATGGTGTCGGTGAGCCCGGCCATTTCGACGAGGTTCGACGACCAGGGTCCGCCAACGTTGACCACTATCGGTGCGCTAATCGTCGAGCCGCCAACGAGCCCGACGCCGCTAACTCGGCTGCGGTCGGGGGTTGTGGTTATCTCGTCAACTCGTGTTGTGAAAAGGAATCTGGCGCCGTGAGCCAGGGCGGCGGTATGGAGATTCTGGGCTACCAACTGGGGATCGTTGATGTAGCCGGCGTCTGGTGTTGACAGCGCCCCCAGATAGCTAGACGTTGGTTCGTCCCAAAACTGGTCGTCGTTTGGAAGGCAAGGCCCACCATATGTTCCGAGCCCGATGAAAGGGAACCGTTCGACGACCTCAGCGGGGCTTAGATTTTGGAAGGGAACACCCGCCGCGGTAAGGGTTTGTTCGTATAGGTCGCAGAGCCCGTCGTCGTGACGCAAGAAGCACAGCCCTGTTGAGATCTTCTTAGCGATGCCGTTCTCATGAGCCACCGTAGATTCCGATGGCAGCCGCACGTGATCGGTGAAGTTCTTCCAGTAGCCGTTGCCTTCCCAGGCAAGGCGTACACCTTCGACAGTCGAGTAGTTGAAACGAACTATTGCCCCTGAGCTAGAGGTCGACCCAAGCCCAGGCGCCGACAACATCTCGACCACAATCACGTCGAGCCCTCGCTTCGACAACTCAAAGGCCACGCCACAACCGAACACACCAGCCCCAATCACCACGACGTCCGCTGTCTGGTTACCGCTACCGGTTTGAGAGTTGAGCGAGTGTGCCATTGCCCAATCCTAGGCGGGCTGCGGTACACCCTATTGTCCACCTCGTACCGACAACCGTACGTTGTTCTGGTGTTGGCAACCTTGAGACAGCGGGGAGCTTCGATCTCGGTGAAGGCTGCGTACGACTAGGGCTGTGTTCAGAGAGTTAGCCTGTCGCAGTCACTAGAACTAGACGAGATTGCTTGCTCGTCGGGTTCTTCGGACCCCTGCCGCGGCCAGAACTTTGGCTTCGACGTTCATTTCCCTCCACGCCGCATAGCTGATCCCCTTACTTTCGCTGTACTCGTTGGCGCATTCCACGAAGTCGGCCTCCAAGGTTGCCATGTCAATCTGTGGCACGGCCTCAAGGTGGTCAAGTTCGGCCTGGAGTTCGATCCGTTCTTGAACTAGTTGAAGCTGGATTAGCGGCGATGCCTTCACCAGTTCGGCGGCGATACTTTCGAGCCGAGACCGGATGGACTCAGTTGTTCGTCGTCTACCTCGGCGAGGGGCGTTAGCCTCAAGCGCCGACAGATATGTCTTGACAACGGTGGCAACCTCGCGGCCGCGAGCCAGGGCGTCTTTGTGTTCTGGGGTCATCGCCAACTCTCAACTTCGTAACACGGTGACACGTGTACGTCGATTTGCCACCGTCCAACGGCTATCTAGGTTAGCGGGTCGACACTTCCCACCGGGGACAACGGCAGCGCCCAAGCGTCTCGCCTAGTAGTGCCAGTGGGCCTCCCTACTGCACTACCGGTATCGGTCGGGTGCAAGGTCGGGGATTTGGAACGCGGCGACTGGGTTTCTCAATTGCTGTGGCAGAGGTCGCTTTACTCGGTGCATCGTGTGCTAACGACGAGGTGGGAACGGTCTGTGTTTTGGAGTTGGTCGATCTCGAGTTGCCGGTGCCGCGTATCCAAGGGGCTCAACCTCCTCGTCCCGCCAGAACTCAAAGCGACCTCGCCGGCGGGGCTCTCCTAAACATCCGAGTGTTTCGCACTCTTAGGCTCCTCATCAGACCCGCCGATATCAGTCACGCTGAGGTCTGGCCATGACGGAGTTTTCGGCCCCACAGGTCACGAGGGTGCCTAGGTTCGGGTTCTACGTATCTAGAGCGGGTACCATCTTGGCTGTGCACCCTCGCCTTGGGAGCTCCTCTAGGAGCGCTTGGGCGCAGATGGCGGTTCCGTCGAGGGCGGTAGCCCTGGCGATCATCTCATTGTTTCTGTTGGCAGCGTGCGGGGTCAGCGCCGTCGACGATGAGGCGCAGCGCTCGCCTTTCGTTGAGCGGTTCGGGATACCGAGGAACTCCAGTGAGGCTCTTGCTTTCGCTACAACTGTCCACGACGAGGCCCAGGACGGAGTGGTTGAGTGCATGGCAGCTGCGGGGTTTCAGTACAGGTCGACGCCTTACGGGGATTTCTCAATGATTTCGAGTTCGTCGAGTCTGAGTCTTTACGAGAGTCTTTCGAATCGGGAACGGTTTGGGTTTGGCATTACGACCGATGTGGCAGCGCCGGTTCTCCCGGACGACCCGAACGTCGATCTCTACTTTTCGCTGAGCGTGGACGAGCAGAACGCGTGGAACGCTGAGCTGTATGGCGAGGGATTCGACTCATTGGTGCAAGAGCCCGATGGTCAGATCGCGCAAGGGTGCTTAGCCCAAGCGGAGACGGACGTGCTGGAACGCACTGGCCGATACGTCTCGACTGAAGTCCGATCTGAGTTTACGGAAATGGAGGAACGGGTTGCCGCGGATCCGTCTGTGGTCGCAGCCACGACAGCTTGGAGCGAATGCGCCACCCAAGCCGATTTTCCGCTTGCCTCTCCGAAAGACGCACGCGCTGATCTGCTGGGACGCATCGGTGAGCCTGGGCTGGATCCTGAGTGCGAGATCGATCTGGCCGTCGGCATCTACGAGTGTGATCAGGAATTCCTTGATGCTGAGTCGGCCGCTCGTTCGCGTGAGGACCAACGCGTCCTTGACTTGTTCGACGAGTGACGGCTGATCATCGAGGTTGAGTTGACTTCCTGATCCCACAGATGCGGAATTCGGCTCGGCCCAGGCCAGCGAAGGTGTCGATGGCGGATCAGTGCGAGAGGCCCGCCCGTAGATGAGTTGCCTCGATTCGCTTGGGGTTGGCCTTCTCGAGTCGTAACCCGGGTGGATTTATCTGCTGTGGCGTGGATCTGAGAGTGGAGAGCGCACAGCGATCGGACTTAAGGAGTGCCCGCCACGGCTCCACCGTCACCCGGAGGCATTTCGACCACAGTCATGCTCGACATCGATCCCCAAACAACGCGACCACTCCGCGATGGCTGTGAACAATGACGAGGCGGTGGCTCACACCGAGGGCCAGTTGCGTGTCGGCACCCTCGGGGGTGATGCGCGGGTCGGCAACCTGGATGCCCGGTATGTCAAATCAGCGATGACACAGGACAAGACCTCGTAACGCTGGCCTCTAGCTTGTGAAAAGTTTGTATGAGGCGTAGCTGAAGAAGACCCCGGTGGCGGCTTCGAAGCGTCGGCGCAATCTGCGATATCCAGCTGCAACGCGCGCTGCTGAGAACGCTTGGGCGTAGCTGAGGTGCATTACGATTGAGAGGCTCGTCAAGAGCCCGACGATGATCGCAGCAACCCACCAGGGGGCTTGGTTGCTCAGGCCGAGTGTCATGATCGCGATCCAGCTGATAGCTGCCTTGGGATTGGTCATCTGGATGGACAGCCCGCGACGGAACAGAACGATTGAAGACTCGCCTTCGTGGGCCAGGGCAGCAGCGGACTCAGGCGAGTCAGGGCGAGCAGCGGAGCGGAACGCTTTGAATGCGAGCCACGCCAGGTAGATTCCGCCGACGAGTTTCATGATTGTGACGAAACCCGCATAACGAGCGATGATCGAGCTGAGCCCCACCGCTGCGAGTGTGCTCCAAAGGAAAGAGCCGCTGGCTATTCCAAGGGCTACGGAGCGCCCAGCCGTTCGGCCGCGCGCCAAGGAGGTGGCGATGACCGCCATGATGTTTGGTCCGGGACTCACGATTCCGACGGCGAACGCCCCGAAGGCCAAACCGATGTTTTGCCAATACTCCACGATGTCTCCTCTGGCCCGATGCGCTGGCGACTGAGCCAAGACCGTAGGCAGCCGACGTTTCGGCTCGCCCCGAAATCTCGACTCGGTGGCTTGCTTCCGGAGCCATCGAAATGAGTCAGACACACAAGGGTTGTTTCATTCATGCCGACCTCAGCGCAACGACCGGTCTGCCCGGCTGTCCAAGCTCACCGGATCCACGGCTGTCAAGTTACCTTGATGTGGGCGTCGAGTGGGCCGTCGCCTGCTTCTCTATCATCAAAAGAGGAATTTGAGGCCTGACCACGACGGTTTGCCTCGGTGAATAGTAGGTGTCTAGGTTTGCGGTGTCGATTCGGTAGGTGCCGCAGCTTGCCCGGAGAACGTTTTAGAGTGAGTAATCACTCTAAAACCGCAGTATGCTGTTCGTGTGGCCCGGCCCAAAGAGCACAAACCCGAAACGATCCTGTTAGCTGCGCTATCGGTGTTCCACGAAGAGGGGGTCACCGTTTCCACAGCCCGCATCGCCAAGGCAGCGGGTGTCTCCAATGGCTCGCTCTTCAACTACTTCCCAACAAAGCAGGCGCTCATCGATGCGCTATACGTATCGATCAAGTCCGAGATGGCAGCGGCCGTCGGCGAACCTGATCATGCCAAGCCCATCGAGCACCGCGTCCGACAGATCTGGGATCGGTGGTTCGAATGGGCGAGAGACAACCGCGAGGCTCATCACGTTATGAACCTGCTGCACCAAGCCGGCCTGGCGAGCGCCGATGCCCAGGCAGTCGGAAACCAACACTTCGAGGGATCGGTGGCGGTGTTCGATGAAGCGCTGGCCGCAGGCGTTCTCGTCGATCTACCGATCGACTACCTGGGCGCGCTTGTTCAACAACAGATCGACCAAGCCGTCGTCTCTGAGCTGGACGACCATCAGGCCGAAGTCGCCTTCGGCGTGCTGTGGAACGGCATTACTCGAAACTCAAACCCACCATCTACAAAGGCATCACAATGACGAACACATCAGCGAAACACTTTCCGTCTTTCCGATCGGGCCTCCCGTCGATGGCGGGTAAAACGGTGGTTATCACCGGGACGACATCAGGCACCGGCAAGATCGCAGCGACCACCGTTGCCGAGCTCGGAGCGAGGGTGCTCGTGCTCAACCGAGCATCTGAGCGATCCAGCGCAAGCTTCGCTGAACTTGCCGCAGCGCACCCCGACGCCGATCTTCACAACGTTGAGTGTGACCTGCAGTCCTTCGCCTCGGTGCAGGCTGCGGCGGAACACGTTGCCGAGCTGTGCCCCGACGGCGTTCACGTACTCTGCAACAACGCCGGGGTAATGGCCCTCGGCGATACAGCGACTGGCGATGGCTTCGACGTGCAGATGCAGACCAACCATCTCTCACACTTTCTGCTCACCAGGGAGCTGATGCCGCTGCTCGAACTAGCCGCAGAAGCCGCCGGCGACGCCAGGATCGTGAATCACTCCAGCATCGCTCGGATGACTCCGAGTAAGACGCTCCAGGCCAAGTTCTTGGAGCGTAAGGGCGGGCAGCTCGGAGGCGACGGATCCAGAATTCAAAACATGTTGCTCCGTGGACCGCGCTGGCTCCGCTACAACCAGTCCAAGCTCGCCAATGCAGCCTTCAGCGCCGCACTTCACCACCGGCTGCAGAGCAACGGTTCCAGCGTCAAGGCGCTCGTCGCTCACCCCGGTTTTTCCAATACCCACCTCCAACAGAACTCGGTGAAGGAGGGCGGGATGGGAAGTCTCTTTACCGGGGTAATGATGCGGTTCAGCCAGAGCCCCGAGGACGGAGCTATGGGCATCCTGAGCGGTATCTGTCTACCGGATGTAAAATCCGGCCAGTTCTACGGACCGGGAAGCGGCGCAATGGCGATGAGGGGGAAGGCTGAACCCTTCGCTCTCGAGACGTACTACGACAACGATCAGACCCGTGACCTCCTGTGGCAAAAGAGTGAAGAGGCCGTCGGTGGCGCCTTCACCATTTGAGAGCTAGCCGATCACAGAATCACGTTCTGCGATTCGCGGCCCTAAGAGCTGCCACGACAAAACGCTACGCCCTCGTCGCCAACGATGCTGCCTGCTCCAACAGCACTCACGGCCGCCCGGTTCGAGGCTCGCGTACAGCCTCATCTACCTGACCCCTCCAGTCACCCTTGTCCAGCCATGGCTGATGTTCGGAGAACCCTGAGGGTGCCGGAAACTCGTCCGTGTTCTCTGGCCTGGGGTTTCGCGGGATGTCAGTCGAAAGCGGCGGCGCTGTAAGAGCACCAAGTATTCGATTTACTGATATGGGGCATTCGGCCCCCTCAAGACTGACCCCAGCCAACGGATCGTCAACATATGTTGACGATCCGTTGGTTTGTTGGTACTCTGTGGATGTGGACATCGAGACAAGCGCTCGCAAACATGGTGTCCCGGACAGGGACATGATTCACGCACTACGACATCACTGGAGGGCATTCGAGACTGACGACCCGGCTGTGACCATGTTCGTTGGTCCGTCGACGGCTGCAGAGCCACTCGAGGTTGGGGTAGTGACCGACGAAGAGGGAACGGCAATCATCCACGCGATGGTCGCTCGCCCGAAGTTCCTGAAGGGATGGTGGAACAAGTGACGAATACACGTGCACAGCGCGCCGAGGCCCTCGAAGCCTGGGCCGACCGCATTGACTCCGCAGTCTTGAAAGAAGCGGACACTGAGACGCTGAGAGCGATCGCAGAGTTGGCCGAGACGCGTAACGGCGTAGACGAGCAGTTGACAGACGCTGTGCGTTCAGCGCGCCATGCCCACCGCAGTTGGTCAGAGATCGGGGCGATGCTGGGCGTTTCCAAACAAGCGGCGCAACGTAAGTACGGCCCCAAGATCTCCGCGTAGTCCGAGCCAAGGGGTGTCGCCGTGCTAATGGTTTGCTAACGGCATCTAGCGTCCCTGAGCGGCATCTAGCGGTAGGGAGCGGATTGGGCCGTCGCTAGATGCCGCTCAGGGACGCTGGTTACCGCTAGACGTCGCTGGATGCCGTGATGGGGGGGGTGAGTTCAAGTCCCCCCTCCCACACCTAGTCGAGCATCGGCGATAATGGCGCCATGGGATCAGATCCGAGCGACGACAGACCCGCGAAAACGACCGGACCGTTGAGCGGAATCAGGGTCATCGACTTCACGAGGGTTGTCGCTGGTCCGTTGTGTGGCCGGCTGTTGTCAGATCAAGGCGCCGACGTCATCAAGGTCGAACCACTCAGCCCAGACATGACCAGGGCCGCGCCGCCTCTAGTGGGCGGGTTCAGCGCCTATTTTGCCCACTTCAACGCCGGCAAACGGGGCGTTAGCGTCGATCTAGGCGATCCTGAAGCAGCCGCGGCGGTTATGACCATGGTCGAGGGCGCCGACGTTCTTATCGAGAACTTCCGGCCAGGGGTGCTGTCTCGATTCGGGCTCGGAGCCCAAGATGCACTTCGCCACAACCCAAGGTTGGTGTACTGCTCAATCAGCGGATACGGCCAGCACGGCGAATGGGCCAACCGGCGGTGCTTTGCTCCGGTGGTGCACGGCGAGTCGGGTCTACTGGCGAGCAGTGCCCGCTTGTCGTCTAGCGAAGTTCGCCCCGAGCCCCATTCCCATGCTGATATTCAGGCCGCGTACCTGGCCTCGATGGCGATCTCGTCGGCACTGTTCGACAGGGAACGGACGGGAAAAGGTGCACACCTCGACATTTCATTGGCCGAGGCTTCTGTCTATTCCAACGAGTTCACCGGTCCAGAGCTGTCAGGCCAAACCGGCGCGGCCTACTACGGGGGGTCTGCGTGTCTTGTCCTAACTCTCGGCGATGGATCTATGGCCACTACTCAAGGCAACCCAGCCAACACGTTCAAGGACTGGCTAGCTGCCATGGGCCGCCACGAGCTGAAGTCCGACGATCGGTTTCGACGCCATGCCGACCGTCTCAACCACCGCGCCGAAATCGACGAAATCATCCTCCAATGGGCTCTCACGGTTCCTGACTTTGAGTCGCTGCACGAGATCGTCGATCCCCACGGCCTCGCGATCGGTTTGGTGAGAAACCTCACCGATCTGGCTGAGACCTCATGGGCTAAGCAGCGAGGGCTTATCGCCGAACCGATCGCCGGTCTACGACATGCCAGGGTGCCGTATCGGTCATCACAACACCAGATCGGTGCGAGCGGGCCACCCCCGGAACGGGGCGAACACAACGAGTCAGTCTTTGTCGAACTGGCTGACAAGACGCCAGAACAGGTGGCGGCAATGACGGACCGAGGTGCCCTCGAAACGGCTCCAGACGGTGCGAGTTAGCAGCTAAGCAGAGGAACAGGGCGGGAGTGCAAGCCGGGGGGCTCTAGACCCGGTACGGTCTGTCGACAGATTACGCAGCCACATATGGAGCGCAATGAGCGGTAATGCTAACTTCGCATTCGATGATATTGCTATCGTCGCTGTGTCTGCATGCGAGGCACCAGAGGTAGTTACCTCAGAAGCAATGGACGAGCGGTTGTCGCCGTTCTATCAGCGCACTAGCGCCCACGCGGGCATCTTGTCGGCCTTAGCTGGCATCGAACAACGACGCGCGTGGCCTGCTGGAGTGTCGTTCATGGAGGCAGCAGCGTTGGCGGGCGAGAAGGCCATCATCGACTCTGGCATCGATCGTTCGCAGATCGGTCTCGTTATCGACACTTCGGTCTGTCGCGAGCGGCTCGAACCATCGAGCGCGGTCACGGTGCATAACGCGCTTGGTCTGCCTAGTACCTGCATGAACTACGACCTTGGCAATGCGTGTCTGGGTTTTGTAAACGCCATACACCTTGCCGGTGCCATGATCGAAACCGGACAGCTCGACTATGTGCTCGTGGTCGACGGCGAAGGCACCCGCCAGATACACGACAACACCATTAGCCGGCTCAACGAACCGGGTTCCACCTTCGACGACCTGGTCGAGAACTTCGCTTCGCTGACTCTCGGATCGGGCTCCGCAGCCGCTTTGGTGGGACGACACAGCCAAAATCCCGGTAGCCACCAGGTCGTCAGGGGCTTGTTCCGTGCTGCCACGGAGTATCACGAGCTTTGTGTTGGCTCGCTCCAGAGCATGAAAACAGACACCGCGGCCCTGCTCGATGCCGGAACATCGCTGGCGAAGCTGGCTTGGGACGATGCCAACAAAGACGAGTGGCAAGACATGGACCTCTATGTACTGCACCAGGTATCGAAGGTTCATACCGAAGCCATGATCGAAGTTCTCGGAATCGACCCGGCGAGAGTGCCGATGACGTTTCCGCGGTTCGGAAACATGGGCCCCGCTGCAGTCCCGTTTACTCTCGCACTGTCTGCCGACCAGCTAAGCGCTGGCGATCGGGTGTTGTGTCTCGGTATCGGATCTGGGCTAAACGCTGGTCTCCTCGAACTGGTCTGGTGACGGCTGGCAGAGGGCGAGCCAAACTCCCTGCTCAACTTCCACCCAAGTCAGTCGTTGGCCTCGACCCAGCCTGGTCGCGCCTCGTCGCCACCACAGACCACTCCGGTCAAGACGTTGAGTGGCACCTTCTTGACAGCTATGCACAACGGTCCGATGTCGAACCTCGCCTGACCCTGTTATGTGTTCACGGCAACCCATCGTGGTCGTTCCTGTGGCGATCAGTCTTGGCCGCTGCCCCAGACGATTTGCGAGTCATCGCCGTCGATCAGCTCGACATGGGTTTCTCCGAACGCACCGGGCGGTCGCGACGATTGGCCGATCGGGTCGAGGACCTCAGCAGGCTTACCGAACGGCTCGGCCTGAATGGCCCCGTTGTCGCGGTGGCGCACGACTGGGGTGGCCCGGTGGCGCTTGGCTGGGCGCTGCAGTGGAATACCCGATCCGATCGAACGTTGGCTGGCGTCGTGCTTACCAACACCGCAGTCCACCAACCGGCGGGTTCTAGGGCTTCTTCACTCATTCGGGCGGCCAGAAGCCGACCGATGTTGAAGCCCGTGACGGTGTCGTCAACGGCGTTCATTCGTGGTGCGGTCGACATGTGTCGACCCCGCCCGTCGCGAGCGGTTCGCGATGGTTACCTGGCGCCGTATCGCAGCGCCGACCGTCGTCACGCTATCGCCGACTTCGTGGCCGACATCCCGCTCGAACCGGAGCACCCTACGGCCAGCACGCTCGACAGCATCGCGGCCGGGCTTGCCGACTTGTCGTCGATACCAGTTGCGCTGTTCTGGGGCCCAAACGACCCGGTGTTTTCCGACCTGTACCTGCACGATTTCGAGCAGCGTTTGCCTCACGCCGACGTACACCGCTTCGCGGGAGCCCACCACTTTGTCCAGGAAGAAGGCGATGTCGCTGGTGCGATCTTCGACTGGGTTGGGTTCCGCTGCCTCACGGGCGAAGATCAGTCGCGGCCACACCCCCTGCCACATCCACGTCCGCAAGCGAGCAGCGGTGGCGAGGCGAACCAAACAATCTCTCGACCAATGTGGTCGGCGCTAAGCGAAGCAGAACCACTCAAGGCGGCGGTTCTTGAACTTTCTGGTTCTACTCGTCACACAACCTTTGATGGGCTCTCCGTTCGGGTCAGCGAGTTCGGCGCCGGCCTGGCTAGCTTTGGAATCCAGCGGGGGAGCAGGGTCGCGCTCATGATCCCGCCTGGCATTGATCTGAACACTGCGCTGTATGGGTGTTGGCGCGCCGGTGTGGTCGCGGTGGTGATCGACTCGGCGCTTGGACCGGCCAACATGACCAAAGCCATTCGCTCGGCTAATCCTGAGCATCTGATCGCGATTCCGAAGGCACTAGCCGCCGCCAAGGTTTTGGGTTGGCCGGGAAGACGCATTTCGACCGACGAAATCGACGCGATCTGTGCGGCTGGTCGGTCACCAGACCGTGGCTCCGACGCTGGCTCAGAGCCTGGCTCAAACGCTTGGGACGGTCGTGACCTCTCCACCGCTGACGGTTCGGACTTGGCTCTCTTAGGTTTCACCTCGGGCTCAACCGGACCTTCAAAGGGGGTGTTGTACGAACATCGCCAGCTCGAGGCCCAGCGCGACTTGCTCGCGAGCATCTACAAAGTCGAGGCGACTGATGCATTGGTGGCGGCCTTTGCACCGTTTGCCCTGTACGGGCCGGCTCTTGGCATTACGTCGGTCGTACCCGACATGGACATCACCAAACCGGCAACCCTCACCGCGGTGGCTTTGGCCGAAGCAGTAGCTGAAGTCGACGCCACCCTGGTGTTCGCTTCGCCGGCGGCACTAGCGAACGTAGTCGCTACGGCTGCTGACCTGACCGATATCCATCGTGAAGCGCTCGGCGGAGTGCGACTGCTCTTGAGTGCGGGTGCGCCCGTGAACCCGGAGCTGTTTGCGCGAGCCCAGACCCTTGTTCCTAACGCTGAGGCCCACACCCCGTACGGAATGACCGAGGTCCTGCCTGTTGCCGATGTGTCGCTCGTTTCGTTGGCTGCGGCGTCAGGCCAGGGTGTATGTGTCGGGCCGCCCTGTGTCGGAGTCGAGGTTCGGATCGAGCCCCTGACCCGAGTGTCCGACAACCGTCATCGCGAGCAAGCCGACGGACCAGTCATGGGCGAAGTCGAGATTCGTGCTGATCATGTGATGCATGGGTACGACCGGCTGTGGTGGACACAGTTCAAGGCCAGAACCGCCGACGGGTGGCACCGATCTGGCGATGTCGGTTGGATTGACGATCAGTCCCGGCTATGGATTGGCGGGCGGGTAGGCGATGTGATCTCAACGGCTGTCGGGCCGCTAATGCCGGTGCCCCTTGAACTGGCGGCCGAGTCGGTTGCCGGAGTAAGTCGAGCAGCCGCGGTCGGGGTTGGTCCGCAAGGCTGCCAGGTCGTGGCCATAGTCGTTGAGACGACGAACCCACCAAGACACAATGGGTTGGCCCCCGCAGAACTAGTGGGAATGGTTCGCGAGGCGGTCGAAGCGAGCGGCGGCCCAGTACAGCCAGGCCCTACTGTGGCCGCGGTGCTTTCGGTTCGTCGTCTTCCTGTCGATCGCCGCCACAACTCCAAGATCGATCGTCGGCGTGTCGCCAAGTGGGCCGAGACACTTCTGAGTGGTGCGACGCGGTCGCGGCTGTGAAGGTCCTCGTTACAGGGGCCACGAGCCTGCTTGGCAAAGGCCTCGTCACTGCTCTGCGCAACGACAATCACGATGTAACGACACTTCAACGCACGGCCGCCGAAAAGTTGACTGGTGGGGTAACCGAGGTCCTGGGCGACATCACCAACGCCGCGGTCGTGGAGCGAGCGGTCGAACGAAGCGACGTTGTTGTTCACCTAGCTGCCAAGGTGGACGTCACCGGGCCGTGGCGCGACTTTCTCGAAACCAACGTCGACGGCACCGCCAACGTGTTGCAGGCGTCGATCGACGCCGGCATAAATCGATTCGTCTACGTTTCTTCGCCTTCTGTAGCCCACGCTGGCACCGCGCTGATTGGTGCTGACGCCGCTCCCGCCGATCCATCGGGGGCCAAAGGCCCGTATGCGAAGAGCAAGGCGATGGCCGAGCGTCTGGCGCTAGAGGCCGCCGAACAGATGCCGGTCGTTGTGATCAGGCCCCATCTCGTTTGGGGCCCAGGCGACACTCAGCTTGTAGGTCGGCTGGTCGATCGGGCCCGCGCCCGAAGACTCGCCGTAATCGGTTCTGGTGCTGCCCTCGTCGATTCCACCTACATCGACAACGCCGTCGATGCACTGGTCGCCGCCATCGACAGATGCCCGGATCTCTCAGGTCAGGTGTTCGTAGTATCCAACGGCGAGCCTCGCCCAATCTCGGAGCTTGTTCGAGGAATTCTTGGCGCCCACGGCCTTGCGCTTCCAGCGCGCCACGTACCGGTGCGCCTAGCATCGGGAGTCGGATCTCTGGTCGAGCGAATCTGGGATCGGTTCGAGTTGGCCGAGCCGCCAATCACCAGCTTTGTTGCCGAACAGATGTCGACAGCTCACTGGTTCGATCAGCGTCGCACGAGAGAATCGCTGCGGTGGACCCCGGCAATCAGCATCGACCAAGGCCTCAAACTGCTTGCCCAAGCAGTCGTGACCGAGTAGCCAAAAAGCACGCCCGAGGCGGTAAGGTCATCGCTTCAGACTTACAGGAGACCAATGACTCAGTTCCACGAACTCACGATGGCATCGATCACTGGCGAGCAGGTGAAACTCGCCGACTACTCGGGCACAGCGTGCTTAGTGGTCAACGTAGCGAGCGCTTGAGGCCTTACGCCTCAGTACGCAGGTCTGCGTACGCTTCACCACAACGACAACGGCACCATTGTTCTCGGGTTTCCCTGTAACCAGTTCGGCGAGCAAGAACCAGGCTCCGACGCCGAGGTACTCACATTCGTCGAAGAGAACTTCGACATCGACTTCCCGATGTTTTCCAAGATCGAGGTCAACGGCGACGGTGCGGCCGACCTTTACAAGCATCTCAAGGACGCCCAACCCGGCGACGGCGAAACGTCCGACATAACCTGGAACTTCGAGAAGTTCCTAGTCGACTCAAGCGGCGCTGTCGTGGCTCGGTTCGCGCCGATGACCACCCCAGAAGAAATCGAAGAGCAGCTGGCCGATCTGCTCGGCTAGCTCGTGTTCTTCGTCAGGGGTTGCTTTAGGGGCGCACCCCCGGCCCTCAGTTGTTGAGGCTCAACCAGTCGACGGGCGCAAAATCGTCGCTGAGGTAGGTCGCATTACCGATGAAGGCCTGCACGTCGTCGATGAGCTGGCCTTCGGATGGATCGACCTCAAGCTCAGGCAGCGCCGCATCTGAGGCCAGCAGAATCTGATTGACGGCACGATTCGGGATGCCACCGGCGGGGATAATCAGGTCGATATTGTTGAATACTCTTCTCAAGGTCGCGAGCTCGGCCCTGGCGAAGCGACTCTCGCGGCCATCGATCAGATTCATGGCGTAGACGCCGTCGGGTTTTAGCACCCTATGGACCTCGGTGATGAACTCTTCTGTCGTCAGATGCCACGGCACAGCGGTGCTGGCGAACGCATCGCCAACGACTATGTCGACTGAGTCGGTGTCGAGGTCGGCCAGCGCCAAACGGGCGTCGCCAATCCTGACGCGAAGACGGTCGTTGGTCACTAACCCGAGTTCGTCGACAGCCACGTCGACGAGGACGGGGTCGATCTCGAGCACGAAGTTATCGGAGCCTGGCCTGGTGGCCTCGATGTAACGAGGAACGGTGAATCCACCCCCGCCTATGTGCAGCGCTACCAGCGGCCCAGCCGGGGCGGCATCGACGACATCACCAAGCAGGCTTATGTAGCGAAACTCGAGGTTCGTTGGATCGTCGAGATCGACCGCAGCATGACGTCGCCCATCGAGGATGAGGTAGCGCACCGACTCGTCTTGAGCGTCGGTTACGACCGATCCGCAGAAGTAAGCCGACTCGAACTGGCACGGCGACCCCGCAGTGACGGCGATGCCGAACACAACGAGAGCAACCGCTGACAGCGTCGCATCGGGGCGCGTACGTCCAACCCTGAACGTGAAACCAACGCCGGCCACCACCAGAGCCAGGCCAAGCCCGATGATGATTGGTCGAGTTGGCACCGCCGAAACCAGAATGAAACCAGTCACGAACGTTCCAAACAGCGCACCAACCGTTCCCGTCGCCGAGAGGCCGCCTACAACTTCGCCCGTTTGGCCAAGATCGGTTAACCGCAACTTAGCGACCATTGGGCTGATGGCGCTCAGGATTGCCGCTGGAGCGAAGAACGCGAGCAGGGCAAGGGCCACGATCGCCACCGGATTAGAGCCGAAGTTTGGTCCTGCAGCGCTGACAATGGGCAACGATGCCCATGCCGACAGGCCTCCCAGTGCCATGGCTGGCCCAATCAGGCGCTCGGGTGCATGGCGGTCGGCGAGTCGGCCGCCGAGAGCATTACCGAGGGCGATACCGGCCAGCATCGTGCCGATAATGCCGGTGAAAGTCTCCAACGAAACCCCAACGTAGGGGGCCATGAGCCGTCCGGCCAGAATCTCCAGCACCAATACCGCAGCTGAGGTGCAGAACACTATGAGTTGGGCAGCCCGTTTGGTCACCCGAGCAATCTAGCGGTGCACCTACACCGTCAATAGGGCAAACTGGCGAGATGTTGATGACCAGTCTGGATCAAGCAGTCGGCGATTTTGAGGCCGCAACCGGTTGGGCTCACAAGCCCGAGGGTATGTGTAAAGGCGACATGTGTGTTCCGGCGCCAGACGCGGTCTCGGACGGTCGGGTCGATGTTGTCGCGATTGCGGACCGCCTTGGTATGGCCCTCGTCAGCGACGATGCCCGAGGGCTCTGGTCGTTAGGCCCAGAAAGCGGCGGCAAGGCGTTAACAACGGCCGTTATGCCAGATCTGGAGCTACCAGACCTTGATGGCAACCCGTTCAAGTTGTCGTCGCTGCACGGCCGCAAGGTTCTGCTTGTGGCCTGGGCTTCTTGGTGAGGCTGTCGCGACGACTTGCCCGTGTGGCAGGCCCTATACGAAGAACTTGAGTCCAAGGGTGTGACCGTTGTGACTGTTGCCCTCGACATCGACCCCGAAAAGGCCAGACATTGGATCGAGGCCGCGGCGCCAACCCATCCATCTCTGATCGACTCACACCATCGCATCGACGAGTTGCTTGGCATCTCCAACGTCCCGATGGCGGTGTGGATCGACGAGAGTGGCACCCTTGTGCGGCCTGCCGAAGCGGCCGCAATCAAGGTGAGCGCGCTTCGCTCGATCGAAATCACCGACGACTTAGCCGAGAACTTGAAGCTCGTGTTGACCGAGGTCAAAGCCATGCCCGACACGGGCGACGCGTACCGCGCCGCCATTGTTGACTGGGTCGAGAAGGGTTCTGACAGCGAGTTCGCCCTCGAGCCCTACGAAGTAATTGCTCGTTCACAGCCGCGCCCTAAGCAACACAGCGAGGCCGCAGCCTGTTTCGCCATGGGAAATCACCTCTTCGAAACCGAAGGCAAGGAAGCGGCAATCGAGTGGTGGAAACGGGCCCACGCGCTGTACCCAGAGAACTGGACCTACAAGCGCCAGGCCTGGACACTCGAAACCACTCCCGACGGAGAACCGTCAGATCTCCTACAAGAGGTCGACGACGCCTATGGCACGTCTTGGATCGACAGCGTGCTCGAGCTTGGCGGCGGGGCGAACTACACGGTGGTACCCGACCTCTAGACCACGAACAACTGGGGAGTGTGTCAGAGGTCTCGGTTGCACGCGACAATGGCTAATGCCCAAACTCCTTGCCAGCACATACCAACAGGCCCGCTCAGACTTCTTGACCGGGGCGGCAAGCGCCGGTGGCGAGGTCATGTCCTACAAGCACCCACAAACCGGGCTCGAAGGTGAGGAGTTAGCCATCGACGTGGCCCAGTTCGGTGCGGCCGAGGCATCGTCGGTGTTATTCGTGGTCTCTGGAACCCATGGAGTTGAGGGATACTCAGGCTCGGCGTTGCAACGGCACCTACTCTCGGGATACCTAACCAACAGATCAGCCGAGGAGGCAGCAGCACTGCGCGTTGTTGTGGTCCACGCGCTGAACCCGGTTGGCTTTTCGTGGGTTCGGCGGGTCAACGAAGACAACGTCGACCTGAACCGCAACTTCATCGACTGGGCTGCACCTCCGCCCGCCGACGCCGGGTACGACGAGATCGCCGACCTCGTCGTACCCCAAGAGTGGAGCCCAGAGGCCCAGGAGGCATCTACCGCTCAGCTCCTCGAGGTAGTCGCGTTGGTCGGGTTAGAAGACTTCCAGGCCAGAATTTCGAGTGGTCAGTACCGGCACAAGAGAGGCATCTTCTACGGCGGTGCCGAGAAAACGTGGTCACACCTGTGGCTAGAAGATCACGCCGACAAGCTGGCCGGGTCGGCTGCCAAAGTGGGCATCGTCGACCTCCACACCGGGCTTGGAGCATGGGGTCACGGCGAACTCATCAGCCACGAAGGTGCATCCAACCCTGGCTACAGGCGCGGAATCCAATGGTGGGGCGACGTGCGATCTATGACCGACGGCGAGAGTGTCTCGGCAGCACTGACAGGCGACTGGCTCGGGCGGATTGAAACGTTCTTGGGTCGGCGAGAGGTGACCTCTGCTGCCCTTGAGTTCGGAACCGTCGACGTCATCACAGTGCTCCAGTCGCTTAGGGCCGACGCATGGTTGCACGGCTATGGCGACCCGACCGGCCCAGACGCACCCGCAATCAGGGCCCAGGTGAGGGCGGCCTTTGCCGACGACGATCCACTATGGATCGAAACGCTCACCCTCCGCTTCGACGAGGTGATCGCCGGCGCCGTTGCCGGGCTAACCGACTAACGCGGGCGCAGTGTCGTCTTATCGCCGCTAACGCGGCGCGGTGTTGTCTTACCGCCGCTAACGCGGCTCTTTGGGCAAGCCGAGGATGCGTTCGCCGATGATGTTGCGTTGGATCTGCGATGATCCGCCTGCGATGCGGCCTCCCGGCGCGCCCAAGATCGGGTCTGAACCTGGCCCAGCCAGCATGGCGTCGGCACCCGCGATGTCGGCCTTGAGTTCGGCGGCGGCGAAAGACAACTCGGTGATACCGAGCTTGTTGAGCGACGACCCGATCGATGCGCCTGGCCCCTGTCGAGCGCCCATATACGAATAGGCCCGTCCCTGGCTGACCAGCGTGGCGAGCCTCTGCCGTTCGACAACACCGAGATCGCCGTCGGCCATGCCGGCGAGAGCGTCGAGCCTGCGCTCGGTGCTGATAGCAGCAGCACCTATCGAGCCCCGTTCGTTGGTGAGGATCGTCATCCCGACTCGCCAGCCATCGTCCAGCTCGCCAAGCAGAGCGTCGGCGGGCATGCAAACGTTGTCGAAGAAGACCTCGTCGAACTCAGAACCGCCATTCATCTGGCGGATGGGCCTGACCTCGATGCCAGCGGAGTGCATATCGACCACAAAGAACGAAATTCCGCTGTGCTTGGAGACATCGGTGTTGGTTCTAGCCATCAGAATGCCCCAATCGCTATGTCGGCCCCCGCTACACCACACTTTGTGACCGTTCACGACCCACTCGTCGCCATCTCGGACCGCCGCCGTCTGCAGCGAGGCCAGATCGGAACCCGCTTCTGGCTCCGAGAACAGCTGACACCAGATCTGCTCAGCGGTAATAATCGAACGCAGGTGACGTTGCTGTTGATCGGCCGTGCCGTAGATCTGAAGCCCCTGTCCGGCCAAAACGAACCCGACCATATTGATGAACGCCGGAACCTCAGCGCGAGCGCACACCTCGAGCCAGACCGACTGGTGCTCTGAACTTAGGCCCTGACCCCCATGCTCGGTGGGCCAATGGATGCCCGCCCAGCCAGCTTCGAACAAACGTCTTTGCCAGGCGATGCCTCGATCGAGCAACCTATGGGGCACAATGGCACCGTAGTCAGGTGGTGCCTTATGTTTGTTCTGTTCAACCCAAGTCTGGGCCTTAGTGGCGAAATCGGCGAGGTCTAGGTGCTCCGCAGCAGTCGAATCACTCATCGTCTTCAAAGTAGCGGGAACCGTGGGCCAAGCTCTAAACGTCGAACAATCATGAAGATCTTTGCGGCTCTCGTGGTTCTGAGCGTTCTAACGGCGGCGTGTGGTGAGTCGACCGAGAGCGGCAACGCACCCTTGGCGCCAGTCGTTTCTTCGATCACAACGGCGCCGTCAACCACGGTCGCGGAGCCAGTCGTTCTTCAGGCCAGTGTCCCGCGATCGGGGCCCATCGACTCAGCGCCGGTCGAGACGTTGGCCGACGGCTTCAACCAAGCTGGCTACAACCTGTGGCTTGCTGAGGGGCCCGAAGACAACTTCGTGTTCAGCCCTCTCAGTATTGGCCACGCCCTGCTGATGGCCAGAGCTGCTGCCGACCAGGCGACCGGCGAGTCCATCGATGCCACGTTTGGATTGCCGCCAGACCTGTCAGCACACCAGGCGTGGAATGCTCTAGATGCGATGCTGTCAGCCTCAGCAGATCGTGGCGAAATCGAGTTGATCCTGGCCGATCGAATTTGGCCAGACGTCACAACATCGCCCGATCAGGGCTGGGTCGATCTCCTGGCCGCCGAGCATGGTGCATCTTCGCAAGTTCTTGATCTTCGTGGCGATCCTGACCGAAGTGCCGAGATAATCAACGAGTGGGTCTCCGACCAGACTCAAGGTCTGATCGAGGATCTCATCAAGCCCGACTTCTTGACTGACTCCATCTTGGTTCTTACCAATGCGATCTACTTCGAAGCCAAGTGGCAGCTCGCATTTGGCAAGTACGGGGAGATCACTGCTCCGTTTGACAAAAGCGATGGCTCGAGCGCTTCGGTGTCGTTCATGGTCGAAAGGGAGCTCGCCGACTTACGAGGCGCCGGTGATGGATGGGTGGCCGCGGAGATCCCGTATCGAGGGTCGGAGTACTCGATGCTGATCATCATCCCCGACGAAGGTCAATTTGAGCAGACACGCGAACGCCTGACCGGTGACCTGGTTCAAGAGGTCGACCAACAGATGAGCCGCGGTCCATACGAACTACGGCTTCCCAAATGGGAGACCGATTCCGCGACTGACCTTCTACCGTGGTTAACCGAGACTGGTGCTGCGCCAGGTTCGTATCCGCTGATAAGCCCACCCGCTTTTCTGGGCGGTGCAGTTCACGGTGCCAATATTGCTGTGGACGAGTTTGGAACTGTCGCCGCGGCCGCTACGGCTCTGGAGTTCGGAGAGACCGGTCCACCAGAGGCGGAGCTCGATGTGTTCGCCGATCAGCCCTTCTTGTACCTGATTCGACACCGCCCAACTGGGGCTGTGCTCTTTGCCGGTCAGGTTATGGATCCAACGGCGTGATGCCGGGGGTGGATAGCCTCTGCCCGATCCTGACGGTGAACCCGTCTAGCGTCGGCTCGGTCAGTCTGAGGTATCGTGGGTGAGTAACTGCGCCAGTGCCACAGCTCGCTGAGAGTTGGCAATAAGGTTGTCGGCCTTGTTCTCCTGTTTGCTGGTGGCGAGCCTGACCCGAGTTTCGCTAACAACCGATATTGGGTGCAGCTGAAACAGTTCGATCAGGGCAAACCGGGCCTCAGCTGAGAGTCGCTTGGACAATGCATCAGGGTCAAGCGTGTCGACGATGATGACCTCGTCGAATGCCACGTCGCCTATCGGCGCATCTACGCCTCCAACGAGACCCTGCATCAGACTGCTCTTTTGGCGGCGGGTCATGCGCGCCTTGGGCATCTTGGTGCCGATTGTTATCTCGTAGTGAGTGAAGATAGATGGTGCCTTGCGCACCCTTTCAGATTCGACTTCGACAGTCACGGCGTGATTGTCGATGACGCCGCTCATCTTCGGAGCACCACCCAGAACCTCAGGTTCGAGCTCGAACCCCAGCACTTCGGCCGCCTTTGTCCACGCTGAGCGCCTAGCCCGAACCCGAAGAGCCCAGCCCCCTCCCACCAAAAGCACGAGCAGAACAACAATCAGAAACGACACCCACCCAGTAGATCACGTGCACAAGCCACTCCCACCGATCTTCTACACCGCCAGCCTTGCGAACCTGTGCCCAAAACCGCGGTCAGGACCGCGCTTTTAGGCACAGCTTGGGGTCTCTAACGAACCTGTGCCCAGAATCGCGGTGCACACCGCGGTTTTAGGCACAGGTTGGGTTGGGCTGGCGATGTTGGGGCTAGTCGCCGAAGCCTTCGAAGGCGGCGTCGAGGGCTTGGGTCGAATATGACCTAAACGCTATGAGGGTGTTGGTGTTGAGGATGCCTGAGAGCTTCGAAACGCCCTCGGTGACGACCTTGGCGATGTCGTCGTGAGTCTCGACCTTGGCAATAGCGACGAGGTCGACATCGCCGCCGGCAACCGAATGGGCTTCGGTGATTCCGTCGATGTCGGCTAGCTGGGTGCCAAGTTCGGCGATGGCACCAGGCTCGGCGTTGATCATGATGAGAGCAGTGATGGACATCGCGGTGTTTCCTGTCGTTACGGATATGTGGTGCCGTGAGTCTAGTTAACTGGGCGAGGGCCAAAGAGACTCGCCAGCTGATCGAGGCTGGTGACTGCGTGGGATAGGGATATGTCGGTGGGCGCTGCGGCGCCGAGACGGTTAAACCAGATGGTGTCAAGGCCGTAGTCGAAGCCGCCGCGCATGTCGGAGGTGATGCTGTCGCCGATCATCACCGCGCCGTCGGGATCGACCTCGAGCAGATCGAATGTTTCGTCGAAGATGGCAGCGCCGGGCTTTGAGCATCCAACCTCGCCCGAAATTATCAGGGCGTCAAAAAGCGAACCGATTCCGAGCCTGGCTACCCGAGCCCGCTGGGTGTCGCCGAGTCCGTTGGTAACAAGCGCCATTCTCTCGGAGTTGTCCGACGCCGAGCGAAGTGCCTGGATGGCTCCAGGGTAGAGATCACCGAATCGACCCATGCCGGCCGCAAAGTTGTTGGCCATCACAAGCGGATCGGCATCGAGACCGCACATGTGCACCAGCTCTTCGAACCGACGGGTCTTCACCTCGTTGGGTGAGAGCTCTCCTGACTCGACGCGGGCCCAGAGGGCACCGTTGATGCGTTTGTAGGTGGCGGCAACGCTGTTTCGATCGTCGACACCGGCCGCTTGGAGGGTCTCGGCCAGGGCTAAGCGCTCGGAGGCCTCTGAATCGAGCAGCGTATGATCAAGGTCCCAGAGGATCGTTCGGTAGAGCACCCTAGGTGCGGTCCAATCGCCTGCTGTACGCCAGGCGCTGGATTGATCTGTCGTCGGGTCCTCCATTACGACACCCTATTGCTGCGGGGCCACTACGGTGCAGATATGGAGGTGCATCTGCGAGTCGTTCAGCTGAACGTCGGTTCTTTGTTCGAGCCAGATTGGGAGCTGCGCCGCCACGAGATTGTGTCTTGGCTCGACTACCTCAACCCCGATGTCGTTTGTCTCCAGGAAGTGACTCAGTCCGCCGTTGGTAACACCGCAGAGTGGATCGCTGCCAATGCCAACGGTGATTGGCATGTTGCGTTTGACGGAGAGGCGTTCGACCCTGCGGTCTGGCCGGATAGCCAGCTGCTGTTTGGTTCGGCGGTGCTCTCGAAGTGGCCAATCGAGGCCCAGAACTACTGTCGCCTAGGTATTGTCGACGAAAATCCCATTGATCTAGCTGTCCCGTGGGAGGTCATGCACGCTCGAACAGCAGGCCTCGACGTATTCTCCACTCACCTGGCTGCGGCTCCTCTGTCAGCCGGTAATCGACTGGCTCAGGTGGTCGAGATCGACACGTTCGTGAAGAAGATACGCGGCACCGTCGACGACCTTACTTTCGCCAAGAGACGCTATGCAATGCCAGCGATTCTGTGTGGAGACTTCAACGCCGAACCCGATAGCGACGAGATCCGGTTCATGTCTGGCTTAACCGACATCGATGGTCATCGAACCTACTGGCAAGAGGCTTGGCGGGTGGCTGGCGAGGACAGCCCTGGCTACACCCAGGACTGGCGCACGAACGATATCGCCGGGGGTCTCAACATCCCCCGCAAGCGGATTGACTATGTGTTCGTTGGCGACCCGTTTCGACGTGCTGGAGACGCAGGCCGGATCCTCGATGCCAAGCTTGCGTTTCACGCTCAGCGAACCGGTGTTGTGGCGAGCGATCACAGTGGCCTGGCGGTCGACGTAGTGTGGCCCAGCCGCCCAACGACCGACGTCTGACCAGTGGGAGCCCGACGTGACCCCGCCTGTTGAGTCGACCCTGCCCCTTGAGTCGACCCCGTCTCGTGAGCCGATATCGCCCCTTGAGCCGACATCGCTAGCCCTCATCGACCCCGAAAGTGCAGACGCGCCCGCGGCGATGGCCGAGGCCTGCGAGGAGCTCGGATTCTTTCGGGTGCCGGCCAGTGCTATCGACGCCTCCGTGGCCGATGCGGCTTGGGAGACTGCCGAGCAGTTCTTCGCTCTCGACGCTTCCGAAAAACGGAAGGTCGAGTTCCCCGAGGTTGGATATCCATACGGATGGTCGCCATTTCAGTTCGAGAGTCTCGGCGCCTCATTAGGCGACGTCGAAGCGAAGGCCGATCTGAAGGAGTCGTTTTCGGGAGGCCCAGACTGCCTCGGGCCAGACTGGGCTGGTAGAGGACCAGAGCCCCAATCGGAGGGTGAACGGTGGATTCGCTCGCCAAGTCGTTGGCCTGAGGCCATTCCGCAGCTGAAACCATCGTGGGAGGCCTATTTCGGGGCCATGTCGGACCTGTCTGCTCGTCTGCTGCAGGTTATGGCGACTGCGTTGGAGTTACCGGCCAACTACTTCGATGGGCTGATCGACAATCACACGAGTGCAATGCGGGCCATCTACTATCGGTCGCTCGACCCTAAAACGGCCGGTCTGCGGGCCGGTGCCCACAGTGACTACGGCACGTTAACAATCCTGCGAACCGACGACACTCCAGGCTTAGAGGTGCGTCGCCCCGATGGCACTTGGGCGGCCGTCGACCCGGTGCCAGAGACCTACATCGTGAACCTCGGTGACTCGATCCAGCAATGGACCAATGACCGTTGGCTCTCGACTGTGCACCGGGTGACAGCCATGTCTCTACAACCCCGGATGTCGTTCGCGTTCTTCCATATGGCCAACTGGGACGCCGTTATTGAGTGTCTGCCCACGTGCACCGACGCATCAAACCCGCCCCATCACGAACCCGCTATGGCAGGCCCGTGGCTGATGTCGAAGTTCCAGTCGACGGTTGCGGGCAGCGCTGTTAACGAAGGGCCCGAGGCCTGAAATACCTCTGCCAGCGCCTGGTGTGGCCGCGGTTACTTGCGGCCCAGGCGACGAGGCCAAGGATCAGCGGGATAGTGGCCAGGAAGCGGATAGTCCCAGGGGTGGCCGCTGCGGCCGTGGCCGGGACGCTCCTAACGGCCCAGGCCGACACTGCTCCGGCAAATACTGCTGCCGACATGGCCGGCCACCAGCCGTTTAGGTGACTGTGTTGGCGGCAACGTTCGGAGAACCAGGCCAGCAAACCAATGAATCCCAGAAGGCACGAAAGCCCAATTGTGGCGCTGGTCGAGCCTGACATCGTTGGTGGGCTCGACAGATACACAAGCGCCCCAGGGTCAGCACTTGGCGGTGCCTCGGCCACGAATGAACCGATCGACCACCAGCTGAACCCAAACGTCACGATCGGAAGCGCCATGACAATCAGCACTTCAGGCCACCAAGCGACACCCTCCTGCGGGGCCGAAACCAGCTGAGAATGGGGCATAGGCCCCTATTCGGCAGCTCGAAGCGGCGTCATGACCTGTTCGACGAATCGGTGGATGGGTTCGAGCTCGAGCGGATTGCCAAAGTCCATCACGAAATGATCGACTCCGGCCTTTCGGAACGCTCCGATTTCGTCGAGAAGGGCCTCGGCCTCGGCGTCGTTTTCTGGCAAGGTTCGTTCGAGGGTGGTGCCGGTCTCGATAGAGAACGGATCGCGGCCGGCGGCCTCGGCCGAAGCCTTAACAATCTCGTGTTTGGCAACCCATGAGTCGACGTCTTTGGCTCCGCCGTGCCACATATCGGCAATGCGGCCCGCGGTTGGCAGAGCGACCTTCGGGCCGTTAGCACCGATGCAGATACGGGGCGTCACTTCAGGCAACGGTGGTGCGCACGCTTCGTCGATCGAGAAGTACTTGCCCTCGAAAGATGGGTAGTCCTGGGTCCACATCAGGCGGCAAATCTCGACGACCTCCTCGAGCTGCGCGAAACGAATCGATGGCTTCGGGAAGTCGTAGCCGTATGCCTCGTACTCATCGCCTCGCCAACCGGCACCGATGCCGAGCATGAACCGATTGTCCGAAAACACCTGGAGGGTGGCAGCCATCTTGGCCGTGAGCGCTGGCGGGCGGTACCCGTGACCGAGCACGTGATGGCACAACACCACGTCGTCGAGTTTGGCTGCGAGCCACGTGAGCGTCGTCCACGCTTCGACAAATGGGTCGGTCTTGGAGTCGAACCCGTAGAAGTGGTCGGCGATCCACACCGAGTCGAAGGGGCTGTTGACCGTGGGCAAGATGTTCTTGGCTTGTTCGACAACGATCGGCTTGAAATCGCTCCAGCGGTTGCCAATGCAAGGCGATAGCCAGCCGAACCTAAGGGGGTGTTGTGAGTCGCTCATAGCTGCACAGTATTGGCAGTTCAGCCCGGCGTCAGATCGATCTGCACTGTTGTCTCGGTGTTCTTCAAGAACTCGCGGTCGTGGCTCACAAGAATGAGGGTGCCCTCGTAGTTTCGCAGTGCCGTTTCGAGCTGTTCGATCGCTTGCAGGTCGAGGTGGTTGGTGGGTTCGTCGAGAACGAGGCAGTTGACACCTCTGGCCTGGAACATCGCCAGCTGGGCCCTGGTGCGTTCGCCTGGTGACATGCTCGATGCCGGTCTATCGACGGTGGCGGCGTCGAGGCCAAACTTGGACAGGACTGATCGGGCCTCAGCGATGCCAAGCTGGCCGTCGGCGGTTGTCACGTCGATAAGAGATTTGGATCCGTCGTGAAACGCGCCCCGAAGTTGGTCGAGTTCGCCCAACACAACGCTCGATCCCAATAGTGCGTGTCCTGAGATTGGGTCGAGGCGCCCGAGCATGACGTCCATCAGGGTCGATTTGCCGCTGCCATTTGGGCCGGTGATCGAAACCCGGTCGGCCCATCGAATCTCGACGGTCAGCGGCCCCAACCTGAATTCGCCTCTACCAATGACGGCCTTGTCAAGAGCGGCCACTATCGAACCGCTGCGCTCGGCGGCGGCGATGGTGAACTGAAGGTCCCATCCTTCCCAGGGTTTGTCGACTACGACCAGACGTTCTAGGGCCCGATCGGTGGCACTGGCCTTGCCTGCCAATGCTTCGTTCTGAGCCTTGTCGTAGGCGTTGCGATGTTTGTCGGGGTCTGGGTTCTTCTTGAGTCTGGAGGTACCTTTGGTGACCCAATCGCGTTTCTGCTTGGCCTGGGCCTTGAGCTGATCTCGTTTGTCGGTGTATTGCTGATAGTCCTGCTCGGCGTGGGCTCTGGCCACCGCCTTCTCTTCGAGGAACGCAGTCCAGCCTCCTCCGAATAGTTGTCCCGAACGACTGTGTTGGTCGATCTCGAATACTTCGGTGGCGGCGTTGGCTAGAAACGCACGGTCATGGGAGACGAACACTAGGCCGCCCTGGTGCTCCTGTACCCATTGCTCAAGCTTCGCCAGCCCAGCGCTGTCGAGGTCGTTGGTTGGTTCGTCGAGCATGGTCAGGTCGAAACGGCTAAGGAGAACTGTGGCCAAACCAATGCGTGCTGCCTCGCCACCCGAGAGGGTTGTCAACGGGCGATCAAGGGTGGACGCTGCGAGCCCGATGTCGTCAGAAACTTTGGCCAGCCTGGCATCGAAGTCTGCGGCACCAAGGCTGGTCCACTTGGCCAGAGCCTCGTCGAACCGATCGTCACTACCCGCCTCGTTGGCGGCCAGAGCGACGGTCGAGGCCTCGAATTCCGCAATCGCAGCAGTCACTCCGGTGCGACCCGACAACGCCTGTCGAACCGTCGTGTCCTTGGCGCGGGCGGGTTCTTGGTGGATCAGGCCGACGTTTGCGGCGGGTGGGTTCACCGTTATTTGTCCCGAGGTTGGCTCGACCTCTCCGGCGATTAGCCGCAGCAGAGACGACTTGCCAACGCCGTTTGGGCCGACCACGGCCATACAGGTTCGGTCATGGATAGAGACGTCGATCGACGAGAGGATTCGCCGATCGCCAGGTGCCCAGGTGACGTCTCGCAGGGTCAAAGAAAAGGCTGAATGGGACACGAGCTACACAACTTCGATCGACGGGACGGGTCGACGGATAGATCGTCGAGGTCTTCGCCGTCCTGAACAGGACAGCGGCCTAGTCGGGTTGTCTAGTGTCTACCTCATTGCCTATGACCCTAGCGCGCGCATCGTATTCGACCATGTTGTTATCGGGTATGAAACGAATCACGCCTGCCGACATGCCCGATTCCTCGAAGGGCGCTCACTAAAAGTCGACGGCCCCGAACGCTTTGATGGTTGTGGGATGGCCGAGGGCGCAGATCTCGACTATGTCGGAGGGGCTGGCGAGGGCGAGATCGACGTCGATATCGGTGTCAACTCCCCATACGAATATGCGGTGTCCAGAGGTGAGCGAACGCAAGCGTGCGTCTCTCGGTGGAGAGGGGCCGGGTCTGTTGCACTCCCAACTGTGTATCTCTGTGCTTGAACTCACCTCAACTGCCTGAATTGTCAGGAGGTTGTTGTCGTCGAGCAGGCCCGAGATGTCGAGAAGGTTGGTGTTGAACTCGCCGGGCCGGACCTCGGTCCACGGGCTTGGTCCGTCGCCAAGTGTGAACTGACCAACTTCGACGATCTCGGTGCAGACACTCTCCGGCCCGAAGAAATACCAGCCGCAGACGAAGCTCCGGTCCGATTTCTGAAAGTACCGGACCCTCACGGCCCTGAACGTGGCCACGCCCGTAATCTCTAGCGTGGTACTTGTCGTAGTTGTCGTACTCGACTGGTCAGCTGTGACGGTGGATCGATTGACCTGAGGTTCAACCGGCCCCGACGAGAAGGTGGATGTGCATACATTGATGGTAGCGCTACTGGTTCTGGGAGTGTGGGCAGCGTCCACTTGCCCCTGGGTGTGATGGAGTAGGCCCAACGGGTACAGCCCGGCGGGTCACGAAAGCCGCCGACGACGTCGCTAGCTCTTGTCTTGGAGAAGGTCATGCTGCCAGTCCGTCGACCGTAAGGCTGTCTACGTCAATGACCGTCTCATCAACGAATAGAGCCGAAACTCTATGACGTTGCCTTGAGAGTGTGCCGTAGCGTCAGCGAGGGTGTGTAGATGCCAACCGTTCTCGGCGCCGACCGGTTGGGTTATCTGTTGGTCAGATCGAGACGATGGTGACTGCGGTTGGGGAGCAGACTGCTGTGATGTCTTGGGGGTCGCTTGTGATGACGACGATGTCGCCGGTGTTCAGTCGTTGAACGGTGGCGCCTATGTGGGCGTCGGCAACGCTGGTCGCGACTCGCCTCGCGATCAGGTTTGCGGCAATGTTGGCGGTCTGAGCGTCAAGCCTTTGATCGGTGATGCGGAATCGGTTGAGGGCGGCTGCCTCGGGTTGTGTGCGGTCCCAGCCGGCCTCGACTCGCACCGAGGTGGGCACGACCGTTTCGACGATGCGGCCGCGCTTGCGCCGTGACACGACGCCTTCGAGATGCGCAAGGACCCCGCGATGTTTGTGGTGGGTGATGCTGGCGAGCGACTGCACCGCTTCGTTGTCGAGGAGGACTGTTCTCACGCCGACATCGCCAGCTGGGCCTCGGCCCACAGCAGCACATCATCGGCATCCGCGTTCGAGTGACGAGTGCTGACCGCCCGGGCTGCTGCTTGGATCAACTCCGGTCGTGAGGCCAGCGGCGATCCGTCTTGTTGGGCTAGCGCCTGCGCGATCTCGGCGAGTGAGGGTCGGACCTCGGGGTGCTGGTCGTAGTGGAGGCGAAGTGCGGCGTCCATAACGATTGTCTCCAGTCGCTGACGTAACGCTTTGGCGGTCAGTGTCGTTGCAGAGGGCGCTGCTTCGAGTTGGTCGATAGCGAGGGCGGCGGCGTCTCGTAGGTTCACCGGCAGTCTCATCGAGGTGTTCACCGTTTCGGTGTCGTCGGCGTCGAGAAGTCGGTTGATCTCGTCGATCACAGTTAGGTGGCTCATTCCCAAAGTGTACCACTGTAACGTGGTACATAGTCGAGTCGATGAAGCGTTGACGTACGTTTACCCGTTGTGTTGCAGCGCCTTCATGGCCAGCGCCCCGAGAATGGGTCCCGGGGCCAACAATAGGAACCCCAGACCCCACCCAATACTGTCGGCGCCGCCGGCATCGACCACGACGGGCACCAAGAAGATGGTGAACACGGTCAGCACGAACCCGGCCGCGAGTTGCACCGTGAGCGCGGTTCCGACGTAGGCCGGCGGCGTCACCTCGGTGACGATGGTGGAGAACTGGGCGCTATCGGCCACCACCCAGAAACCCCAAATCAGGCCCATGCCGAGTACTAAAGGCCACGGGGCATCGACAAAGAACCCGATGACAGCGGCCAAAGCGGCTGACCAGCGCATAGCTAGGCCCGCAGCTTCAGGCCGGCTACGCCGATCGCTCATTAGGCCCGCATACACCGACCCTGCCGCACCCACACCAATGACGGCAAATGCAGCCAACGATGCGCTGCGAACCGATGAGAACACGTCGGAATAGAAGGAGGCAATCCAGGCCCACATGGCATAAAGCTCCCACATATGGCCGAAGTATCCTGCGCTCGCGAGCCTGAACTCTCTGTTGGCGACTATGGCCTTTAGTTGGCTTGGGTCGAAAGGCGCAGAGGCCACACCGTGGGGTCCGTCGGCACCTGCGAAATCGGCCAGTAGGCCACCGCCAAGCGTAAGAACGGACGTGAGTATGAGCGTCAGCTCCCAGTCGATTGAACCGATCGAGTTGAGCAGGTGCGGTAGCGCCGAGCCCAAAGTGAGGGCCCCGACCATCACGCCAAGAGCAAATCCGCGGTTGGTGCGATACCAGGTGGACATCGCCTTCAGAGCCGGTGGGTAGACGGCTGCTAGGAAGGCTCCGGTCAGGAAGCGACTGCCAAGGGCTGTCCCGTAGCTGTCGAACACCACGATCGAAGCGTTGGCCGCGGCGGCACCAATCGATCCATACAACATGAGGCGCCGTGGGGGAATCCGGTCGGCAAGGTTGGTTGTGGCCGACACCACGGCGCCGCCAACGAACCCGAGTTGAACCATGATCGTCAACCAAGAGCTAGACGTGCGGGTCAGGTCCCAGTTGGATCGTAGCTGACCGATGACCGCCGCCGTTGAGAACCATGTCGACATCGATAACACGAGCGCGAGTGCAAGCACAGCGAGCTGGCGTCGTTGGATTGTGTCGCTACCGCCCATGTGGACATGAACTAATGGGTTCGGTATGTGATTCCGCGCCCACTGGTTTCGGTTCTCGAGTTGGCTTCACTGCGGTGCGTTGAGCACACCAATCTGGCCGGTGGCGGGCGAGACTTCGCCAGCAAGAGTGGACAGATATAGCGCCGCTACAGCGTCGCGGCCGGTCGAGACCTCTACCGTCATCCAGCGTTCGGCGTCGGCGACGAATTCCGCGAGGGCGGCCCCCATGCGTTTGTTGAGAACTTCGGCGCCCCACTCTTGGCTTCGTTTCTCGATTTGGGTGGGGGCAAAGAAGAATTCTGGGGCTGGGGCCGCAATCTCGCCGGTGTCGGCGAGATTGTCGCGGTGGGTTGCCCCAACGGCGCACGAGTACCGAAGATCGGCTAGGCGGGAATGTAGGTCGGCCTTGAGGGTCGTGTTTCCGGCCATATCGACAATGACTGAAGGCGCGCGATGGTCCAGAGCATCGAGGTCGTCATAGAGCACAACGGCGTCGTACAGATCGAGGCCCTCGACAAAAGCCCGGTTGCGCTCCGACGTAAGGCCAATAGCGGTGGCCCGCCCGCTCCGACGCAATGAGTGGGCGAGGGCAATAGAAGTCTTCGATGAAGCGCTGGTGATGAGCACCTGGTTCGCACCGAACATGTTGTTGTCGACTAAGAAGTCGTCGATCAGCCAGGAAGTAATGAACAACCCGCGCACCAATAAGGTTCTGTAATCGGTGTCTAGGTCTGCTGAGGATTCGTCGGGCTGAAGCTCGAACGACCGATACACCGCCGCATGGTTGGCCCGGTAGGGGGCAATATCGCGAAAACCCGACGACGAAACCTCGGCGTTCACGACGTGACGGTCGGTCATCGGGTAGAAACCGAAGTAGCGGCCCCCAACCGCGACGTCGGCGTTTCGCGACTCGACAACTCGGCCATCTCCCATGACCGGGATTCGACCCCAGGGCGCCTCGGCCGGAAAGAAACCCCAGTAGTCGAGCATGTCGCCCGCCACCGCGTAGGTGATGTTGTTGGCCGTGAACGCGAACGCCCCAAGATCGAGGGCAACGTCGCCATCTTTCAGCTCCGGCGATGCCTCGTTCCACTGCCAGTTGGTGTGACTTGCTCGGTCGACTTCGAAGTACATCTGGTTCCCTCGTTTAGGCACAGTATTGTTCGCCCTCGCGCTGTGCAGTTAGTCGGCGGCGCGAACCGAGGAGCCTTGTCATGGACCAGCAACAACTAGCGCGAGCAGTCGACTCTGGCGAAGTCGACACCGTCGTTCTGGCATTCACCGACACCTACGGCCGGATGATGGGCAAACGGCTAGACGCCGATTTCTTCCTCGACGACATCGAGGCCGGCACTCACGCCTGTAACTACTTGCTCACAACCGACATCGAGATGGAACCGGTGCCTGGTTATGAGTACGCCAGTTGGGAGCTCGGCTACGGCGACTTTCATCTTGTTCCTGATTTCGGGACTATGCGTCAGGTGGCATGGGCCGAGCGCACTGTTGTGGTTCTGTGCGACGTCATCGACGATGCCAAACATGCACCGGTTGAGATTGCACCACGTTCGATGCTTCGCCGCCAGATCGAACGTGCTGCCGATCTCGGCTTCACGGTAAAGGCGGCGTCCGAGCTTGAGTTCTACTTGTACGACGACAGCTACCGCGACGCCCAGGCCAAGGGCCACACCGATCTCACCGCCGCGGGCTGGTACAACGAGGACTACAACTTGTTGCAAGGAGCCAGAATCGAGGGCTATGTGGGGGCGGCTCGTCGGGCGTTGAGCGCCAGCGGGATTCCAGTCGAGAGCTCCAAAGGCGAGGCCGGGCGAGGTCAACACGAGCTCAACATTCGTTACGCCGATGTGCTCGATATGGCCGACCGTCATACCCTCATGAAGCAAGGCATGAAGGAGTTAGCCGACCAGATGGATGTCTCGGTTACGTTCATGGCCAAACCCCACTCCAACGAGTCTGGCAGTAGTTCTCATATACATCTGAGTTTGTGGGATGTCGACGGATCGTCCAACCTGTTTGCCGCGCCCCGAAATTCAGGCGACGGCAGCGGTCGCAGCGACACGTTCCGGTGGTTCCTTGGCGGCTGGATGGCCCACTGCGCCGATTTCGCGGCGTTCTATGCCCCCACGGTCAACTCATACAAACGCTACCAAGACGGTTCGTGGGCCCCGACCCGTATCGCTTGGTCGGACGACAATCGCACCGCCGGGTTCAGAGTTGTCGGAACCGGCCCAAGCCTACGTATCGAAAATCGGATCCCAGGCGCAGACTGCAACCCGTACCTCGTCTACACCGCTGCGCTCGCAAGCGGCCTCGATGGCATCGAGAACCGCACCGAACCGCCCGAAGTGTTCACGGGCGACGTTTATGCCGCGGCCGAGCTACCCCGGGTCGCTTACACCCTCGAGCAGGCAGCAGCCGCGTTCCGGTCTAGCGCGGCCATTAGGGATTTGTTAGGCGACGCCGTAGTCGATCATTACTCACACTTCTTTGGCGTCGAGGTCGACGCCTACAACAGCTCAGTCACCGACTGGGAACGCAACCGTTACTTCGAACGAATCTGAGGAATCAGTGGCTCCAGAACAACAATTGTCGCTTCGTCTCGAGGGCAAGGTGGCCGTCATTACTGGCGCTGGGGGAGGCGTTGGCCGCGCCAGTGCCCTACGGTTTGCCGCGCAAGGCGCGTCGATTGTGTGCGCCGATGTGATCGACGAAGCCAACGAACAGACAGTGGCCGAGGTCATCGCCGCTAGTGGATCGGCGGTTGCTGTTCACGTTGACGTGACCAACCTTGACGAGGCTGCAGCCATGATTGAGGCCGCCGAGTCGAACTTTGGTGGCCTCGACATCTTGTTCAACAACGCTGGCGTGATGCTTCCTGGCGACGATGATGCGGTGGCTACACCAGAAGCCATCATCGACAAGACGTTGGCCATCAACGTGAAGGGTGTGCTGAACGGCTGCCGCTTCGGGGTTCCCGCGTTAAGACGGCGCGGTGGCGGAGCGATCATCAACACAGCCTCGTTTGTGGCGTCGGTTGGAGCCGCGACGCCCCAGATTGCATACACCGCGTCCAAAGGTGCGGTGTTGTCGCTCACCCGCGAACTTGCCGTGATTCACGCCAAGGAAAACATCAGGGTCAACTCTGTGTCGCCAGGCCCGCTTCGCACCGAACTGCTCATGAACTTCTTGAACACCGACGAAAAGAAGCATCGTCGCCTGGTTCATGTGCCGATGGGACGCTTTGGTGAGGCCGACGAGATCGCTCAAGCTGTGGTGTTCTTAGCTTCCGACGAAGCCTCATACATAACGGGCACCAACCTCAACGTCGACGGAGGCCTAACTGCGGCCTACGTAACGCCGGAGTAGTTTCCAAATACGACAGTATCGGCAGCCTTGGATGCCAACAGTACACTTGGAGGTGTTTCCTGATGTACAATTACGAGATGGACGTTGCAGTCACCGAACTCAGGGCCCATCTCGGCCAATGGATCGATTCTGCGCGTGATGGCAACGACGTCGTAATCACCGAACGGGGCGTTCCTGTGGCCCGAATCGTCGCCCTCGACTCAACATCCGTGATTGAGCGCCTGACCCAGCAAGGTGTGATCAGCCGCCCCGTCACGCCAGTACGGCCAGTCGCCGGTGGCCGACAACGGCCGACACCGAAACGGCCGGTGGCAGAGATCGTTAGCCAGCAGCGTCGCTGAACGTGCCGCTCGTCTATTTCGACTCGAGCGCTCTTGTCAAGCTTGTCGTGGATGAGAGCGGGTCCGATCTAGCTGTAGCTATCTGGAATGGATGTGATGTTGCCCTGTCGAGCCGGCTGGCGTATCCAGAGGTGTGTGCCGCCCTCGCGGCGGCCGGCCGTAACCATGATCTGACGAAATCACAAGCGCATGCGTGCGTCGCTGAATGGGAGACATTCTGGGCCTCGATGCGCCCGGTGGAATTGTCGGCCGACGTCGAGCAGAGCGCAGGCGAACTAGCGGCAGCTCATGGCCTCCGTTGTGCCGATGCCGTCCACCTCGCGAGCGCGCTAGCACTCGACGCAACAGATCTCACCGTCGCAGTATGGGACCGGCGACTCCACGCTGGCGTCGTTGCTGCCGGACTCGCGGTTGCTCCAGCAACGATTGACTGACGGCGCCTCTATGGCGAGAGCAGATGGACCTCGTTGTCGAGTACCGGCTTAGATACTGTTCCAAAATTCGTGAACTCTGGCCACAAAGCGGTCTGGTTCGACCAGGTGCGGGTAGTGGCCAAGGTCAGGCCACAACTCGACCGTCGCAGTCGGCACCAGATTCGACATCCAATCGGCGTAGTCGTCGCCAGGGTCGATCCCGAACAGAGACAGGTATGGCGCGGTCACAGAGCTAGCCGTTGCGTCAACAAGGGCCCGAAGGTCGGCGGGGTCCGATTCGATCACGTCATGCCAGATTCCGAGCACGACTTCTTGGTCGGCGCCTCGGGCTGCTTCAATGCGCGCCCGCTCTGCTTCGCTTAGTGCGCTTCCGGCAAGGTCGTCGAACAGTGCCGATAACACCAGCGGAAATGAGTCTGGATCGCGAAGCATCGGTGCCGCTGCTTGCAGTTGAGCCTGAAACTGGTCGAGACGAAGCGATTGATCGACGTTCACAACCGAGTGGACAGATACAACACCGGCAAGTGCCGAAACGACCACCCCACCCAAGGAGTGCCCGATCAGACGGGGGGCAACGTCGCACGTCTGATCGACAACCGCGGCCAAGTCGCCTGCCATGGTGGCCAGATCGTAAGGGGCATTGTGTTGGGAGTTGCCATGACCCCTCAGGTCGACGCGGATCACTTCGTTGGTGGTGCTGAGCCGACCGGCAACGGGATCCCACGTCTGGGAAGACTCGGTGATGCCATGAACCAACAGGACGGGCGGGCCAGAACCCATGGAGTGGACTGCCAGCTTTGTTCCGTCCGATGCCGCGATTTCAGTCATATCTCCCACCGTAGCCCGCCACTGAACCGCTTCGGTGCAGCCGACCGTCAATGTCTCAATCAAAGGGTCTTGGCGCCGATGGAAACTCGTGTTGCATCGCTTTCGCGGACTCGGGTTGTGGTCGGTTGTTGTGGTTGTCACTGCTGGTGCGCAGCTTGGCCTGCCGCTAACCGACGCCGGGCGGACCCAACTCGGTTCTGAGATCGGGCTGTTCTGGCTGGTGGTAGTGGCTGCGAGTCTGTGTGTGGTGACCTCGTTGTTTGCCATCGCCAGGGCTTGGCTAGACGACACTGCCGACCTTGGCATTGTCGGTGCGTTCTTCCTAGCCGTGTCGCTTCTGCCCCTCGTGCACGGAATCACTACCCCTGGCGTCATCTATGGCCCCAACGAAGCCACTTCGACCGCCGTTCTTTGGGCTGCGCCCATGGCCCTGATGGCAGGGCTGCCTTTGCTGCTGCCTCGATCGACCCGGTCGAGCATCCTGCGGCGCTGGCGGGTCTGGGTTGCCACCAATATTGGCATTCAGCTAGGGCTCGCCGTACTGCTGCTGACGTTTCCGTCGTCGTTGCCGCTGGCCGGAATGGGAACCTTTTGGGCGAGAGTCATCACAGTGGTCGTCTATTTTGGGGCTCTGCTGCTGTCTTTGCGGCACCTACGGCTATATCGCATAGGCGGATCGCCATCGTCACTCGCCGTTGCCGTCGGTTACGTACTCGTGGCTAGCGGCACACTCGTCTGGATAGGCGATGCTCCGATGACTGCCGGATTCTGGCTGGCTCACGTGTTGGACATCAGCGGCGTGTTTCTTGGCAGCATCATGGGTTTTGTCGCTTATCGGCGCGGCCAGTTGGCTATCTCGGTGCTTCGTCCGTTGGCGGCCAGAGATCCGCTCGATGCTCTTGAGATTGGACTTGAGCCTGTCGTTAGGCGCTTTGTGGCAGATCTGCAATCTAAAGACGAAATCACCCATGACCATGTGAAGCGTACGTCTGAGCTGGCTATCAGGCTGGCCGAGGCATGCGGCTACCGGGGCGACGACCTTCGGACCATTGGTACCGCGGCGCTGCTTCACGACGTAGGAAAACTTGAGATAGATGACGCCGTGCTCAACAAGCCGGGGCGGCTGTCGGAGGCGGAGTTCGAGCACATCAAAACCCATACTTTGCTTGGCGAACAAATGTTGCTCGACACCGAGACCCTCGGCCATCTGGCCCCAATAGTGCGTCAACATCACGAACGAACCGATGGCCGGGGTTACCCCGATGGTCTTCGCGGCGACGAGATTCATCCATTGGCAACGATCATTGCGGTATGTGATGCGTTCGATGCCATGGCACACACTCGCCAGTACCGCGAGGGCATGGGCATCGATAAGGCCGTCGCCATATTGTCAGAGCACGCGGGTTCGCAATGGGACGCCGACGTAGTGGCCGCCATGGTGTCTTTGATCGAAGCCGAAGGTGTGCCCGAGGCGCCGACCGTGTTAGCCGACGTCGGCCGATCAGCCGACTGCGCATGTGGCGACATCGTCGCCGAGTTGCACGAAATGGACTTGGACGCCGAACGAGTCTGAAGAATTTGCTGGCCAAACGTCACAAACTGACGAGCAGTTTCGTCAACAAGCTATGAACGACACGATCTTGGATGGCCCAGAGCAAACGGTGGTGGTAGTTGGTGCAGGGTTGGCGGGTCTGGTGTGTGCGAATCGCCTGGCCGATGCTGGGGCGAAGGTCACGGTGCTCGAATCTGGCGCCAAGCCTGGTGGTCGAGCGAGAACAGACGACCACGATGGAACCATGCTCAATCGGGGTCCGCACGCCCTGTACCTAGATGGTGTCGGGCGCAGCGAACTGGGAGCTTTGGGTATCGACCCGCCAGGGGCATCTCCGGACGGTAAGGGCTCACTTGGCCTTGCCGGTGACACGACTGTGCTGCTGCCGGTTGGGTTGGCGAGCCTTCTCCGCACGAAGGCCGTGAAAGGACGAAGTCGGGTTACCGCCGCGCGGCTATTCGCCGCCTTGCCACGCATCGACACAGCAGATCTAGGCGCAACGTCGATGTCCGATTGGCTCGCCGCTGAGGTCGACGACGAAAGTGTTCGCCGAGTTCTCGCCGCGTTGGTCCACGTTTCCAGCTATTGCGCAGATCTGGACGCGATCCCTGCACAGCTGGCTATCGAACAGCTTCAGCTCGTCTTGGGCGGGGTACGGTACATCGATGGTGGCTGGTCGACGATGATCCAGTCTCTGGTTGACCGAGCAGAAGCCCGCGGCGTCGAAATCAAATGCCGGGCCAAGGTTGATCACATCACCAACGACGGCGAACTCGAAATCCACTTCGGACGGGCCGACGCACCGAACCAGCCGACAGTCTTGTGTCCAGATGCCGTTGTTGTGGCGGGGCTTTCGCCAGTAGCGACCGCCCGGATAGCTGGGTCCAACTACTTGGAACGTGTTGCCGCCACCTGCGAACCGGTCACCGTGGCTGTGCTTGACATCGTCGTAGATGAGTTTCCACAACCGCAACGGCGCTTTGCCCTCGGTCTTGACGAACCTACTTACTTCTCGGTTCACAGCCCACCAGCTGATCTCGGCCGCGGCACAGCGGCGGTAGCGATGAAGTACCTGCGAACAGCCGACAATGGCGATGCCGAGTCGCTAAGGGCTGAGCTAGAAGCTGTGTGTGACCAGGTGCAGCCCGGCTGGCGTGACTCGCTTCTGACGAGCCGTTTCATGCGTCGCATGATCGTCGCCCATCGCGTGCCGAACTCAGGTCGTGAGATCGTTCAGCCCGTTGTTCCAGACTGTTCGGGCATCCATGTTGCTGGCGATTGGGTCGGAAACGTCGGGCACATCGCCGACGCGTCGATCGCATCGGGTCGGGCCGCAGCTGATGCGGTGTTGAGCAATGACTAGCTTGTCGTAATGGCACGCGTCAGCCCGCTAGCTCCGCCCGACAGCGCGTTTGCGGACGCGCAGCCTCGCCTCTTTGCCACCGCGTACAGCATCCTCGGCCAGGTAATGGACGCCGAGGACGTCGTGCAGGAGGCCTGGATTCGGTGGCAACAAGACGAGCGGAGCGACATAGCCGAGCCGGTGGCCTACCTCACAACGGTCGTGTCGCGATTGGCCCTTGACCGACTCAAAGCAGCAGTGCGGTGGCGCGAAGAATATGTCGGGCCGTGGCTCCCAGAACCCATCGTCGCCGCCGCCGATCCCGGAGCCATCGTGGTCGAGGCCGAACAAATCTCCTTGGCATTCCTGACAGCCCTTGAGCGTCTGACACCTGTCGAGCGAGTTGTGCTTGTTCTGCGAGACGTGTTCGACCTCGACTACGCCGAGATAGCCCAAGTGGTCAACAAAACTGCGGTCAATTGTCGCAAGATCGGCCAACGAGCACGACATCACATCGGTGTCCCGACACGCGCCGACCCAGGGAAGGGAGCGTCGTTCGACTCCGCAAAGGTGGAAGAACTGTTCGCCAAGTTCCTGGTTGCCATTGGCGCAGGCAACGTTGAGCTTGTGGTCGACGTTCTGTCCTTTGACTCGGTCATGACGTCCGATGGTGGTCCGAACCGCTACGCGGCGAGGCGACCGGTGCTCGGGCCGAACCGAATTGCTCGTTTCCTGATCAACATCGCTAAGCGCAGCGAGCCGGGTGACAGCTTCGCCATCACCACCGCCAACGGCGACCCCGCCTTGTTGGTCATGCGAGCTGACGAGCCGATGTTAGTGATGTCGACCGAGGTTGTTGAAGAGCGCATTGTTGCCGTTCGCAGCGTTCTGAACCCCGACAAACTTCGCCATTTACACGGCGTTGACGCCCCGTTTCCTGTGCACATGCTGCAATGACGACGATACCGTGTCTACATGCTCGAACGGCCTAGACGTAATCGCTCATCGGTAGGCATGCGAAACCTCGTGCGTGAGGCTCACCTGTCGGCACAAAACCTCATCTACCCGATGTTTGTGCAAGAAGGTGTGAGCCTCGAGACGCCGATCGACGCCATGCCAGGCCAATCGCGGTTGTCGATAGATCTGCTCGTCGCACGCTGCACCACCGCCTTCGAGCTTGGCGTTAGTGGTGTTGCTCTGTTTCCGGTTATTCCCGATGCTCAGAAAGACGTCAGGGCAACGGTCTCGATCGACCCTGACAATGTCTTGTTGAAGGCAACTCGGGCGTTGAAAGAGGCCCTTCCAGACTTCCTGGTCATCACCGATGTGGCCCTCGACCCATACAGCACCGACGGCCATTGTGGCCTGGTGGTCGATGGCCGGGTCGACAACGATCAGAGCCTGCCGATCCTTGCGGCGATGGCGGTTGCTCAGGCCGAAGCCGGTGCCGACATGGTGGCGCCGTCAGACATGATGGACGGACGCATTGGCGCTGTTCGAGTCGCTCTCGACGAGGCTGGTTTTACCGACAGTGCAATCATGTCTTACGCGACAAAGTACGCCTCGGGTTTTTACGGCCCGTTCCGCGAGGCACTCGACTCGGCCCCGAAGGGTGGCGACAAGAAGACGTACCAAATGGACCCAGCCAACGGTCGAGAAGCTCTTCGGGAGGTTCGTCTAGATGTTGGCGAAGGGGCCGACTGGGTGATGGTCAAACCTGGATTGCCTTACCTCGACATCGTGTGGCGAGTGCGCCAAGCAACCGAGCTACCGGTGGCGATCTATCAGGTCTCCGGTGAGTACTCGATGCTCAAAGCCGCAGCGGCCAACGGCTGGCTCGACTACGACGAATGTCTGCTCGAAAGCCTTACCGGCATGCGCCGCGCCGGCGCCGACATCATCTTCACCTACGGCGCCATCGACGCCGCCCGCCTCCTCGCCGCCGCGACCTTCGGCCGCTAACCCCGGAAAAACCACTCCCGTCACCGCCGCGACCTTCGGTCGCTAACCGGGGTTTAGCTCTCGCTACGTTCGAGCAAAACCCCGAAGAAAGAACGACCAAAGCACTCCCGTCACCGGGAAGCGCTCGCGGGCGAACAGATGCCGGTGACAGGAGCTGTAGTCATGGTTTCGGGGTTTGCTCCAATGAAATGAGAGTGAACCCCGGTAAGCGGCCGAAGGCCGTGACGGTTAGCAACCGGAGGTTGCGGCGGTGCCAGGAGTGGCTTATAGGGCGGCGGTGAAGAGTTCGAACACTTCGGACCGGGTGGGGTAACGAGGGGTGTTCAAGATGATGAGGTCGCGCAATGCGTCGGTGGTGAGGCCAGCGATGTCGTCGGCGGTCGCGCCAAGGTCAGATAAGCTCAGGTTCGTTCCTACCGTGGCCGAAAGTGCTTCCACAGCGGCGATAGCGGCGTCGGCGTCGGCCGCAACGCCAAGCGCCTGACCCACTTGGGCGTAACGGTCGGCGACGACATCGCGATTGAAGCGCATGACGTGAGGCATCATGGTCGAAAGCGTCTGGCCATGGGCGATGTGAAACTGGGCCGATATCGGGTGGCCAGTTGCGTGGATGAGGCCTAGCAGTGGTCCCGATGAGAACGCCCGTCCGGCTAGGTGTGACGCGATCTGCATTGCGGATCGAGCATTGATGTCGGTGCCATCGGCTACGGCGGCTGGAAGGTTCTGCGCCACCATGGAGATGGCGTGAAGGGCCTGAGCATCGGCCAACGGATGGTTGGCGTTGGAGGTGAACGCTTCGAGAGCGTGAGTGAGGACGTCCATCCCGCAGGCAGCGGTTGCTCGCGAAGGCAAACCGACCGTAAGCAGAGGGTCCAAGATGATGGATTTGGGCCGTACATCGGGGCTGGTGAAGGTGAGTTTTCGCTGTGTAGCGGTGTCGGTGATCAATCCGCCGCCGTTGGTTTCGGACGCTGTGCCAGACGTTGTTGGAACAGCGATCGTCGGCAATCCGGGCGCTGTTGGCATAGAGCCTGGCATCAGCGTGGCGAAATCGATCTTGTCGTCGCCGTCCAGGTCTGGGGCAAAGGCCATAGACGAGTCGGTCACGCCAGACGGTGCTGCCATGGCGATGTACTTGCCGCAGTCCATCACCGAACCGCCGCCAATCAGCACAACCACAGTGCCTTCGAGGCCAAATGCGGTCAGGGCATCGACGCCGACGGCTACGTTGACGTCGGTGGGGTTGGGGTCGACGCCAGCGAACACGGTCCATTCCAGGTCTTGGGCTGTGAGTGCGTCTGTGATTGGTTCGACGATGCCAGCGCCAAGTACGCCAGCATCGGTGACCACGAATGCCCTCGATCCGTGTGGCCGGATCTGCTCTGCTAGCGCAGAAGAGGTGCCCGGTCCGAAGACGGTGGTTGGCATGGGCTCAATGGTGAACGGTGCGATTGGCATGACGAAGAACATAGTCAACGGACGTACCGCAGGTTGAATTCGCCGCTGCCGCAACTTCGGCCCCTTGAGGTGATATCACTGCCAGCTATGGCAGTGGATCAAGCGACACACCGGTTGTTCTCGTCGAAGGCGAGCCCGAAACGACAATTGGCGAGGTTGATGCTCGTCGCCACCGCCCTGTTGACACTGGCCGCGTTAGTGCCAAACGGCTCCCGATTCAGGATCGATGATGTATCGGCTGCCGAGGTTGGAACGATCGTCTCGTTGGCATCGGCCCCAGATGGCGAGGGCTACATCGCAGTCGACAGCTCTGGCACTGTGTATCCGTATGGTTCGGTGGCCGATAGGGGCGATGCTTCTGGCCTTGCTTTAGCCCAGCCGATCGTGGGCTCTGCGGTGACGCCAAGTGGCAACGGCTATTGGCTGGTGGCCACCGACGGCGGAGTGTTCTCTTTCGGCGACGCGGCCTTTCATGGGTCTACAGGAGCGATTCAGCTGAACCAGCCCATCGTCGACATTTCTCCCACGCCGAGCGGAGAGGGCTACTGGCTCGTGGCCGCGGACGGGGGAGTCTTTGCCTTCGGCGATGCCGGGTTCTTTGGCTCGACCGGCGCTATTTCGCTGCGTCGGCCAGTTGTCGGCATCGCCAGCACAGTGCGCGGTACGGGCTATTGGATGGTGGCCTCCGATGGCGGGATATTCGCCTTTGGCGACGCAGGTTTCTTTGGCTCGACAGGCGGAATCAACCTCGCGGAGCCGATCATCGATATGGCGAGGACACCTTCGGGTAACGGCTATCGGATGCTGGCTGCCGACGGCGGCGAGTTCGACTACGGCGATGCCGGTTTCATTGCCTCGTCGGCTGGGCGTGGCGTACGTTTCGCGGCCGCAGCTGTTCGTCCACAAGGTGATGGTCACTGGTTCATCACCGCAGCAGGCCAGCTCCAGCAGGGAGGTCTGGCACCGCGACTCGGAGCTCCTGTTCCTGGCCCACCCGCCTCGCCCCCGCCACCGTTGGCCGATGCCAGCGTGGCGTGGCAACTTGCTGGCACGTTCAACCAGCCCATGGCGCTTCGGGCCAGACCTGGCGATGCCGACCATCTCTACGTCGCCGAGCGGGCCGGCGTCTTGGTGCGCTGGAACCCCGCCAACAACGACCGCCAAACCGTTATTGATCTCACGGCCCTTACCACGACATCTTCAGAGCGTGGACTGCTCGGCTTCGACTTCTCGCCAGACGGCCGATACGTCTATGTCAACCACACCAGCTTGGCCGGAAACCTCCAATTGGTCGAATACGACCTCAGCCAAGCACCGCCATCCAGGCGATTGCTGCTCGAGATCACTCAACCATTCGGTAACCACAACGGTGGCGATGTGCATGTGACGTCGGATGGTCTGATTTGGGCTAGCAGCGGCGATGGGGGAAGCGGCGGTGATCCGCAAGGAAACGCTCAGGACCGCTCGAACCTGCTTGGCACGATCTATCGCATCGATCCAACGCCGAGCGGTGGGCAGCCATACTCAATTCCGCCAGACAACCCGTTCTTGAACAATGGCGTGCCGATTCCCGGGATCCGACCCGAAATCTGGGCCTACGGGCTACGCAACCCGTGGCGAATCGATGTCGACGAGGTCAACGGCGTGCTCTGGATCGCCGACGTTGGCCAAGACGCTCGCGAAGAGGTCAACCGTCGACCACTAACCGAAGCCGGCGCCAACTTTGGTTGGAAACGTTTTGAGGGCGATCGCCTATTCGCCGACGTACCAGCACCAGGAGCGGTCTCGCCGGTGCACGTTTATGAAACCTCTACCAGTTGCTCGATAACCGGGGGTGTGGCCTATCGGGGATCGATCGAGGCGCTGGCCGATAGTTATCTGTTCGGCGACTTCTGCACCGGTGTCATATGGGGTCTGCGCCACGACGGGCAATCGCTTGTCGAAGTGGTCGACCTGGGCATTAGGGCTGGTCAAGTGGTGCAGTTCGGTACCGACCAGAACGGCGACGTGTATGTGGTGTCGCTCAGCGGCGAGATCAGGCGCCTGGTTGCGGCTCGCTGACGTGGCTAGCTCGGCGAAAAGAACGCCGTCGATCCGGCCGAGACAAACGTTGGGTTGGCTTGGTCCAATGCTTGTAACCACACACCATCGGCGCCGTCGAGGGCACCGGTGAACACGAATGCCGATCCGTCGCTACTCCACATCGAATGATTCTGCGAGAATTGGTCCCAGAACGCCAGGTAGTTCCCGGCGGCGTCGTTGAAGGCGATGGGCGGCGTCTCAACAACGACCCCAGCAGGGCCATATGCGGCCCAGGTCGGCCGTTGTGTGCCATTTGGGTGCAGAACGACGGCCCAAGTAGACGTGGGATCCCACTGCGGGATGGTCGACCGGCGAGTCGTCAGCAACTCGGCCGCTCCTGTCGTGGCGTCGACGGCCCACAATCCGGCCTCGTCGAGCGTTCGTAGCTCTGACGGGTCTTCCTCGGCATTGCTTGTTTCGAACACGACCGAGATCGCGTCTGGATTATTGAACGGATCGTCAACGCCGCCAAAGCTCGGCCCAACCACAACTGCCAAACGATCGCCGTTAGGTGAGGGATCGAGCTGAATGCCAGCCTCGTAGGCCAAGAGCGGAGAGTTGAGCCCAGCAGCCAGATCGCGCTTGTGAAGGACTCCACCGGCGGAGTCGTCGTTCGATTCGGCGAACAGAACCTCGTTGGCATCCACCGGGTTCCAGAGCGGCAGCACCGATGTGACGCGCCCTCGCCTTAACTCGGTGACCGCACCGCTTGGCGACGAGGCATCGACCACGGCGGTGCGATCGTTGACCTGAATCGCTACCAGCGGCGAGTTCGGGGCCTGGTCGAAGAACAGGGGTGCGCCCCGGGCTACTTCGAAATCTGGAAGACCGTTGATGGGGTCAAGCGAAACCATGCCAAACCCGGTGGGGGCACCCACTAACGCATAGATCCGAGGACCGATAGCGGCATCTGCTGGTTCGGGTATCCAATCTTCGAAGGCCAGATAGTCTGGCTGGCCCGCGAGGGGCGATTCGGATCGGCGGTCGCCTGCGATGTCGGTGACAACCAACGTCCATTCGCCGCTGTCGTCGGGTTGGGCCCACGCAATCCAGCGTCCGTCGGTCGACCAGGTGGGAAGGAACGATCGACCCGCCGATGTTTCGGTCAGATCGGTTACGAGGGCACCGTCACGGTCTCGAACTTCGAGCTTGACGACGTTAGTGTCTGGTGAGCTGGTTCTGATCAGAAGCAGCGAATCTGCAACGGGCCCGGCGTCGACAACGGGCTCTAGTGGCACAGTTTCCCGTGGTTCGCTGAGGGGTTCGGTGGGCGGCGTCGAGGTGTCGTCTTGATCTGGTGGAGTCGATGTAGCCGGACTCGCGAGCCCAGTGGAGGGCGAAACAGTCGAGGGCGCGGTCGCTGCGGTGCTAGGAGCGGCGGCCGAGTCTCGAGCGTTGGTGTCGTCGGGGTTCGAAGTGCACGCGGCAGCTACAAGAACAAACGAGAGAGTCAGCGAGGTCCAACGACTGGACCTACAACGCATTCTGGCCGAGAACGAAGGATTCGATGGCGGAGGTGAAGGCGTCATTGCGGTCTCCGGCAACCATATGGCCTGCGCCGGTGACATCGGCATACACCGCATCGGGGAACTCCGACCGAAACTCCGCAGTTATGGCGTCGGTGACGAGGTCGCTCATTCGGCCTCGCACCAACATCACCGGGGTTGATACCTGATGAAGGATGTCGGTTAGGTACCGGCCATCGTGCACTTTGGCCGGCTCGTCGGTGTCGCGGAACATGACATGTGGGTCCCAATGCCAATACCAACGGCCATCGCGTTCACGGAGATTCTTGCGAAGGCCATCGTTGCTGTCGGGCCGGGGTCGATGACGGTTGTAGTTGGCAACAGCATCAGCCGCTTCGTCGAGGCTGGCGAACCCAGTTTCGACGTTGGTGCGCATGAAGTTGCGAACGCGGTCGGCACCATTCATGCTGAGCCTCGGAACGATATCGACCAATACGAGCGATGCGATTGACCCTGGGGCGTACTCGCCCTCGAGCACAATCCCGGTGAGTCCGCCGAGCGACGCCCCAATGAGTGTGGGCGATTCACCCAGCCAGTCGATCACGCAACGAGTGTCGGCCGCGTGGTGGACCAGTTCGTAGCGGTGTTCTGGATCCCAGCTTGAGTCTCCGTGGCCGCGAAGGTCCATGCTGACCACCCGAAACCCAAGGACAGAGAGGCGCCTGGCGGTGCCGGCCCACGAGTGACGGGTCTGGCCAGCACCATGAAGCAACAAGATAGGTGCCGCATCGGCCACCTCTGCTGCGCCCGCGTGTTCGGCGTTCGAAAAGTCGTCGACGAAAATGCTGACGCCGTCACGCGAAGCGATTTCGGTGGTCGCTGGCGTTGGACTTGTGATCACGCCCCGACCTCATCGGTGCTGGGCTCGTCGGTACTGGGCTCGTCGTCTGGTGGCAAAAGGGTGTCGACGATGGCGATCATGATCACAAGACCGACCAACTGGGCAACAACAAAGGCCGGTGCCCAAGCCGGCTTGATGCCGGCGAACGAATCGGAGAACATCCGGCCAACTGTTACCGCTGGGTTGGCAAAACTTGTCGACGACGTGAAGTAGTAGGCGCCGGTGATGTAGGCCCCCACCGCAACGGCGACGCGTTCGATCTTGCCGGACTTCGCAGTGCAAGCGATGACCAGCAACAGGCCAAGGGTGGCGATTACCTCAGCGAACCAGAGATGCCAGGCGTTGCGTTCGTTGGTCGACCAACTAATCGCCGAGGTATCGAACATTAGGTTGGCTGCGATCACGCCGCTGATTGCGGCTACGAGCTGAGTTCCTATGTAGACCGCCGTAGTGGAGCCATCAAATTCGCCCCTCCGTAAGGCCAGTAGCGTGACGACCGGGTTGAAGTGAGCGCCCGATATTGGCCCGAACGCGAGGATAAGTGCCACTAAGGCGCAACCGGTGGCCACCGCGTTCTGAAGCAGCTGGAGTCCGGCATCGTCGGTTAGACGTTCGGCCATGATGCCCGAGCCAACGACGGCTATCAACAAGAAGGCGGTGCCCAGGAATTCGCCCAAAATGCGCGAAGGCGGAACGGATGAGTAGGCCTTGATCACTGGACCATTGTGCCTTGGGAATCGCAGTTGGGCCCCATCATCGTGGAGCGAGGGTCATCTCGGTGGCCTTGGCCGACACCCACACCTCGACGCCGGGCGCGAGGTCGAGGTCAGACGCTGCTGCGGCGGTGACGTCGGCGATCATCGGAACCGGCCGGTCGAGGTGGACGCGTCTCACTGAGCCAAGTTCTTCGACGCCAACGACCGTTGCTCGCCATGTGTTCCGCGGGCTGCCGGAGGGTTCGATGCGATGGAGCGATAGTGCGTTGGGGGCCACCCGTAGATGGACAGGGCCGGCTGCCTCTGTGTCGGCGACTACAAGTGTGTGGGTGGTGTCGTCGATCGCTACACGTCCACGGTTTGCGGCGCCGCGAAGAAGGTTGATACCAGTCAGCTCGGCCACGTAGGCCGACGCTGGCGCTCGCCGTAGAGCGTCGGCTGTACCTTGTTGCCTGACCGAGCCATGTTCTAAAACGACAACGTGGTCGGCCAATGCAAAGACATCGGTTGGGTCGTGACTGATGATCAATCTGGGGCCCGCGAACTGGGCAAGGTGTTCGGCTAGCAGCCGCCTAAGACTGGCTCGACCGCCGATATCGACCGCAGACAAGGGTTCGTCGAAGACGAGCAACCGAGGTTCGGTTGCCAACACCCTGGCCAGGGCGACTCGCTGAGCCTGCCCTCCGCTGAGTGCCGCTGGGAACTCGTCGGCGACCTCGCCAACGCCAACACGTTGTAACCATTGAGCAGCAATCGAGGCTGCATTGGACTTACTGGCTCCCTGCAAGCGGACCGCGAACGCTACGTTGTTAAGCGCACTTAGGTGGCCGACGAGACGCGGTTGCTGGAACATGATTCCCACGCGTCTGACGTGGGGTGGAATGAAGACACCGCTCGTGGCGTCATCGAACACGACCTCACCCAGAGCGATTCGACCTCGCTCGGCGGCGACGAGACCAGCGATGAGGTCGACCACAGTCGACTTGCCAGCGCCATTCGGGCCAACCAGGGCAGTGGTGCATCCGGGTTCGGCGACGAAGGCGGCCTCTACTCGGACCGAACCGCGGGTGATCGAAGCGTCGATGCTGAGCGGACCGATCGAGGAGGTCGTCACGATGGCCACCATCGGTCGCGCAGGACGAACAGAACCGACATAGACACAGCTACCATCAACAAGGCAATGGCAACAGCTGTGTCACGGTCTGATTCGAGGGCAACGAACACGGCCAAAGGCATGGTCTGAGTTCGGCCCTGAAGGTTGCCCGCAAAGGTGATGGTGGCTCCGAATTCGCCAAAGGCCCTGGCCCAGGCCAGCACTGTGCCAGCAGCTATCGATGGAGCAATCGACGGCAGTCCGATCTTCAGAAAGACTGTCGCGGGGCTGGCACCGAGGGTGGCCGCGGCTTGTTCGACGCCGCGGTTGTTGCTGGAGGCAGCTCCCTCGACGGCGAGCACCATGAAGGGCAGGGCCACGAACGTATTGGCGACCACGACCCCCCAGAACGAGAACGGCAACAACAACCCGGTTGCGTCGTCGAGAGGGCCGCCGATCACACCGCGCCGTCCCAACGCGAACAAAAGGGCAGCGCCTCCGACCACAGGTGGGAGCACGATCGGCAATAGGACGAGAGCTCGGATGGCCCGGCGGCCAACGAAGTCGACCCTGGCCAGAGTCCAGCCGAGTGGCACCCCGAGCACAACGACGATCGCCGTCGCCATCAACGAACTGGCGAGCGATATGCGCAGTGCGTCGATTACCAGCTCGTCGCTCAGCCGGGTGGCCAGACTGCTCCAGGGTGCACGGGCCACGAGCCCAGCGAACGGTAGCCCGACCAGCACCAGACCAGCTACGGCCAGCCCGACCACGGGGCCGGGGGCCTGGGGGCCCTCGCGCGGCGTCCGCAGTAGCCTGTCGATTCCTGATCTGGTCATGGTGGAGGGCCAAATCCCTTGGCCGCGAAGAGGTCGAGTGCTGTTTGTGAGCCTAAGAATTCTACGAAGCTCTCGGCGCTGGCGGCGTTGGGCGTTGCCAGAACGACGGCGGCTGGGTAGATCGTTGGTTCTACACCGTCCAAGAAGTCCAAGGCCACCAGGGCACCGTCGCTAGCGGCTACATCTGTTCGATAGATCAGCGCCAAGTCAAGTTCGTCGTCCAGAAGGAGAGCAACTAGGGCCGAAACATTGGGGGTTTCAGTGTCTGGCCGTGCTTCAACCGCAGCCAGGTCGAGGGCAGCTCTGGCCGTGGCGCCGCAAGGAACCGTGGCCGCACACATCCCGAGCAGATGACGAGGATCGAGAGTGCTTTCGAGCGATTCGTAGCTGTTGGTCCTACCCAACGAGGTGGCAAGGGTGATCGTGTTGTTGGCAACGGTTCTAGGGGGACCGACGAGGGCGGCATCTGTTAGCTGTTGCATTGTGGCCTCGCTCGCCAAGACGACAACATCGGCGGGGGCGCCGGCAGTGATTTGTTCACGAAGAGTGGGGCTGCCCGCATAGCTGATCTGGATTGAGATTTCGGGGTGATCGGCCTCATACTGGTCGGCAACGTCGTCCATCACAACGCTGAGCGACGACGCGGCGAAGACCACCACGCTGGTCTCGGCGCTGCTCGCACAAGCTCCGAGCAGCAGCGTTGCTGTGAGTACTATCGCGGTGGCCACGGTTTTTCGGATACGTAGCGCCTACACCAGTCCAACGGCATGGCTGTCATCGACGTTGATTCTCCAGCCCGATGGGTCGGTGACTTCGAAGCAGCGATGGTTGGAGTTCTTGGTGATGGCAGTGGTGACGTAGCCAGCGGCCGAGAGCGAGCGGTGAGCCTCGTCGACATCGTCGACCATCAGGTCGAATGGGGCGTCGCCACCAGCGGTTCCGTTGGCGTTTGGGCCAACAGCGATGATGAGGTGAGTGCCGCCGCGCAGTTCGAGGATGGCCGCACCTTCGAGGTCGACTGCCATGTGCATACCAGCGGCTAGGTAGAACTCGACGCTGGCTTCGAGGTCGGCCACGGCGATTGGTCCGATGTGGCCGATCCAACTCTTGGGGCGCTGGTCGCCCGAGCCAGACCCCGCGACTGTTGGGTCGCGACCGGTGAGCCCGATGAAGGTGGCAACCGAACTTGCGTCAGAGTCGACCTCGACGGCGGAGCCCAAGCCGCCGGGAACGCGAAGGGTGTCGCCCATTGTTAGCAGGCCTTGGGTGAACGTCTCGGCGAGGTCGACTGGGATGCAGGGGTCGATTCCGATGGCTTGGCCGATGTCCCAGGCGTGCGTGGTTAGGTCGACTCCGACGAACCCGACCAGGTTGCCGATAGTCATGGTGCCAAACACCGTTTCGCGCATCTGCTGGAGCACACCTTGGCGGTCGAGCGCTGTGAGCACATGGTCGCGGGCCCCATTCCAGGTAGCGGCTGGGTCTGCGCCCGCTACTTCGGCCTCTGGGATTCGGCTCGGAATCGGTTGACCCGAAGCGTCGGCGGCAAGGCGATTCATGCCCCAAATAGCGTGACCGAGGGTCTCGCGGACCGTCCACTCTGGGTTGCACGTTGCGATGTCCCAGGCCGACTCGGGAACTCGTTGGACAACGGCATCGAGGACGAAGACGCAGCGCTGATATATACGCAGGTTGTCGCTCATCGCTGACCCTGTCTCGCGTTGTGCCAGTCGATGATTTCGTTGCGAACCCACAGCCTGGGTCGACCACGACCGAGGTCGAGCGCGGGCCTTGGCATATCGGGGTAACGCTTCTGATAGAGGCTCACGCTGTTTGGATGCGATAGCCCAAGCAACTCAGCCAGTTCCCTGGCATCGGCTAAGTCGTCAGTGTTTACGAGCGGCGCCATGGGGCCATCTTAGATGGAGTGCGGGTCGGACCCTGGTCCGATCAGGTAGAGGTTGCGGTCGTCGGTGTGACAGGGTTAAGGCCATGGGTGCTCCGGATTCGGTTGTTGAAATGCTCAGCGAAGCCAGGAAGGCTGCGTTAGTTGGTCTAGGCGAGGCCGGTGACTGGCTTACATCGCAACAGCGACGACAGGTCTGGATTGAGGCGAGAGCGTCAGCGGCGGATCCGCTCGACCTGGCCCGGCTCGACGCGCTAAGCCCAGCCGCAGTCGAGGGTCGCCATGGCGCTGTGGGCCCGCTCAGCAGCGGGGCTGTTGAGGTGGTGCATCGCGTCGCGAGTGATCCTGGTCGCCTAACACAGGCATGGGCGAACGAGATGATCGAGGCCTTAGGCGAAGAGACCTACACCGAGCTGGTTGGTATCACGGCCATTGTCACGATGCTCGACCGGTTCGCCCTGGCATCGGGCAAACCTCAACCGGAGCTACCTGAGCCGCTGGCGGGCGAGCCGACCCATACTCGTCCCGGCGGCGTGGGTAACGTTGGGGCCTGGGTTTCGCAGCAGATCGATAACCCTAGGGCCAACGTCAGCCGGGCTCTGAGCTTGGTGCCGAAGACGAACCAAAGCTGGCGAATCTTGGTTGACGCCCACTATTCTCGCGGTGCCGACTTCTTCGAACTGGTGTGGGATCGTGCGTTGTCTCGCCCTCAAGTCGAACTAGTAGCGGCCCGTACTACGGCCTTGAACGAGTGCTTCTATTGAACGACGGCCCATGCAACTCTGCTCCGTGTGAGCAGTGAAGCCGCAGGCCTCGCGGCCAATATCGATGCCGTTCTGGATCTCGAGGGCTGCGACGACACTGGAGTGCCTCACGGAGCCGAACTCTTGGCGTTCGTCGATGCCGTCGAAACCGGCTCGTCCAGAGGTGTTTCTGAAGAAGATCGCTCAGCGTGTATTGCCGAGACCAGTGCCGCGTTGAATGCAGTGGTTGGGCCCGAGGCAGTGGTGGAGGCCGCCGGGACAATTGCCGCGTTCAACGGACTCATTCGGGTAGCCGACGGCACCGGAATCCAACTCGACGACGGCCTCGACGCGGTGTCGGCCGAAACCCGCGAACGCACTGGCCTCAACTCCTACGCCGGTGCGGCCAACACCCCTGGAGCCAAGCAGCGCTCGCAGCGCGGGAATGCGGCTTCATCAGATCCCAAGGAAATATTCTCGTCGCGCTAGCCGACGCACCGAGCCGCCAAATTGAGGGCATGAGCCACATCAGATGTGGCTCATGCCCTCGATTTCAGCACCCAGCTAGTAACTGACGCCGAGTCCGGCTCGAGCATCGGTCTGGATACCGTAAGGCGGTATCGGATAGCGCAGCCCGTTACGTGAAAGCGCTTCCATGCCGTCGAGGGACTGGAGGAGGTGCTGCGGGCTCAGAGCAATCAGCATTTCGTCGTCGGAAACGCCGCCGTAGCGTCGTTCGGCGTAACAGGGGATCGACACGCTTGGCTCGCCCGTCGAGAGTGCTCGACCCCAAGAGTCGGCACAAGACGACTCACCGACGCAGCCCCATTCGAGCTTCTTGTAACCAGACCACTGAAGCCCGTTGATGAGGATGATCATCTGACCTGGCGTTGCGTAGATCATACAAATGTCTGGCGGGGTGAGACGGCCACTGCTGAGCGGCGACGTGGCCATGGCGTTGTATTTGCCAACCGGCACCACATGCATGGCGTGCTGGTGTTCGGATGCCTCTTCGACCGTTTCGAACCAAACACCTGCCATGTGTCGACCCGAATACCAGTCGTCGTCCTGGCCGCCGAGACCCAACACCGACGCACACTGTGCGCCAGCGAGGTCGTCTCCGGTGATGCCGACGGTCCAGTTAAGACGCGACGCCATCGACACGATCTGGTCGGCGGTGTGAACATCTTTAGGTCGACGAACTCGTTCGATGGCTTCCATTTCGTCGACCGTTTCGAACATCTTCATGCCGATTGGCGTGGTGCGAATGCGCAGCACCTTGTTGAGCCGTGACAACGCCTCGGTCCAATCGATGTTGGCGTCGTCGACACGAATGCTGACTGGTTGATCCGACATTGCCTGGCCTTTCTTCGTTAGCGGCGAACGAGTTCGACTGTTCTGTCTTAGCGGCGAACGAGTTCGACTGTTCTGTCTTAGCGGCGAACGAGTTCGACTGGTCTGTCTTAGCGGCGAACGAGTTCGACTATTCGATCGATGATGTCGTCGAGGATCTCGGCGCTGGTGGCGAAATTGATCCTGGCGTGCCCAGCTCCCTGGGCGCCAAATGTGATTCCCGGGCTGAGAGCCACCTTGGCTTCTTTGAGAAGGTGTTTGCCCGGATCGTCGGCGATGTGGGTCTGGCGGAAGTCGAGCCATCCGAAGTATGTGGCCTCTGGCGACGTCATCGTGACCTCGGGAAGGTCGGCTGCCAGACGGGTCTGGAGCTGCTCGCAGCGGGCCCGCAGGTGGTCCTGCATCGACGCAACCCATTCGTCTCCATGAGTCCATGCAGCCAACGTACCTGCGGCGCTAACTGTGGACGAAGATCCCAACAAGTGCATTGGCAGCGCATCGAGCTTTTCGGTTAGGCGCTCATCGTCGATGTGGGCTACCGCACAACGCAGCCCGGCCAAGCTGAATGTCTTGCTGGCCGATCCGAGGGTGACTAACCGGCCCTCCAACCGTTTGTCCATGGTGGCCAGGGGACGGTGCGGTGTTGTTAGGGTCAGATCGCCCCAAATCTCGTCGGTTACGACGAGGAGGTCGTGCTTTTCGGCCACCTCGGCTACTGCGGCAACCTCAGCCTCATCGAACACTCGACCAATTGGGTTATGGGGCTGACAGAACAGGATCATCCGTGTCGTGGAATCGATGGCCAACTCCAAACGATCGACGTCGAGACGCCAGGTTTCGTCGTCCAGAGCAACATCGACGATTCGTCTCTCAGTTTGTTTGATGACGTTCAGGAACGGAAAGTAGATGGGCGAGAACACGACAATGCCGTCGCCGGGGTCGGTGCGGAGCCACAACGCAGCGGCGAGCGCCTGGAGCGACCCGGTGAACGTGCGCAGGCGCTCGAGGTCGGGGTTCCAGCCGTGGTGGCGGTCCTGCCAAGCCGCGTATGCGGGCAAGAGCTGGGCCGCCAGGTCGATGTTGTAGCCAAGGTCGCCATCTTGGAGGATCGGGATCATTGCGTCGGCCACAGCCTTTATCGGCGGTATGTCCATATCGGCGACCCAGGCCGAGAGCACGTCGTCGCCGTGCCGGCGCCATTTGATGCCACGAAGGTTTCGAACTCGCTCGTAGGTGGCCTGTTCAAGCATCGGATCCCCTGTCGATGTCGGACGGAATAGCTTGCGAACACTAGCTCACGCCCGTCGGTCGCTCGATTCGATCTCCGGCACGCTCTTACGAGGTTCCGCTTCAAGAATGTCTCTACCTGTAGACTTCTGAGATATGGGCAAACTGAAGAGCAACGCGCCTTGCTGGTGCGGTTCTGGCCGCAAACACAAGCGCTGTCACGGCGACCGGTCTGCACTGGCCCGGCCGCGAGTCGAACTTGGCGAGGTCAGGCCAATGCGGTTGGTGCCAGACCACATCGAGCGCCCCGACTATGTCGCCAGTGGTGTTGTCGGAACTAGCCCGAAGCCACAAGTTGTCACGGGCGACGACGTCGACCGCCTCCGCACGGTCGGAGCAGTCGCCGCGCAAGTGCTGCTCGATGCGTCGGCAGCACTCGAGGTTGGGGTCACCACCGACGCCATCGACGAGATCGCCCACGACTCCTACGTACGCCAAGGGGCATACCCAAGCACCCTCGGGTACAACCGGTTCACCAAGTCGATCTGTACGTCGGTGAACGGTGTGATCTGCCACGGAATCCCCGACTCGCGGCCGTTGGAAGACGGCGACGTCATCAACATCGACGTAACCGCCTTTCTCGACGGCTTTCATGGCGACACGTCGGCCACGTTTGTTGTGGGAACTTCCAGCGCGCCGGTCGAGGCGCTGATCGAGACCACTCGCCAAGCCACTCTCCGTGGCATTGCCGCGGTCGAGCCAGGTAAGACGCTGACGATCATTGGCGATGTGATTGAACCGTACGTTCTGGCCTTCGGTTACGACGTCGTCCGCGAATATGGGGGCCACGGCATTGGCCGCACCTTCCACGCTGACCCGCACGTCAATCATCACGTCGTGCGGGCACCGGAGTTCATCTTTGGGCCTGGTATGACCTTCACCATCGAACCGATGTTGCTCACAGGCGCTCGACCTTTCACTCAGGCGCCCGACGGTTGGACCGAACACGCCGACGATTCCATGCCATCGGCCCAGTTTGAACACACGGTCATGGTCACCGAAGATGGCGTCGAGATCATGACGGTCAATTCCGTTGGCCAAAGCGCGGCCGGAACACTAAGCGACATTGGGCCGGTTCCCGTCGGCTAGTCAAGGTCGACTTGGTAGGGCCCATAGCGGTAGAGGTATGTTCTTCGATGTGCCCTGTATCGAGGGCCGACGTAGGAGAGATAAATGTCCGTAGAAGTCTTGTACGAAGAAACTGACGGCGTTGCGCTGATCACGCTGAATCGGCCCGAGCGTCTCAACGCCTGGACCGCAGAACTTGGCGCTCAGTACTTCGACTCGCTCGATCGGGCCAGTGCCTCGACCGACGTGCGGTCGATTGTTGTTACCGGAGCGGGCCGAGGGTTTTGTGCCGGCGCCGACATGGACATGCTTCAGGGGATCGGCGCCAGTGGCGGACTCGCCGACGCCGCGGGCCAAGACAGGCTGGCGCCCACGCAGCGCACCGAGGAACGTCACGACCACGCGTTGACCATTCCGAAACCTGTCATTGCCGCTATAAACGGGGCTTGTGCTGGGCTCGGTTTCGTTCACGCCATGATGTGCGATATTCGGTTCGCAGCCGAGGGTGCCAAGTTCACAACTGCGTTCGCACGGCGCGGGCTGATCGCTGAGCACGGCGTCGGATACGTGCTGCCCCGGGTGATCGGACCATCCAATGCACTCGATATCTTAATGTCTGGGCGAGTGTTTCTAGCCGACGAAGCCAAGGAGCTCGGTCTGGTGAGCAGAGTGTTCCCAGCCGACGAGATGCTTGATGCGGTCATGGCCTATGCCAAAGATCTCGGACGATACAGCTCGCCCTGGTCGATGGCCCAAATGAAGCGCCAGGTATGGGGTCAACTCGATCTGGGGCGCAACGACGGGTTAACCGAGTCGAACGCACTCATGTTCGAATCGTTGCGGCGAGACGATTTCAAAGAAGGGGTTCAGAGCTTCTTGGACAAGCGCGACCCCAATTTCGAGCCGGTGGTCGGTTAGGCGCCCTCGTGGCCCAATAGATTCGGACCATGCGTGTTGAGAGCATCAAGACCTATGTGACGGTTCCGCCGACGGGCAAGGGCGGTGCGTTTTGGCTGTTCGTCGAGGTGACCGCCGACAATGGCATCACCGGTGTTGGCGAGTGCTACGGCATCCCCTTCGCGGCCGATGTTGCGGCTCAAATGGTGGTCGACACCTTCGACCGGTTCATCGCTGGGTCCGACCCTCGCCACGTCGAGACGATGTTCCGCCGGGGGTGTATTCGGCCGGGTTCACGCAGCGCCCGGACGTGTCGACGATGGCAGTGTTCAGCGGTATCGAGATGGCCATGTGGGACATCGTGGGAAAACACCACGGGGTTCCGGTGTGCGATCTTCTGGGAGGCCGCTTCCACGATCGGTTGCGCACCTACAGCTACCTGTACCCGCTCGACGACGGTGCCGACGTCTATCACAACCCCGAGGCTGCATCTGTGGCCGCCGAGGCCTACCTCGATATGGGCTTTACTGCCCTCAAGCAAGACCCGACGGGCCCATACGGTATGCAGGGTGGGCGCGAGCTTTCGCTCACCGAGTTGGAGCGAACCGAGGTTATGTTTCGGGCACTCCGTGGCGTCGTTGGCGATCGGGCGGACCTGCTGGTTGGCACCCACGGCCATATGACGACGTCGTCGGCCAGACGTCTGGCCCGACGGCTCGAACCGTTCGACCCTCTATGGTTCGAGGAGCCGTGCCCACCCGACCAGATGGATGGCCTGGCCGCAGTGGCTGCATCCACGACGATTCCGATCGCAGCCGGCGAACGATTGACCACCAAGGTCGAGTTTCATCAGGCGCTGAAGGCAGGTGTGTCGATACTCCAACCCAACGTCGGGCGCAGCGGCGGTTTGTGGGAAACCAAGAAGATCGCTGCAATCGCCGAGGTGTTCAACGCACAGATCGCGCCGCACATCTACTGCGGGCCAGTCGCCCACGCTGCTGCCACGCACCTTGGTTTCAGCCTGCCAAACTTCTTAGTCCTCGAAACCATCCTCAGCGACTTCCATAACGAGGTGGTGACCAATCCACTCGAGTGGGCCGACGGATTCATGGAACCACCAAAGCGGCCAGGTTTAGGCATCGAACTAAACCATGAAGCCATCGCCGCCAACCCGTACCCCTCGGGTGGTCCGCTTCATCTCGAAATGGTCCAAATCCCTCTCGATTCGGCCAATACTCGCCTCCCATCCGACCTGTAGGTCGCCGCCCCTCTAGACCACTCGCGTCACCGGGAAATGTCCGCCGGCGAACACCTGCCGGTGACAGGACCGGTTTCCAGACCTTCGCGTCACCGGGAAATGTCCGCCGGCGAACACATGCCGGTGACAGTGAGGTCGTGAGGTCTTTACGGGCTAGAGGGAGGCCCAGAAGTTGGCTAGGCCTTGGGCGGCTTTGGCGGGGGCTTCGGCCATCCACCAGTGGCCGTTGTCCTGGAGGGTGAGGGTCTGGCAGCCAAGACGTTTGGCCATGGCGGTCGTTAGTTCGGAGGCCACGTAAGGGTCAGCCGTGGCGTCGATGGCCAGCGATGGCTTCGAGATCGACGCAGCCGACTCCCCGAGCGCCGCCAAGGTCGCTTCTGGGGCGCTCCGGTATAGGCCAAGGATGCATCGCACCATTTCGGAGTCCATCGCCTCGGCCATGCTCAACGCAGTTGAGGCATCGAGCCCCAACGCTTCATAGAACGCGGCGAGGTCGGCCGCCGCCAAGTCGGTCATGCCACCCAAGACCTGCTCGCCGACGTCGGGAGTTCGCCACTGTTGGGCGGTGTCGTGCCAGCGATAGTCGGGATGAGTCAATCCGAGTACGTCGACGGCCCATGACCGAACTAGGTCCGGACGAGCTATCGCTGCGCCGAGCACATGACCACAACCCCAGTCGTGGCCAACCAAGTCGACGGGTCCGTCGTACTGCTCCACTTCGCCGACCAGCCATTGGACGTAGCTATCCATGTTCGGTTCGAAGCCGTCTGGCGCGGCTACACCGAACCCTGGCGGTGATACCACGGCGACATCGTCTACCCCGAGAGCCGATAGCTCCGCAATGATGCCGGTCCAGATTGCAGCCGTTTCGGGCACTCCGTGGACGAATACTCTGGTCATGATTCACCTTTGTGTGGTTGAGGAGGACGTTCGCGCCCTAAACCTTCTACAACCTCGCTGTTCGGGAGGCTCAATAGAGCGGCCGGATCGATGTACAGCTTCTTGTCGCGGGAGCCGCCGCCAACTATGACCCGATCGAGTTCGATCACCCGAGAGTCGATCCAAAGCGCCAGATCGGCCGGTTTGCCGAACGGGGTGACCCCGCCGAGGGTCATCCCGGTGAGTTCTGAAGCCAACTCTGGGGGTGCGAACGATGCCTTCCGAACGCCGAGTTTCTTACGACCCACCTTGTTGACGTCGACCTGGGTTGTGGCAAGAACTACACACATCGCGTACACGGGAGGGTCGGACTTTCCCACCAACAAGATGGCATTGGCGCTCTCGTCGAGGCTGTAGCCGTAGTGGTTGCAGAACGCTGCGGTATCGGCAAGGTCGGGATCGCAATCGATGATCTCGTGAGCGAAGCCGCTGCGGGTAATCGCGGCGATGGCGCTAGTGGACGAACTTGTCGACATCGATTGACCCTCTCGGTTGCGAGCTTTCGAGCGTAGCCTTTGTGCGAGACTAGACGAACGAAGGAGACGCCAAATGGGTAAATGGGACTGGGTGGCCGAACAGGCCGCCGCCTACGAAGAGTCGAACGGCTCCAAAGCAAACACCCTGCGCGACACCGGAATACCTATCATCGTGATGACCTGCACCGGACACAAATCGGGTTCGCCCCGAAAGGTTCCGCTGATGCGTGTCGAGCACAAAGGCGAATACGCGTTGATTGCATCCAAGGGCGGAGCGCCCGAACATCCAGACTGGTTTCACAACCTGATGGCCGACCCCAAGATCACCATGCAGGACGGGCCCGAGCCTTACGCCGCAACAGCACGTCGAGTCGAAGGCGACGAGCGCGCCGTCTGGTTTGCTCGCGGTGAAGCGGCCTTTGCGCCTTACACCGAATATGGGGCCAAGACCGATCGCGAGATCCCGGTCTTTGTGGCCACAGCTGACCCGGCCGATTGAGATGTAGTAGGCGATCGCTTTAGCTCGGGGACGAATGCTGTGTGTCTATTGGCCTACGCGCCCGTCGATCCGCTCGCGGATGAGGTCGGCGTGCCCGAGGTGCTGGGCGTTCAGCCCTGCGCTCTTTATCTCGAGGGTTAGGCGTCGATCTGAGAGGAACCCCAGGAGGACAGAGGGTTCGTCGTTGTCACACCCACCATCGGCACGCGGGTCGTCGCCGGGGTGGACGAACATATCCCACCAACCGAACTCTCGTCGGGGAATGCCTATTGCCATGACCAATTCTCCCATGACACAGCCAGCCACGGATCCGGCAACGTTCCTGGCTTAGGCTCGGCCTGATCTACCAGCGGGGTGGTAGATCTATTGGTTCGAATCGGTCGGGTTCGAGTGGTTCGTTTGGATCAGGTTTGTCGCTCTGGGGCTTGATGGCGCCGGTTGGGTGGGGTCGACCTCTCGATTGCCCGTTGACCCGTGTTGGGTCGGCGTTGGCCGTTGGGTTGTGGCCTGTGTCCGAGGTTCTGTTCGATGCTGAGCCCGGTTTGGGTGGTGGGGGTGGGTTGGTCCATTTGTCGATGAGGTGGCCTGTGTGGTCTTGTTCGAGGACCCATTGGTGTGGATGGTCGCCTGCCCGGAGGTGGGCGCCCATTTGGTGTAGCCAGGTGTGGTGGGTGGGGCAGAGCAATGCCAGGTTGTTGATGTTGGTTTTGCCGCCTTCTCGGGTGAAGGTGAGGTGGTGGGCGTCGCAGCGTGTGGCTCGCATGTTGCAGCCTTTCCACACACAGCATCGGTCGCGGACGGTTAGGCATTGTTTCTGGATTTCTGTGGCGTACGGTTCGGCTGTCTCTAGTTGATAGCGGCCAGGATGTCGGCTGGTGGTGTCAGTTATCCATAGGAGGATTTCGGCGTTACACAGGATCTTGTTCAATACCGATACCGGCACCGGCTGGCCGTGTTGGGTGTAGGCCGAAGCCTCAGGGTCACCGAACATCGAGAGGTCCATGGTGAGGTTGACCCGATGCCCACCCGTCGGGCCAGACCCACGACTGTTACGACTGTCAGGTCTAGATACAGAAGAATCCGATGCAGAAGATCTAGCTACAGAAGAACCGGCTGACCTGGCGGGTTCGGTGGTGGCAGTGTCAGGATCGGCATTGTCGGAGTTGGCATCTTCAGGGCTGGCATCGTGGGTAGTGTCGTCTTGGCCGGTGACGTTGGTTCCGGGGGTGTCTTTGGAGTCGGCATCGTTGGTAGGGGCGTCGGTTCGGGCGGTTTCGTCTTCGCCAGCGGTGCCGTTTTCGGTGGTGGTGTCGTGGTTTTGGTTGGTGATGTCGTTGGTGATGTCGTGGATGGTGAGGGTTTCTGGGCTGATTCCGAATAGGACGGTGCAGGCGTCGGCACCGATCTTGTATGGACTGCGAAGCTTCAGCGGGTTGGGTTCGAGTTTGTCTATCTGGAACTGCCGTCTGACTTCCCGATCAAACATTTCCATAAACGCAGCACCGATGATCGGATCGAAGTTGATGTTGATCCATGTCATCCCATGTTCATCGACACCACAAAGCCCTTTGCGACGGTTCCGTTGGCGACGAAACTTTCGTTCAGCATCATCGCCGTCGGCAGCCACAATCGCTGCTTTGATAGCGGCCAACGTCTCATCAGTCGTCTGACACACAGCATCAGCCAACAGCCGGCCCTTTACGTCGGCTGGAAGCCCGGCTTTCATGATCGCGTCAGCCTGTTCAGTACTAATACGACCGGCATTCAACGCCGCAGCAACGTCAGGGTGGGCTTCTAACCGTTGAGCGCGAGCCAAACGTTCACGTTCGGCCCGACCAGAAGGCCCACC
>CAZMUM010000034.1:0-20600 GCA_964569385.1 uncultured Acidimicrobiales bacterium
CTCGCTCACGCGCTTAGTGATCTCGTTGGCATCGAACTTGAAATCGACAGCGACCACGCCGACCTGGACGGGCGGCCATGATGGCTGTCGCTGCGCTCGTTGTGGTCGTGGCCATGTTTGGCTTGGTCTTTGTGTTGAGGGGCGTGGTGCAAAAACGTCGAACCGGCGACAGCGGCGTACGCACCAGCTTCGCGAAAGCAAGAATCGGCTCGCTTGAGTGGATAGCGGGCTGGCTCCTTGTCGTTGCCGCTGCCGGGTCGGTTGGGGCGCCGATTGTCGAACTCGCGGGCCTGAGTCCATTGACATCGAGCGGTCTGGTTCGCGGAGTAGGCCTCGCCATTGCCGTTCTTGGCGTGATGATGACTTTCGCGGCGCAGATGGGGATGGGCGACGAATGGCGCGTCGGAGTTGGTGCCAGCGAGAAAACGGGGCTGGTCACATCCGGGTTCTTCCGCCTCGTCCGCAACCCGATCTTCAGCGCAATCATGGTCGCCGCGTTTGGTCTCGTCCTAACGGTGCCAAACGCGATCTCGATCACGGGCTTTGCCATGCTGGCAGTCTCGATACAACTACAGGTCCGGTTCGTCGAGGAGCCTCACCTCACCGGTCTCCACGGCACGACCTATGGCGAATACGCCCGAAGTGTTGGGCGTTTCGTACCAGGCCTTGGACGACTTTGAGCAGTTCGGCGTTCTCGTTCCAAACGAACTACCGTCGGCCAGACTTCTTGAGAAGCGTGGCCCATGGCGATCGCTTAGCGGCCAACGGGATGACGAGGCCGAGCAGCCGCCCTTGCAAGCCGCCAGTGCCAGTGGCCACTGCGGCGCCAGCGGCGGTAAAGAGCGCTGCGGGGTCGGTGGGCTGGTGTTTGGTGTCGCCCAAAGAGAGATCCGAGGCGTGAAGGTGCCATTCGGTGGCGGCTATACCTAGATGCAACCCGACCGTGACAACTCCGAATGGATAGGCGTGTGGCAGGTCCCAATGTTGTTGGGCCCGATCGCTGTACGAGCGGGCGCCCGTGGCGAAGCGCTCGATCGCTTCAGGTCCGCCAAGGTCGCGTAGTTCCGCGATTGCAGCTGAGTTTCGGGTGTCCATCTCGGCTTCGGCAAAGGGACGACTCTATTCGCCGTCAATCGCACGATCTAACCAGTGGGAGTTCCAGTCGATAGCACCAACGAGGTGTCTCGCTGTCTCGGCCGCAGTCCACTCCTCGCAAGCAGGCTTGGACCAGTCTGTTCCGTCGATCGAAGCTGTGATTCGCTCGATCGCCTCGACTCCCTCGAGATAGAGCTTGGTGACCCGGTCCCGGTTCGGCGGTTTCATCGCGGGCTCACTTTCCAGCGGTTAGTTGGCGCTTCTTGCAAGGTTCCCGTCAGCGCAGGTATTGGCAGCTTAGGACCGCTGGCGATCATGGAACTTCATCAATTGTGCGGCAAAGTGTTGGTGTGGACTCCGATGCAACTGCGATGCGAGCCTCGGTCGACGACCCCGACCGCTTCGAGGCGATTTTCGACCGCAACTACCGAGTGGTGTGGACCTATCTTGCTCGTCTGGCTGGGCCAAACATCGCTGACGAAGTATCTGGCGAGGTGTTTCTGGCGGCATTTGCGCAGCGTTCCCACTTTGACGCGGAGCGTGGCGAAGTTCGTTCCTGGTTGTATGGCATTGCATCGAACATGTTGCGCACTCGGTTGCGGAGCGAGGGTCGGGCTCGGCGCGCCTTCGTCAGAGCAGCTGTGGTAGCGGTAACCGAAGAGCCGGATCCAACCAACCTCGTCGACGATGCCGACCAGATCGCCAGCGAGATGGAGGTCCTGCGGGGTGCACTCCAAAAGCTCAGGCGGGATGATCGCGAGTTGCTTGTCCTGTTCGCTTGGGAGGAGCGCTCCTATGCCCAGATTGCCGAGACCTTGGCGATCCCAATTGGGACGGTTTGTTCAAGAATGTCGCGTGCCCGAGGGCGACTTCGGGAACTGCTCGACGATTCCGGTCAACTCTTAGACGAACCCAACTCGAGGGAGTCTCCCTGATGGACATCGACGACGCAATGGCGAGAAACAAGCCAAAACTCGATGGCCCGAGCGAAGCTCACACCGAGGAGCAGCGCGAGATAGTACGTCGGGAAATCGCTGTCGAATCGTCGAAGATGAGGGCCGGTTTGGGCGCTGAACCAGATCCGCTCGCAGCGGAGTTGCCAGGGGTGCAGTTGCCACGAGTGGAGTTGCTAGGAGTGAACGCGCTCGAAGTGGGGGAGGGTCAACGAGCTGGTCCAAGGCGGCGTCGATCTACAGTGTTCGCCACCGCAGCAGTGGTGCTTGTGGTCGGCGGGTTGTTAGCGAGCGTCTGGTATTCGACCAACCGCTCGAACAGTACGAGTGACGTGATAGCTGCGTCACCACCGGTGGAGACGAGCGCGTCGGTCACGACTAGTGCGCCAGTCGAGGCAAGTCCCGTCGACAGCGCACCCACCGACGAGCTGGAGGTGATGGCAACAACATCCTCCCTGGTGCCGTCGCCTTCTGTTCTTCCACCGCCTCTAGAGCTCTGGGCCAACGACTGGATCAACTTCACCGGATTGATGCGCAACTTCGAAAACGATGAAGTCAATATGAACCGAATCGACGAGGCATGTTCGGTCGACCTTTCGGACCGCGACGTGAACGACGACTTGGCTCGGACCTACATCGAAGCGGACGGCGGCGACGTCGCCGACCCGGATCTCGTATTGCGCGCTGCTCAGTCGATATGGCTTTCCGCGCGGAACATTTGTCCGTTGCAGTTCCCGCGTGACGTTATCGATGCAGGCCCACCAGGCGATTTCGGCAGCCTGCCAGAGGAGCTAGAGGCGGCTCGGCTTGTCGACGATGCCATTCGTGCCGCGGTTGTTGTTTCTACCGATGGGCCACTCGTTGTGGGCAGCGTGGCCATCACGTTGCTTCCGTCGATAGTTGCCTGTGACGCCGCCGGTTTGCCGAACTACGGCGCGAAGATCCGCGACTCCGTTCGTTATGAAACCGCTGCAGCGGTTCTCGAAGAGCTCGTTTCGAGAACCGACCTCGACGTCGGGATTCCACTTCCCCAACACGGATACCTTGAGATGCAATTCGGCGATGGCAGCATGTTCTATGGCACCAGCGGGTTCGAGAATGTGTTCGGCGTGTTAGTCCACGCGATTCCCTTCGACGATGGATGGGCCCTCGAGTCCTGGAAGACAAGCGGCTGCTGACCTCGTTCGCCCCGCAACGATTGGTCGGCCCATTTCGTGAAATTGGACATTTGGGCTTGACTCTCCCTCATGGGGAGGCTGCATGGTGATGACGTGATGTTGATGCCGATCGGACGATTCGCCCGTGCTTCTCGCCTGTCGGTGAAGTCGTTGCGGAACTACGACGAGTCGGGGCTGCTATCTGCGGCGTACATCGACGCGCAGTCTGGTTACCGGTATTACCGACTTGAGCAGCTCGCTCGAGCCGATGCGATTCGTTCGCTCCGGATGGTCGGTATGCCGTTGTCGCAGATCGCCGAGACCCTCGATGGCGATGAACCCGAACGATTGTTGATGTCACACCTCGCCGCGTTGAACCAAGAACGCGACGAGATCAACCGCCAGGCGCAGGAACTCAAGCGCCGCATCGACCTGAAAGAGTTCATCATGACCAGAGACATCACGGTCAAATCCAACCCAGCCCAGATCGCAGCCGCATGGCGTACAGAAACAACTCACGCCAAAATCTTCAACCATATTCCTCTCGGCTTCGGCAAGGTCATGGAGGCTCTAAACCGCGGCGACATCGACCCGAGCGGCGCTCCGTTCACTATCTTCCACGAAGTGCCCGATGGCGACACGGTTGGCAACATCTCCATGTGCGTACCGATCGCGACGGCTGTCTCGTTAGACAAATCTGACGATGGTGTCCAGGTGATCGAACTGCCTGCTGACGTGACTGCGTCGGTGATCCACGGAGGTTCATATGAGAACATGGGCGAGTCCCATGCGGCGGTGTGGGCGTGGATCCAACAGCACGGACACAGGGTGGTCGGGCCGACCCGCGAGATCTACCTCAACAGCCCCGACGACGTGGCCGAGGACGACATCCTCACCGAGATTCTGTTTCCGATCGACGCCGAAGAGGTCGACTGATGGCGACGTCGTGGCAACAACGTTTCGATTCGGCTCGACCGACTTACACGAGGGTCAACGAGAAACGGTTCGCCGACCTCAACCCAGGAACATCGGTGCTGATCCCGAGCCCACAAGACATCGAACGTGAGATCAACGAGGTCGATTTGGGCGCCTCGATCGACTTGTCCGAGCTGCGGGTTCGATTGGCCAAGCGTCACGGTGCCGACGGCTCGTGCCCAGTCATGACCGGAATGAACCTCCGCATCGTGGCCGAGTTGAGCTTCGAAGCCCTCGATTCGGGCGCGGCCACCGACGAAGTGACTCCGGTCTGGCGGGCGGTCAGCCCGACTAGCAACCTGGCCAAGAAGCTGCCGGGTGGGTCCGACCGGCTAACAGCGCTAGTCGCCGGCGAGTCTTGCTAGTTCCGCTGCGATATCCGCGACTTCGATGTCGGCAGAGGCGACCCTGATCACGAGGTCGTAGACATCATCGTTCGAGGCTTCGGCGACGCTCGCATTGTTGAGTTCGAGGAAAACTGCGGTCGCTAACCAACCGAGTCTTTTGTTGCCGTCGATGAGGGCGTGGTTCTTGACGACCGAATGAAGCAGGGCCGCGCCTTTTGTCAGTGTGTCTGGGTAGGCGTCGTGGCCAAACGCCGTCGCTCTCGGGCGGGCTACGGCCGCTTCGAGTAGGCCCACGTCGCGAATCGGTACTGGTTCGCCAAGAAGTCGAACTGCCAGTTCGAGCACGTCATCGAGGTCGAGGTACTCGATAACGTCGGTCACTCGCCTAGTCGGCGAAGAGCTTCGGCATGTCGATCGCCGATTAGTTCGGCCGCCACCCCGACCCGGTCGCGATGCACAGAACGCGATACGAACTCGCGAACCGCACGTCGCGCCGCTTCTTGCATCGAGATGCCTTCGAGTTTGGCCCGTGCCTTTAATGCCGCGTGCTCATCATCAGTAAGTCGCAGGGTCATAGCCACAACTATCGATGGTACTGCAATGATACCGGGGTACCAAGGGTAGGCACACGGGTACGACCAAGGTAGGATCACGGGTATGAAACTTAGTGTTAGCATCCCCAACGACGATGTGGCGTTTCTCGACACATACGTGATTGGTCACAACGTTGGATCTAGATCGGCAGCGTTGCAGCGAGCGATCAGACTTCTTCGGGCTTCGCAGCTAACGGCCGACTATGCCGAGGCCTTCGCCGAGTGGGACGAGCAAGGCCACTCCTTTGCGTGGGAAACGGTCGTCGGTGACGGTCTGATTGGTCATGATGAAACGAGGTGAGATTCGGCTCGTAGCCTTCGACCCCGCAGTTGGTGCTGAGGCCGCGAACACCCGGCCGGCAGTGCTCGTCAGCAACGACGGAGCCAACACGACCGCCGCCCGGCTCGGCCGCGGGGTAATCACCGTTGTGCCCATCACCTCCAATATCGAACGTGTCTACCCGTTCCAGACCTTGCTGAGCGCTCGCGAATCAGGTCTTGGAGTTGACTCGAAGGCACAAACAGAGCAGACACGGTCGATCTCGGTGCAACGATTGGGGCGAGTAGTTGGCGAGGTCCCTTCTGGGGTGCTGGAACAACTAGATGACGCGCTCCGGCTTCACCTTTCGCTCTAATGGTCGCTCCAATGGCCAGTTGTCGTAGCAGCGGGATCACGACTGTGCTTCTCGATCTAGATGGAGTCGTGCGCCACTTCGACACCGAGTACGTATCAAGAGTCGAGGCTGTGGCGGGCCTGGCGGACGGCGCGATTCTTGTCGCCGCGTTCGAAACAGACCTACTTCACAGCGTGGTTACCGGCCAGATCACCCGGGCCGAATGGGCCGTCGAGGTCGGGCGAAAGATAAACAACCCCGGCGCCGCTCAAGACTGGCTCGCCGTACCGGCCGTCGTCGACGAGGAGCTAATGGTTGTCGTGGATGAACTGCGAGACTGTGGCGTAACCGTTGCGGTGCTCACCAACGGAACCGACACCATCCCAGCCGAGATGATCGAACTCCGACTCGCCGACCGCTTCGACGCCATCTTCAGTACTTCTGAGATCGGCTTCGCCAAACCCGATCGCCGAGCCTTTGAGTACGTATGTGACCGCCTCGACGTAGATCCCACCAAGGTGTTCTTCACCGATGACTCAGAGTCGAAACTAGGCGGACCGCTCGAGATCGGGATGCAGGCCCGCCAGTTCGTTGGAGTCGAGACTTTGACTCGTCAACTTCACGACTTCGGCCTGCTCTGACGATCTAGCAACCGGTTGCGACTGCCAGCGCAGAGCAAACCTGGCGCATTCGTGAGCTGCTCAGCACGCCGATTCGTTCGATGAGGACTCCAACCGAAACCGACTCGACCGAGTCGAGGTTGACGACGCTCAAGCGATCGATCGGGTCGTCGTCGGGTTCGAGTTTGACTTCGCTTGGCAAGTTGCGAATGGTGGTCGTGCATGGCGCGACGATGGCCCGGCGAAGGCGTGGGATTGCCGCGTCGCGCGACAGCACGACCACTGGCCTGCGTCCGATTTCGGGCGGCTCGCACCACCACACTTCGCCGCGCCTCGGTAGATCAGTCATGTGCGTGCTGCGGCTTCGTTGAACGACGCGAGGTCGCCCCAATCATCTGGTGTATCGATTGGGTGCTCGGCATAAGTCGCCGCATATGCTCTATCGATTACAGCACCTCGATGTTGCTGAAGCAGTGCCAAGAGGGCGGTGTCGATCAACTGGGCATCGGCGGAGTCCGGAGCTGCTCTTCGTGCCTCGGAGAGCAGCTCGCTGTCGACGGTGGTGCTAATACGAGTCCGGTTCATGCCATAAATGTGGCATGAATATGCTATTGGGTCAACGGACAATCGAATGTGAGTTGCTCGCGTCCACGTCGAAGCGTTACCTCGTCGAGCAGGGTCGCCAGATTGATGTCGCCTCGAATGATGTGGCGGCTGTCTACCTCTGCTTCGTCGAACTGGTTGTGCATGTGACGGGTCGCGGCTTCGTCGGAGAATCCGTGCCGCTCGCGGCTCTTTACCCGAGACACGCAGACCTCGGCTGGCGGCAACAAGATCACGTAGCCGAACGTGGTTAATCCGACAGCACTGGCAAACGTCGGCAGAAACCAGGGCCCCACGATCCCATCGAACACGGTGTCGTAGTCGACCGCGAAGCGACCCGTCGCGATGGCGCTGGCTTCGGTGACAACCTCGTTCTGGGCATGGGCTTCGGGCCGCCAAGGTTCGATTGCTTCGCTGGCCAGGAACCCGAAAAATGCGTCACCCTCGACCAACGCACTCGGCGACAGGGTCTGAACCAACTCGCGGGCGACAGTCGATTTTCCCGACCCAGGTGGACCAGTGATAACAAGAAGCGAACCCATCAGAGTGGACTACTCAAGGAACTCGACCTCGGCTCCGACACTTCGATATGTGTCGCAAGCCCGCGGATCCCGGCTGATCAGAACCAGATCGTGCTGGATAGCTGCACTGGCCACCAGTGCATCGTAAACGGCACCGCCCGACACCCCGAGACCCGACAGTAGTTGGGTCAGCCGCTCAGTTGCTTTGTCGTCAAGGAAGCGGGTGTGTGGGAAGTTGGCGGTGAGCAGTGTTGCGACTGTGCTTGCATCGCGGCGGTTTGGTCCCGGCAGCCTGGTAAGAACCGAATATGTCTCGAACCAGGCGTGGCCTGCTAGTCCGAGTTGTCGTTTCGACAGAGCTTCCCACGTGCCCCCATGTGCAGCATGATCGGCTACGACCAACGCAACAGCAGCGCTGGTGTCGACGAGCGCAACGCTGGTCTGATCGAGAACCACCCGCTCTACTGCTGATCGGCGTGCCGCAAGTCCGACACGTCTTCGTCGTCTATTGCGTTATCTGAAGCCGGGATCACCAAACGCGAACCGATCTCGCTTAGTCCTTTGAAAACCACCGGTTCGATTCGGATCGACGAACCATCGCTGACGATCTCGATCGGGCCTGGCGTGAGGCCTACTTCATCTCTGAGTTTCTTAGGTATGACGATTCGACCGGAGGCATCGATGGCAGCTTTCATGGCTGAAAACTACCATTCGGTTGCCATTTAAATGGTAGAAGGCTCTCAACCGTCGCCGCTGCATGGTGTTGACTCTTGTCTTCGATTATAGTTAACTGGTCTCTTAATTAATAAGACCGTTAACTAAGGAGACTCAGATGTCGACAGCACTGATGGAGCGACAACTCGACGAAACGTTCGCGGCTCTAGCCAATCCGACGCGTCGGGCGATACTGGCCCGCCTCGCCCGCGGTGAAGCCAGCGTGAACGAACTCGCAGAACCATTCGACATGACTCTGCCCGCAGTATCGAGACACATCAAGGTGCTTGAAAGGGTTGGTCTGGTGGTCCAGGGAAGAAGGGCTCAATATCGCCCGTGCACTCTCGACGCGGCACCGCTCAGGGAGGTCGCCAACTGGACCGAGCACTATCGCCCAATTTGGGAAGCCCGCTTCGATCGCATGGACGACTACATCCAGCAGCTTCAAGACCCCGATCGATCAACCAATCAAGACAGCACAGAACCAAGCAAAGAGAGCGAAACCAAATGACCGAGACCAAGTCCGTAGTTATCGAGCGCACCTTCAACGCCCCAGTCGATCTTGTTTGGTCGATGTGGACAGAGTCAGAGCACTTCCAGGCTTGGTACGGTCCGACAGGAGCCAAGATTCCGGTGGCCAAGATGGACGTCCGGGTCGGGGGCAAGCGCCTGGTGTGCATGGAGATGGAGACGCCAAACGGAACCATGCAGATGTGGTTCTGTGGCGAGTACCGCGAGGTTATTGAGAACGAACGGCTCGTCTATACCGAGAGCATGTCCGACGAAGACGGCAACGTCATCTCGCCAGCCGACATGGGGATGCCTGCCGATCACCCCGAAACCACCGAGGTTGTGGTCGAACTGGTCGATCTTGGCGACAGCACCAAGATGACAATGACCCACATCGGTGTTCCTGCCGACTCTCCGGGTGGAAGTGGTTGGGCTATGGCTCTCGACAAGCTCGAAGCCCACGTCGCCGCAACCCTCGGGTAGAGCGACTGGCGGCAGGCCACCTTCCCAACTAGCGTCGAACATCAACGATTGGGAACGTGCCGGTGTTGGTGATCAAGTCGATGGTGCTGAGGTCGAGAGTCATCTTGTTGGCGCTTCTAATGTCTGCAGTCGCTGTGCTGCCCAGTACTGACAGTGCGGTGGCCGCTGAGTCGAACTCATTCGGCGTCTGGTTCGTCAGTCCGAGCGGTGTTGTTAGCGGCGATCCAAGCTTTGGAGACGCCATCGGTGACGACTTCCGAGCCAAAACGATCGAGGCCGCGCCGTTGTTCGACGGTTATTGGATCATGTCCGAAACCGGCGAGGTTCAGGCGTTTGGAACGTCGGTCTTTTATGGAGATCTCGCCGAACTTGCTCTAGATCAGCCTCCCGTCGACATGGTTGCAACTGCCTCAGGCCTCGGCTATTGGATAGTGGCCGCCGATGGGGGCGTGTTCGCGTTTGGTGACGCCGGGTTCTATGGATCGCTCGGTGGCTTGAACCTGGTTAGGCCCATTGTTGCAATCGCTTCCACCAGCACCGGGAATGGCTACTGGTTGTTCGCTGCCGACGGGGGTGTCTTCGCGTTCGGTGATGCCGGTTTCCACGGCTCGTTACCGCAGCTCGTCCACCGTGACGATCTAGTATCGCCAATTGCCACCGCGTCGAGGTCCGCTGGCGGAGCCGGGTACCTGATGGTCGGATCCGATGGTGGAGTATTCGCATTCGGCGATGCAGGCTACCGCGGTGGGTTCCCCGAGCTACCCCTTGTCGTCGACGCGGGCATCAACATCGTGTCAATCGTGGTCGGGTCAAACGGCGGATACTACCTCGTCGATGATCTCAGTGGCTTCTATGGCTTTGACGTGTTTCAGCCCACAATTACCGCTGAGCTGCGTGACCTTCCCACCGTCGATGCCGCCGGATTCGTGACGACCGCTCCGATCACGGCCACGATCAAACTGCCGACTGATGACCCAATTCACCCTGCCGTAGATGCTCGGGTTCTTGATCGCTCAGGCAACCTCGTCGCGGAGATAACGTTCGAGGATGGCTGGGAGATTCCCGACGACTACACATCTGACAGTGTCGCCGTAGCGACCGGCGCGTCGATGGCTATAACCCTCACCCTGCCAAACCCGGGCATCTACACATTTGAGCTCGACCCGTACCGCTCCTCGCCTAACGGAAGCTTGATGGCTTTCGTCGGACGGGCTGGCGGCTCGGCGGTTGTGCGGCTCGGCAACGGTTCCGTCGTCAGTCTTCCAGCAGGGCCTATCACGAGTACCAGCTAGAAGCGCCATTTGAGCGACTCGCCTAATGGGTTCGGGTATCGCTGTCCGGACCCGAGAATCTGCCAGAGCTACGGCGCTGTGCCAAGGGTCTCTCGACGCAAATAGATCTCGAGGCTGGTGAGGATTGTTGCGGTGATGGTTCGAACATCCTCGTCGCCGTGATCGAGCCCAAGCGCCCTGATAATCGTGTCGAAGCCGGCTGCTTCTGGTGCGTCGAATCGATCGTCCTCGACATCGGCCTGATGGATGATCTCGGCAATTCGCCACAGGACCGGATCGTCTAGGTCGTAGTCGCGCAAGATGGTTTCGAAGGTGATGTCTGGGCCACGATGGCTGAGTTCGCAGCCGACCATGTCGAACGGGGTCGCGCCGTCGGGAACGTCGTCGAGGTCATCCACATACAAGAACTTTGCTTCGGCGTCGACGTAGTTGGCGATAAGCCATGCCGATGCGGCCCGGTCAACGTGGATGCCCGATCTTGTAGCCCACTTCACTTCTTGACCTCAGCTGATTGTGGAGGGTTGGAACCCGGCGTCGTCGATTGTGCGGCCTCGGCGATCGCCAATCTGGCCCGATCTCGCAGTGGGGCTCTGAAGTAGTCGCGTCGATCGATTCGGCGCCACTCCCTTCGCCAGCGTTGAACCGTCCGAGGCCCCGCCTGGCTAGAGGTTTCGATGTCTGCTAGTAGCTCGCCATACTCGGTGTCTCTGCTTTCGCGCATCTCTTGGGCGAGTTTGGAACTGTTGCGTCGCCCCGATGGGGTTGCAATCCACACGATCGCTTCGCCGTCGGCCTCGATGACAGAGGCGGCAACCCATTCGAGATGTTCCTTGGTTCGGGCATCGTTAGGTAGCGCCACGAGCCCGTCGCCGATCTGGGCCACCCCGAGGTCTTTCAGCTTGCGCCAAACGGCGATTCGAGGTGTCGATGGATCGCGCGGAATGCGATAGCTCAGGAGAACCCATTCTTGAAGTGGTTGCGTAACCATGGTTACAATTCTACAGTGTATGAACTATGAAACCACGGTTACAAGGTCAAAGCTCAGAACACGCACACGAAGTCACCGTGCGGCCTGGCGATGTCATCGCCCGATCCCAATGGATCGCGGCATGGTCCACCGTTGCCGTCAACAGTTTCGGTGGGCCCGCTGGACAGATCGCCGTCATGCACGACGAGATCGTGGTCAAACTAAAATGGATCGGCGAACGACGCTTCTTGCATGCACTCAACTACTGCATGTTGCTTCCAGGGCCAGGAGCCCAGCAGCTCGCCACCTATCTGGGCTGGCTCCTGCGTGGCCCGGCCGGTGGGCTGTTCGCCGGCGCACTGTTCATTCTTCCCGGGTTCGTCTCGATCACGGTGCTCAGCATTCTGTTCGCCGCCTATGGCGATCTGACCTGGGTCAACGGGCTGTTCTCCGGCATCTCGGCTGCTGTAATCGCCGTCGTGGCCAGCGCCGTCGTTCGGATTGGTCGACGAGTGATCAAGAACCCGGTCGTGTTGGGTATCTCGGCCGCCGCGTTTGTTGGAATCTTTGTGTTCGAGCTGCCGTTCCCCTTGATTGTCGCGTTTGCGGCTGTGACCGGCCTCGTGGGTGGAACGATGCGACCAGACCTTTTCAACCTCATCGAAGGCAAGGACGAAGACTCGGTAGAAAATGATTGCGGCGTTCTTGTCGGCGATGAAGACCTGGCGCTCGGGCGGCCGTCGTGGGGGAGGGCCCTCAGGGTTCTGGCTATCGGGCTTGGGTTGTGGTTCGGGCCGGTATTGATCCTGCTTGTCGTCCTAGGCAAGGGCTCAGTATTCGTGCACGTTGCCTGGTTCTTTTCAACTTCGGCGGCGCTTACTTTCGGTGGTGCCTATTCGGTGCTCGCGTACATCTCCCAAGAATCGGTGAACACATTCGGATGGCTCGATCCAGGCGAGATGATCAGCGGTCTTGGCATGGCAGAGTCGACACCTGGCCCACTAATTCAGGTCGTTCAGTTCGTCGGGTTCATGGGGCCGTATCGCGAGCCAGGCTCGTTGTCGCCGCTACAGGCCGGAATGTCTGGCGCGGTGATTGCTACCTGGGTCACCTTTATCCCGTCGTTTCTGTGGATCTTTCTCGGCGCTCCATTCATCGAACATCTGAGAGGCAAGGTCGCTCTGACGTCGGCCCTCTCGACGGTTACCGCAGCGGTGGTGGGAGTCGTGTTGAACCTGACGATCTGGTTTGGGCTGTTCACGCTGTTCGGCACGGTAAAGGAACGACGCGGGTTCGGCGCGTTGCTGTATCAGCCTGAACTCTCGTCGGCGAACTGGGCCGCCTCAGCAATAGCCATCGGCGCCGCTGTCGCCATCTTCAGGTTCAACGTCGCAACCCTGAGAGTTGTTGGTGTCGCCGCGGCAGTCGGGATCCTTCATCAGTTCCTCGTCGCGTAAGCCCGCTGTCGATCCGCCAACAACCAACAGAGGACATTCCACATGGCAACCAACATCATCTTCCTATGCCCGCACAATGCAGCCAAGAGCGCAATCGCCGCCGCGTTTCTGACCCGCGAAACGTGCAGTCGTGGTCTTGACGTTTCGATTGCCACGGCCGGAACCCATCCCGACCCCTTCGTGCTTCCAATAGTGAGCGAACGGCTAGTAACCGAGAACCTTCCTCCGGCCCAAGACCCGCGAAAGGTGACTCCCGACGATCTCGCCCGCGCCGACATCGTGGTCAACCTCGGTTGTGAACTGAACGATCTGCCCACGTCGAAGTCTCCAATCGAGTGGCAGATCCCGAACTTCAGCGACGATCCCGTCCTTGCCTTCGCCGCGCTCGAAGACCATGTAGAGTGCTTTGCCGCTGATCTAGCTAACCGAGAGTAACTAGATCGCTGAGGTGTCCTGGCTGAAGGTGTTGACCCAGGTGCCATCTCGGTCGCACCACAGTGAGCTGACGTACATGGCCTCGGGTTCTGAGACAGCCCCATCGACGATTTGGGTGTAGTCGGCTCGGTAACAAAACATGACCGCCGCATCCGACACAGCGAACGTCCGTTGCTCACTCAACTCGTAGCTAGCAACGGTCGGGCCGTCGGTCAGTTGCCCGGTGTGCTCGTCGCGGTTGGCGAATCCGGTGGGATAAACACCGAGGAAGTCGTCCGAAAGCACTGCTTCGTCGGCCGCCGGGTCGCCAGTGACTAGAGCTTCCCACACTAGTGTTTCGAGCTCGATGAAGTGGTCGAGGTTGAGGGTTGTCATCCAGCTATTGTGCCGCGCCGGGGCCGAAGTCGCCGCCCGTGTATTCCTTACGCTCGATCAGGACCAGCCAGTTACCACTGTTGTCGCGAATCATGGCCTCAACCCCGTAAGGCCGCTCGGCTGGTTCTTGCAAGAACTCGACGCCTCTGGCCTTCAGTTGTTCGAACGTCGCTTGGCAGTTGTCAGTCATCAACCCGACGGCAGGCAACGAGCCTTTGTCGAGCAACCGCTGCATGGCGGCGGCATCTTCGTCGTGGTCATTAACCCACACGGTCGAAAGGGACACGTTCGTGATCATGGGCTGATCCTACGAACCAACGCCGGGTCACGCTTCTCCCAGAATGCTCTTGTTGGACCTGTCGATGCCAGCCATGAATAGGTAACAACCAGGTACATGGCTCGATGTCGGGCCCAATCGGTCGCGGTAGTCGGTCGGGCTGACACCAACAAGATCAGTAAACCCATGAGCGTGCTCGTACCAACACCAAATTGATGGACCTGGCCACACCCGCCGTGGCTAATCTCACCAATTTGGGGTTTGATCCTAGTGAAGGGAGTAAAACACCAGCATGGAATTGAGCACTCTCGCATCACACATCGGCGCTGTCGCCCAACTATCAGGTCGGTTTGTTCTCAGATCGGGCGCGATGTCGAACACCTATTTCGACAAGTACCTGTTCGAGTCAGATCCTGAACTCCTCAGAGCAATCGCGGAGCATTTGGTGCCCATGATTCCTGAGGGCACTGAGCTTCTTGCTGGCCTCGAGCTTGGCGGTGTTCCAGTGGCTACGGCGCTGTCTTACGCGTCGGGTTTGCCAGCGGTATTCGTGCGAAAGAAGGCCAAGGACTACGGCACCGCAAAGCTGGCCGAAGGGCCGAGCATCGAAGGTAAGCGAGTTCTGATTGTCGAAGACATCGTCACCAGTGGCGGTCAGGTGGTCCTGTCTACGACCGACCTGCGGGAGCTCGGAGCTATCGTCGACTCAGCCGTTTGTGTGATCGATCGCGAACAAGGCGGAAGTGAGGCCCTTGCCGATGCAAACGTTGCCCTGGGCGCGCTGTTCACCAGATCAGGCATCGAGTCTTCCTAGAAACGACCTCGATATTCGCGAGTGGCATACGTGCGGCATACCATGTATGCTTTACGTATGCCGGAGACAGCGAATCGACCAAAACGCAAGGCCATGTTCCTAGGGCCACGCGCTCTCCACAACCTGAAGGTGACTTCGGCGCGTCGGCGGACAGAGCGTGAAGCGATGGAAGACGCACTCGAGCTCTTGGCCCAACGCGACGCCCAACTGGACGCAATGGACGACTTCATCAAGTGGGCCGAGGCCGAATGGGGGAAGCCAACTGACGAGCAGAAGTCTCGTGCGGCCCAGATCTGGGCAAATCGATGATCCTTGACGCTGGGGTGTTTATTGCGCTCGACAATCCCGCCAAGCGCGGAGTTATACAGGCCCTCATCGGCGAGATGAGCAGAAGCGGCGAGGTTCCAGTAACCAATGAGGCCGTTCTTGCACAAGTGTGGCGGGATCCGGCGAAACAAGTTGCGCTCGGAGCGCTTCTCAGAACCGTCTCGGTTCGTGACTTTGGAGATGCGAAGACCATCGGCCGAAGGTGTGCAGTTTCGAGCACTAGAGATGTTGTCGACGCGAGCCTCGCTGTGCTGGCGGATCAGCTCGGTATGAAAGTTCTGACAACCGACCCACATGACATGACGAACCTCGGTGCTTCGTTCGCCGAGTTATGACCAACTTCGATCCAGCAGGAACCTTCAATGACGATTATTTGTGGTTCTACGAAGAGTCGTTAAGCGCCGATCGAAACCAGACAGAGACGACCGAGATTCTTCAGCTTCTCCGTTCAGACGATCCACTCTCGATCCTTGATGCGCCTTGCGGGCACGGACGTATTGCCAACCTCCTGGCGAAAGCCGGTCATGACGTTGTGGGCGTCGACATCATTGAGTCGTTTCTCGACCTCGCTGCAGTCGGTGCTGCTGAGGGTGGCGTGCAGGTCGACTATCGACCCGGTGACCTTCGACAACTACCGGTCGAGACTGGAAACTTCGATGCCGTGGTCTGTTGGTTCACCTCGTTCGGCTACTTCGACGACGCCGGCAATATGGCTGTTCTGGCCGAGTTTGCTCGCGTACTAAAACCTGGTGGACGGCTCATCATCGAGACGCTGCATCACGACGGCTTTGTTCGTCAACACACTCCATCTCCGGCTGAGAACGAAGTGCGGCGCGGCGGCGATGCGATGACCGATGTTGTTAGCTTCGACGTTTGCACCGGGCGAATTGAAACCGAGCGAACAGTTCGGCGCGGAGGTCAGGTTCGGCGATCGAAGTTTTCGGTACGCCTGCCAACAGTCCAGGAGTTCGATACGTGGCTAACCGAGGCTGGGTTTGATGAACGGTCCTACAATGATCGACTCGGCTTGCCGCTCACTCTTGACAGTCTACGACTTGTCGTCACTGCCAAGAAGTAGCCACTTAGACGAGCTTGCCGTTTGTGACTACGTCGGTTCCGTCGAGGCTTACTGTGCAGCCGAACATGGGTATGTCGACGTGGCCACGACAGAAGCGGCCAGCTCGTTCGTTGGCACCAGTGGACCACAAGAAGTTGCCAGCTACGGCTCGCATTTCGGTGCCGTTGTGGTCGGCGCGATCGAAAGCGGTCATTGCTGTTCGGTGGGCGCCGGTGTTGAGGCCCCAGCCGACGTGGCTGATAGCCAGTGCCTCGGGTTCGCCGAACGAGCGAAGGTACTCATCGAGAAGAACTGCGTCGGCGCCATCGCCGGTGATGGACACAACATGATCGTCGACCAAATCGATGACAACTGGCGACTCGACGTACGACTTGAACGAAAGGTTGACGTCGCCTGGCGCCAAAACGATCCGGCCGTTCACGGTGCCGACGGCTGGGAACATCAACACCAGACCGCCTGGCCAATGGGCGATGTCGCCAGACTCGGTGGTCCACCCATGGGACCCGACGCGTACGGCATCGGTGAGGTCGACGCTGAGATCGGTGCCGTGATGGGAAGTGACCGTCATGTTCGACGCGGCCTTGGCCAACTCGACACCGGCGGCGACGCGATCGGCCAGCGACGGATCGTGGGGCCACCGCTCGACGTTCTCGGGGTGCTCGTTCGAGATCATCAGCACCCTGGCGCCGTCGGCAAGGATGGCCCCAAGCTCGGGTGAATGAAGCAGTCCCTCGAAGGTGCAGTCGGCCACAAAATCGGCCGCCGCGCACGCCGCTATAGCAGCGGTGTTCCCGGCCACCGCAGTTGAAGCACCTGTGGAGCGAATAGGGAGAGGCCCAGGATTGGGCTGGGTAGCCAGAACTACGTCGACCACCTTGGCCCCCAACGACTGAAGAGCGAGGCGTGCAGTTTCGACAATCTCAGGCCTGCTTCTGGTCTCTGACAAAACAACGGCAGTATCGCCACGCCGCACCGCGCACGCCTCGAACTGCTGGGCGTATCGTTCGATCCAGATCCATTCGGTAGCCACGGTTGCCTCCAATAAGACGGTTTAGGCGAAGGTCTCTTCGTCGTCGGTTAATCCGTAACGCCCCAGCCGGTCGATACAGACCTCGACGCTCCAGGGCAACATGGTGGCACCACAACGAGCATCGCGATACATCCGTTCGAGCGCCATTGGGCGCAGAATCGACCTTCCACCACATGTTTTGATGCCAAGCGACGCCAGGTCGGGAGCGACTTCCATAACCGCCACCATCGACGCCCAAGCCAGCTTGACGTCGTCGGGGTGCGGGTCGACCTCGGCGCGCTCGACCACTCGGTAACAAAGGGCCTTGGCCTGTTCGTAACGAACATTCATCTCGGCCCACAGTGCCTGCTTCTGAGGGTGCTGTGCTCGGCTGGAGCCATCGAAGTCGCCGCGCAAATATGACCGCGTAAAGTCCATGACGCCCTTTGACAAACCAAGAAAAGCAAACGACAACGTCATATAGAAGTACGGAAACCTGGTAGCCAAAAGGTCGAACACGCCTGGCGGAATCCACTCGTTTTCTGCGGGCACGAACACGTCGGTGAAAATGAGTGTCTTGGAGATCGTGCCCCGCATTCCGAGGGGGTCCCAGTCGCCAACGATCTCGAGCCCCTCTGATCCTGCGGGTACTCCCAGCAGCCGAACTCGATCGTCTCCTGGCACCAAACAGACAACGTCGTGGATTCCGGCCGATTCCGACAATGACGCAAAGATCTTCTTGCCGTTGACCAGGTAGCCGCCCTTGGTTGGGGTCGCGGTGGTGGCGATTCCGGTCGTGGCTCGGCCAGAAAGCCCCTCGGAGAACGGCTGACTATGAATGGTTCCGTTCTCGAGGATGTCGGCGTACAAAACAATCCGACGTTCATCGACGAAGGCCTGGTCATCGCTTGGGAGATTGAGATCATCGATAATCGGGCCGGTTAGCAGACATGTGGCTGAGTGCATATTGAACGTCAGAGCAGTCGAGCCGCAGTAACGACCGATCTCCTCAGCGACCAACGAATAGGTGGAGAAGTTCGCCCCAAGGCCACCGAACCGCTCTGGGATACACAGGCCTAGGAAACCGATATCGCGTAGATCGGCGAAGTTCTCATACGGGAAGGCGGCGTTGCGGTCGTATTCGACGGCGCGTTCAGAAAACGCGGGCCCGAGCTTACGTATGGCTTGCACGCACTCTTGTGCGAACTGTTCTGTGTTGTTGGTCGGGCCGGTCACTGAGGTGAATCTCCTGGAGTTGAAAGGTGGGCTCGGATGAGACGATTGACTATGTCGGGGGCCTCACTCGGCGACAAATGCCCGGTCCCTTCGACGATCTCAAGATAAGCGCCAGCGATACCGGTCGCGAGCAGTTGGGAGTAAGAGAGAGGAGTCTCGGTGTCGTGTTCGCCCACAATGACACAGGTCGGAGCGACGATCTCACCAAGCCGCGACCTGACATCGTGAGTAGGTAAACACTCGACTGCGGCTCGTAGTCCGGCCGAGCTGATCCGCGACATCGAAGCCACCAACTCGTCGAGAACTGTGTCGCGAAGACCAGGCCCGGCGACGCTGGTCAACACTCCGCGGGCCATGTCGGCTGGAGTAAGCCCACGATCGAGGGCATCGAGTCGAAGCCGCTTCCACTCGTCTGGGTCGGTGCCTTCGAGGCCAAAGACCGGGCTCGAGTCGAGCAGCACCATTCGGTCGACGCGGTCGGGGTGGTCGATGGCAGCGTGAAGGGCATGCATCCCGCCGAGGGAAAGACCGACTAGGTGGGCTCGCTCGACACCGATGTCGTCGAGCAGCGCCACAACAGCAGCTGCCGTTGTGGTGAAAGTCAGGTTCTCGAATGGCGCTGAAGCCCCGTAACCGGGCATGTCCCAGGCCACGCATCGATAGTCATCAGACAGCGCTTCAAGTTGCGGTTCCCAGGCGGTGCGAGTTCCGCCCAAGCCATGCAGAAACACGACTGTTGCGGTGCTGGTCATCAGGTCGCCGTTTGCGTGGGCTGTAGGTCCAGCTTCGCGCCAAGCAATCGAGCCGTCGTGGTCGGTCGTCACCATTAGGGGAAGGCAACCTCGTCGAGAAACCAGTCGACCAGGTCGTGACACTGGGCGATGTTGGCGGCCTCGTGCTGGCGCACGTCGGCCAAGAACTCGTCGGGGTCGACGTCGTACTTTGCCAAGTAGTCGTCGCCGGCAAATCGAAGCCACTGATCGACGTGAGCCACATCGATCTCGGGGTGAAACTGGGTGCCAACAGTCTTGCCGATTCGGATCAGCTGGACCGAAGTCTCGTTCTCGGCCAACACAAGAGCATCGGGTGGAGGTGTGATGTTGTCGTGATGCCATTGCAGCCATGGTCCTGGCCCCACGGGGTTGACTCCGTCTGGACCGTCCATGAGCACCGTCCAGCCGATCTCAGTTGTCGGGGCCAGTTGGACAGAACCGCCGAGGGCTTCGGCGATTAACTGGCCCCCGAAGCAGATCCCGAGGATTGGTTTGCTCTCTTCGTGGAGGTCGCGAATCGTCTGAAGTTCGTCGTAGACCCAGGATTCGATCTCGCCTTTTTGGGTAAGCGAACGGATTGATCCCATCGGTATAACGATGTCGAAGTTGGTGAGGTCGGGAAGCGGGGCGGCAACGTTGGGTTCATCGACCTGGGTCATCACGTGGGTGACGACGTCGAACCCTCGCTGCACTAGCCGCTCTTCGATGCGCGTGGCCGGGCCATCGGGTTCGTGAGCAATGACTAGAGCGCGCACTTGATGCCTGGCTGAGTCGAGCAGCTTTCGCAGAGAGATTCGATGATGGAAGATCTGGGCACAACTGAAAGTCTAATGGTTCGGTCCCGAACTATGCTAACTTCTCGAACGCTAACAATGGTCGCTAACGGTCGTATCCATGACCGTACCTATGGGGGACACTCCGATGAAATTCAAGACTTTGATCGCAATGCTCGCGGTCTTCGCTTTGGTTGCCGCCGCGTGCGGCGACAGCGATGACAACAGCGATGTCGACAGTGATGACAGCAGCTCGATCGGCGAGCCAGCAGCCACCACCGAGGCGGCCGCCGATGAGATGGGTCCCGCTGTCGACATCGATGCCATGATCGCCGCCGACCTCAGCAACTGTGTTGCGCCGCCAACTGGCGAACCAATCAAGGTTGGCATGGCCATGGACTTCACCGAGGTTGTGGGCTTTGTCGACATTCCCGGTTCGAAACTTGTGCCCCACGTCGCCGACCTGATCAACTGTATCGGCGGCGTTAATGGTTCGCCCGTTGAGGTCAGCGTCGAAGATGTCGGCGGTGATCCAGTCACCGCTGGAGTTGCGGCCCAGACACTTCTTGATGGTGGCGCGCAGTTCCTGATTGGCCCACCAT
>CAZMUM010000034.1:20700-54387 GCA_964569385.1 uncultured Acidimicrobiales bacterium
GTTGCGGCCCAGACACTTCTTGATGGTGGCGCGCAGTTCCTGATTGGCCCACCATTCGCCGACTTCGCCTTGCCGATTCTTCAGGCCACCGGTGGTCAGGTGCCACTGTTTGTAGCCGCGTCCACAGAGCCAACATTGGCTGATGCGGCCAACAACTCCTACCTCGTCACATTCGACGACACCGGCCAAGCCACAGCCGCCGCCGAGTGGGCCCTCGATCAGGACATCACGCGAGCATTCGTGTTCACTCAGCCTGGCCCGTACACCGGGTTCAACCCCGATGTGTTTTCAGAGGTGTTCGAAGCTGGTGGCGGCGAGATCGTAAGCACCCAGACCTACGAATGGGGTACCGACACCGACTTCTCGGCTCAAGTAGCCGAGCTGGCCGGCATTCTCGAGGGTGGTGAGGCCTTCTATTCTGCCGCCCTTGGTTTCCAGGTCACAGCCCTTCGTGGCCAGCTTGAAGGCGCAGGCTTTGACGACATCACCTACATCGGCACCGATGCCCTCGATGCCACTGGCATCCAGTTTGAGGACAACAACGAAGGCATCGTCCACACGCCTCACGTCAACATTCAACCCGGCGACCGCAACGACCTCCTGCTTGCCAGCTACTCGGCTGCCAATGATGGCGAAGAACTCGGGAGCCGTGGCTTCATGCCGCTGTATGTCGATTCGTTGCTGGTAGGCCTTCAAGCCATCGCCGATTGCGACTGCACCGACTCCGCCGAGATCGGTGAAGCAGTTAGGGCCCTCGACGGCTTCGAAGGCCTCAGCGGCGTGATCACCTACGTTGGCACTAATGGCATCCCGCCCAAGGCCGTGCCGATCGCTCGGATCGTCGATGGCGAGGACACTGTCATCGACACCAAGTAAGCGTGCTCCTTGAGACCAACGGATTAACAACAAAGTACGGTGCCATTTCGGCATTACGAGATGTGAGCCTGTCTGTTGGCGACGGTGAGGTCGTTGGCCTCATTGGTCCCAACGGGGCAGGAAAGACAACACTTCTCGCAACGATCGCTGGTCTGCTCGCTCCTAGCGGTGGGACCGTGACCTTTGATGGTCACGACGTCACCGCAAATGCGCCTGACAAGATGCTCAAGGCCGGGCTCGCGCTCGTGCCTGAGCACCGTCGTATCTTTGTCGATTTGACGGTTGAGGAGAATCTCAAGATCGGCGGCGTTACGTTGCCGCGCTCCGAGCGAGCCAAAACACTCGAAGAAGTGGCCGACTTGTTCGAGGTGCTCCGAGGCAAATGGGACACCGCGGCCGGGTTCTTGTCCGGCGGCGAGGCTCAGCAGCTAGCGATCGCCAGAGCCCTAATGTCCAAACCTCGACTGCTCATGATGGACGAACCATCCCTTGGTCTGGCCCCGGTTTTGGTCGACCTCGTGTTCGATCTCATCAAGACACTTCGCGACCAAGGGCGCACGCTGCTGGTAGTGGAGCAGAACTCGCAACGGATGCTCGAAGTGTCCGACCGGGCCTATGTTCTGCGTAGCGGCGAGCTTGTAGCCCAGGGCACTGGCGCCGAACTGCTCGGGCGCACCGATCTGTTCGATACTTTTGTTGGGGGAAGTTCCAACGAATGACCGAACTCGTCCAGAACGTCATTGATGGCCTCGGCCGCGGCAGCATCTATGCACTGTTGGCGTTGGGCGTAGCGGTCATCTTTGGCGTGATGCACCTGCTGAACTTTGCCCACGGCGAACTCATTACCGTCAGCGGGTACGCCGCGTACTGGGCGTTCAACAGTGGCTGGTCGTGGTATCTGGTCGCGCCGATGGTGGTGGTTGTGTCGATTCTCACGTCGTTGCTGATCGAACGCATCGCGTTCAGCCGGGTTCGCGGTGCCAGCGACTTCACGTTGGTCCTCACGTCGTTCGGGATCCATTTCCTCGTTTCGGCGGTCTTTGTTATGTATGTCGGGGCCAGGGTCAAGACGTTCTCCGAGCCCGGTTGGGTGTTTGACACGATCTCTATCGGATCCATCAACGTCGAGATCTTCGATCTGGTCGTTATTGGCGTCACTGCAATAACGCTGCTGACAACTGTCGCGATTCTCCAGAAGACGATGTTTGGTTTGGCACTGCGAGCTTCGGCTGCCGACTTCGACGCGGCGCGTCTTATGGGCATCAACTCCGATCGTGTGATCAGAGGCGCATTTGCATTGTCGGGAGCGCTAGCCGGAATTGCCGCCATCTTCTGGCTCATGCGAGCAGGTAGCACCGCCCCTAGTTCGGGGATTGACCCGATGCTTAAGGGTGTACTGGCGGCCCTAATTGGTGGTCTTGGAAGTATGCGTGGTGCAGTAATCGGTGGCCTGACGCTGGGGCTAGCAGAGGTCATGTTGCGGTCTCAGCTACCCGGAACTGCCGCAGCGTTAACCGAAGGTGTGGTATTCGGGTTGATAGCTCTGCTGTTCATCTTCCGCCCGCAGGGTCTCGTTTCGGTTGCTCACGCGGAGCGTGTGTGATGTTTCCGAACCACCGTCGCGACATCGCTTTTCCGATTGCGGGGTCCGTGCTGTTGTTTGGCATTCTTGTTGGCGGCGGACTCATCTACACAGCAGTCCAAAGTGGCGGAGCTGCCGACAAGCTCATCACCGCAATGCTCATCGACGCCATCATGGTGGTCGGCCTTCAGATCTATATTGGGAACACTGGCGTTTTCTCATTCGGCCACATCGGCTTTGGTGCCATTGCCGGTTACACGTTCGCGCTCTTCGCCATCGATCCGGTCGACAAACTCACGCGGATACCTGATGCCCCGTTTGGCCTAACCGATGTCAGTGTCAACCCCTTCGTGGCCACCGTCGTTGCAGTGCTTGTCACGGTCGTGTTCGCGGGACTCATCGGCATCGGGTTGGCCCGTTCCGGCGCACGGTCGGGTGCTGTGGCTGCCACGGTCATCACTTTGGCGCTTCTATTCGTTACTCACGAGGTGGCCACAAGCTGGGTCGACGTCACCGGTGGCGACCGGGCCGGCCTCACATTTGGTATTGGCGAGACACTCCCATCACGAGTGCCCGTGTACGTCGTCTTGTTTGCCGCGATAGTGATTGCCAGGCTGTTTGCCCAGAGCCGAAGTGGTCGTCTGGCCAAGGCATCTCGCGAAGACGATCTGGCGGCCAGAGCCATGGGCGTCAATCCGGCGGTTCCGCAGATGGCGGCGCTGCTGGTATCAGTAGCCATCGTGGCCGTTGCCGCTTCGCTTCGGGTGTATGAGGTTGGCAGCATCCTTCCTGGCCTCTTCTTCTTCGATTACACGCTGCTCACCCTTGTTATGTTGGTCGTCGGCGGGCGCAATAGTGTCACCGGGGCGATGCTCGGAGTCGGGGTGATAACGGCAGGCCGAGAGCTTTCCCGCCGGCTGGGCTCGGAGGGTTTTGAGGCGTTCGGAATTGGTTTGGACGAAGTTCCTCTCGACTGGATGTTCCGCGAGGGGCTACCACGGGTGTTCCTAGGCCTAGCCATGATCGGGTTCATGATCTGGCGTTCTGATGGCCTCATCGCCGACTGGGAGCTCGACAACTGGCTGTTCCGCCGCTTCCGGAGCAAGGAAGCAACTCCCGATGTCGTTGCTCTTAGGGACCTGGACGACGATGCCGCTTCGGAGCTTCAGGCCGCAGATGTCACCGTCGACTTTGGTGGCTTCCGAGCTCTGAACGCAGCGTCGATCACCGCCTCCAGTCACGAGATTGTTGGCCTCATTGGCCCCAACGGTGCGGGCAAAACTACCCTTGTCAACGTCATTACTGGCATGGTCGAACCAACGAGTGGCGAGGTCACCATGGCAGGCACCGACCTGACCGCGGCACCTTCGCACACCATCGCCCGCGCCGGTCTTGTGCGCACATTCCAGAACCTTCGACTGTTCCCCGCCCTCACCGTTCGTGAGAATGTCGAAGTGCCGTACTTGGTGGCTGAGAGCAGCAGCAAACGATCCGACAGCTCGACTCGGCCCAGTGTCGACGAGTTGGTCGCCGCGGCTGGTCTTTGGGAACATCGCGACCGACGCGCGGCAGCACTCGACTACGGCAACTCCCGCCGCCTCGAACTGGCCAGAGCCGCAGCGTTGCAGCCGTCGTTTCTCCTGCTCGACGAACCCACCAGTGGCATGAGCGACACCGAGTCGCTCGAGATGATCGCCCAGGTGCGTCATATGGCCGGAATTGTCGGTGCAGGAGTACTGGTCATCGACCACGACTTGGCCTTCATTACTGGCATTTGCGACCGAATCTATTGCCTCGACCAGGGTGCGGTAATCGCCGTCGGAACCCCGTCAGAGGTACAGGCCGATCCTGGTGTTAGAGCCGCATACCTCGGCACCAACGCACCAGCCTGATGACATCGGAGGAAACGATGACTTCTGTAGCCCACGAATTTTCGAGCATTGTCGACCCCCAGCTATACCTCGATGGCATCCCCCACGAGCGGTTTTCCAAGATGCGCGAAACTCCAGGCCTCGTGTGGCATCCGTACAACGACGACGGGTTCTGGGCCGTCACCAGACACGCCGATGTTCGCGAGATGTCGCGAAACGCCCAGGTATTCTCATCGGCTATTGGACACACCAACCTGTGGGATTTGGAGGCTGATGCCCTTGAGGCTCGCCGGTCACTCATCGACACTGACGCTCCCGACCACACCCGGTTGCGGCGATTGATCGCTGGCGCGTTCACGCCGAAGAACATCAGACGTTGGGAACAAGTAGTTCGCGAGATCACGTGCGAACTTCTGGACGAGTTCGTGGCGGCCGGAGAGGGCGATTGGGTAGACATGGTGGCGGCTCCGTTACCGATTCGGATAATTCTGACGATGCTCGGGGTACCCGTCGAAGACGCCGACTTCCTGGTCGAATTGTCGAACCTTCTGGTCGAAGGAACAGGCGATGCACAGTCCCTGCCCCCCGACGCATTTGGTAACACCACCGAACTCCGAATGTTGCCGTTCAACAGCCCTGCCAGCCACGCCTTGTTCGAGTACGGAGCCAAGATTCACAGACTCCGTAAGAACGACCTAAAAGACGACCTCGTCAGCCAGCTGGTCGAGGCTGAAGCCGACGGCGGCCGCCTGTCGGCTTCGGAGTTTCGCAACCTGTTCCACTTGCTGATCTTCGCTGGTAACGAGACCACTCGAACAGCGATGAGTCACGCCGCAATTGTGCTGGCCGAGAACCCAGACCAGTGGCAGCGATTCGCCGACGACCGGTCACTGCTCGACGGCGCCACCGAAGAGGTCCTTCGCTGGTCGACGCCGATCCTGCATATGCGCCGGACGACGTCGTGTGACACCACTCTGGGCGGAACCGAGATCGCAGCTGGTCAAAAGGTTGTGATGTGGTACGCATCGGCAAATCGCGACGAGGCCGTGTTCGAAGATGCATTTCGGTTCGACATCGGACGCGAGCCCAGCGAACAGCTTGCCTTCGGTGGGGGTGGGCCCCACATGTGTCTTGGCGCGTATCTGGCGAGGCTCGAAATTTCGACTCTGCTCGAGGAGATGGCTAACCGGTCGATCAAGCTCGAACAGACCTCTGACCCTGTGCGTACCCGGTCGAACTTCGTTCATGGGGTTCTGTCTGTAGGTATGAAGGCCAACGCCGGGCGTAGTTAACAATGCCGACTCGCCCCACAACCCCAGTCGACCTGGCCGACCCGTCTCTGTATAGCCGCGGAATCCCTCAGGCGGTTTTCGAAGAAGTGCGGGCTGTTCCTGGTCTCTCGTGGAATCCGATCGACGGCGATGTTGCCAATGGGTTTTGGGCTGTCACCCGCCACCGCGACGTGGTCGAGGTAAGCCGCGATACCACGACCTATTCGTCCGAAGTTGGGCACATTCAGCTCTACGACATCGACGCCGACGCTCTCGACGCTCGGGCATCGATGATCGATATGGACCCCCCGATGCACACTCGGCTGCGACGCATCGTCAGCTCGGCGTTCACCCCTCGTCATGTGCAGGGTTACAGACCCGCTATTGAGCAACGAGTCAGTAGCGCGCTCGGCAATCTGATCGAGGAGGGCGGCGGCGACTGGGTCAAGCTGGTCGCGGCACCGATTCCTATTGGGGTCATTTGCGACATGATGGGCGTGCCAGAGTCCGACCACGGCTACATGATCGAGCTGTCAGATCACTTGGTGGCTGGTACCAGCAGCGAGCCCCTCGACCCTGGTGCTTATGGCAACACCACTGCACTTCGGCTGCTTCCGTTCAACAGCCCGGCCGCTCACGGCATCAACGAGTACGCCAAATCGCTCAATGCGAAGAAGCGAGCCAACCCGGCGGATGACCTGATGAGCAAGCTGGTCCGCGCCGAGATCGACGGCGAAACCCTCACCGATGCCGAGCTGGCGAACTTCTTTCGGCTCATGATCTTCGCCGGCAATGAAACAACCCGATCGGCAATGTCGCACTTGGCGCTTCACTTAGTCGAGTTCGCCAGCGAGTTCGACCGAGTGAGGACAGACTCGAACCTGCTCGACTCGGCCACCGAAGAAGTCATCCGCTACTCGTCGCCGATTCTCTACTTCAGGCGTACCGCAACCTGCGACGTCGAGTTGGCCGGTACTCAAGTTCTTAAGGGCGAGAAGTTGGTCATGTGGTACTCGGCCGCCGACTTCGACGAGACAGTGTTCGATGACCCACAGCGGTTCGACGTAGCCAGGCCAACGCCTCCACCCAATGTCGCCTTTGGCGGGGGAGGGGCCCACTTCTGTCTTGGCGCATCGCTGGCGAGGCTTGAGCTATCGATTCTGATCGAGGAGATCTTGCGCCGCCAGATACAGCTCGACATCGTCGGCGGACCTACTTTCGTAGACTCCAATTTCGTGAACGGAATCGAACACCTGCAGGTGGCAGTGAAGTGAGCACCGACGTGTGGGGGCAACCGACCGCAGGCTCGCTCGAAAGTGTCGCCTCATGGGACCAGGCCTGGGACCAGTTTCTGCACTTCCGCGACGACGCCTACGCCGAGTTGGCAGCTGCCAATCGGCTCGACGAAGCGTTTGTTATGGGCTCGGTGTTTAACTCGGTGTATTCGATCCTGGGTGGGCTCCGGTTCGACGAGCCAGACCTGGTGGCCGAGATGGATCGGGTTCGGTTGCGGGCACCATCGGCCCCTGCCCGCGAGAAGGCGCACGCTGTGGCCCTCGATGTACTGTTCGCCGGCAACTTCAGCCGGGCGGCCAGGATGTGGGACGAAATCGCGGCCGAAGCCCCCGATTTCGCTGCGATCCGGTTTGCTCACGACATCTATCTGCACGTGGGCGACACCGATGCCCGGATGGCATCGAGCTTGGCCGCGGTCGAGCAAGGGGGCGACCGACACGGCGCCAACTTCATCGCCAGCCAGCACAGTTTTGCCCTCGAAGAGTCTGGCCACTTTGGCGATGCCGAACGAGTGGGCCGTGCAGCCCTTGAGGTCGACCCTGACGATTTGTGGGCCAGACACGCGCTGGTCCACGTGTACGAACACACCAACAACCCAGCGGCCGCGTTTGAGATTCTGGAGGGCTCAGACCACAACTGGGCAGACCAAGATCAGCTGTCGACCCACATCTGGTGGCATGCGGCCCTATTCCATCTTGGCGCTGATGAGATCGATCGGGTGCTGGCCATTTTCGACAATCGACTGGTCTCAAAACCGACCGCGTTTCGTCTATGTGACCAGACATCGTTGTTATGGCGTGCCGAACTGGCTGGCTTCGATGTTGGCGATAGATGGGATGGCGTCGCCGACCGTTGGGATGAGTCGGAGCAACGCCACAACTGTGGTTTCCTCGACATGCACGCCGCGTTTAGTTTTGCCAGAAGGCCAGACCACCCTGGAGCCAAGCGCTGGCTCGGTGGCTTAGCTGACCGGCCGCTCGGTGATAGCGAGAACGACATCATCTTCCAAGAAGTTGTGGCACCGTTGGTCGACGCGGCCACCGCTTTCGGCGCCGGCGATACCGGTCGTTTCGCTGATGTGGTGGCGGAACTAGGACAAGGCGCCCGTCGCATTGGTGGAAGTAATGCCCAACGCGAGATCATCGCCCTCACTGCGAACCGAACGGACTCAACGCCATGACATGGTCACTAACCGACGAACAGCTCGCCATTCAGGCCAAGGCCAGAGCGTTGGCAGTTGAGGTCGTTGGACCGCGAGCGGCCGAGGTCGACCGTACCGAACAGTATCCATGGGACAACGTCGCGGCCCTCAACGAAGCCGGGTTTACCGGGATGTGTGTCCCGCCAGAATTTGGTGGGCCTGGGCATTCGATCCTTGACGCTGTTCTTGTTGTTGAGGAGATGGCAAAGGTTTGTGGCGTGACCGGCCGCATCGCGGTCGAAGCCAACATGGGAGCCATTTCGGCCGTTATGGAATACGGTACCGACGCCCAGCGCAAGCTGGCTGCTGAGTTCGTGCTGTCTGGAGATAAACCAGCCATCTGCATAACCGAACCCGATGCTGGCAGCGCAGCAAACGAGATGACCACCCGCGCCGACCGGCGCGGCGATGGTTATGTGCTGAATGGCAAGAAGCACTGGATTACCGGCGGCGGCGTTTCGAAACTTCACCTCATCTTCGCCAGGGTGTTTGCCGAGGACGGCACCGAAGAGGGCATCGGCGGGTTTATGGCGATTCGAGACGAAACTCCGGGCCTCAGTTTCGGAGATCGAGAGCCCACGATGGGGCTACGAGGTATCCCCGAAGTCGAGGTCATATTCCAAGACATGGAGGTTGGCCCCGACATGGTGTTGGAGCCGCCATCAGGTTTCAGGCATGGTTTTGGCGATCTCATGAATGCCTACAACGCCCAGCGAGTTGGTGCCGGAACAGTGGCGCTCGGCATCGCCGCCGGCGCCTATGAGCTTGCGGTCAACTTCGCGAAACAACGCCACCAGTTTGGCCGTCCGATTGCTGAGTTTCAGGGATTGCAGTTCATGATCGCCGACATGTCGGTAAAGCTCGAAGCGGCCCGCAGCCTCACCTACAGAGCGGCCGAATCGCACGGACCTAACGGGAGCCCGTTCCCCGATCCGGCTCTGGCCGCTCAGGCCAAGATCTTCACCGCCGAAGCCTCTATTGCAGTAGTGAGCGACGCGCTACAGACCTTCGGCGCTGCTGGCTATTCGCGCCGAAACCCCCTTGAGCGTATGTATCGAGACGTCCGCATGTTCACCATTGGTGGAGGTACGGCACAGATCCTTCGTACTGTCGTGGCCACACGCGAACTCGACATGAAGCTGCCACAGACTCGCGACGGTTTCACTCGGTTGGCCGACCGCCAGACGTAGCTACGTCGACAAGTATCTGAGCCAGTGCTTCCCAGTTGGTGTCGAGCATTATGTCGTGTCCGGAACTGGCGACGATCTGAAGTTCGGTCCCATAGGCAACTGCTAGATCGCGCTGTTCTTCGAGTGTGAAAATTGCGTCGTCTGACGCTGCGACTACATGTACCGGAGTGGTCACTCGTTTTGACCGTGGCGGGCGAACGATCATGGTGCTGATCGCCAACGCCGACTCGTTCTGGAGTTGTGAGTAAGTCGACTCGACAATCTCGGCGGGTGTTTCTGGTCTGAAGAACAACGAGCCAACCAGATCGGTCGAGCCGACTAGCCCCGAGTAGTCGGCCATCACGGTTGCCTTGGCGGTGAGCAGTGGATGGTTCCTTAGCAGGCGGAGGTTCGCTCCGAGAGCGCCGCGCCGCGATACCGATGCCACCAACACGCCAGCAGCGACGGTGTTGGTTTCCAAGAACCGTTGAACTACGTAACCGCCCATCGAGTGTCCAACCACCACCGCGGGTCGATCGAATGACGTTGCCGCACTGCTTAGGGACTCGACGTACTTGGACATTCGCGCCCAGTTGCGCCGGTGGCTACCGGGATTGTCATGGCCGGGCAGCGTGACGACGGCAACATCGATGCCCTCGTGTTCGAGATGTTCGGCAAGCTGTCGCCAACACCAAGAACCGTGCCACGCACCATGGACCAGGATCACGGGAGCGATAGGCGAAGATGTCACGGTCGATCAGCCTAGGTGGATCCCTGGCCTAGTCCCTTTTTCCGCTCATGGCCAAGCCGAGGCCTAAGGCAATCATGGTGAGCCCACCGAATCCGCCGAGATGCCCGAGCCGCCTCGGGGAGTCGTTGATCCATTGTCGTGCCGTTCCGGCTGCAGCGGCCCAGATGCTGTCCAACACCAAGGCGATGATCACAAACACCGTGCCCAAGACGACCATCTGAGCGGCTACTGGCGCGCCGTTGGAGTTGACGAACTGAGGGAGGATGGCAGCTAGAAAGACGATCGACTTCGGGTTAACGAGCCCGACCAAGAAACCCTCAACCAGCACCGACCGGTCAGCCAGCGCTGGTTGGTCCGTTGGGGTTGGCGCGGTGGCGGCGACAGCCAATTCGACCCGCTGCCGAAACGTCTTGATTCCAAGCCACACAAGGTAGGCCGCACCAGCGAGTTTGAGTGCGGTGAATACTGCGACTGATCGCTCGACGACAGCCCCGAGTCCAGCCGCTACCAGCGCCACCTGGACAAAGATGCCGGCTGCGTTTCCGACCACGGTCAAGAGCGCAGCCCTGCGTCCCAGAGCGACACCCCGGCTCACGATGAACATGACGCTGGGGCCAGGTACAGCAATCAGCGTAAATGACAGGGCCGCAAAGGCGAGCAGAGAACTGCTGGTTGGCATGGTGTGATGATGTCGGATCTACTTGCCGCTTGGCAAGTGAATATCTGGATCAGCCTTGGTGTCGGTAAGGTGCCAAGATGAGCACTCCTAATGTGAATCCCGACATGGAATACCGGCGTCTTGGCAACAGTGGCCTCAAGGTCAGTGTGTTGTCGTTTGGTAGCTGGGTTACGTTCGACAACCAGATCGACAACAATCTCGCGGTCGAATGTATGGCCGCCGCGGGCGATGCCGGCTGCAACTTCTTCGACAACGCCGAGGTGTACGCCGGTGGTCGCAGCGAAGAGATCATGGGCCATGCTCTTAACGAGCTTGGCTGGGAGCGGTGGAGTTACGTCATCACCACCAAAGCGTTCTGGGGCCTTCGGCCCGACGTGCCAAACATGAACAACACGACCAACCGCAAGTACCTCATGCAATCGATCGACGGTTCGCTCGAACGTCTCGGCCTCGACTTTGTCGACGTGTTCTACTGTCACCGATCGGACCCCCACACGCCGATGGAAGAAACCGTGTTCGCCATGCACGACATCATCACGTCTGGCAAGGCGCTCTACTGGGGCACTAGTGAATGGTCGGCCGACGATATTCGCGCCGCCATCGAGATCGCCGAACGTCACCATCTACACAAACCCATTACCGAGCAGAGCCAGTACAACTTGTTCGAGCGCAACAAGGTCGAGAACGAATACGCCCGAATCCAACACGACTACGGCTACGGCAACACCATCTGGAGCCCGCTCGCATCGGGTCTACTCACCGGCAAGTATAAAGACGGCGTTCCCGAGGGCTCTCGGGGCGCTCTGGAAGGGTATGGCTGGTTAGCCGAACGCCTCACCGACGCCGACGAGATCGCCCGCGTAGAGCGTCTTCGCCCAATCGCCGATCGTCTTGGTTGCTCGATGGCTCAGTTGGCGCTGGCGTGGTGTACCAAGAACCCGAACGTGTCGACCGTAATCACTGGCGCTTCGAAGGTGTCGCAGGTGGTGCAGAACTTCGAGACTGTCGGCGTTATCGATCTGCTGAACGACGCAGTCAAAGAAGAGATCGAAGCCGCCGTCGCCTGATGGCCCTCAGCTGGAGCTAGGCAGGGGAGTGCCGCCAGAACCAAGGTCCCACCAGAGGCCTGTCATGATCTGTAACGCCTGACGGCACAACGGCGCGAGCACATGTTCGTTTGGCGCGTGCTGTGAACAGCCGGCGTAGGAGTGTGGCACCCAAATCGTGGGCAGGCCTAAGACCTTGGCGAACACGTCGTTTGGTAGCGAACCGCCGAGGTTGGGTATGACCGCGACATCACCGCTGGTGGTCTCGGCGATTGAGTTGATCGCCCACTGAGCCCACGGATGAGACGGGTCTAGGCGGGTGGCTTTCATGGCCACGCCATCGGCTTCGATCTCTATTGCCTTATAACCTCGCTCGTCGAGATGACGGCGAAGGGCAGGCAACAAGTCGTCGACACTGGTGCCGTCGACGAAACGCAGATGACCGGTCACCGTCGCCTTCGGCGGGATGGCGTTGACCGGGTTCCGCGGGTTACCGGTCTCGAAGGCCAGGACCTCGAACGTGTTTGACCCGAAGACTCGTTCGGCTGGGGTCAGGCCAGGTTGGCCCCAATTCGAGTCGATGGCTGGCCCATCGTCACCGCCTACCGTGAGTTTGGCGATAGCTGCCCTGACCGAATCGGTCATGGGTTGAGCTTGCCAACCATTGACAAGCACATGACCGTGTTGGTCGATCATGGTGGCTAGAGCGTTTGCGATGACGACGCCGGGGTTGGCAAGGAGCCCGCCCCAGTTGCCAGAGTGGTGACCTCCGTCGCGAAGATCGAGCGTCATAGTGAAGTTGATGGTGCCTCGCGAGCCCATAAACACAGTTGGCCGGTCTGGTTGAATTCGGGGCCCGTCCGATGCGATGAACACATCGGCTGCAAACAGATCGGCATGGGTGGCGCAGAACTCGGTTAGGCCTGGCGAGCCGCACTCTTCGCCAGTTTCGAACAGCAGCACCGAGTTGAACCCGAGGTTTCCTCTGGTAGCAAGCACCGAGCGCATTGCGCCGAGGTTGATGGTGTGTTGGCCCTTATTGTCGGCTGTACCCCGGCCGTACCACCGGTCGCCTTGTTCTACGACTGTCCACGGATCGAGGCCTTCGTCCCACTGGTCGTCGTAGCCCCGAACAACATCGCCGTGGCCGTACGACATCACGGTTGGGGCGTCGTCGTCTTCGTGTCGGGTAGCGATCAGAAACGGGCAGCCAGCTGGGTGGGGGTTCTCGAACAGCTCGCTGCTGAAGCCCATAGCAGCCAGGTATGGGGTGAGTTCGTCTTCTAGATATCGATACAGCTCGGGCCGACGCTTCACCTCGGGGCTCTCGGTGCGGATGGCCACGCGTCGTGTCAGATCGACCTTAAACGTGCCGTCGTCGAAATATGACTCAGCGTGGGCAATGGCTTGGTCGCGACTCACGTTGGTTCGGCCCGTCTGTTGGGAGTGACCCGTTGGAGTTTATGGCGTCAGTAGGTCGAACAATTGCTCTGGGCCGCTGCCTTCAACGGCGCAGAACAACTAGCTTTGCGGAGCGCCTGCGTCGAGCAGCTTCTGCCATCTCGTCTGCTCGCGTGCGGCTATTTCGGCTTGGTCGGGACCGTAGAAGTATGCCCAAACCGACACGCTGACCTCTTCGCCCGCGCCTTCGGCGACCAACAACGCGGTGCCGGGACACGGGTTGTCAAGTTTCAGAACCACATGCCATGAAGATGAGCGCACGATCGTTCCGCCTAGTACCGGTACTCCTGAACCCGCGGTTTCGACCTGACCGTCGACGGCGGGCGATTCGAGTAGCCCAACCATCGCGAGAAGTCGAGTCAGTGCACTTTCTCGTGGGCCGGACCACATCGCCATTGGGAGCATCGCCGTCGCCGACTCGCCTCCGAAGTGCTGTAAGTGTTGTTGCAGGTTGAACATGAACATCCCCCAACCATCGGTCATGGCGTCGTATTGGTCGTCCCAGTCGGTACCAGAAACAAAGCCGCTGTTAACTAGGCGCACGATGCAGGTTCCGGCGTCCTTGGCTTCGATGAGCCATTCGAAGGCCAGCCCCTCTACCCCTTCGCCGCCATCGAACACGACCCGATGGGGTGGGTCCCAAGCCGCCACGCGTCCTGGCATTTGCATCTCAGGGCCAGCACCGAACGAGGCAACGGCCGCGCCGCCCTCATGTTCCTCAACGCTATGTGGCACATACCACGACGAGATTCCTGGGCCGGTAGCGATCGCCCTCCAGACCTCTTCTGGGGTGCCTGCTACCTCGACTTCGAGTTCGATTGAGCGGTTTTCTTCGGGCATCAGTTGTTCTCCTTGGGTGTTGGGACGGGCGGTGCTGGGTAGGCGGTGATGACTACTCTGTGATTCCGCCCAGCGGGCGTGGTCTCGTTGTGATACTTGGCCGCAATAGAAGCGACAAAGTTGGTGAGCTCTTTGGTGAACTCGGCGCGGGCGGCGGCTGACCCGAACCTGATCTCGGTGTCGATCGACAGCGTGGCCAGCGACTTTCCCGCTTCGGCGGCGCTCTCATTTAGTTCGCTGACTTCTCGAATGGCCCTGGCGCCAAGGGCAATGAGGTACTGAGATGACAGATGGTCGACGTCTTGGGGTCGGGTTGCAACTGGCCCGAGGACTTCGGGCGAGACGACGTAGGAACGAGCCGAAGCAACCACGACTCGCTCGGTGACGCCCCGGCGAGGGCGTTCTTCGACCAGGTTCACCAAGCCAACACTTTCGAGGGCCCGTAGGTGGTAGTTGATCTTCTGGCGCGGTTCTCCGAGCTCAGCTGCGACAGTCGTGGCCGAACCAGGCTCGATCAGGGCTTCCAAGACTCGGAGCCGAAGCTCTCCAAGCATCGCCAGAGCCGTATCGGGTCGATCGATGACACCAATGGCGGTCGCAGGCAGTGTGGCTGAGGGCACGTTCGCATTGTCGTATAGACAAACTAAATTGTCAATAGTTGCATCATCGGCGATTCCGAATCATGGGCAACTACGACTTTGGCCTAAGCTCGGCCTATGTCTGGGCAACCGTCTGATCTGTACTTCGACACTCGAGACCGTTTTGTTGCTCTCCTTCGGTCGCTCGGTGCTGAACAAACCTCGACAATTGTGCCGCTGAACCCGGCTTGGACGGTCAAGGATGTGGCTGCGCACGTCTGTGGTCTCAATGCCGACTTAGCCAACGGAATGCGCGACGGACTGGGCGCCGACACCAACACTGCGGTTCAAGTTGAGACGCGGATAAACGACTCGGTCGCGGAGGTCTGCGACGAGTGGTTGAGCTACGACGAGTTCATGCGGGCCTTTGCCGAGAAAGTACCGACCTTGGGCACTCGGCTTGGGGCCGACCTAACGCTTCATATGCAAGACGTTCGGCACGCGCTCGGTTTGCCCGTACAGACCGAAGGCCCAGCGGTCTTAGACGCGGCGCTCAACTATGTCGAGGTGCAGCAGGGCCGAATGCTCGAATCCAACGCGACTGGCCTTGGTGTCGACCTTGGCGATGCCGGGCGCCACAACCCTCCAGAGGCCGCCACCACAATCTGGGTTACTGCCTCGCCATATGACTTCTTGAGAAGCGCAACCGGCCGTCGTAGCCATGCCCAGGTCGAAGGTCTCGATTGGTCGTCCGACCCGTCGGTGTTGCTCGCAGACGCCTTCAGCCCGTACGGCGACTTTCCAGCCGAAGACGTCTCGGTCTGACTGTGCCGTTGTCTGGCGACGGCCTCGCGATTGACGGTGACCGGTTGCTCGAGAGCCTTACGACGCTAAGAACGTTCGGGGGCCAGGGCAATGGTGTGGTTCGGCCCATGTTCTGTGCCGCCGACATGGACGCCCGCCAATGGTTACGAGACCAAATGACCGACGCCGGACTCGAGGCCAGCATCGACGGCGTCGGCAACGTCTTTGGCCGCTCGAAGAACCAGGGTCCAACGCTTCTGATTGGGTCACACTCCGACACCCAGCCCGAGGGTGGTTGGCTCGACGGTGCTATGGGTGTCATGTACGCCATCGAGATCGCTAAGACACTTCACCAAAACCCAGCGACAGCGCACCTACCGGTCGAGGTTGTGGCTTGGGCCGATGAAGAGGGGGCCTATTGCAGCTTCCTGGGCAGTAGCTCATATGTCAGAGAACTGCCATCTGACTATCTGGCTAAGACAGGCCCGAACGGTGAAACGGTGGCCGAAGCCATCGACCGGTTGGAGTTGGCCACCGTGCCGCGAGCCGAGTTCAACCCCGGTGACCACATTGGCTACCTCGAGGCTCACATCGAACAGGGTCCTCATCTCGAAGATGCGAAACTGTTAATCGGAGTGGTGACATCAATTGTTGGAATTCACGGCTTTGACGTCAGCTTCACGGGCGAGCAGAACCATGCCGGGACCACACCCATGTCCAAACGCAAGGATGCTGCGGTGGCCATGTTCGGCTTTGGCGTCGAGCTCCAGGACCGACTAGCTCGGGCCTCGTCGGCTACAAGCGTGTGGACGATCGGAGACGCCCGCATCGAGCCTGGCGCCGAGAGCATCGTGCCAGGGTACGCGGAGCTTGTGTTGCAGATGCGTGATGGGTCCGACGACACCCTCGCCGACATGGACAGAGCTGTGCTCGAACTGGTCGAGGAGCTGAACGCGGCCCGACCCGATGGCGTTAAGACCGACGCCACAAGCCGCCGCGCCATTGTTGCCACCGAGATGGACCCCGGGCTGCAAGACCACATCAGGGCTGCTGCCGAAGCGAATGTGCCTGGCCTCTGGCATGACATGCCAAGCGCTGCCGGCCACGATCCAATGGTGCTGTCGCGGCACATGCCGTGTGCCATGTTGTTCATCCCGAGCATCGGTGGCATCAGCCACGACTTCGCCGAGGACAGCGCACCACAAGACATCGTGATGGGCTGCCAGGTTTTGGCCGACGCTACGGTTTCAATTTTGACGGCTAGCTCGACTTCCTAGAACAGCAAAATGCCTAGGCGCACGGTGTAACCAACCATTACTGTCCAGAACATCACCGCGAAGGTCTGTTCGCCGGCGCGATTGTTCAGCCTCGAACCGGTCCAAGTGCCGAGAGCCATTAGCGGTATTGCCGCCAATGCCACCAGCACCGATGTACGTCCCAGAAGCTCGGCGTCGGCAAAGATTGCCGTCTTGGCCGCGTCGCCGGCAAACGATGCCAGCGAAGCAGCGCCAACGAAGTGCCGCCGATCGAGGTTCAGGTTCCGAATGGCTACCCCTTTGAGTGGGCCTGACGTTCCTGAGAACCCGCTCGACGCACCCGATACGAGGGCCAGGAACGGAGCGAACCCCGAACGGACCTTTTTGACCTCGTAGCGCTCGGCTACAACCGACGCGACAAACATCACAATGATTCCTGCCGTCACCCATGCGACGGGCGCCTTCACCAGCAAGGTCGAGCCGAAAACGGCGCCGATAACGATGAGCACCGTGATTCCGGACGCGGCCCTATAAGGAAGCGTGCGTCGGTAGGCGATGATTTTCATCACGTTGTTGCTAGCAAGCAACAACGCCGCGAGAGCGACGCCTTCCTTAGACCCCAAGAACAGGGCAAGGGTCGGCACGAGCAGCAACGATCCACCGAGCCCAGCCGAGGCCGAGACGGTAAATGACATATAGACCAGTACGAGAACCGCTATAGCTGTAAGTATCTCCATTCGCCGCGGTTAGATGCCGATAGCGCCATGGCCAAGACGGGCGAGTTCGGCGTTGACGCTGGCCAGATCGGTTCCGGTAAGGGCTGCCAACGTCTCAAGTTCGGCATCGATCTGGCCCGAGAGCTTCTTGTACACAGCGTATGACTGCTCGGTCGGCCTACTATCGGCGCTGGCCACAACTGGTGGCAACGAGCTGAGCTTCTCGAACAACATTTCGCGATAGTTCAAGCTGTCGCCTGGCGATGTCAACTCGCGCTGCACCAACTTGTCCTCGACTTCTCGCAGGCTTTGGTACAGCTTGTGCCCAGATGCCACTACCGACGCGGTGTCGCTTGTCTCGTCGTCACCTAACCGAGCGCGCCACGCCCCGAGTTGTCCGTGGAGGTTTCGGATGGTGTTAACGGCCGTCGCCGTGTCGGACAGCTTGTCTTGGATTGTCCTTAGTAGGTCGAACTGTTCTGCCAAATCGGCGTCGTCGGTTGTGACTCGTGGGTCTTTGACCAGATCGAAAGTCTGTGACTCTGACCAGTCGCCAACGGTGAGGGTGGCGGTGTATGTGCCCGGCTTGGCGATCGGACCACCGGGGCGGTCGTGATACTCGGTGTCGACCATCTTCACGCCGGACGGGTAGGTCATCGGCCACTGGAAGCTGTTCATTCCGGCGACGGCGGTGATGTACAGGCCGTGGCGATCCTTCTTTTCCTCTGGAATCACGCTCGAGAACGAGTCGACTCTGTTGCCGTCGGCGTCGTCGATGGTTAGCACGGCTTCGCCGTCGGCTGCGGCGTCGAGGTAGTAGGTGATCCGAGCGCCTCTTTCGAGGTCTTCGCCGGCGTCGAGAAGTCTCTTGGTTTTGTGGCCAGTTTCGTGTTCATCAACGTAGTAAGTAGCGTTCTGGCCGATGCTCACGTGGTAACACTTGCCGCCAAGCGACTCCATAAACCCGGCGAACAGATCGTCTGGTGTCCGCACAACATCGCGGGGTTTCAGCAGATGGTTGCCAGACCCTGCTACATCGTCGTCCGCTTGCTGACTCTTAGCTCGCGAAGCAAGTTGGTGTAGTTGTGTGAGGTCGTCGAGGATCCAGATGGATCGACCGTGGGTGGCGATGATGAGGTCGGTGTCTTTGATCAGTAGGTCATAGACAGGTGTGATGGGCAGGTCGGCCTGAAGCGATTGCCAGGTGTCGCCATCGTCGAACGAAGCAAACACACCAAGCTCGGTGCCCACATATAGAAGCCCCTCGCGGTTGGGATCCTCACGAATGACCCGGCAGAAATCGCTAGCGGGAAGGCCACTGTCGATTCGAGCCCAAGAGCCACCAAAGTCGGCCGTCTTGTAGACGTACGGCGCGTAGTCGCCCATTTTGTGGCGAGCGACGGTCATGTAGACCGTGCCCTCGTTATGGGGAGACTCGGCCAACATGGTGACCTGGCTGAACTTGGGCAGATCGTCTGGGGTTACGTTGGTCCACTCGGCCCCTTCATTGTGGGTTACATGGACCAAGCCATCATCGGAGCCAGCCATCAGCGTGCCAGCCTTGTGGGCCGATGCCATGAACGAAAACACCGTGGCGTACATCTCGGCACCAGCGGTGTCCATGGTGAGCGGGCCAGAAACACCCATTGTTTCGGGGTCGGCATAGGTGAGGTCTTCGCTGATGGCTTCCCAGCTATGACCTTCGTTGCTCGACTTGAACACCTTGTTGCCACAGGCGTACAACACCCCGGTGTCCTGGGGTGAAAACACGATGGGATATGTCCACTGGAAACGCACCTCGGCGGTATTGCCGTCGTGGTATGCCTCTGGCCAAACGCTGACGAGTTGGATCTGTTTGGTCTTGTGGTCGTAGCGCTGGAGGGCATCGCCGCCGCCTGGTGAGCTACCAATAGCACCGACGTACACGATGTTGTGATCGTCTGGCTTAGGTGCGACGTAGCCGCTTTCGGCGGTGCCTGGCGGGTAACAATCGCCCCAGTTGATGGCGCCTTTGCCGGTGCGACTTGGCACCGCGATACTTGAGTTGTCTTGCTGGGATCCGTACACCATGTATGGGTACTGATCGTCGGTTGCGATGTGGTAGAACTGCGCCGTCAATTGGTTGTAGATCGTTGACCACGAGTTGCCGGCGTTGAGTGAAACCCAGGCTCCACCATCGTCGCAGCCAATCATGCGGTCGGGATTGTTGGGGTCGATCCACAGTGCGTGGTTGTCGCCGTGCGGGGTGTGGAAGAGTTCGAAGTTCTTGCCGCCGTCGATTGAGACCCAGGCCTTCATGTTCATGATGTAGACGGTGTCTGGGTCGGTCGGGTGGGCGATTACATGTTCGTAGTACCAAGGCCGCCAGCCCAGTTCGGGCTTGTCCGATACCTGCTCCCACGACTCGCCGATGTCGTCGGACCGGTACAACCCGCGCTTGCGGCCCTCGGCTTCGATGATGGCAAACACTCGTCCGGATTGCGCCGGTGAAATCGACACGCCGATCTTGCCGAGCGTGCCTTGCGGCATGCCTTTGTTGGTGCTGATGTTCTCCCAAGTATCGCCGCTATCGCGCGAGCGCCACAGACCGCAATCGGGTCCGCCGCTGTCGATCGACCAGAACGTGCGCCTTGCTTGCCAGATGCTGGCGAACATAATGCGGGGGTTGTTCGGGTCGAGCGAAACGTCGACGGCGCCGGCGCCATCGCTGACGTGCAGAATGAGCTCCCAGTTCTTGCCGCCGTCGGTTGTCCGATAGAGCCCACGTTCGGGGTTATCGCGCGACATGTGACCGAGCGCGGCCACATAAACAATGTCGGGGTTGGTTGGGTGCACGCGGATTTCGCCGATGTGGCGCGACTCTTCGAGGCCAATGTGGGACCAAGTAACTCCGGCGTCGGTCGATTTGTAGACGCCATCGCCGTGGGTGACGTCGAGCCGAATAGTCGACTCGCCAGTACCGGCGTAGATGACATTGCCATCAGAAGGAGCGACCGCTAGAGCTCCGATCGAAGCCGATGTGAAGAACCCGTCGCTGATGTTTTCCCAGTACTGACCGGCATCGTCAGACTTCCAGACGCCACCAGCACAGCTGCCGAAGTAGAACACCGACTGCTTCTGCGGATCGGCCGCAACAGCGACGACTCGACCGCCGCGCGTTGGGCCGATGCAACGGTAGTGAAGCTTGGTCAGGTATTTCGGATCGACACTCAAAGAATCGGAACTAGCCATCAGTAACCCCTCGGCGTTGGTGAACCCTCCGAGTCTGCCCTATTTCGTGGCTTGGCGGGTAGTCCCGGCTTCAGTTATCGATCGAGATGACTACACCGAGGTCGCCATAGGGGATGCGGTTGCGCTTGATGATGCCGCCGATAGCACCTAACAGCTTGGTGATCTTGGTGGCGAACCCGTATTTGGCTGTGATCTTGGTGCCGATCTCGTCCAGATCTGAGCCCGTGACCGTTGTTGCCGTGGCGTCGGTTGGTTCGGTGCCGTCGGTGACTTTGCCCCGAGAGTTGCATGGCTGCACCGTCACGCGAGAGGTATGGGCGAGGCGCTTTGCCTTACCGGAACCTGAGCTGGTGTAGAACCCCATCTTTCCGTCTTTGAGCGGAGTGATCCACACTGGCGTTGGTACCGCTGTACCGCTCTTGCGGAACGTGGTTAGCAGCAGGTATTTCTCGTTGGCGAGGGACACGTTCGAACTCTACTTCAGCTTGAGGTGTTTGCAGATTGCTGTAGCTCACACTGGCGATTCGACAGCGTAGTCGTCACCGTAAAACTTCGCTGTGGAGCCGGTGTGGAACGTGATGACCCTTATGGGGTTGTATTTGGGGGTCTCAAAACATGGGAGTACTTCGAGCAGCTCGTTGGGCCGGAGGTAGGCCGCTAGGGGGAAGCTGACCCTGGTTAGTTTGGCGTCGGCGGGGTCGCGGGGCGGGCTCACTCGGTGGGTGGTCGAAGGAAGAACGTCATTTGAAATGCGTTGTAGATAGTCGCCGGTGTTCAGCACGATCGAGCCAGGTGGCGCTTTGACTCTCACCCATTTGCCGGCGCGGTTGAGCGCCTGAAGGCCCTCGACAGTTGGTGCAGGCAGCAGAGTGAAGAGATCGATGTCTTCGTGACCAAGTAGGCGGCCGGCACCGGCAGCCTCGTGTTCGGCGTCGATCGCTGGGTAGTAGTTGAGCCGCTGACCAAAGTTGGGTTTGGTAAGTCGGTCGACATATAAATCTGGGTCGGCGCCGAGATATTCGATGATGGCGGCCATGATTGGCTGGAACAACGCCGTGCCAGCTTCGACAAGCTGACGAAACAGTGGTTCGAGTTCTGGTTTGGGCCAAAGTTCCGCTGCGTCAGACTCTTCATCGCCCAGGTGAAATGCCCGGCGGCCAAACACCCAACCCTCAACAAGATCGGGGTGGATGTCGCTGGTTTCGTGGATCGGAAAATAGCCCTCACTGACCGAGCCGTGCCGTGCGGCTCGGTACTTCATTTTGTCTTCGAGTGACACCGTGGTGAAGAGCTCGGTGATCCAAGCCTCGGCTTTTTCGTACAACGCCGGGTCGACGCCGTGGTTGACCAGGATGGCGAAACCGATCTCGCTCATGGCCGCGCCAAGCTGGCCAACAAATTGGGCTCTATCGGTGGCATTGCCATTTAGGTACAGGCCTAGATCGCAGACTGCAATCTCAAAGTCCTCGTCGATCGCGTCGGCGTCGTCTGAGCTCTCGGCCAGCTGATAATGCGGCTTGTCGACTAAGTCGTATTTGGCGAACTCGGCGCTTGACGCCTTGGTGCCGCTCCACTTATCGGCCATGTCGGTTACCGCCGCCTAGCTGGTGTAACTCGAAAGCCGACCGCCGTCTTCGGCGATCTGGGCCAATAGGGGAGACAGTTCCCAGTGGCTCCCGCCGACGCTTTCGGAATACTGTTTGATCTTGGCAACAACTTCGGCGGCGCCAATACTGTCGGCCCAGAACATGGGGCCACCGGTGTAGCGAGGCCAGCCGTATCCGTTGATCCAAACAACATCGATATCGCTCCCTCGGATGGCGATTCCTTCTTCGAGGATCTTGGCGCCCTCGTTGATCATCGGGTAGAGGCACCTTTCGAGGATCTCCTGGTCGGTGACCTCTCGTTGTTGGATGCCTTCCTTGGCAGCCCAGTCGCGCACCATCTGTTCGACCTCGGGGTCTGGCGTCGAAGCCCGAGTTTCGGGGTCGTAGGTGTAGAAGCCCCGACCGTTCTTCTGGCCTCTTCGGCCTGACTCGCAAATGACATCGCGCAGCGTCGACGACGATGACTCCGCTTCGTTCCAGCCGATGTCGAGGCCCGCTAGATCGGACATCGCAAATGGCCCCATCGGGAAGCCGTAGTCGAACAACACCTTGTCGACCTGGGCTGGTGTGGCGCCTTCGAGGATCATGGCGTTGGCTTCGAGCCGGCGCGAGAACAACATGCGGTTACCGATGAACCCGTGGCACACGCCGCAAAGAACTGGGATCTTGCCGATGGTTTTGGCCAAGCCCATGGCGGTAGCAATTACCTCCTTGGAGGTTGCATCGCCGCGAACGATCTCGAGCAACTTCATTACGTTGGCCGGCGAGAAGAAGTGCAGGCCAATCACGCTTTCAGGCCTGCTGGTAGCGGCTGCGATCTCGTTGAGGTTGAGGGCCGAAGTGTTGCTGGCCATGATGGCGCCCGGTTTGCAGATGCCATCAAGATCGGTGAAGATCGACTTCTTCAGGTCGAGGTCTTCGAATACGGCCTCGATAACGATGTCGCAATCGGCGAAGTTGCCCATGTCGGTGGAACCGGTGATTAGACCCATGCGAGTTTCGACGTCGTCTGAGGTAATGCGCCCGCTGCTGGCACTGCGTTCGTAGTTCTTGCGAACCACGGCTAGGCCACGATCGAGCGCCTCCTGGCTGCGTTCAACCATGGTGACTGGGATGCCGGCGTTTGCGAAGTTCATCGCGATACCTCCACCCATGGTTCCAGCACCGAGAATTCCAGCGCTGTTGATCGGGATTTTGGGGGTGTCGCGAGGAACATCTGGCACCTTGTTGGCGGCCCTCTCGGAGAAGAAGTAGTACTGCTGGGCCTGGCTCTGAGATCCCTGCATGAGGGTGGTGAACAGCTCGCGTTCTTTGGCGAGGCCCGCCTCGAAGTCGAGGTTGACGGCAGCTTCGACGCATTGAACGTTGAGCTCAGGTGCATCGAACCCCCGAGTTTTGCGAGCAATCGACTTGCGAAAGTCGGCAAACAGTTCGGGCCCAACGCCATCGACCAAGGCGTTCTGATCGCGGATCTTCAGCAGCGGCATCTTCTCGGCTGCGGCCTTGCTGGCAAAGGCGACGGCGCCAGCTTCGAGATCGTCGACGATTTCACTAATGAGGCCAGCCGCTAGGGCGTCGTCGGCGCCGATGGGGTCGCCGCTGGTCATCATTTGAAGCGCCTTGAGTGGCCCCACAACGCGAGGAAGTCGCTGGGTGCCACCGGCTCCTGGTAACAACCCAAGCTTTACTTCTGGCAGACCGAACTTGGCTCCGGCGCTGGCCACCCGATAGTGGGCACACATAGCGATCTCGAGACCGCCGCCTAGAGCGGTGCCGTGGATGGCGGCGATTACTGGTTTGGTCGAACCCTCGAGCGCGCCTTGCACATCTTGTAGCGACGGAGCCTGCGGTGCCTGGCCGAATTCGGTGATGTCGGCCCCGGCAATAAAGGTGCGCCCGTCGCAGATCAGCACGATGCCAACCGCGTCGGTGGCTTGTGCTGCGGCGATGCCCTCGACGATGCCTTCGCGCACGTGCTGGCTAAGTGCGTTGACCGGTGGGTTGTCGATTATGACGAGGGCGATCTCGCCCCGCTCTTCGAGTCGAACTGACTTGGTGATCTGTGTCATGGGGCGACACTACAACGTCTGTTCGCCGCGCCCCAAGGGCGTGATCGACGGAGCGGCGTGGTCGCCCACTGGCTCGGTCACGTGAATTTCGTAACGGCCCGACTGGTCGGCACACGCGCTGAAGCCAATGCGCTTCAGATATTGGGCATGGTCGTCGTTGGCGGCGTCGGTCCAGACCACCGTTGGTGCGATTCCGGTTAGCAGGGCCGAATCGGGCGAGTAGACGTAGTGGCCGATCTTGAAGTCGCGGTACTGAGGTATCACGAAGTCGAGGTCGACCTTAAAGCTTCCGTTGGCTTGGACTCGGCCGATCAGAACTCCGGCAGGCACCATGTCTCGCAAGATGAACGCGGTGACCAGATCGGGGCTGGGTTCGTAAACGAAGTCGGGCTGGTAGCGACCTTGAATCTCGTCGGCGTAGAACTCCAGAAAGTTCAGCAGGTAACGCGACTCCGGTAACACATGAAGGATACGAAACACCTCGTTCTTGCGACCAATGAGTTTGCGCAGGAACCAGATGTGGATTCCCGCAGCAATGACGTTCACGACCGCGATCGGGTAGGCCCCGATTAGAAGGGCGTATACAAAGAACGCGACCGATCCCGCCAGCCCGACGAAGCGGAGTCTGAGGATCGACTTCTGAATGATCGAGATGATGATCAGGCTCGAAGCGCCGTAACCCACTAGCTCGATAACGAGACCGGTACTCAATGGACAATCCGACCTGCTTCGAGGGTAATGACCTGATCGGCTTGATCGATTGCCAACCGTCGATGCGACACCGCGATGATTGTAATCGAGGTCGTCTTTCTTAGCTGTAGCCACAGTTCGCGCTCGGTTGCGACATCGAGGGCGCTCGATAAGTCGTCGACTATCAGCAGTTCTGGCTTTGTTAGAAGACTTCTCGCCGTAGCTACCCTCTGCGCCTGGCCGCCTGACAGTCGCAGCCCTCTGGCCCCGACCATGGTGTCGATGTCATCTGGCATCGAGCCGAGGTCGTAGCTCAGCGAAGTGAGATCGAGCACCGAGGCTAGGTTGTGATCGTCGCGTCCTAGCAGAACGTTGTCGGCTAGTGATTCGCTGAAGAGGCGTGGAACCTGGGGCAGATGAGCACAGTTGGGCGGCACGAACCATGCGGCTAAGTCGTCTATTGGTTCGTCGTTCCAGGTCACAGAGCCTTCACTGATCGGAATCAGACCAACAATTGCGCGAAGCAATGTGGTTTTGCCGGCTCCCACCCCACCGGTGATAACGGTGAAACTTCCTGCCGGAACGTCAAGGTTTATGTCGCTCACGCCCCCGGCTTCTAGGCCGGTGCTGTCGGTGTGGCGAGCTGTTAGCCCCCTCACACTTAGGTGGGCTAAGGGCACGCGGTCAGGGTCGGGGTCGCGGCGGCGCATCGTGTCATTTGGTTCGATGGTGACTTCGTTGTGCTCCAACAGGTCGTCAGGCCGGTCCGGCGCTACTAGTTGTCCGAGTCGCCCATAGGACACGATGGCCTGCTCGCGCGAGGTGATGAGCCTGGCCACGTATCGCGGCAGTTCACCAAGGGGCACGGCGTAGGCGACAAACAAGGCAAGGTCACCCACGCTGAACTCGCCGCTACGCACTGACGGAACCAGCACCAGCAGGGTCAACCCGATGGTGATGTCGCCGGTGGACGACGCAATTCCTTCGATGGCTTGTTGAAGAACGGTGTCGCGCACGGCGGTCTTGTGGCGAACCGATGTGTATTGTTCCAGGCGCTTTACCGCAGCTTCCTCTCGGCCAGCCAGGCGGAAGGCCAGCTGGCCTGAGAAGACTTCGCCTAGGAACGAAGACACCTGGCTGCCAGCCTTACGGTCGGCAGATCTCGCGGCGTACAGGCGCGGTGTGAGCTTACGAGCGATAATCGTGACCACTATCAGCGGGAGGATGACAACGAGGGCGGCACCGCGGTTGATGGTCGACATGATGGCGATGGCGCCGATGCCATACAGAAGGTTGCCGGCACCGTCGAGCCATGAGTCGGTCCATAACACCGTGTCGCGGGTGTCGTCGTTGAATCGAGTTATCGACTCGGCTGGACTTCCTGGAAGTTTGCCGGCCTTGGGACCTCCGCTCACAGTTTGGGCGAACAACATGTTGGTTCGCATCATCGACAGCGCCGCGACCCACCACCGCACCACAAAGTAGACAGCCGCGCCAAAGATGATCCAACGCACAACCTCGGTAACTCCGATCGCAAGAAGGAGTTCGTTAACCGATTCGTTAGTTTCGAGACGGTCGAACACCAGCTTAAGAATCCAACCAGACCACAGCGGCAGCATGAAGAACGCGGTCCACAGAAACCAAGACCAGGTCCAGAGTCGCGGCCGGAAAGTGCCCGTGCGCCAACCGTTGGCCACCGGTCTGATCTTCCCGGTGATGAGTTGCTCAGTGTTGTTCTGCCCAGTTTCGATGTTCTCAGTCATAGGCCACTACCGCCTCATCGACCGCGATATCGGCACCGATGGCCAGCAGGCGGGCGAAGCGGCTGTTGGCGTCGGCGCGTAGTGCATCGGTGGCACCGTGTTCGACCGCACGCCCATCTTCGAGCACCAGAATCTGGTCCAAGCGTTCGACCGTCGAGAGTCTGTGGGCGATCACGACAGCGGTTCGGCCATCGATAAGGCGGTCGATGGCCTTGGTGACGCGAGCCTCGGTTGTGGGATCGACCCGTGAAGAAGCCTCGTCGAGAAGCACAAAATCGGGCGAGCGAAGGAACAGTCTGGTGAGGGCAATGAGTTGGCTTTCTCCAGCCGACAGCCCTGCACCCCCTGGACCAAGTTTCGTCTCCACACCCTGAGGCATGGCGCTGACCCAGTCGAGCAGGCCGAGTTCGTTTAGCGCGGCCCGAACCGCGCTGGCGTCGATGGTCTCGTCGAACAGCGTGAGATTGTCGTGGATCGATGCCTCGAATAGGTGCACGTCCTGGGAGACGACCCCGATGCGCGATCGCAGTTCGGCAACTTCGACGTCATGGAGGGACACGCCGCCAAAAGAGATCGTGCCCGAAGTCGGTTCGACCAGGCGGAGCAACAGACGGGCGAGCGTGGTCTTGCCGCTGCCGGTGCGGCCAAGTACGCCCAAAGAGTTCCCTGGGGCGATCGAGAGTGTGAGGCTGTCGACCACTCGCGCCGGGTTCTCTTCGTCGCGGTACTCGAAACAGACGTCGGACAGTTCGACGCCGAGCGCGCCAGTTGGGAGGGGAGTCGATCCCTCGTTCGAGATGCTCGAAGTCTCGGCGAGCAGTTGGAGAGTTCGCGACATTCCTCCGGCTGCTCGCTGAACTCGTTCGGTTTCGTCGGCTAGTCGGCCCAATGGTTCGCGCAGAATCTGGGTGTACTGGAAGAGCAGATACGCGGTTCCGAGCGTGATCGAACCTCGGCTCAACAAGGCCGCGTCGACAGCCAGAATCACAAGACCGCCGATGATGAATACTGCATTCGAGATGATCCAAAGCGCCACTCCCTGACGCTCGCGAGCGAGGCTTGAGCGCAGCACCGCGGCACTTGCCTGCTGGAAGGTGGCCACCGCATGACTTCCGCCACCATTGCTGCGGAGGTCGTCGGCGCCGGCCAGTCGTTCCTCGATCTCACCGAGCATTCGACCAGTAGCAGCCTGTTCGGTAGCGGCCTCGTCGACGGCTCGGTCGCGCAACGACAGCATGGTCGCAGTTGCTATGGCGAGGTAAACAGCGAGCCCAAGGCCGATTCGCCAATCGCGCCACATCACCACCGCAATCAGTCCGACCAAAGTGACACCTGCGGCAACGGCCTTTGCGGCGAACTGGGAAATGAACTCGCTGAGCGCGGTGACGTCGCCATCGACTCGGCTAACAAGTTCGCCTGGGCTTGTGGCCCGGTGGAATCCGAGGTCGAGGTGAAGTACATGACGCGTTAGGTCGGACCGGAGTTCGTTGGTTACCCGCCATGACAGGTCGGCAGCCGTCCAGGCCACCGCTATAGCCATGAGCTGTCGGCAAAGTCCAAGAGCTACATAGATGCCAGCCAGCCAGAGCAGCTGCGCCGACGTCGCGCCGCTGGCGGCATCGTCGATGAACTTCGCTATCAGCAGAGGCCCGACCAACGGCAAAATACCAGCAACGGCCAGAACCGCGCTGATAACCGCAACGCGAGAACGGTGCGGCGTGATCAGATCGAAAAGGGCGCGCCAGTGATTGCTGGAACGGCTGCGGGAATCCATTGCCCCTGACCGTACCCTGTGGTCGGATGTGCTTGGGGAGCAATATCGGTCCCGGCCCACAGAAGCGCCCAACTACCGAAAGAGAATGAGGCCAATGGCTATCACGCCGGTTAGCGAGATGATCGCCGCAGCGCGGTTGTCACTACAGAACCTGTCACCACAAGAGGCAAAACGTCGAGCCGACGAAGAGGCCGCCCTCATCGTCGACATACGCGACATACGCGAACTCCAGCGTGACGGCGTGATTCCTGGCGCGTTGCATGCGCCCAGAGGCATGCTCGAGTTCTGGATCGACCCGCAGTCTCCGTACTACAAGCCGGTGTTCGAACAAGACATCGACTTCGTCTTGTATTGAGGCGGCGGTGGCCGGACAAGTTTGTCCGCAAAGACCTTAAAAGACATGGGCCTCAGCCGGGTCGATCACATCGACACCGGCTTCAAGGGGTGGGTCGATGCCGGCCTGCCCATCGTCGACTATGAGACCTGGCGAACCGAATCGAAGAACGCCGAAGTCGTCAAGACTGAGGAGAATGAGTGACTACCGATATTGCAGTGATTGTGGGCAGCTTGCGCCGCGAGTCGGTTAGTCGGTCGGTGTTCATGGCTGCGAGTCAGCTTGTCGGCGATGACGTTTCGTTAAACGAGATCGACATCACCCAGGTGCCCTTCTTCAATGAAGACCTCGAAGTCGATGGCGGACCAGCATCGGTTGCCGCCCTCAAAACCGCGGTCGACAGGGCCGACGGTCTTATCTTCTTTACGCCCGAGTACAACGGCAGCTTTCCGGCGTTGACAAAAAACGCAATTGACTGGTTGTCGCGCACCCCTGGCGCCAGCGTGCTCAACGGCAAAGCAATCGGCGTCGTGTCGGCCACTCCGGGCGCGCATGAAGCCGCCAGCGTTCGCAAACACTTTGCTGCGTCCGTTGGCAACTTGACCGACAGGCTATTCGACCGTTCGATCGGCATTGCCAGCGCTACCCGCGTCATCGCCGACGGTGTGATCACCGACGAGGCTACTGCCGAAAAGCTTGGGACTTGGCTCCGCGACTTCGCTGCCTTCGTGCGACTCTAGATACGTGCAGCTCCCGGCCCCTGTGGCCCAAACCCGGCCTGCCGCCATGCTTCGTACACCACAACCGACACTGCGTTGGCGAGGTTGATGCTGCGGTTGTTCGGCTGCATAGGGATGGTCAGGCGATGGTCAGGGTCGACCGATTCGAGTTCGGACTTGGGTAGGCCGTCGCGTTCATTTCCGAACAGTAGAACGTCGCTGTTCTCATAGTCGATATCGGTGTAGCGCCGTGACGCTTTGGCCGAGAATGCGTACCAGTCACCCGTCAATGCCGAGCGGGCGTCGTCGAGGGTTTTGTGGACGGTGACGCTGGTGTACTCGTGGTAGTCGAGCCCCCCGCGGCGAAGCAAGCGGTCGTCCATGCTGAAGCCAAGCGGTTCGACTAGATGCAGGCGACAGCCCGTATTGGCGCAGAGGCGAATAATTGCGCCCGTGTTGGGCGCGATCGAGGGCTGAAGGAGCACGACGTCCACATCGTGAACCTACCTGTGCCACGACAGCATCCGATGGCGGTATTGTCGCCGCATGGTCCAGATTCCGCCATTAGGCCTTACTGCGTTCGGACCCGACTTTCCGTTTGCGTTCGACGACTGGCTCGACCACGAGGCCGGACTCGGATCAGTCCCTGCTCACGTCATGGGTGCCGAGGTAGCGATCGTGGGTGGCGGAGTTGCCGGAATGGTCGCGGCTTATGAGCTCATGAGGCTTGGCCTCAAACCCATTATCTATGAGATCAGTCGGATGGGTGGGCGACTTCGGTCTGTGCCGTTTCCGAAGTCGCCTGGCGTAGTGGCCGAGCTTGGTGGAATGCGGTTTCCGCTGAGCGGATCGTCACTGTGGAAATACATAAACATGTTGGGCCTGCAAACCCGTCCGTTTCCGAACCCGCTTAGCGAGACAGCCGGATCAACGGTGGTCGAGCTCGCGGGCGAAGCCCACTTTGCCCGCACGATGGACGATCTACCGGCAATATTTCACGAGGTAGCCAACGCCTGGGAAACGGCGCTCGAAAACGAGGCGAATCTAGGGCAGATTCAGGCCGCTATGGCCAACCGAGATGCGGCCGAGGTGCACCGTCTGTGGGATCCGATCGTGAAGAAGTGGGACGATCGAACGTTCTACGATTTCGTCGCCACGTCGCCAGAATTCTCTAGCCTCAGCTACCGGCATCGCGAGGTTTTCGGTCAGGTCGGGTTCGGAACTGGCGGCTGGGATTCGGACTTTCCGAATTCGATGCTCGAGATCCTTCGCGTCGTGATGGCAGCGTTTGAAGATGACCAGCAGTACATCGTTGGCGGTGCTGAGAAGATCCCTCGGGGAATCTGGGCCCACGAACCCGACTCGTTGGTGGGACACCCTGTTGGCACCTCGTTGGCGGGCCTCAATGGGGGAGTGACCCGCCCGGGCGTAACCGCGATCGCTAGAGGCGCCGACGGCCAATTCGACGTGACCGACCGCTGGGGCCGCACCTCCAGCTTCCCAGTGGTGCTGGTAACAACCCAGTCGTGGTTGATGACAACGAGCATCGATGTCGAGGAGTCTCTGTTCAGCCACAAGGTCTGGATGGCGCTAGACCGCACCCGATACATGCCCTCATCGAAGACCTTTGTAATGGTCGATCGGCCCTTCTGGAACGACATCGACCCCGAGACCGGTCGGCCGATGATGAGCATGACTCTGACCGATCGCAACACTCGCGGTACGTACCTGCTTGACAACGGGCCTGATCAGCCAGCCGTCATATTGCTGAGTTACGCGTGGCAAAGCGATGCCATGAAGTTGTTGTCCATGGACGCTTCGGATAGAGCCGAACTGGCGCTCGATGCGTTGGCCGGCATATATCCGAATACCGACATTCGTAGCCATATCGTTGGCGAACCAATAACGGTCAGTTGGGAGACCGACCCTGACTTTCTCGGCGCGTTCAAGGCGGCCATGCCCGGCCACTACCGCTACAACCACCGCATGTACAGCCACTTCATGCAGGCCGACAATCCATTAGACCAGCAGGGCATCTTCATAGCCGGCGACGATGTGTCTTGGACCCCAGGTTGGGCTGAAGGAGCAGTACAGACGGCCTTGAACGCGGTTTGGGGCATCGTGAACCACCTCGGCGGCGCCAGTCATCCAAACAATCCGGGCCCTGGCGATGTGTATGCCGAATTCGGGCCGGTAGCTCTGCCCGATGATTAACTCGGCCCGATGACTAGCTACGTCGACCTAGACGCAACCGCTGTCGCCGCTGCTGTGCACGTGGGCGAGGTTAGTACTACCGAGATTCGCGACGCGGCCAGAGCGCAGTATCTAAAGACACACAGCGACATCAACGCTGTCGTTGAGTGGTACGAAAACCCGACTCCGGTCGCGTCGTCGGACGGACCGCTCGCGGGCGTGCCTGTGCTGCGCAAGGACTACGGCTCCACCGAGGCCGGTCGGCTGACCGAGATGGGAAGCCGCCTGGCCGTGGGCAATGTGGCCTCCGAAACCAGCCAACTGTTCACTCGTCTTCGAGACTCCGGTGCGCAGGTTCTCGGCCGAAGCGCCACGCCAGAGTTCGTTCAACATGGGGCCACCGAGACGACGCTCAATGGCATCACTCGAAACCCGCACAACCTCAGTCTTTCTCCCGGCGGATCATCGGGGGGTGCCGCGGCTGCGGTCGCCGCCGGAGTCGTTCCGGTAGCTCACGGCAGCGACTGTGCCGGCTCGATTCGGATTCCGGCTTCAGCCTGTGGGCTTGTCGGTCTGAAACCAGGGCTGAATCGGGTTCAGTTGGCCGACGGCGGTTGGGGCGGAATCGCTAATGAGTTCGTTCTTACCAAAACGGTCCGTGACTGCCGGTTGTTGCTCGACGTTCTTGGCGATGGGGCCTACCTCGAAACCAAGCCGACCTACCGCGTCGGGCTATCGACCACACATTGGGCCGGTTTCGACGACGACGCCGAGGTGGTCACGGCCACTCGATCGGCCGCAAGTCAGCTCGCTGCGGCTGGTCACAAGCTGATCGAGGTCGATCCACCCGTCGACTATGACCAGCTAATGGAAACCTTCTCAGCCCTGTTCCATCGGTGGTTGGTCAGCGACGTCGACAGGTTTGTCTCGATGGGCCGAGACGCAGGCCCAGCCACGCTTGAACCGCTTACGCTGGCAGCCCTAGAACACCTGCATGGGTTGACGGTGGCCGATATCTCGGCCGCCCAGGTGGCCCAAGGTGCGATTACGGCGCGGCTCGAACGCGACCTTGCCGACGTCGACATTCTGCTCACCCCCACACTTGGCCGCTCGACCATCCCGCTCGGCCAACTGGCGGGCGAGGGGACCGATCTCGACACCTACATTCGGCTAAACGACGAGAGCTTCCCCTACAGCTACCTATTTAACGTGACCGGTTGGCCTTCGATCTCGGTCCCAGGCCAGATGTCGAACGTCGGTCTTCCGGTCGGAGTACAGCTATCGGCTCGCCGAGGCAGCGAACATCAACTCTTAGATTTGGCCAAGACGCTCTGGCCGGATCCGACTGGCTAGGAGAAATGCATCGACGTGAGTAACAACCCACAACCACTTGGTGGAAACGACATGCCCCGCTTTGGTGGCATGGCCACGTTCATGCGGCTGCCAGGCACCTCAGACCCGGCCGATCTCGATGTAGCGGTGGTCGGAGTTCCCCTCGACATTGGCACATCGAACCGCCCAGGGGCGCGGTTCGGGCCCCGTGCCATCCGCGACGAATCCGTCCTGTTGCGTCCGTACAACATGGCGACCCGGGCCGCCCCGTTCGATAGCCTTCGAATCGACGACACTGGCGACGTTGCCACCAATCCCTACAACCTCGCCGATTCGGTCGATCGAATCACCGCCCACTATAAAGGCCTGCTGAAGCACGATCTGAAGACCGTCACCATCGGCGGCGATCACACCATCGCCCTTCCAATCCTTCGAGCTATGGCTGCCAAACACGGACCCGTCGGCATGGTCCACATTGACGCCCACACCGACATAAACGACACAATGTTCGGCGAACGAATTGCCCACGGCACACCGTTCCGTCGGGCCGTAGAAGAGGGTCTACTGGACGGATCGCG
>CAZMUM010000034.1:54487-61072 GCA_964569385.1 uncultured Acidimicrobiales bacterium
GGTTGCGATCTCGTCGAGGTCGCCCCCATATACGACACCAGCGGGGCAACGAGCCTCACTGCGGCGAATCTGCTGTTCGAGATGTTGTGCATCTTGCCCGGCGTCGAGTACAGGGACTGACCGAGCACGTCGAACAACCATCGCATCGTTAGGACGTGCCGTCATCGAGCCGTTGGTGGTATTCGACAGCGGTGATGGATCCGCCCGCTTCGCTGGTCCGGTCAGCGTCAGACTCGGGAAGGTAAGGCTGCATCAGGTCGATACGTTTCCAGCTTGGGTGTGGTTGGGCTCCTGTTTCGTCAGGTATGTATGGCGAAGCGGCGACCCGTTCGTGTTTGTGTATGTACCGGGCGCAGTTGACGAACACGTTTTCCACCGTGGCCTTCACGACCAACAACGCGGCAGGGAACCGATCCATCAGTTTGTCGTTGCGAACCAGCGATGCAGTGGCGTGGACTCGTCGATCAGCTGCACTACGCCGACGGGTCCACCCTTGTATGAAACTGTTGGCCAGCCGCTCGCGTCGAGGGTCGATAGGAAGAAGAAATCCCTCGATCCGATGAACTCCTGCTGCTCTACACCCAGCGTCGAGGTGACGATGCCGGCTTCCATAGCGTCGGCCAGCCGGCTCGTGTCAAACTCGGCCTGTAGCGCTCGGTGGGTTTGGTCGTGGAGTCCGGTCGATGGGTAGTCGGTTGCAGGGTGGTCGCCGGTCATAGATGGCTCAGTCCTTCCGGTGGCTCCCAGGCCGCCAGCGAGAGGTTCCACCAGTAGTCCTTGCGGTTCAGTCGCTCGCCAAGCGATGTCGCTAGCTTACGAATCCAGTCGGCTAGCTCCGATGAGAATCGACCTTCCACGACCCGCTCTGCGAGCAAGTCCCAGTCCTTCATTTCCCACGTTCCGTCAGGCCACACAACGAGGTCCACTTCCAGGTCCTGGGTATCCATGGTGGTGCCGTAAAGGCGAGGCGCGGTCTGAAGGTTGATGTACCAGCACGCGAAGTCGCGGTCGGCACCGGTCCAGAAATGCCAGACGGCGTGGTGGTCTTGTGGGTTCTGGGTCATCAAACATCCGTGACCCTGCCAGCGGTCTTGTGACTTCCAAGGATGCTCAATGCCGCCAGGCCACTCACCGGTCGGGAAGGTGAACGGCGAGTTCGGTTCGACGTAAATTGCCAGTCGATCCTCGGAATGTTCGATCACCCGAACCTGCTGTTCGATCCAGGCCTTGTCGAACCACGGCGCGCTTGAGTCACCATCGCCGATCGGGCTAAGCCTCATCACCTCACGTCGGGTGATTGTTTCACCTGGTTGCCACAGCTGATTCATCCCTGGATCATTCGATCCAGGCTCTGTGATCCCTGGATCATTCGATCCAGGCTTTCGCCTTCTCGATGGTCTCGAGGGGGTTTTCGCCGGCGGCTTGGATCGTGAAATGGGTTACGCCCACATCTTTGAACACTTGAAGCCGTTCGCGGACGTGGCCCTCGTCGCCGGTGAGCGTCGCTAGATCCAGATACTCATCGGGAATGGCCGCCATGGCCTCGCCCCTGTTGCCGCTCAGGAACAGATCCTGAATCTTGGCCGCTTCTTGGTCCCAGCCATACCGGCAGAACAGGTCGTTGTAGAAGTTCTTGCCCTTGGCCCCCATGCCGCCAACGTAGAAGCCAGCGTTCATTCGGGCCGCTTCTCGGGCCTCGGCAACTTCGGGGCCATCGCCGATGGCGACCGTGCCGCCAGCGTAGACATTCAAACTTCCAAGATCGTCTGAGCGCTTCGCCTTGCCCTTGTCGAGGCTGTCACCCCACACATCGCGGAACCGGTCTGGCACAAAGAAGATTGGCTGCCAACCGTCGGCCACCTCTGCGGTCATGGCCACGTTGGCTGGCCCGATCGCTGCCACCACGATTGGGATGTTGGCCCGGTGAGGATGGTGCATGAACTTGAGTGGCTTACCGAGCCCGGTGCCTTGGTCTTGGGGAAGCGGCAACGTGATTGCCCGACCGTCGTGGCTAACGCGGTCGCGGGCCCAGACCTTCTTGCAGATCTCGATGACATCGCGGGTGGTGCCAATGGGTTTGTTGTAAGGAACACCATGCCATCCCTCAATAACCTGAGGGCCAGACGTTCCCAAACCAAGCGTGAAGCGACCGCCAGACAACGCGTCGATGCCGGCGGCGCTCTGGGCAATAAGGGCCGCCGACCGTGAGTAGAGGGGCATGATGCCAGACATGAGTTCGATGGTCGTGGTCTGCCCGGCTAGATAGCCGAGTGTCGAGACCAAGTCGAACCCGTAGATTTCGGGCGTGATCACCATGTCGATACCGGCCGACTCAAGGTCACGAACGTGGCCCACCATCTTCTGTGGATCTCCGGTGAAGGCGATCGTTGTTGCCAGCTTCATTAACAACTCCCTATGGTCGGCTGCTGTGACTTTAAAGCGTTAGTCGATCCAACCAACAATTCGCTCGACCAATATGTCGGCGAAGCTCTCGTCGCTGCCTTCCATGTCGGAGTCGAGCAGATCGCGGGCTCCGACCATGCGGTGGGCAAGAACAAGTTTGGTCGTCGCAACATCGGCCGTGAGCATTTCCCACGAGTAGTTGGTCGCTCCGGCCGCCACTAACGAATCGTGGTAACGACGCAGTAGAGCTTCTTCTTCGCTCCTTAGGTCGGGCGTGAGAGCTGTGGTGATGAAGTAACCGACATCCCACCCGGCTCGACCGGTGGACACCAGTTGATAGTCCAACACAACAAGTTCACCGTTGGGCCGGTAGAGGATGTTGTCGAGCCGATAGTCGGCGTGAATCAAGGTACGAGGCTCGGCGCCGAGCGATTTGATCAGGTCGACGAGGCCCTCCTGGGCTTGATCGAGCTTCGCCAACTTCTCCGTCCCGAGCGCCTCGCCGAACCGCTCGACGAAGTCTTCGCGGTTTCGCAAATAGCCGGCCTGCCAGGTCTTGGGCCCCTGATCGACAGGAAAGATAAGGGGCGCGTCTTCGAGCAGCGTCGACAACGACCCGCCGTCATCTCGATCTTGGCCCTGATGTGACCAATGGTGAGCATGGAACTTGGCCAGTACATCGAGGGCGGCCAGCGCATCGTCCAGCGTGCCGCCCTCGACCTGGCTTGGTGGTCTTGCATCGGCGATGTCTTCCATCATCAGTAGGTAGCGACGCTGGTTCTTGCCGGACAGCTTTACGAATCGGAGCACGAGCCAGTTGACCGCGCTGACGGGGAGATGGTCGATAAGAAACATCAGCGGTTTGAACGCCCACAGGGTGGTGAGCTTGTCCTGGTCTGACCAGTAGTACTTCGGCATCGGGATGCCCATCTGGTCGCGCATGTGTTTATAGATGAATATCTCGCGGTCGTAGGCAAGAAGGGCCTCACCAGATGACCGATTAGTGCCACTTGGTGCCGGCAGCTTTACCACCACCGAGGGTGGCACCGGGGCCATACCCGATGTCGACGTTTGGTCTGTGTCGTCGTCCCAGGTAAGAGTGCAGCGGTGGAGTTCGCCAATGAATCCGATGCCCTCGCCGATCACTTCGGTCTCGACGGCGGTGATCGACCGGTCGTATTTCGAGCCAAGGGTCGAGCTAAACCAGCTAGGCGTGAGCTCACCGGCGCTTTGGGGGATGTGGTGTTTTTTGGCCACTAGATTCTGAAATCTGAAATTTGGGTGTCTGCGGTGCCGAGGTCGGTGAAGTTGTCGTCGCTTCTGGCCTTCATGAACGCGGCCCAACCAACGTGGCCGTAACGAGCAGCGTCGGCTCTCAGTTCAGGCAGCGGCGCGACGATGGCGTCGCGGGGCGGATTCGAGAAATAGGGGATGCTGAAGCGGCGCTGCTTTGTCATCGGCACGACGCGGTGAACAGCGGCGCGGTACTGGTCGTTGGTCCACACCTGCATCATGTCGGCCAGGTTCACCACGACGGTGCCCGGCTGGGGTACAACGTCGATCCAGCCGTGAGCCGCCGAGTCGGCCTGAAGACCGCCGACATCGTCCTGTAGCAACAGCGTGATTGTTCCGGGGTCGGTGTGATAGCCGAGCGCAGTTTCGCCGAGGTCTGGAAGGCCGTCGCGTTCGTCGGCAGGTACGGGATCGCCGATCGGATAGTGGTTGAGCCGCACGGCACTCGAGGCCGGATCGCCCACCATCTTTGCGCGACTCTCGTCGCCGAGGCCGAGAGTCTCATGCAGAAGTGAGACCGTACGGTTTGTGAGATCGCTGAAGGCGTCGAAGAACTCGGTCATGGACTCATAGAAGCCCGGGAGTTCTGGCCAGCGGTTGAACCGGTCTCGCGAGTCGTTGGAGGGATCGATGTAGTCGAATACCTCCTTGGCGTCTCGTTTGCGCTTGGTCAGTTCGCGATCGAACCAACCGAGCGGGTTAACGGCATCGCGTTCAATCGCTACACGAACCGAGCGGGGGGCATCAAAGAACCGAGCGGTCTCGGCCCAGGTGTGGGCGATGAGGCCGTCGAGGCCATGGCCAGACAACAAGAAGAAGCCATGATCGCGACAAGCCGTGTCGAGTGCCTGGCGAGATGTCGAATCCGGCGAGGCAATATCTACTACTGGGACGAGGCTCATGTCACCAGTGTCGCGCCTAACCGCACTAGTAGAAAATCGGGAGTACAGCCCGTTGACGCGGCGTCAAAAACCTGCGGCGTGAGCGGGGCGCTTCAGGTTTCGCGGTTGGGGGTGTACCTGAAGTGAGGTGCCTTCGCCTTCTGGCGTGGCATGCTTGATTGTCACCGCCGTGAGATGAACGCGTTCAAAGACCACTGAGCGGGCCTTGCAATCGCTGTCGGTGTCAGTCTGTCGCAGTTGCTGGTAGCTGACTTGATGGTTTTGAGGGCTCGGTGGATGTCGGCGAGGCAGCACTTTTGGCTGGGGTTGAGGTGTTCGCAGGCGCAGAACCCTTCGGCGACAGCGACTTTAATCGCAGCCTTGATGGTGCTGACACCGTCGTTGGCGGCCAGGTCGGCGGCGAGGTCGTCGGTTGTGTGGGAGAAGCAGAAACAGATAGGCGTTGGCTTGTCGAGGGCCTTGTGTGCGACTTGGGTCCTGACCTGGTCGGCGGTGACGATGTCGGCTTCGAGGTAGTAGATGACGGGGCAATCGAGCGTGGCGCAATGTTGCCAGCTGCCCTCTTTGACGTTTGGGCGGTGGGGTTGCACCGGTTGGTGACCGATGACGGGGCCGGCCTCTCCGCATTGCGGGCAGGGTCCGGGGTCGGCGTCGAGGTCGGTGCTGCAGCCGCTACTCATGAGGGTTCCTTCGTGGTCATTCGGCGGACGGTCGATGGACGCCTCCGGCGGCGGAGTTGATGCCTTCGGCGAGGGTGGGGCGGAGGTGGATCATGGCTCCGACGACCATTGCGAGGGCGGCTTCGTGGACGAGCTCCGAGAAATGAGAGCCGGTGACGGTCCCCGCTGCGCCCCAGAACGTGCCCTTCATGTGAGAGCCTCCTGACGCGGTTCCTGTTCGGTGCAGTCGAGGTGGCGGCGATAAGGGTGCCGAGCGCGAGCGCTCACGATGCGGGTGACTGCCAACGTCTTGGAGAGTTGATCGACCGTCGCGACCGCTGCGGTGATGGCGACCATCGCGATGGTCGCGGTGAGGATGCGCGTGGTGCCGACCTGCTCTCAAGTCAGGGTTGGAGGGCCATTCACTGTCCTCTCATTCCTGTTGTGCGGTGGCAGGTACGATGACGAGTGGGCATGGAGCGTGGTGGGCCAGGTAGGCGCTGGTCGACCCCAACAGCAGGCCGACGAAGCCGCCGTGGCCTCGGGTGCCGACCACGAGCAGGTCAGCATCCTTGGCGGCTTCGCGGAGCGCCTGGCTGGGATGCCCGTGGATCGCACGGACCGTGATTGGGGGGAGGTCCGTGTGCCTGTTCTGGAGTACGTGGAGCTCGCGTTCGAGCACGGCTGCAGCGGACCGGGACATCACGGAGGGGTCGATGCCTATCCCGGCCTCGGCCGCCATGGCAGGTTGGTGCCAGGCGTGGACGAGGTCGATCGAGTCGGTTGGTTGGGCATGGGTGACGGCCCATTCGAGGGCTCGCCGGGCGTCGGGAGATCCGTCGACACCGACAATTATGCGGTCTCCGCTGGATCCGGTGTTGTCTGTCTGGTCGGTCATACTGTGCTCCGGTAACTTTGGGCTCCGAGGTTGTCGATGGCGGCGCGGAGTTTGGTGGCGGCGTCGTCGGGGTCGACCGTGAGGGCTTGGTGGTCGAGGTGGGGGTTGCAGGCGCCGAGGATCTCGAGTGGCGCTCGGTCCATGCCGAGCTTGGCCTTGAAGGTGGCGGCAATATCGATCTCAGTGAGGACACCGAAACCGTGTTGCGCTAGGGAGTCTCGGAGTGCGTCCTCGGCCTCGGTGATGTCGAGGTTGGTGTTGGTGGTGATGGGGGTCATGGCAGCTCCTGGGTGTTTAGTCAACGAGGGCGAGAATGCCGACAGGTTGAGAGAAATACACGCTGACGATGCGGCGATAGTGATTCCGGTGATCCACTGGGAACGGAGTTGGGTGACCGAGTTCTCGTTACCCGCTTGACGGCGCAGGACCG
>CAZMUM010000035.1:0-55839 GCA_964569385.1 uncultured Acidimicrobiales bacterium
TTCGATGAACTCACCGAAGCCATCTGAACCAAGACACCGGCACCAGAGCGCTCAAACGCGGCCACCGATCAAACAACGCAACAGTGCCGCCACGACACAATATTCGGCCCCCAGGATGTTGTCTGTTGACATGATGCTCCTTCCTGAGTTTTCCCCATGGTGGCATGGTATCACGGTATCTGGGCATGAGGCAACCGATTCTGTATGGTGGAAGGAGACCGATGGCAGGAGCACACCATGGCAGATACCCAGAAAGCAATGACACTGCGACTTGAAGCTGAACAGGCCGAGGCCCTCGAGTTCATCGCCGAAGTTGACGGCGTGAGCATGTCCGAGGCCGTCCGAGACGCAATCGAAAGCCACATCGAGACTCGTCGAGCCGATGACGGTTTCCAAGAGCGTCTTGCTGCGTCGATGGAGCGTCACCAGCGAATCCTCGATCGACTGGTCGGCTAGGCCGCATGGAATACATCGGGCTCGGTGACGTCGTCTTCATCGCATCAAAGGTGCTGCGCATCGAGCCCGATGTACTCCTTCGCACAAGCCGCATCAACACCGCCGACTCAGCGGTACACGCTCCAGGCGCATCGTTCGATGGCGTCGAGTTCCATCCAGGCCTTGTACGCAAGATCGCCGTCCTCGGGTACCGCCTCGTCAGGAACCATCCATTCCCCGACGGGAACAAGCGAGTCGCCTTCCTTGCGATGATCGAGATGGCTGAGCGCAACGGAGCGAGTTGGAACGAGCCGGCCGATGAGCCCGAGGGCGATGAGACCGTCGAAGTGATGCTGGCCGCAGCCGCCGGCACTGTTAACGAGGCCACCTTCATCGACTGGGTGGAGACCCGAGTGACATGACCGATCACAAACCTGCGGAACCCGCACAGCTCGAGCTCGACGACCGGCCAAACACCCACATATACGAAGCCTCGGCCCTCACCGCACTCGAGCCAACCGAGCGTTCGCAGATCTCTCGGCGATGCGACATCATCGATCAGGCAATCGTGGCGTCCCCCGGATCCGTCGGGAAACCATGGAAGGTACACCTACCCGTCCTTTGGTCGGCACCAGGACGGCACCGTTGCGTTGACGGATCAGGTGCCGTGCAGCAAACACGTTCTGGTGTATCGCCGCAGTCCTGTTGAGTCCGCTTCGTTTGCCGGGTACCGGTTCCCGCCCGAGGTGATCTTCCGGGCTGTCCGCTGGTACCTCCGCTACCTGTGCCGCCCGGAAAGTGGCGCGTGGGTGCTGACCAGGTCTGATGCCGCCATCATTGACGGTCGTGTCTCGCCTCCTGTACCGGTTCTTGTCCCAGCTAGCACGCCTCGCGATGCGTTCTGGACGCTGGAAGGACCTTCAGATCATCGTGCTGCGCCACGAGAACGCCGTGCTACGCCGCCAGGTAGGCCGACCTGCACTCACCGAGAACGATCGGACCCTGCTCGGCGCTATCGCCGCAGCACTCCCCCGCCGACTCAGCGAGGGTTGGATCGTGACACCCGAAACACTGCTGCGCTGGCACCGCAAACGAATCGCCCGACACTGGACCCAACCGCCGGCTCGTCGTGCCGGCAGGCCGCCGATCAACGCTGCGCTACGTCAACTGATCGCGCGACTCGCCCAGCAGAACCCGACAGGGGAACACCGCCGCATCCAAAGCGAACTCGCCCGCCCCGGCCACAAGATCGGCAAAGGCACGATCTGGCAGATACTCACCGACAACAGCACCGACCCATCACCGAACCGTTCCGACCTCACCTGGCCAGAGTTCCTGCACTCCCAAGCCGCCGTCGCCTGCGACTTCTTCACCGCCGACACCGCATTCCTGCGCCGCTACTACGTCCTGTTCTTCATCCACGTCCGCAGCCGCGAGGTCATCTTCGCCGGCGTCACCGTCAACCCGACCGGCGCCTGGACCACCCAAGCCGCCCGGAACCTGTTCATCTGCCACGCCGAACGCCTCGAAGACCGCACGGGCACTCGATCGTGACCGCGGCAACCAGTTCGTCGACGCGTTCGACGAGATCTTCCGCACCGAAGGCCTCAAAATCCTCAAGACCCCGATTCGCACCCCGGTAGCCAACACGTTCGCCGAACGCTGGATCGGATCGATCCGACGAGAACTCCTCGACCGCACCATCATCTGGAACCGACACCAACTCGAACGACTCGTTCGCGACTACATCGACCACCACAACCAGCACCAACCCGCCAGCCACGACCGAATTTCCGGGCGGCAGAGGCTTCGGTGACGGCGATGACTAATCGCGATTGTACTAGCCGACCGGTCAACTAGCTTACCGCCATGTCTTCGGAGACAAACCCCGTTCGAGATCGCATTCTTGAAGCTGCTGCTGTGTTGATGTACGACCGCGGGTACGAGGCCGTCGGCGTAGCGGAAATGTGCCGGGTGGCTGACGCGAGGAAGGGCAGCTTCTACTACTTCTTCGGTTCGAAGCAGCAGCTCGCTCTCGAGATGCTCGAGCGAACGTGGAAACAGGCCCGCTCTGCCATCTACGAACAGTCCTTTGGTAACGAATCGCTGACCGGCCTCGAAGCGATCGAACGCCATGGGGAACTGCTGGCCGATTTTCTTGCTCGTATTCAGAACGAGTCAGGGTTGACGGTCGGATGCCGCTTCGCAAACTTCGCGTTGGAGATGTCGACCCGAGACGATGGCATCCGGGCGGCTGTTGCCGACATCTTTGACGACATGGTCAACCTCGCTCGATCGGCGCTGCAGCGCTCTGTCGACGCTGGCGAGTTACCTGACAGCGTGGACCTCGCCCTTGCTGCGAGGTCGGTGATTGTTCACATGGAAGGACTGATGGTGTTCGCCAAAGCCCATCGCGATCCAGACCTGCTCCGCACACTCGGCCCATCGATGCGCCGGCTTCTCGCCTAAGGAACCTCATGGCTATTCTCGATCTTCGACCCAACTGCGAGTGCCGCGACGTGGACTTACCCGCCGACAGCGACACGCGACGATTTGCACGTTCTGCACGACATGCGCTGAAGGCATGAACGACGCGTGTTCCGCACCCACCTACCTGCCAGTGCATCAGTGTTCAACGACGCGCGACGCACCCAAGGACTATCGACGACTACCGGTGGGCGACGACACCAACATCGTCATCGTGGGCGATCCGCCGAACCTGAGTCGCCGCCATACCAAGATCCGGCTGAAGCACGCCCAGCCTTCGGTCGCTGCTCAGGCGCCGCCGACCAAACATCGTTCCACGTCATGAGACTCTGGGACACAACGCAATCGATCACGACAAGACTGTCAACACCGGGCGGCACGTTGCGCCTCCTCGCTAACTCTGAAACTCAGGCCATCACCCACGTACTTTTCGAGTCCGGGCGCAACCGCTTGCCTTCCTTCGATGATGTCCCGACAAGCGGCAGCGCCTTCGTCAACGCTGCCCGACAATTCGACGAATACTTTGCTGGCGAACGACAAGAGTTTGACCTTCCGATCCACATAACCGGGACACCGTTCCAGCGAGCAGCGTGGAATGCGCTCCTGGAGATCCCTTTCGGCCAGACCCGTACGTACGGACAACAAGCCCAAGCCATGAGCGCACCTCAAGCTGTGCGCGCCGTCGGAGCGGCAAACGGAGCCAACAACATCGTCATCATCGTTCCCTGCCACCGCGTCATCGGTGCCGACGGCACCCTCACCGGCTACGGAGGAGGCGTCGACCGCAAGCGATGGTTGCTGGCATTCGAACGCAGCTTCCATCAACCCTCCCTGTTTCCCTCCAACCTCGAGCCGTTCAATGAATGAGAACGCGATCAGAGCTTCACCGAGACGCAACCGAGTCGACCCCTGGGGCGACCTCCACCGCGAAACCGGCCGCGGTCTGTTCACGGGAAATCGCGGCTGCGTCGTCGACGGCAACGAAAACGTCGTCCGCCACCACGGCAGCCAACTCTGGATCATCTGCCAAACACAGTTCAGAGGCTGGCGCGTGGCCCTTGCTCGACCTCGCCGATGGACACCACTATTCTTCCTTGATGACGCCGTCGCTCTCGCCGCCGGCCACCGCCCATGCGCCACCTGCCGCCGCGCTGACTACCACGAATACCGCGACGCCGTCACCGCCGGCATAGCGCACCCGACACCGCTCCTGGCTACCGAGCTCAACAAGCGGTTGCAAACGGAGCGGCACGCACAGGGACGCGGCCTGATCCGAGCCCACGACCGAGTCACATGGCTCGCCCCCTACGACGACTTGCCCGATGGGACCGTCGTCATCGACAACAACCGAGAAACACGACTCTTGCTTGACGACCGAACCATGCAATTCACCTTCGATGGGTGGACCAAACCTGAAAACCGACCCTCCGGTATCGCTCACGTACTCACACCGCCCACATCGACTGTCGCCCTTCGCAATGGCTTCAAACCCACCCTGCACCCAAGCGCAACGTCAGGTAGGCGGATCTAAACGACGTTGACCGACAAACGAGTCCTCGGCTCACTACGACCTCGTAACAGCTTCAGAAAAATGCGCCGGCCAGCGCAGACAACATGGTCATCACCGTGCCTGCTGCTGTGACACGTTCAGCGCGAGACTCTCACAGGGGGTCAATACACAACCACGACCAGCCGGGTCGGCGGAGTTCCTGCCCTGTGCGTGCCCGAAACTCGGCCGTCTGCGTTGACCAGGCACGATGCTGGCCGATCAGAGAAGCTTCATGCTTCGTATCTTGCACCGTTTCCTTGCGTCGATGACACGCTTGGCTGTTCGTTCGGGCCGCTCTAAGGATCTCGAGATCATCGCGTTGCGCCACCAGTTGAGCGTGCTGAATCGACAGGTAGACCGCCCTCAACTGGGCGACGATGACCGGAGCCTGCTTGGCGCGATCGCTCAAGCCCTCCCACGTTCGCGGTATCGAGGCTGGTTGGTGACTCCCGAGACGCTGTTGCGTTGGCATCGCCGCCGAGTAGCGAGGTACTGGACCCAACCGCACCGACCACCAGGGCGTCCATCCGCCGCCAAAACGGTGCGTCGGCTTGCGATCGAGATGGCGACCAATAACCCGACGTGGGAATATCGCCGCATCCACGGCGAACTTGTCGGTCTCGGCCATCGTGTCGGAGCATCCACCATATGGAGAACCCTCAACACACACAGAATCGACCCCGCGCCACAACGCTCCACGGTCACCTGGACCCAGTTCCTGCGATCACAGGCCGCCGTGGCCTGTGACTTCGCCACAGTCGACACCGTGACGCTGCGCCGCTACTACCTGCTATTTTTCATCGACGTGACCAGCCGCGAAGTGTTCTTCGCCGGGATCACACCCAATCCCACCGGGCCATGGACCACACAAGCGGCCCGAAACCTGTTCGGTCGCCACTCCGACCGGCTCACCAGAGCTAGAGCCCTGGTCCGTGACCGCGGTAGCCAGTTCATCGACAGCTTTGACGAGATCTTCCGAACCGAAGGCTTCAAAATCCTCAAGACCCCAGTCCGGACCCCAGTCGCGAACGCGTTCGCTGAACGCTGGATCGGCAGTCTCCGCCGCGAAGTCCTCAACCGCAACATCATCTGGAACCGCCGACAGCTCGAACAAGTCGTCACCGACTACATCGCCCACTACAACACACACCGACCCCACCGCTCACTCCATCAAAGGGCACCGCTCGCCGACCAACACGGCACCGCAGATAGTCCGCCATCGCCGATACAAGTCATCAGAACCACACGCTGCGACGGACTCATCAACGAACGCCAAAAGGCAGCTTGACCTGCAACGACAGAGTTTCGGGCACGCACAGGTCAACCCGCTTGAAATCGGGGCAGAACCTTCTTCGCGATTGAGTTCCATGGCGATGCACACAGCGATGACCACAGCGGCGACGTGGATATTGCGAGTCTCGGACGCGCTCGCTGCGGAGGTCGGTCACGTCGGTAGTGTCGACCGATGCCGCACCTCGACGCTGCTCCGCCACGTTCGCGCAACGGCTGGCGAAATCTGATGACATCGTGATGACAAGCGACACAAAACGAGCGATTCCGGAGCACGAAAGCCCCGGAATCTCGACAAATCTCGTGGTGTCGGAGGGGCGACTTTAACCCAAAGTACACGCGCCCCCTGGTGCGTTGAGCTGGTCGCATCGTAGGAAACATCGGCTGGTCTGCTTACGCGCTCACTGGGAACGGAGGAATACGCAAAGCAACGCAGACTCAGCGCGACGGGGCTGCCCCGGAAGTCGGCGATGGAATGTCGGCGCTGATGAACTCGAACACCTCGAACTCCTGGTCGAAGCCTTTCAGCTGGTGTTGGCCGCAGGTCTGGAAGGTGAAGCCGCCACCCATCGTGGCCAGCGGAATTGCCGCCGAAACTAGAATCTGACCAGTCGTCGCCATTGACATGATGCGGGCGGCGAGGTGCACGGCTACGCCCGCAACATCTTCGCCCCGGCCTTCGAGCTCGCCGAGATGCACCCCCATCCGCACACCGAGTTCAAGACCGGCGAGCTGACTCCGCACCTCACTTGCACAGCGCAGGGCGCGAGACGGCGAGTCGAACGTCGTCAACGCTCCGTCGCCGGTTGCCTTCACCATCGTCCCTCCGTGGCGGCGCACGGTTCGGTCGATCAATCGGTCGTGGTTGTCCAGGACCCTTCGCCAGTCAGCGTCGCCCATCGACCGGACCGCCTCGGTCGAACCAACAAGATCGGTGAACAGCACAGCCGCGACCGGGCGCGACGGTTTCGCCGTCCGCTGTTCGTCGCTGAGGAATTCGGCGACTTCGAACAAGAGGCCATCGATGTCGCCAGCATTGATCAGTCCATCGGCTCCGTCGAGAACGACAAGCCTGCCGCTCGGCAAAGCGGTCGCCACTTCTCCGAGGCCTTCCACTCCCCCGGAAAGATCCCCATAGTTACGTCGACACAGAAGCATGACCGGAGCCGTGATGTCGTCGAGACGGACTCGGAGATCAGTCGGCCGCATTACCGCCGCCCAAAACTGTGCCGCCGTACGCGGGCTGGCCGCCGTTCGACCGATACGCTTGAACCAGTCGACGAACCCCGAATCGTGCGCCCGACTCGGGAACGCCGAGACCATTTCATTGCGCGCCGCGTCAGGATCCCGCTCGACGACCTTAGACATGCGGGAATGCATCTCCCCGTCGCCTGCATCTGAGACGAGTCCTACCGGGTGGAGCGCGACCACCGACGAGACGCGATTCGGGAATCGGGCTGCCGCCTCGAGGGCAACGTTCGCACCGACCTGGTAGCTCATGAGCGACGCGTGTTCCGCACCCAGATGGTCGAGCACGGCCACGATGTCGAGCGCCCATTGCTCCCAGACATCGCCCGACCAATCGACTGGGTCCGACGCGCTGATTCCTCGACGCTCGACCAGAACGAGCGGGCGCAGCTCCGCGAGCCCGTTGATCAGGCGCGCGTACGGTGGATCCTCCAGCACCGACTCGATGGAGTACAACAAACCAGGCAAATAGAGCAACGGCTCGCCCGGGCCGCTCGAAAGGGTGCGAAACGCCACCTGCCGCCCCTCGGGGGTGGTCGCGTAGTCGAGCTCGGTCACCGGGCCAGCATCCCATAACAGGGCAAGCGTGCCGCCCGCCGGGCGGCTTGGACGGGGCAGCTACCGCTGGGCAAGGACTGCGAGACCCTCGCCGACGAGGTCCTCGCACGCGGAACGACGCCCGGCCATTGCCATTACCAAAGCCTCGGCAGGGCCGCACACTTCGCTTCCCGTTCCGTGGGTCCACGAGATGTCAGTCGCAACCAGACGGAGACCCGCAATCCGCTTCTTGCTACCGAGGGCCGGGTTGTCCTTGATCGAGTCCAACGCGACCCTCAACCGATCCTCAGGGATCTCGCGCGGCAGCGCGAGCGGACGTCGTATGTCCTGCTGATGAACCAGCGCATCGGCGAGAATCCCCGCCGGCTTCATGCCAAGTGGCCGCCGGGTCGCCGTGGCGACGCTGCGAAGCTTCGACACGACATCGACCTGTTGCTCGGTGCCAGCGGCAATAGCCAGCGAAGCGATGGCCTTGTTCACGTTGAACTCGTTCTTGATCACTGCGGGGAGAAGGGAACGGACGCTCATCTTGGGCAGCCCAGCGACGTGAGCAACGACGTCATGAACCTTCCAGCCCACGCAAAGCGACGGCGCCGCCCATTGCTCGGTCGTCAGCGCTGCCGCGAGATCAGCAAGTTGCCGCCGTTCTGCCTCGACAAGGTCCCACTCACCCACGACTGCTCCTTGGCACGGACGGCACCACCTGAACGCTACTACCCGCCGGCGCGACTCGATCTGTGTCAGGGACCTCAACGACTGTTCCGATAACGCCGGAGACCGCTCGCGCTGCGCGCGCTGCCCCTCCACCGCCTCCTTCAGTCCGCGCCTCGCCGGAACGACGGGCAACTGGGCCCAATCGGCCGACGGTACACGGCCGCAAATGCCCTCTGACCAGGAGGAACGCGACCGAAATTGTGTCGGAGGGGGGACTTGAACTCCCCTCCCCCACGCGGCATCCAGCGACGTCTAGCGGTAACCAGCGTCTTTGAGCGGCATCCAGCGACCAGCGAATCCGCTCCCTACCGGTAGATACCGCTCCAGGGTGCTAGATGCCATTAGCAAACCATTAGCACGGCGACACCCCTGCTCCATCAGTCGTCGCTGTTGTCGAGCAGTTCTTCGAAGGCGGCTGGGGTAATCACTGGTGGTGTCTGAGCTTCCCATTCGAGGAGATCCTTGTCACCGGTCACGATCCAGTCAACGCCATGCTCACGGCCCAGCGCTACTAGGTAGTCGTCATCGACGTCTCGAGTGGTGGCCTCGATTTCTGGCGGGTTAGCGGCCAGTACGGCGATGCGCCGAATAGTGGCCAGGTAGAGCCGAGCCAGTTCGGGATCGACGCGCTTGCGGAGTCTCGACCTGTCCAAGACGTCTTCCACCTCAGCAAGTAACGCGGGACAGATCACGACCTCGAGATCGCCCTGGTCCAGCCACCGGGCGACGAGACGGTACGACGGTCCGATCGCAATTGCAGCAGAGACCAACACGTTTGCATCAAGAATGACCTTCACGATTGGCCTCAATGGGCGCGGCGGTTACGACGCACCGTGCGAACCTCTTCGACCGCGAGGTCCATCGCCTCGTCATCGGAAAGATCCGAGTTCTCCACATTGGCGGCAAGCTCGCTACTCACGCGTCGCGTGAAGTACTCCCAAGCAGACTGACGGCTGACGCCAAGCGCCTCACCGATCGCCGCCCACGACGCCCCCGCGTCTCGCGCCAAAGCAACCTGGTTCCACCGAAGCGCGTCGAGCTGCACCTCAGAGCGCGAAACCTCACGCAACGCGTCAAGCGGCTCAACCGGCAACGAATCAGCAGCAATCAAACTCATAGACGTCATGGTACCCTGACAACGAGACCCCGGTCAATCCCTGTGGGGCTCGGAAACGCGCGCGTGGGCGCTGACCAGGGCCAATTCCCGCCACAGTGACGTCATGTTTCGCATCCTCTACCGGTTCCTCGCCAGCTTCGCTCGACTCGCAGTTCGTTCCGGACGCTCCAAGGACCTTGAGATCATCGTCCTACGCCACCAAGTCCAGATACTGCGCCGCCAGGTTGACCAGCCTGCTGTCCGTGGCCATGTAATAGTCCTTGCTGGTGGCCAGTGAAAGTCCTCACTGGTTGAGGGTTTGTAGGTAGTGAGTATCCGCGGTGTGGCCGCCTCGGGGAGTGAATCTGACGACTGTTGAAAGTCCGTCTATTCACTTGCCCGAGGGGCCGTCACCCATGTTGTCAGCTAGGACCACGATGAATCTGATTGCCGCGTATCAAAACGTTGGAACATTTAGAGGGGCTGCCGTTATGTGCGGTGTTGACCCTAAGACTGCGAAACGAAAGATTGAGGCTTGGGAACAGGGCCGTATCGATGAGGTCACGGGCCGAGTGGTCCGTGCAGAGCGAGCAAAGAACACTGATGTGGTGCAGGGTCTGGTTGCCCGTCGGGTTGACGCGACTAAGGCCCGTGTTGAGGCTAAACGCCTGTTACCTGCAGCGCGTGCGGAGGGTTATGAGGGTTCGGCACGCAATTTCCGTCGTCTGGTCGCTGTCGAGAAGAAGGCGTGGCGAGCTACCGACGCACGCCGGCGGGTGTTTCGTCCTGGGGTGTGGGATCCCGGTGATGTGTTGGTGATGGACTGGGGCCATGTCCCTGGCACTGGTTTGTATGTGTTTTGCGCGGTGTTGGCGTGGTGCCGGTTCCGGTTTGTGCGTTTTGCTACCGATCAGACCGCTGCGACGACTATGGGGTTCATTGCCGAACGCTTCGAACTAATTGGTGGTGTGCCTCGCAAGGTTCTAACTGATCGGATGGGTTGTCTCAAAGCCGGCCAGGCAGCGGGGTTGATGATCCCCACACCCGCGTATGTGCGTTTCGCGACCCATTACGGGTTCCTACCTGATTTCTGTCATGCACGTGATCCTGAGTCCAAAGGCATGGTCGAACATCTTGTTGGTTACGCGAAACGCGACATGGTGTTCCCTGACAGCGATCTTGTCGCTGATTGGAACATTGCTGCTGGCCAGTGGCGCGGGGAGGTCAACGCTGCGGTCCATTCCGAGATCGCCGCGGTCCCCAACGAACGGCTAGTCACCGAAGCCAAGTTGCTGAGACCGTTGCCTTCGCTGCGGCCCCGGATCGGGACGGTCGACATGCGCAAGGTCGACAAACTGTCAACGATCAGGCTGGCGTCGGCGCGTTACTCGGTCCCGCACCGCCTGGTTGGCCAACATGTGGAGGCCGTCACCTTTGATGGGGTGGTCCAGGTGTTCGACACTGACGGGTCCCTTGTTGCTGACCACAGCCAGGTTGGGCCTGGTGAGACCGCTATTTGTGATGAACATTACCCGACACCACGCAAAGCGCCTTCACGGGCACCTCGGGCCCGTAACGCTCACGAAACGGCGTTTCTGGCGTTAGGTGACGATGCCCAACGTTGGGTCTTTGACGCCGCGGCAGCCGGGGTTTCGACCCTATCGAAAGAGATCATCGAGATCGTCGACGAGCTACTGCCCGCCTACGGGCCTGTCGCTGTCCAGGCTGCGTTGGCTCGGGCAGTCGCTTTCGGGCGTTACAAAGCCAAAGACATCCGCTCCATCCTCGATATTGGGCCATAGGCCCCACATTGGTCGCGCCGGGAGACAACGTCATGGTTGACCTCCCCACAGTCGAGGTTCGTTCGCTGGCTGACTACCGGATCGAAGGTTTGGCATGACCAACACAGCGCCGGCGTTGCCGGCAGATCTCGAAGCCGGGCTACGACGGTTGCGACTGGCCACTGTCCGCAAACAGGCCCCAGAAGTCCTAGCCACCGCGAAGATTCAGCGTTGGACCCCAGAGGAAACGTTGCGGGTCCTCATCGACGCCGAGATCGCAGCCAGAGACGCATCGAACACCGCCACCCGCCTCAAAGCCGCGAGGTTTCCGGTCACCGAAAGATTGGCCGACTACGACCTTGAAGCCTCCAGCGTCCCAAGGTCTACACACGACTACCTGGTCACTTTGGAATGGATCGAAGCCGCCGAGAACCTGTGCCTGATCGGACCGGCAGGCACCGGGAAATCGCATTACCTCATCGCTTTAGGACACGCAGCCATCGACCACGGCTATCGGATCCGCTACTGGACCGCGATCGAGATCATCGAACACCTCTGGAAAGCCTGTGGGGGCCGAATATCCGGTCGTGTGCGCTGATCAGGGGAAACGCTGCCGATGATAGGGAACTGTGTTCCGCATTCTCTACCGCCTCATCGCCATGCTCGCCCGTCTCGCGGTCCGCTCTGGTCGTTCGAAGGAGCTCGAGATCATCGTGTTGCGACACCAAATTACGGTCCTTCGCCGCCAGATCGACCGACCAGCGATCAACGACTGCGACCGGACCCTGCTCGGCGCCATCGCCGCCGCGCTCCCCCGCCCACGACGAACAGGCTGGATCGTCACGCCCGACACCCTGCTCCGATGGCATCGACGCCGCATCGCCCGTCACTGGACACATGCCACGCGAGGACCGGGACGCCCATCGACGTCGATCGAGATCCGCCGACTCGTTCTCCGCCTCGCCGCCGAGAACCCGACCTGGGGCTACCGACGCATCCACGGCGAACTGGCCGGCCTCGGCCACCATGTCGCCTCCTCCACCGTCTGGCGAATCCTCAAAGCCAGTGGCATCGATCCGGCGCCGGAGCGATCCGAGGTCACCTGGTCGCAGTTCCTCCACTCCCAGGCCGCCGTGGCCTGCGACTTCTTCACCGTCGACACCGCCACGCTCCGCCGCTACTACGTCTTGTTTTTCATCCACATCCCCACGCGGCAAGTGCTCTTCGCCGGTGTCACCGCCAACCCGACCGGAGCGTGGACCACCCAAGCAGCTCGGAACCTGTTCCTCCGCCACGCCGACCAGCTCGCCGATTCACGAGCCCTGGTTCGTGACCGGGGCAGCCAATTCATCGACGCCTTCGATGAGATCTTCCGAACCGAGGGCTTCAAGATTCTCAAGAGTCCGGTCCGCACGCCAGTGGCCAACGCGTTCGCCGAACGCTGGATCGGAACCATCCGCCGCGAGCTCCTCGACCGAACCATCATCTGGAACCAGCGCCAAGTCGAGCGGCTCGTGGTCGACTACATCGACCACTACAACACCCACCGACCCCACCGCTCACTCGACCAACAGCCACCGGAGGCTCCCGAGGCCCCGCCGCCAGTGCAGCGGCGTCATCTTCGTGTCGTGAAATCAACCCGCTGCCACGGCCTCATCAACGAATACCGAAACGCCGCCTGACCAGCCACGACGCAATATTCGGCCCCCACAACCACCCAGAGACGCGAAACGAACTCGGCAGCCATCGCCGAGGGAGCCTCTCTCCATGCGAATATCGATGCTGTCAGCCTCCGCGTCCAGCCCATTCCAGATCAGCTCGGAAAGAGCGTCCACCGCAGTTTGTCTCGCGAATGTCTCAAGATGCGTCTTCCCTGCCTTGATTCCGTGTCGCGCCATTCTCACCTCTGTGCATCAGCTCTCGCTAACTGTACCGAAGCACTGTGACGGTCTGGACAGTCGGGCGTCGAACAACGGAATGCCCCCGGCATCACGCGCGACTATTCGGCTGCCATTAGCAAATCCATTTGCAAACGACACACTTGGGAGCTTTTGCAACCCTGTGACCAGGGGTTATAGGTGTGTCGGAGGGGGGACTTGAACCCCCACAGCCCTAAGGCCACCAGATCCTTAGTCTGGCGCGTCTGCCAATTCCGCCACTCCGACGTGGCGCTTCGGACGAACGAAGCGAAGGGTCACTTTAGCAACCCCAGCGATGAGCGGCACGCACATTTCAATGAAACCAGACTGCGTTCCGCGGAACGCCGCGGCGGCCAACCCATCGGGAAAGTTCGTGGCGCAATCTTGCCGCGTCGACCGCCAATGGTACATACGTTCGATAGTCTCCACTCATGGAACACTCATTTCAACGCCTCGACGACGCCACAGACCTAGACGAGCTTCCACTTCCCAGGCTGACGGATCATCTGACCAGCCACGCGGCTCTAGTGGCCTCCGAGACAGCTACCTACCTACGAGTCCTGTCCGCGTTCGACCGACGCGGCGGCTGGCGGGGCTACGGCGTACGAAGTTGCGCCCACTGGCTGAACTGGCAGGTTGGAACCAACCAGCGCACTGCCCAAGAACAGCTACGCGTCGCCAAAGCTCTAGACGATCTGCCTCAAACCTCGGCCGCGTTCACCACTGGCGAACTTTCGTACTCGCGGGTAAGAGCCATTACTCGTGTCGCCGCGGCCGACACCGAAGATCAGTTGATCGAACGGGCTCGCCACTGCACAGGGTCCCAGCTCGAACAAATTGTGCGTGACTACATCCAGATTGACGCCGCCGACGAAGGCGAACCACCCCTGCCTCCGCCCGAACTTAATCAACGAATGTGCCGCGACGGCCGCACGGTGCTAGCACTCAAACTGGGCCACGCCGATGCCGAGCTCGTCTGGAAAGCTGTTCACGCCGCACTCACCGCAGACGAAGACAGGCCGGTCGCCGAACGACGCGCCGATGCCCTCGTAGCAGTGGCCGACTCCTACCTTGGCTCGGTACCCGCCGACCGATCCGGGGCCGATCGAACCCAGGTCGTCGTTCATCGCCAAAAGCACAGTTGCTCCCACCTCGACGAGGCCGACCCGTGCCCAACCGACAGTTCAAGCCACCTCGACAACGGCACTCCCATCCATCCGACCGAACGCCGGCGTCTCGAATGTGACGCCACCACCATCACGATTGACAACGAGTTCCCAGCCGACACCCACTCCAAGCACGGACCGGCCAAACGATCTCGCAACAGCGCGGGAGTATCAGAGGGCATGCGTCGCGATCTTCAACGACGCGACGACTCGCGTTGCCAGTGGCCAGGGTGCGGCACGCAGCACTACCTTCATGCCCACCACATCAGGCATCGAGAACACGGTGGGCCCACCGAACTCGACAACCTCATCCTCCTTTGCGGCCACCACCATCGCGTGCTACACCGAGAGGGCTTCAACATCGATCAATTCTGCAGCTCATGGCGATTCAAGCGGCCAGACGGCGAAACCATCGACCCAAACCCGGCGCTCATAAACGTTCCGCGGAACGCCCACACGCGAAGAGTTCCCACTCCCGAGACGATTAGAAGTCAGTGGGGCGGCGAGAAACTAGACAGCTCCCTACTCGAACCGCTCCGACCATGGCCGGTACGATACCGGCCCCGTGCCGGTCCTAAGTAAAACGTTCCGCGGAACGCTCCCGCCCTGAGCGCCCCACTATCCACCATGCCATTACAACGCCTACCCAGTTACAAGGCAGCAGCCAACGTCTCAGGATCAGATCCACGCGGCGACTCACACTCGACAGCGCTGCCGTCGGCGAAGTTGATAGTAATTGTGTGCGCAAGCTTGCCGCGCTCGATCTCGATCGACGACAACTCGTCTCGCCTCCACTCTGCGGCAAGCTCTTTGGGCTTGCCGCTCATCGCGCCAACAGTCGTAGCCAGCAGGCGACGATCGGTCACAACAAGGAACAGCTGCGAACCCGGATAACGAGCCGCCATTGCATCGGCCTCGACATCGCCGCCGCCCTTCTTGCGATCGGAAGCGGCGGCAATTCCGGCGCCAACCGCACCACCGATTCCACCCATAATCGCCATACGTTTCATCGACCCCTTCGCATTGGTCGTACACGCCGCGAGGACTTCCTCGCCAGGCAGCAAACCAAGATCGTCGCGAGCCTTCTCAATCTTCTTAGCCACATTTATCAAAGCCATAGAAACACCATCGGCTGAAGAACGGGAAGGGTTAATCCCGTTCGCGCCGCTAACGCTTCAGAACGGCCAGCGCCTGACACAGGTCGTCGATGATGTCGGCGGGGTCCTCAAGACCAACCGACAATCGAACCATGCCATCGGTAATGCCCAGCTCGGCCCTTAGCTCGGGCGCTACCCGGCGATGCGTGGTGGTCGCAGGGTGTGTAATCAGACTCTTCGAGTCGCCAAGATTATTGCTGATGTCGACCAGCTTCAACGCATCAAGGAACTCGAAAGATTCCTTCTTGCCGCCGTCGATGGTCATGGTCAGAAGAGTCCCTCCAGCCGACATCTGAGACATTGCCAGCTCGTGCTGCGGATGAGTTGACAGCCCGGGATAACGCACGTCGGCCAGCGATTCGTGCCCTTCAAGAGCGGACGCAACGGTCAGTGCTGACGCAGACGAATGCAGCACCCGAAGACGCATCGTCTCAAGACCCTTCACAAATACCCAGGCGTTGAACGGGCTCAAGCTCGGCCCAGTGTGTCTCGTGAACGGAATAACTTTGGAGTTGATGAACTCGCTGGTTCCAAGTACCGCACCACCCAAAGTTCGGCCTTGACCGTCAATGTGTTTGGTCGCCGAGTACACGATTACGTCAGCACCGAAATCGAGCGGGCTCTGCAGAACCGGGCTGGCGAAGATATTGTCGACCACCACACACGCCCCCGCAGCGTGGGCCAGGTCGCACACGGCTTTCATATCGATGATCTCAAGTCCAGGGTTGGACGGCGTCTCGAGGAAAACAACAGCCGCACCACCATCGAGGGCAGCGGCCCACTGGCCAAGCGAGCCGCCATCGACCAATACCGACTCGATGCCGAACCGGGGCAAGATCTCGTTGATGACAACGGTGCACGACCCAAACAGCGCCCGCGACGCCACAACCTTGTCGCCCGCCTTCAGCTGGCAAACCAGTGCTGCATATACCGCAGCCATGCCGCTGGCGGTAGCCAAACAAGCTTCGGCGCCTTCGATGAGACGCAGCCGTTCTTCGAACATCGTGACGGTCGGGTTGCCGTATCGACCATAGATGTAGCGGTCGACGTCGCCAGCAAATGCAGCTTCGGCCTCTGCGGCAGATGAGTACACGAAACCCGACGTGATATAGATGGCTTCTGCCGTTTCGTCGAAGTGCGATCGGGTCAGCCCACCTCGCACCGCGAGCGTGTCTGGGCGCATCGACTCGGGGTGGAAATTATTGGACTTCACCGCTGAACCCACGGAAGCTGCGCTTTCCAGCCGCCATGACGGTGGCTGTCGGCGTCGAGATCGCCCTCGAAGCCTGCTTCGATATTGACAGCCTGCGTGAAACCGGCATCGGTTAGCAGTAGCGCAGCGGCTTGGGATCGATGTCCGCTGCGACACAACAGCAGCACGGGTGCATCTCGGTCGAGGCCATCGGCGGCTCGGTCCAGGAACGCCTCGTTGGGTTCGCCGGCCGGGAAACTGAGCCACTCCACAAACCGAACTTGTTTGCTGACGGGCCGCAAATCGGGCATCCCGACGAAGTTCCACTCGGCTTCGGTGCGAACATCGATCAGCGTCGCGGCGGGGTTCTCGGACAACATCGCCCAGGCCATGTCGAGGTCGATCTGCGGGATCTCAACTGTCTGCTCGGGAGCTGTCTCTTCGCTCATAGAAGTAAAGCCTAGGCATATACCTGACCAAGTTGGTCGCATTTGCAACGACGTGACCAATTTCGCCTCCGCTAGGGCAGAACCGACATACAGTTCAAGCGGTGAATCAAGACGCCGGAGGCTCGGCTAGCCAACAAGGCGACGGCCCAATCTCCAACGCTGGAATGATGACAGCGCTCATCGCCGTGAGCACCTGGGGCCTAGCCGGCGTCGTGGCCAGAGAAATCACGATGGGTGGCGTCGCCCTTGGTGTCTATCGCTTTGGTATTTACGGGGTTGGAATGACGGCGGTCGGTTGGTTCACCGGTGCGCGCATTAGCTGGCAGGCACTACGACATTCAATGTGGGGCGGCATCGCGCTAGCCGTCGATGTAGCCCTGTTCTTTACAGCCATCAAGCTCACCACCATCGTGAACGCCACAATCATCACCGCACTGCAACCCATTGTGGTCGGAGTTGTGGCCGCTCGCGTGTTTGGCGAGAAGATCACCGGACGCGACATTCGATACGGAATGGTTGCCATCGTAGGAGTTGCGGTCGTCGCCTTCGGATCGACGGGTCGCCCGGAATGGAACCTAAGCGGCGACCTCGCAGCCGCTGGTGCTTTGTTGGCCTGGTCGGCCTACTTCGTGGCCAACCGGCTGGCCCAGAACAAGGACGTCACTGCCCGCCAATACACATTGTGCACAGCGCTCTATACGAGCGGTCTGAACATTCCCGTAGCTCTCCTGGTCGGACAGAGCCTCGCATTTCCCGGACGCACGGACCTTTGGTGGCTGCTGGGCCTAGCCTTTGGCGCGGGAGTGCTCGGACACGAAATGATGAACTGGTCACTCAGGCGCATACCGATGTGGCTCGGATCGACGTTCACCCTTGTCGTTCCGATTGTGGCTTCAGCGGCCGCTTGGATATTTCTCGACGAACCACTCAACGCTGTTCAGATCGTGGCCATGACTGTCGTGCTGGCCTCACTCGGCGCGATCATCACGGGTCAAACAAACGTGATGAACAAGAAACGGCCACTCAGGCCCTAACGATTTCGCTGGCGATCAAAGCAGAGCCGATCGCCCCTGAATCTGAACCCATGGTTGCCAGGACCACTTCGACCCGAGGGCGGTGTTCAGCGCCGAGAGTGGCAGTGCGAAGCGCGGCGTCGAGGCCAGCCCTGAGGGGTTCGCCAATATCGGATACTCCGCCAGAGATGACGACACGCGATGGGTCGAGAACCATGACCAAGTTGGCGAGGCCAACAGCAACGTTGGCGCAGTAGTCGTCGAGGATTCGGACCGCCGAAGGGTCGCCCTCACTTATACCACTAGCAACATGAAAACCCGTTACCTCCGAAGCCTCGCCGGCTAACTCGACACCCAGCTCGAAGTCGCCACTGTTGGCAGCCTGGCGCCCCAATCGACCAAGAGCATTGCCGCTAGCGAAGTACTCCCAGGGACCACGCTGGCCTGTCAAATGAACCGGACCATCAACGTCGACGACCATGTGGCCGGCCTCGCCTGCGAACCCGTTGCTGCCGACCGCTATCTGGCCGTTGGAAACAAAACCCATACCGATACCGGTTCCAAGAGCGACCAGAACCATGTCGTCGCTACCTCGGCCCGCGCCGAACTGATACTCGGCCCAGGTAGCCGCCATAGCGTCGTTGCTAACCACAACGGTCCGCCCAAGTTGAGCCTCCAACTCGGGGCCGAGCGCAAACTCCACGAGGCCAGGAAGGTTAGGCGAGTACCGAACCGTGCCGCCCCGAGTCACAAGCCCAGCAACTCCCAAACCTATTGCGGTCGAGCGCAACCCAGTTTGAGACTCGACCCTATTGATGAGATCGACCAGCGTGGTCACAAGTTCGGGCCCAGTTCCCGAACTAGATGCCTTGGCCCGAGCCAGGACGTTCCCCGACGGGGGGTCAAGGGCCAGACATAGCGCCTTCGTCCCGCCAACGTCGACGCCGACAATCATCGGCAGACCCCATGGCACATAACATAAACGTTACGACCTAGCGAACGACCCGGCCATTTGGTTCGGGTTTACTTAACTAACGTGTTCTGCGGCTGAACAGTCAAGATCGCAGCCTACGATGGGGCGTCACGCTTAACGAACAAACACCACAGGGGACACAATGCGCATCAAGGTTGACTTCGATCTCTGCGAAAGCAATGCCATCTGTATGGACGTGGCGCCCGACATTTTCGAAGTCCGTGACGACGACTTTTTGTATGTTCTCAACGAAACACCCGGCGAGGATGCCCGGGAGCGCGTCAGCGCCGCGGTTTCGCGTTGCCCTCGCGCCGCCATCTCGATCGAAGACTGATTCCACACGACGTGTCGCTAGAGTCGAAATCTGCGCCTCCGGAATCGATAACTATTGTCGGCGCGTCCCTCGCTGGCCTTCGGGGTGCCGAGGCGGTACGACGGGCTGACTACCAAGGGCCGATCACGTTAATCGGGGCCGAGCCGCACTTGCCTTATGACCGGCCGCCTTTGTCGAAGAAGGTGTTGTCAGGAGTTTGGGAGCTCGAAAAGGTCAACCTCATCACGGGTGAACGTCTTAGCGAGCTCGACATCACCATCGAAACCAACACAACCGCCACTGGATTCGATTTATCGACCCGAACCTTGACGACAGCATGCGCTGACACCAGCAAGGATCGAGTTGTCGATGCGCTGATGATTGCCACCGGCGCCCGATGCAGAACTATTCCTGGCACCGAAGACATCGCCGGTGTCCACGTGCTTCGTGGACTTGACGACTGTGCCGCATTACGCAGGCAACTAGCGGCGAAAGTCAACGACGGCAATGTAGAACGAGTGGTGGTCATCGGTGCTGGTTTCATCGGCGCCGAGGTGGCGGCCACAGCCAAAACGCTCGGCCTCGAAGTCACGATGATCGAAACCGCCGACCGGCCGCTACAACGTGTGCTCAATGCCGAGATGGGTTTGCTCATCCACGACATTCACACCGGACACGGCGTCGACGTTCGCTGCGGAGTCTCGGTCACAAACATCGTGCAAGCCGATGGTCATGTGACCGGGATTGAGCTGAGCGACGGTGCCACAATCGACGCCGATGTTGTCGTAGTTGGCATCGGGGTCATCCCCAACATCGAGTGGTTGGAAGGCTCTGGCCTCACGATCGACGATGGCATCGTGTGTGACGAAACGACGCTTGCCGCTCCCGGAGTTACCGCGGCCGGCGATGTAGCCCGCTGGCCCAACCCCCGTTTCGGCGGCGAACTGATGCGAGTCGAGCAGTGGGACAACGCGGTGTCAATGGGCCCCCATGCCGCCCTGCGGCTGCTTGACCCAGGCCCGGGAGGCACGGGCCGAATTGACACAGGCCAGCGAATCCCGTATGACCCGGTCCCCTGGTTCTGGTCGGATCAGTACGATCGCAAGATCCAGCTCGCTGGGCGCATCACACCAGATGACGAGATGCGTGTTGTTGAAGGTTCGATCGAGGAACGCCGGTTTGTGTCGTTGTTCGGGCGAGACGATCGGCTAGTTGGCGTATTCGGAATGAACCGACCTCGCCATGTTATGCAGTACAAAGGTCTCCTCGATCAAGCCATGTCGTTTTCCGACGCGCTGACGGCCGAGTTCTAACCAGCTGCCGTGACGTTGCCACTTAGTCGCCGTCGGTTTCTGCAACTCGGCGGAATCGCCGGTGCCGCGACGTTTGCCGATCTGGCGATTCCAGAAGCGGTACGCGCCGCTACGGCTCTCGAACTCCCGGTCGGGCAGATATTTAGTCGGCCGGCCGATGCCGTCAAAGTTGTTGATGTCGCGTATCGGCCCGACGAACAGGGCTACTGGATTCTCACCTCTGTTGGCCAGGTGTTCGGCATCGACGCCCCCGACCACGGCTCGGCTCCAGCGCTGTCGGCGGGCGTGACCATCGTGGCGATGGCGCCGACCCCCGACGCTGGCGGGTATTGGCTGTTCTCGTCGTTGGGCACAGTGTTTACGTTTGGCAACGCCACCAACTTCGGCGACCTTGGCACGGTCGCGCTGGCGGGTCCTGTAGTAGACGCCGTCGCGCTTGCCGATGGATCTGGCTACTACATGCTTGGCTCAGATGGAGGTATTTTCTCGTTTGGAAACGCAACCTTCCACGGTTCGGTTCCCCAGGTGTTACCTGGCGTGACGCTCAACGAGCCCGTTGTTGGCCTAGTCCCAGACGGAACCACCGGCTACTGGCTCGTGGCCGGCGACGGAGGGTTGTTCAGCTTCGGAAGTGCCAGCTTCGAGGGGTCGGTGCCCCAAGTCCTCGGGACAACCCCGTTGGCCGAACCCGTCATCGGCGCGCTGGCCTCTGGCAACGCCTACTTGATGCTCGCCGCCGACGGCGGGATCTTCTCATTCGGCACGACAGAGTTTCTCGGATCCAGACCGGGCCTCGGCATACCCGACCTGCCCCCGGTCACTTGCGCCGACGTGACCGCCAACCGCGACGGGTACCTCATGCTCGACGAGGCCGGCGGGCCCTCTGGTTTCGGCTCGGCCGAACATGTGCCGAACTCGAACAATTCGTCCGGACCGGTAGCCCGCGAGACGCACACCTTCCTCGCCCGATGGTTCGACGACAGCCCATATCGTTGGGCGTCGGGCGACCCGATCCACTTCGTGATCAACAACTCACTTGGCCCGAGCGGAGCCATCGACCAGATCCTGCAAGCCATCGACGACATCGCCGCTGCCACCGGGCTGACGTTCATCTACGACGGCGAAACAACCGAGTTCGTCGACCATGAGTTGGTAGACGGCCACATCTTCTCCGAAAGCCGCGACGCATATCAGCCGCTGCGCTACGGCGAGCGCTGGGCGCCAGTTTGGATCGGAGCCCGAAACGGATTCGCCGGCGATTCCTCGATCGGAACCGCCATCGCGCTCACTCACGACGACTTCCGGTCCACCGAAAACCGGACCGTTGAAATCGACGGTGTGACAACCGAAGTGTTCATCGGTGAGCCGACGTTTATCAGCGGCATTGTGGCATTCCACTGGGGAGCGCAAAGCCCGGTGTTGTTCGATGAAATCGTGGTGGTGATGCGTCACGAATTAGGGCACTTGATGGGCCTCGATCATGCCCGCGACCTTGACGAGCTGATGTTTCCGGCCATCACCGGAAGAACTCAGTTTGGCAGCGGCGATCGGCTAGGACTCCACCTCCAGGGAAGTGCAGCGCTCCACCCCACCGCGCCACCACCGAGTGTTGGCACCGTTGTCAGCAACTTTTTTCGGTCGACTCGAATCCCGACTGTCGGCGATGGGTGTCGTTACGGTCGCCCAGAGCTCTAGCTGGGCTTTCTAGCCATCATCGCCGACCCACCACTGGTCGGCATTCCAGGCCGGAGTTATGGCCCAGCCATTCGCCTCAACTCCATTGATCCGGGGTGCCCACGCAACGACAAGAACGGGGCGCCACCAGGGCCTGACCGCAGCCGCGTCGGCCAACAGTTGGTCGGGTGCGAGGCCGCCGCCATCGGCCAGACGCATCGCAACTTCATCGACCGCCGAGAACCGACAGGTCCAGCATGGCCCGCCAACTCCGTCATAGTTAAGACCAAGGCTCGCCGCCGCCGACACAGCCCAGACCTCGGCGTCGGACGACTTGCCTTCTCGCAGCTCGGGAACCCGTCCGCCGGCTTCGCGAATCGGCAACAGCAAGGCCCGCTGCACTGTCCCACTAAGCGGAAGGTCGTTGGGAGAAGACAGGCCGATAGTTGTCGAGAGGTCGCCGGGGTCGCGCTCGTCATAGGTCACGGCTCCACCACCCAACGATGAAACGAGAGCAGCCTCACCTTTCAGTAATGCGCCGACGAACGTTTCGACCGCGGCCGCAGTTGTCAGCACCCCTGCGTCAACTCTGTCGACCTGATCGACGTCGATCGTCAAGCCGTACCACCACCCGTCGCCGTCGGCTGTGGCCACACGCCCCTCGCCAAGTTGAGCCAGTCGGTCGAGTCGCCCCGTTGCTGGCCATGGCGCGATCACATCGAGTTCTCCGCGCTCAAAAAGATCGAGCTGCACCAGCTGGTCGGGCACGAGCACGAAGCGCAGCTCGTCTATGTATGGCCCCTCACCCCACCACGAGTCATTGGCTCTTAGCACGGTGACTAGTCCGGGGGTCATCTCGGCCACCACAAAGGGCCCGCCAAATTCACCAGAAGATGCAACTGACGATGGCCGGATGACCGCATCGCCTGACCACAACCGTCGCCAGTTCGGCAGAGGCTGAGTGAACTGAACTTCGATCATGCCATCGGTATTCATCGTGACACTTTCGACGAACCGCACATCGGCCGACGCGGCCAGGTCGTCGACGGTTATGGCGGTTCCATCAGACCATTCGGCGCCCGGTCTGAAGGAAAAACTGGCCGATCGAAACTCGGGTCCGTCACTATCGGATCCAGGCTCGACCAGACCATAGGCCCAAGTGCCATCGGCGGCGGGCTCGAAGAGCTGGGGGTAGATCAGGGACCGAACTCCGGCCCCGACCAACGTCTCGAGCGCGGGGTTCGGTTCGGACCAGACGCCGACGAGAACGGTACCGCCCGAGGGCGGAGGTGCGGCCGTGGTCGATGGCAGCGGGACAACGGTGCTGTCAGGCTCCGAAGCCGCTGTTGTTGTGGTCAACGGCGGAAAGTCGATATCGCCAGGGTCCACCGACTGGGCCGCTGAACGGCACGAAACAGCGACAAGACATAGGGCCGCCAGCGCGACCGAACGTCGGCTAGGCCAGCAGCAGGCCAAGGCTCACGGTCGTAAACGCAAACGTTGTGGCCGCAACGATAGTAATGCGGTTGAGGTTCTTCTCGGCCACGGTCGATCCAGCAGCAGTTGTGCTTGCACCACCGCCAAACATGTCGGACACGCCACCACCCTTGCCCGAGTGCAGAAGCACGAGCGCGACCATCGTTACGGCCGAGATGATGTGGATGATACTAATGATCCAGGTGAGCAGCATGAGTTCGAATTCCTCGTGATGCGAGCGCGTCGGCGCCCGAGCAACAGGAGTGCAACGGTAGCAGCGTCTAGGCCTCTTCATGCTGCCAACACATTGACATGACACTTTGGGCAAAACTTGAACTATGGTGCCCGGCGATGCACACGAGCCACGGTCAGAGGGGCAGACGTTGAAATCCGACGAACCTGTACTAGAGGTCTCAGACCTCCACACCGAGTTCCACACGCCAGACGGCACCGTGTATGCCGTCAATGGCGTCAGCTTCACGCTCAAAGCGGGCGAGTTCCTTGGTGTGGTTGGCGAGAGTGGCTCTGGCAAGAGCGTCACCATGATGTCTACGCTTCGGCTGATCCCAATGCCGCCAGGCGAAATCGTCGGCGGGACGGTCACCTTCGAGGGTCAAGACCTCTTGCAAATCGAACCCGATCTATTGCGCACAATCCGAGGCGGCAAGATCGGTTTCATTTTCCAAGACCCGATGACATCGCTGAACCCGGTACTAACTATCGGCAGCCAGATCTCAGAATCGGTCATGCTCCACACCGACCTCGACAAGAAGGCAGCGTTCGATCGGGCCGAGGAGCTACTGACCCTGGTCGGCCTTCCCGACGCCAGGCAACGTCTCAAGTCGTTCCCCCATGAGTTGTCCGGCGGTATGCGCCAGCGGGTGATGATCGCCATCGCCCTTGCGTGTTCGCCCAAGATCATCATTGCCGACGAACCCACGACAGCACTCGATGTGACAGTTCAAGCCCAGATCATCGACATTGTTCGAAACCTGCGCGAAGAACTCGGCACCGCTGTCATCTGGATCACCCACGACCTGGGTGTCGTAGCCGGCATTGCCGACCGCGTCGTTGTTATGTACGGAGGTCGAATCGTCGAGGACGCACTCGTTGCAGATCTTTACGGCTCCCCGGCGCACCCTTACACACAGGGCCTACTCAACTCACTGCCTCGCCTCGACCAGCAGCATCAGAAACTCGAGAGCATCAAGGGGTCGCCGCCGAGCCTCCGCCGACCCCCGGTGGGTTGTTCGTTTGCACCTCGATGTCCGCACGCGTTCGAACGCTGCGTGACCGAGACACCGGTCCTCGACGAGATCGATGGCGACCATCACGTCGCCTGTTGGTGGAACACCGAGACCAACACCGAACGGTACGACTTCGCCGGGAGCACCGAACAATGAGCGACGCTCCGATGGTTCGCGAGGAGCCCATTGTTACTGTCACCGGGCTCAAGAAACACTTCCCCATCATGAAGGGTGTGTTTCGGCGCCAGGTTGGTTCGGTCAAGGCTGTCGACGGCGTTAGTTTCGACATCTACAAGGGCGAGACCCTCGGGCTCGTGGGCGAAAGCGGCTCAGGCAAGTCCACCGTCGGCAGAGCGATCCTGCGACTAGAAGAGGCAACCGAGGGTTCGGTCAGCTTCGAAGGCAACGATCTTGCCTCGATGTCCATGAGCAAGATTCGGTCCCTTCGGCCCCGAATGCAGATGATCTTCCAGAATCCCCATGCCTCGTTGAACCCTCGCATGACGGTGGCATCGATAATTGGTGAGCCGCTAACCGAACACGACAAGACCCTGAAGGGTCCTGGCCGAAAAGAACGCATCGACGAGTTGCTCGACATGGTTGGGCTCGACCCATCGCATGCCAACCGCTATCCACATGAGTTCTCTGGAGGGCAGCGCCAAAGAATCGGTATTGCCAGAGCCATCGCGCTGAGCCCAGACCTCATCGTCGCCGACGAACCAATCGCCGCGCTCGATGTGTCGATTCAAGCCCAGGTCGTGAACCTACTCGAGCAGCTACAGAACGACCTCGAGCTCAGCTACCTGTTCATCTCGCACGATATGAGCATGGTCAGACACATTGCCGATCGTGTTGCGGTGATGTACCTGGGACGCATTGTTGAGCTGGCCGAAGTCGACGTGTTGTACGACGAGCCTCTACACCCATACACCCGGGCACTCCACTCGGCAGTGCCGGTACCAGACCCCAAGGTCGAAGCCGCACGCGACCGGATTGTGCTCGAGGGCGATATTCCAAGCCCCGCCAATCCACCTGGCGGCTGCCCATTTCACACTCGCTGCCCGGTAGCCAGACCAGAATGCTCGACCAACGTGCCAGAGTGGCGCGAGGTCAAACAAGGCCACTGGGTAGCCTGCCATTTCGTTGATGAGCCTGGGTGGTAGGAAGCCGGTGCTCATCATTACAACGCTCGAAACAAAACCGTAAACAGCTAAGAATGCAAATGGAGAGCATTCTCACTTAGAATCTAACTAATCGTCCGGCAACAGAGCCGGCCGTGGAGGGATCCAAATGAAATTAACGAAACTACTCGCACTCCTTTTTGCGTTCGCACTCATTGCGGCCGCATGTGGAGACTCCGACGATGGGGACGGTGATGCTGCCAGCGGCGGCACAACCGCGACCACAGCTGCTCCAGCTGACAGTGACGACGCAACAACCACCACCGAAGACATGGCGGAGGACGACGCAACAACCACCACCGAAGACATGGCGGAGGAAGAGCCAATGGACTCGATGGCTGGCCAAGGCGGAGAACTTCTTCTCCTCCAGTGGCAAGCTCCATCGATCGCCAACCCGTACCTGTCGACAGGCGGCAAAGATATTCTTGCCGCGTCGCTTGTGCTTGAGGCACTGGTCGAGTTCGCACCCGACGGCTCTGTTATCCCAGCCCTAGCTGCTGAGGTACCAACTGCCAGCAATGGCGGCATCCCCGATGACTTGATGTCCATCACCTACAACCTCATTCCTGGGGTCTTGTGGTCAGATGGCACCCCACTCACTGCTGACGATGTTGTCTTCTCATGGGAATACTGCACCGATGAACTCACCGGTTGTTCGTCCAGTGGTTTCGTCAGCGTTGTTGACGTCGTGGCCGACGGCGATCTGACTGTGACTATCAACTTCGATAGCCCACAGCCATATCCGTTCGTGCCGTTCGCGAGCTCAACTTCTCCTGTGATCCAGCGTGCTCAGTTCCAAGACTGTGTTGGCGACGAAGCACTTCAGTGCTCCGACCAGAACTTCATGCCTGTCGGTACGGGTCCATACATGGTCACCGAACTTCGTCCAGAAGACACAGTGCTCTATGAGTGGAACCCCAACTACCGTCTGGTCGGCGAAGGCAAGCCCTTCTTCACCACCGTTCAGATCAAGGGTGGCGGCGACGCTGAAGCGGCTGCTCGTTCGGTCCTCGAAATCGGCGAAGCCGACTATGCGTGGAACCTTCAAGTTGCACCAGAAATCATTGGTCCAATGGCCGACTCCGGCAATGGTGTGGTCCTCACGGCCTTCACCGCCAACGTCGAGCACATCAACTTGAACCAGACCGACCCCAACGGCGATCCACCCTCGGACTACAACGGCGGAACCAATCCGAACCCGTTGTTCTTCGAGAACCCGGATCTTGCTAGGGCGTTGTCGATGGCCATCAACCGCGACGAGCTTGTCGCAGTTGGTTACGGCCCATCGGGTACTCCTACTTGCAACTTCTGGCCAGTAGGTTCGCAGAACTCCACCAACAACGACTGGTGCCTCACCCAAGACATCGATGGTGCTAACGCCCTTCTCGATGGCCTTGGTTACATGGACACCGACGGTGATGGAATTCGCGAAGCCGACGGAATCGCTCTGTCGTGGGACTACGTCACCTCGACCAATGCTGTTCGTCAGTCCAACCAGGATCTCATCAAGAGCTACTGGGAAGAGATTGGCGTCGAAGCGAACATGCGTAACGAAGATGCAAGCTTGTTCTTCGACGGTTCCGGTGCCAGCCCAGTGAACATCTGGAGCTTCTTTACCGACATCGAAATGTTCACCAATGGTCCGAGTGGCCCAGACGCTGCGGCTTACCTCGCCGGGTTCCTCACCGAGCAGATTCCAGAGTCAACCAACAACTGGTCAGGCGACAACATCGTCCGCCTTGCTAGCGACGAGTTCGATGCTCTGCATGCGCAGCTCGCATCTACTCCGTTGGACGACCCGAACCGCGATGCTCTTGTCATCGAGCTCAACGACATCATCGTCGGTTCTAGTGGCGCTGTGATTCCGCTTATCTTCCGTGGTAGCCCCTCTGCTTTCAGCAATGAAATCCAGGGCAATGGCGACCTCAACGGTTGGGACAGCGAGTACTACAACATCGAAGACTGGTTCCGGGCTGAGTAATTAGCCGAAGCTAGTAGTCAGTAATCGATTCAGATTGGGGCGTGTCCGCATGCTGCGGGCACGCCCCTCTTTGATCTACAACCGGCAGTGATGCCAGCAAACTGGGGGTCCCAATGGGGCGGTACGTAATCCGAAGAATCCTCTTCGCCATTCCAACTCTCTTCGCGATCAGCCTGATCATCTTCGCCATACTTGATCTCGCCCCCGGCGACCCCACCAGCAATCTCCCCTTAAACATCCCCAACGAGATCAAAGAGCAGATTCGTCAGAGCCTCGGGCTCAACGATCCCTTCTTTGTTAAGTGGATGAAGTGGAATCGCTTGATGTTTATCAACGAACCACTGCATTTCTTAGACAACACGCTCGGAATGTGTATCGGCGACTGCGCCACCAGACCCCGCATCATTTCTTGGTCATCACGGGCCCCAGCCATGGAAATCATCATGCAACGCCTGCCACAGACCATGTGGGTTCTTGGCCTTTCCTTCGTACTCGGCACTCTCATCGCAGTGCCAGTGGGCATCTACTCGGCCTACAAGCAGTACTCGATGTTCGACAACGTCGGCACCATCGTCACCATGATCGGCTTCTCGGTACCAACCTTCTTCACTGGCCTGCTGGTCATCGTGATCTTCAGCGTCAAACTCGACTGGCTACCTTCGTTCTACGACACCACCCACGATGTTCAGTTCACCAGTTGGAGCAGCATCTGGTTCCAGATTAAGCAGCTGATCATGCCAGTCATGGTGTTAACCCTGTTCAACACCGCCAGCCTCAGTCGCTTCACGCGCGCATCTGCGCTCGAAAACCTCCACGAAGAATACGTGCGCACCGCCCGCTCCAAAGGTGTCGGCGAGGCCAAGGTCGTCGGTGTTCACGTAATGCGCAACAGCCTGATCCCAGTCGTAACGCTGATCGCACTTTCGATACCTGGCATCTTTGCCGGCGCCATCATCACCGAACAGATCTTCCGCATCAACGGGCTAGGTGCCCTACTGATCACCGCTATTCGAGGCAACGACATTCCGTTGACCCAAACGCTTACGTTCATGTTCGCGGTACTCATCGTCGCTTTCAACCTGATCGCCGACGTGATCTACGGTTTCCTAGATCCCCGCATTCGTTACGACTGATATCACCAGGACGGACTACCAATGGCGATAATCGAACAAGATAGCGAAGGGCCCGATCCGGCCCTGTTCAGCTACGACGACGTCGAGGCGCTCGGCGAACATAGGTCATTACGCGCCGACGTCTGGCGCCAGTTCAAACGTCACAAGGGGGCCATGGTTGGCCTGGTGATGCTGACGTTCATAACGCTCAGTGTCTTCGTCGGGCCCACCTTCTATAACCTTGAACCCTTCGATATCAACGTCCCCGATGCCAATCAGAACCCTTCATGGCGCCACATCATGGGCACCGACAACCTCGGTCGCGACGTCATGGCCAGGGTCTTGGAGGGCGGCCGCGTTTCATTAGCAGTCGGGTTCGCGGCCATGTTGTTCGGCCTGTTCCTTGGAACGCTCGTTGGCGTGTTGGCTGGTTATTTTAAACTGCTCGACGGGCCGCTTATGCGGTTCACCGACCTGTTCCTGTCGCTGCCGATTCTGCCCCTTCTACTAGTAGTAATCGTGTTGTTCCGAGACCCGCTTCGTGACTCGTTCCTTGGCGAGAACAACGGCATCTTCGTGCTGGTTGTGAGCGTCATCGGCTTGACCAGTTGGATGCAAACGGCCCGTGTTGTTCGCGGCGACGTCTTGTCCGTGAAGGAGGCCGAGTTCGTTCTGGCCGCCCACAGCATCGGCACGCGACCGTCACGCATCATTTTCCGCCACATTCTGCCCAACGTCATGAGCCCGGTCATCGTGTCGGCTTCGCTCGGAGTTGCTTCCGCCATCCTTACCGAGTCGGCTCTATCGTTCCTCGGACTCGGCTTCCCGGCCGACTATCCAACATGGGGCCGGCTGTTGTTCGAAGCCAAGGACTACCTCCAACTGACTCCATCTCGAGTCATCTGGCCTGGTCTGATGATTTCGCTCACGCTAATGAGCGTCAACTTCATCGGCGACGGTCTACGCGACGCCCTCGACCCCAAGCTCCGCAGCAAAGGCTAGAGCGGCTAGACGGCGCTTCACATCAGTAGAGCCGAGTTCTTCTAAAGACGCACCGCGGTCAGGCGAGCCGATAGTGGCCTCGCGCGAATGTGTCGAGGCATAGGTCGGACACCAGCGCTGCACCCAGCTCGCGCCGACGGACCTCTGGCAACACCAGTATTGCTCGATGTCGGACTCATCTGCTGTCGATATGAAACGCTCGATTAGCGCGACACCATCGGCGTGACGCGGGTCGAACCCAACCTACCGGTACGGGCTGGGCCACCGAGCGGAGCGGAGCGCACCTTGTCCAAGAGTCAACATCGTGGCTGACCCCACGACACTTGCTCCTGCTCCAGCAGCCACTTCCGACCACGCCGACCGCGTCGGTTCAAGCCCGCCAACAACACTCTCGACCCAGCTCTGCACGTCTGGGTCGCATTTCATGGACCGCAAGGTTCCGGCAACAAACGCGGCCGAAATCTCGGGCGCACCCGGACCGACTTGGTTCGCGCCAGACATAACTAGACGACTTCGCCGCTCGTCATAGGTGTGGTGTTGCCAACCCACGCCGAATGCAGGTGGCTGTAGATGCCGTCCGCATCGACGAGCGCTTCGTGAGACCCGATCTCTACCAACGACCCAGCGTCGAAAACAAGGACCAGGTCCGCAGCCTCGGCGGTTGCAAGACGATGCGCGATCGAAACCACTGTTCTTCCGCGGGAGAGCCTGGCCATAGTGGCGGTCAGGGCATGATCGGTGGCGGGATCGACGGCCGACGTGGCCTCATCGAGGATTAACAAACCGGGGTTGGCCAATGCAGCCCGGATCAGCGCCACCAATTGACGCTCACCAACGCTCAGATTGCCCCCGCGACTGCCAACCTCAGTATCGAGACCGCTTGGCAGGGTGTCTATCCATGGGCCAAGTTCGAGCTGAGCCACCGCGTCATCGACCTCAGCGTCGCTGGCGTCGATTCGGCCGTACCTGATGTTCTCTCGAAGTGATGTGTCGAACAGAAATCCGTCCTGGGGGACCATTCGAATAGAGCCAAGGCGCGACTCGGTAGCGACCGAGCGCAGGTCGACGCCTGACAGGCTCAGCGTGCCCTCTGACGGGTCAGCGAGCCGACACAGCAATTTGGCGAACGTGGTCTTGCCGGAACCAGTCTCACCCACAACAGCGACTCTGGTTCCGGCCGGGATTGTCAGCGTTACCTGGTTGAGAACGCGACCGCCGGTGCGGTAGCTGAAACACACACCGACGGCCTTGATCTCGAGAGGACCTGTTGGCAGGCGAACGCCAGCATCCGGCTCGACCACGTCGATGGGGGTATCAAGAAGCTGAAGTACCTTACTCCAACCCGCTATTGCGTCTTGGGTCTGGTCTGAGGACTCAGCCAACTCACTTACCGGTTCGTTCAGCATCGTCACTAGGAGCAGCACAGCTACAAGGGTTCCACTCGATACGCCCAACTCTTCTCGCTGCCACACGCCTACGGCAAACACCAGCGCCAACGACACCGACCCAAAAAGATCGCCGATTCCGTAGACGACAGCCATGTATCGGTTACGGCGCAAACCGGCTCGGTAACGGCGACGTGCAGCTCCGACCACTCGCCCAACTACGCGGTCTTGGATGGCATACGCTCGTATGGTCGCTGCGCCGGTGATTGATTGGTTGGCCTCACCAAGCATGTTGGCGACAGAGTCACGTAGCTCGGAGTAGGCCTTGATCTGGCGCGTTTGCACCCAGCGCAACACGAAGACGGTCGGCGAAAAGCTGACCGCAACAATCAACGCCAGCTGCCAGCTGTAGAGGGCGATCACGACCAGTATCCCGACGATGACCGTCGGACCTATCGTCCAGGCCAGCAGTCCCCAATGAATGAATCGGGCCAGTGCCTCAACATCTGACGTAACGCGGGCAAGAAAGATGCCGCTGCTCGTGTCGACGTGATCGGCCAGGCTGAGCCGATGAACATGGGTGAACGCTCGGACCCGCAAGTTGGCAATAGTGGCTTCGGCGATACGGACCAGGCGCTGCTGAACAATCGTAGCCAGGCCAGCCGACACCATAACAATTAGCGCTACCACTGTTGCCAGCGTTGCTACCTGAGCAATATCGACGCTGATGCTTCCGTCGGCCATGGTGGTGAACCCGCCGTCGATAGCTCGCTGTATCGCGATCGGTATTGAGATTCTTCCAACTGCCACCACCAAGCCCATGACAAGCGTTAACCCAACCCCTGACCGCAACTCTGGACTCATAGCCAGACCACGCCTAAACACCGCTAAGGCGCCCTCTGAGAGGTTTTCCGGTGAGTTCCCTTGCTCACCAGCGACGGCAGCCGTCATTGTTGGGCCTCAGCCTTTTGGTATGCCGTCACCAACGCTAGATAGGCCGGAATGGCCAACAACTCCTCGTGGCTTCCACGGCCTGCAATCCGCCCTTCGTTCACAAAAACAACTCGGTCGGCAAGCCTGATCGTCGAAAGTCGATGGGCGACAACGAGCATGGATGGAGCGCTGGTCATCGTGCGTAGGCGGTCGAGAATCTGGCGTTCAATGACCGGGTCGACGGCACTGGTGGCGTCGTCGAGAATAACTAGGCGAGGGCTGCCGGCGAAGGCCCTCGCCAACGCAAGTCGTTGACGCTGCCCACCCGACAGGGTCAGCCCACGCTCCCCTACTATGGTGCCCGTCCCCGCTGGCAGATCGTCTACGAACTCGGTTGCTTCGGCAGTGCGAACGGCCGAGACGACGTCGTCGACCGAAACACCAGGTCTGTCGAGAGCTACGTTGTCTTCGACGCTGTCGGCAAACAGGAACGCCTCTTGAAAGGCAACCCGAATAGCGTTGGCGCGGGCCGTGGGTTCGATGTCGGCCACGGCTAAGCCGCCAAACTCAATCGAACCCTCATCTGGGTCCAACAAGCCAACAATGGTCGAGATCATGGTCGACTTTCCGCTGCCGGTTGCTCCGACGATGGCAACCACCTCGCCGGCACGAACATCCATGTCGACACCGCTCAGAATTATCTGATCGCCGTATCCAACTGTGAGGTCACGTATCACAAGGTCTAGAGGACCATCGGGAAGCTTGAAGTTCTGTCCTGGTAGTGGAATGGGTTCGCTCGATACAGTCTCGAGCCGATTCTTGCTGACCGTCGACGGTGGCACGCTCTCCAGAAAAAAGCCAAGGGTTCGGATCGGGAACGACAAGGCTGCGAACATGGCCGCGACCTGGATGAGCCCGCCGATGGTTACCGCGCCGGCATCGACGCGCCAGGCGCCCACGATCAGAATGAGAGCAATTCCGAGGTTGGGCGTCATGTCGAGGACTGCCTCGAACACGGCTCGAATGTTCCCGACCTTGACTCGGTGACGTAACAGCGTCTGGGCCTCAGCGTCGAACCTCGCTACCTCGTCAGCTTCGCGCCCGAGGAGCTTCACAACCAACGAGCCATCGAAGCTCTCATGAGCGACCGCGCCGACCTGGCCAACGGCGTGTTGCTGAGCCGTCGCCGGTCCCTCGACTCGGTCCGTATAGATGCGGTTGATGAACACCAACACAGGAAAGACGGTAAAGGCCACTACGGCCAAAAGCGGATCGACAATCACAATCGAAATTCCGGCAAAGATCACCATCATCACGACCGCAACCGAGAACGGCAATGGGTTAAGAACCTCAGCGATTTTCTCGGAGTCGGAATCGACATGTGCTAACAGGTCGCCAGCCTTTCGACGCTTATGAAACGACATTGGCAGCCGAACGTAGGACTCCGCGAGTTGGCTTCGGTACTGGAGCGCTACCCGCTCCGCTGTCATTCCGGCGAAGTATCGACGAGCAGTCACGCCCATCACCCGCAAGACGCTAATGGCAACGATTAGGACCGACCAGCCGACGACAGTCGAGGCGACAGGCTCAGCAGATCCATCGAGCACCGGAATCACAACGTCGTCGATCATCCGGCCCAAAACGATGGTTGTGGCAACTGTTCCCGCGGCGTACACGACCGACCCGGCGATGCTGGCGGCGAACGGACCTGGATGTGGTCGAACTAGCCCGCTGACTAACTTGGCCGCAGCCACAAACCCCGATCCAGACACCTCAAGTCTGGTCGTAGCGAACGATTCTGGCGAAACCAACGGGGTCGAGGGCCGCACCGCCGACGAGGGCGCCGTCGATGTCTGGTTTGGACAGCAGTTCGTGCGCGTTCGTAGGCTTGACAGACCCACCATATTGAACACGGACCGAGTCGCCAGCGCCTGGCCTCAACGAATCGACAACGGAGCGCACGTGGGCGCACATGTCTTGGGCGTCCTCGGCGCTAGCCGTAACTCCGGTACCGATCGCCCAGATCGGCTCATAGGCCACCACAAGGCCAGCTAGGTGCTCGGGCGTAATGCCGGCAAGACTTCCCCGGAGCTGAGCCTCGATGACCTCCTTGTGCTTCTCGTTATCGCGCTCGTCGAGGGTTTCACCGCAACACACAATTGGGGTCATCTCGTACTTCAGGACGGCCTTGGCCTTCTTGTTAACTATCTCGTCGGTTTCGCCCATCAGTTGACGACGTTCGGAGTGGCCAACAATGACATACCCAACGTTGAGCTTGGCCAACATCTCGGGAGCGACCTCTCCGGTGTAGGCACCCTTGTCGGCGAAGTGCACGTTCTGGGCTCCGACGCCAAACTTCATCCGATCGGCGTCGATCACGGTCTGTACTGAGCGGATGTCGGTGAACGGTGGATGAACCGAGACCTCCACCTGGTCATAGTCGTGGTCGACTAATTCGTAGCTGAGCTTCTGCACAAACTGGATGGCCTCGAAGTGATTGAGGTTCATCTTCCAGTTGCCACTAATGAGCATTCGTCGAGACACGGTTCCTCCAGGGTTCGACCAGTCACGGTTCGACTAGTCACGTTCGACCAGACAGAACGACATTAGTCGTCCCACCCCACAGCTACTGTCTTCATGACGCTACGAACGGATCCAGTATGACAATCAGCTTCGATGCCATAGGCCCAGTATGACAATCAGCTTCGATGCCATAGGCATCGTGTGCGAGGACTTAGCCTCCACCCTCGAATTTTACGCGCTACTTGGCCTAGATGTTCCCGACGAACGCGATGGTCACGTCGAAGTAGTCCTTGGCAACGGCACTCGACTCATGTTCGACACGGTCGAGATTGTGCAGAGCTTCTCTAGCTGGACTCCATCGACGGGCGGCGACCCTCACATGGCTCTAGCATTCCTGTGCGACGATGCCGACGAAGTGAACGCGGCCCACGCCCGCGTTGTCGACGCTGGTCACACATCGAAGGTCGACCCCTTCGATGCTCCTTGGGGCCAGCGTTACGCGACCGTGATCGATCCGGCCGGCACTCCGGTCGACCTATTCGCGCCTCTTGGCTGATCCCTCGTTGGCACTAGCGACGCGGAGCGTCACGGAGAGCCTTCAGCCCCGGTAGGTCGCCGTTCTCGAGTAACTCAAGACTGGCACCGCCGCCAGTGGAAACATGATCGATTTCCGACGCCAAACCGAACTGGGCTACTGCGGCGGCACTGTCGCCTCCACCCACAACGGTGAACGCCCGCGAGTCGGCCAGAGCCTGGGCCACCGCCCTCGTGCCTGCAGCGAAACGAGGGTCCTCGAACATGCCCATCGGACCGTTCCAGAACACCATACGGGCATCCATAACAGCATCGCCGAACTCGGCGGCCGAGCCGGGACCAATGTCGTAACCAGTCCATCCCTGCGGTAATGACTGGCCCATCTGTCGAACATCTCGACCATCGGGGCTAAGTGCGGTGATGTCGCTTGGAAGGAGCAGTGGCGCACCAGAGTCGAGAAGAGCCTTCGCTATTGGCACCTGGTCGTCCTCGCATAACGAAGAACCCACCGAATAGCCCATTGCTTTGAAAAAGGTGAAGCACATCGCACCGCCGATAATCAACTGGTCGACAATCTCGGCAAGCGCCTCGATGACACCAATCTTGTCGCTCACCTTGGCCCCGCCGAGCACAGCCACGAACGGACGCTTGGGTTTGGAGCGCATTGCGCCAAGGATTTCGACCTCGGCCGCGAGTAAACGGCCAGCGGCCGACGGCAGAGTTTGTGGAGGGCCAACAATCGACGCGTGTGCGCGGTGCGAGGCACCAAAGGCATCGTTCACGTATGCATCGAAGCCCTCTACCAACTCCGCCACGAACATCGAGTCGTTTGCCATCTCGCCCGGATTGAAGCGTAGGTTCTCGAGCAGCTCGACGCCGGGTACCAGCTCACCAAGGCGAGCCTCTATCGGGGCAACCGAATACAACGGATCGGGAGATCCGCCTGGCCGACCAAGATGTGTCGCGGCCGTGACGTGGGCCCCTTGCTTCTGAAGCCACTTGAGCGTTGGCACTGCGGCTTTGATTCGGAGGTCGTCGACAATGTTGCCATCGCGCATCGGAACGTTGAAGTCGGTTCGGACTAGCACCCGTTTGCTGTCCAAGCCGCCCAATCGCGGATGGTCGACCAGATCTTCTAGCCGAGGGACGTCCCCTACCCCCACATCGAAGGCCGCTTCGCTCATCGAGTTCTCAGCCTGCGACGTGGACGGCGAGGTCGACGAGGCGGTTCGAGTAACCCCACTCGTTGTCGTACCAACCAGCAGTTTTGACCAAGTTACCCATGGCCATGGTCATGCCAGCATCGATCGTGCAGCTAGCAGGCACGCCAACAATATCGGCGCTCACGAGAGGAGCCTCGCTGTAATCGAGGACCGATGAAAGCGGACCGGACTCGGCTGCGGCTGCATAGGCGGCGTTGATCTCTTCGACGGTGGCATCGGTCTTGAGTACCGCGGTGAAGTCGGTGATCGATCCATCTGGAATGGGTACTCGCAGTGACGTACCGTCGAGTTTGCCCTGCATCGATTCGAGCACGAGGCCCGTGGCCCGAGCAGCACCAGTGGACGTAGGAATGATGTTGACAGCCGCAGCGCGGGCCCGGCGCAGGTCGCTGTGGGGGCCGTCGACGAGCGACTGGTCGCCTGTGTAGGCGTGAACGGTTGTCATCATGCCCTTTTCGACTCCGAACGTATCGTCGAGAACCTTGACCATGGGCACAAAACAGTTGGTGGTGCAGCTCGCGTTGGAGATGACCTTATGAACAGCTGGGTCGAAGTCGGTGTGGTTGACGCCATAAACAAAGGTGCTGTCGGCTCCCGAGCATGGTGCCGAAACAATAACCAACGGCGCCCCGGCGTCGAGGTGCCAAGCGGCACGCTCGCGGGAGGTGAAAATCCCGGTGGACTCGATAACTACATCGACGCCAAGGTCGCCCCACGGCAGGTCCTTAGGGTCGCGTTCGGACAGTACCTTCAACACATCGCCGTCGACGCTGATGCCGTCGTCGGTGGCAACAATAGTGGCGTCGAGGTTTGGCATCACCGAGTCGTATTTGAGCAGGTGAGCCATCGTGGCTCTATCGCCAAGGTCGTTTACAGCGACAAAGTCGATGTCGGCGCCTTGGGCCTTAGCGGCCCGGAAGAAGTTGCGGCCAATGCGGCCAAAGCCGTTGATTCCGACACGGATGGTCATATCTGTCTCCAGTAGTGATTGGCTTGGTTGTTGCGATGTTATCGGTCGACATCGCGGTGGGTGACGTTAAGCCTGAACCCGCGAGCCTCGAGGCGGCGAGCAACCTCGATCGTCAAGGCGACGGCTCTATGACGGCCGCCCGTGCATCCGAATGCAACCGTGAGGTAGCTCTTTCCCTCACGGACGTAGGCAGGCATCAGCAAATCGAGGAGTTGATCGAGGCGCCTCAGAAATTCGCCAGTCGCCGGTTGTCCGAGGACGTACTGGGCCACTGCATTGTCCTTGCCGGTGAGTGGCCGCAGCTCCTCTACCCAATGTGGGTTCGGCAAGAATCGGCAGTCGAACACTAGGTCGACATCGCGAGGTAGCCCATGCTTGTACCCGAACGACATGACCGTGGTACTCATCTGTTTGTCGACTTCGGCGTCTCCGAAGAGTTCGACAATGCGGTCGCGGAGATCGTGAACAGTGAGGTTGGTCGTAGCAATAGTGACATCGGCTTCGCCGCGCACCGGTTCGAGCATCTCGATCTCGCGATTGATGGCGTCGGTAAGCGATTCGCCTTCTTCGGCCAGTGGATGCCTACGCCTAGTGTCGTCGTAGCGCCGAACAAGAGCGTCGATTCCGGCCTGGAGGTACAAGACTCGAACCCGCACATCCATTGAGCGAAGTTCGGCGATGGCGTCGATGACTTCGTCGACGTCGTGGGTGTTGCCGACGACCAGCGCGGTGCGCCGAGAGCGTTGGCCTGGCTGGGCGAGCTCGGCGACCTTGGGAATCAGCGACGGCGGAAGGTTGTCAACGACAAACCAGCCGAGGTCTTCGAGGTGGTTGCCAGCCTGAGAACGACCGGCGCCACTAGCGCCGGTGACAATCAGGAACTCAGTTGGAGCTGGTTCGAGAGGCGATAACACCTCAGTTGGTTCGGTACTCACAGGTCCCATTTCACAGCAGCAAGCACTAACAAGCGTGGGATGGTGGCCGCAGCTTGATATTCGGTGGCTCTGGCAAGGAATCCAGGAGGTGGAGCCGGTTCGATCATGCGGCGAATCACCAGCCCCGATTCGGCCATCGCGTTTATGTAACGGCTGAGTGGCCGATGTACGAACGGAATGAACACGTCCTTCTCCACCTCTTCGATCGTTTCGGCCTCCACGAGGTAATCACCGATGCGCCAGTACTGCTCTGGAGGGTCGAGTACCTGATCATCGATCCAGCCGCTGTTCGGTGTTTGCAACAGGGGGTGGTTCAGCATAAATATAAAACGACCGCCCGGTTTCAGCACCCGAGCCACCTCGACAATAGCGTCGTCAACATCACTTATGTGTTCGAACACGAGGCAAGCAAGAACAGCGTCGAAGGCCTCAGCGGCGAATGGAAGTTGTGCCGCGCCGTTTCGCACGAACGCAGGACCTCCACCTCTGGCCGCGGCCTCAACAATCTGGTTCCACGTGATGTCGCTAGCAGTAACGGTGCTCCCTTGATCCGCAGCGACGCGGGCTAGTTGTCCCTCCCCTGCTCCGATGTCGAGTACCCGTGCGGCTCCGGCAAGAAGTTCGGCCGCTATGGGAACGATCTGTTCGGCGTATTCTGGGTCGGCACCATCGGTAAATCCGTCCTGCCACCACTCGGCGTTTAGTTCCCAAAGGTCAGGGTCGTCGACGTTCATTGGCGAAATGGTATTGGTGTTGGCCGCTTACCGGTGGGCACGACTCGTCTACTTGTGCTGGCGGCGTGGATCTTTTCGTGAACAGCCCGGCCGACAGTGTCGGGAAGCCAGGAGAAACCATGCAAGGTTTCGAGAGTTGCAACCTTGACCTTGCCGACTCCGCCGAGTTCCTTGATGAGCCGCAGCTTGCGTTTCTCGCCCAACCCAGGGATGTCGTCGAGAATGCTCTTCGTCATTCGTTTGGCTCGAAGTTGCCGATGGTACGAGATGGCGAACCGGTGGCTCTCATCACGTAGGCGTTGAAGCAGATAGAGCGCCTCTGATTGTCGTGGTATCGATACTGGGTCACTGGTCTCGGGCAAGTAGACCTCCTCGAACTGTTTCGCCAGCGAAGCCACCGGGATCTGGTCGCGCAAGCCAAGTTCGTCGAGAACCTTAACCACCGATGAGAGTTGCCCCTTGCCACCATCGACGAGAAGAAGTTGGGGCGGGTAGGCGAACTTGCCTTGTTCGTGGGCTGGCTTGTCGCGCTCTTCGAGGTAGTTGGTGAGACGCCTGGTGAGGACTTCTTCCATAGCCGCGAAGTCGTCGTTTCCCTCGACCGTTTTAATTTTGAACCGTCGGTAGTCGCGGCTCTTGGGGAGACCATCTTCGAATACGACCATCGAGCCGACGTAGTCGGTGCCCTGTAAATGGCTCATGTCGTAACACTCGATGCGTAGCGGTGCCTCCGGCAAGTTGAGGTACTTCTGAAGATCGCTTAGGGCCCTAGCCCTGGTGTTGTGATCGGACGCGCGCTTTAGCCGGTGGCGTTTGAACAACTCGGTTGCGTTGCGAGTTACTGTCTCGTGGAGAGCTCGCTTCTCGCCCCTCTGCGGCACTCGAATCTCGACGTTCGAACCACGCTGGAAAGTGAGCCACTCTTCGTAGACCTCAACAGATTCGGGAAGTTCGGTCACGAACACCGCCTTGGGCATTCCGAGCGGATTGTCGTCGTGATAAAGCCGTTCGAGCATGATGGCCGATAGTTGCGCGCCATCGAGGGGTTCGACCTTGTCGATCACGAACCCCCGCTGGCCCGCAACGCGGCCCTTACGCACAAAGAACACCTGAGCAGCGGCTTCGAGTTCGTCGGCGGCAACGCCAACAATGTCGAAGTCTTCGTTTTTGGTACCGGCTATCTGCTGTTTCTCGATTGCTTTGTGAACCGAACTCAAGCGATCGCGATAGCGGGCCGCTAGCTCGAACTCAAGGGCATCGGACGCCGCTGCCATCGACGCCTCAAGCTCTTCGACAACCTCGTCGTGGTCGCCTGCCAGAAAGCTGATGAGGTTGTTCACCATGCCGTCGTAGTCGGCCTTGCTGACTTCGTCGACGCAAGGCGCCGCGCATTTCTCGATGTGAAACAACAGACAGGGCCGTCCGGCCCGTTGGTGCCGCTGCAACTTGTTGTCGCTGCAAGTGCGGATCGGAAAGGTCCTTAACAAAAGGTCGAGGGTTTCGCGAATGGCGTACGCGTGCCCGAACGGCCCGAAGTAGCGATTGCCTTTCTTGCGTTTGCCTCGAATAACCATGGCCCTGGGCCAATCGTCGAGGAGGGTGACTGCCAAGAACGGATAACTCTTGTCGTCGCGTAGCCTGACGTTGAATCTTGGCTGATGCTGCTGGATGAGCGAGTACTCGAGCATCAGCGCCTCGACCTCGGTGTCGACTTCGACCCAATCGACGCTGGCTGCGGTGGCAACCATTTGGGCCGTGCGCTGGTGGAGGTTGCGTGGATCCTGAAAGTAGCTGTTCAGGCGGCTACGAAGGCTCTTGGCTTTACCCACATAGATGACGCGGCCATCTTTGTCCTTGAACTGATAACTACCGGGGGCATCTGGAATGGTCCCCGATTGTGGGCGCAGCGACACAGGAACGAGCTTAGGCCTAGAGCGCTAGACGCGGGTTCGGCTGGTGCTGCGGGTCGGGTCGAGCAGGGGCTTCAGAAAGCGGCCGGTGTGGCTGGCAGAGTTGGCGGCAAGGTCTTCAGGAGTTCCAACGCCAACCACGGTGCCACCACCCACGCCACCTTCGGGGCCAAGATCGATCATCCAATCTGCGGTCTTGATGACGTCGAGGTTGTGCTCGATCACGATGATGCTGTTGCCCTGATCGACGAGCCGAGTGAGGACCGTGAGCAGCCGCGAGATGTCTTCGAAGTGCAGGCCTGTGGTTGGTTCGTCGAGGATGTAGACAGTGTGCCCGGTGGACCGTTTCTGTAGTTCGCTGGCGAGCTTGACTCGTTGGGCTTCGCCTCCTGACAGAGTCGGTGCGGCTTGGCCAAGCCTGACATAACCAAGGCCGACGTCGACCAGGGTTTGTAGGTGGCGAGAGATAACCGGATGAGCCGAGAAGAAACCATTGGCCTCCTCGCACGACATCTTGAGCACTTCGGCAATGTTCTTGCCCTTGTAACGGATCTCGAGGGTTTCGCGGTTGTAGCGATCGCCTCCGCAGAACTCACACGGCACGTACACATCGGGCAAGAAGTGCATTTCGATCTTGATGGTGCCGTCGCCAGAACAACCCTCGCAGCGTCCGCCCTTGACGTTGAACGAAAAGCGCCCTGGCAAGTAACCCCGCACCCTTGCTTCTTGGGTTTTGGCGAACAGCTTGCGGACGTGATCAAACACACCCGTGTACGTAGCCGCGTTCGACCGTGGCGTGCGTCCGATTGGCGACTGGTCAATGTCGATGACCTTGTCGACGTAGGCCACACCATCGACGTCGGTGTGGAGCCCTGGCACCTGTTTGGACCGATAGATCTTCTGGAACAGCGACTTGCGCAGGATCTCGTTGATGAGGGTGCTCTTACCCGAGCCTGACACTCCGGTGATGGCCACGAACAGGCCAAGGGGAATTTCGACATCGATGTTCTGAAGGTTGTTCTCGCGTGCCCCCCGGATGACGAGGCGCTCAAGGGTTGGAGCTCGGCGAGTCTGTGGAACCGCGATGGACCGCTTGCCAGACAGATACTGCCCAGTGATGCTCTTGCGATTGCGGAGCAGCCCTTTTACCGAACCGGAGTGGACGACTTCGCCGCCGTGTTCGCCGGCGCCAGGGCCAATATCGACCACCCAATCGGCTTCGAGGATGGTGTCTTCGTCGTGTTCGACTACCAGGACGGTGTTACCGAGGTCGCGCAGGTGAATGAGCGTCTCGATGAGGCGGCGATTGTCTCGCTGGTGAAGGCCAATCGATGGCTCGTCGAGAACGTACAGGACACCTTCGAGCCCACTACCAATTTGGGAAGCGAGCCTGATGCGTTGGGCCTCGCCGCCGGCAAGCGTTGCCGCCGATCGATGCAAACTCAGATAGTCGAGGCCGACGTCGAGTAGGAAGTTGAGCCTGGCATCGATCTCTTTGACGATTGGTGCCGCAATGATCTGGTCGCGGGCCGACAACGACAGCCCCGCTATGGCCTTGGCCGCTTCGCCGATGGAGATCTCGCACAACTCGTTGATATTGAGCCCAGCCACCCGCACCGCCAGCGTCACTTCGTTTAGACGAGCACCGCCGCAGGTATGACAGGCGACCTCGCGCATGTACCCCTCGATACGGTCGCGGCTCCAGTCGCTTTCGGTGTCGGAGTGGCGCCGTTGCAAGAACGGAATGACCCCCTCGTACGCCGTGGTGTAACTGCGTTGGCGCCCGTAGCGATTCTTGTAACGAACGGTGAGTTTGGTGCTTTGAGGCGAACCATGTAGCAGGAGTTTCTTGTGTTTGGCCGACAGATCGGACCATGGTGCATCGCGATCGATATCGAACTCTTCACACACTGCGCTAAGCAAACGTTCGAAGTACTTGCTGGTGGCGCCGGCCCAAGGGGTGAGAGCACCTTCGCCGACCGAAACGCCGGGGTTCGGTACAACAAGGCTGGCGTCGACCTCGAACTTGGTGCCAAGACCATCGCAGGATCCACAGGCTCCATAAGGAGAGTTGAACGAGAAGTTGCGGGGCGCGAGTTCATCGAACGAACGACCGGTAGTCGGCGAGTAAAGGTGCTGGCTGAACTCGACAATCTCAGGGTCGCCCTCTTTGGGCACGATCTCGATCCAGACGTGGCCTTCAGCCAAACCCAGGGCTGCTTCGAGCGATTCGGTGAGGCGCTGTTCGACGCCTTCACGCAGGACCAAACGATCGACAATTACTTCGATGTCGTGGATAACGTAACGGTCGAGCCTGACCTCTTCAGCACCGATTTCGACAACCTCGCCGTCGACCCGCGCTCTGGGATAACCCTGCGAAGCGAGGTCGGCTAAGAGAGTGTGGTACTCCCCCTTGCGACCACGGACAATCGGGGCCAAGACCTGGAACCGGGTACCTTCGCCAATTCTGATAATGCGGTCGACGATCTGTTGGGTGGTTTGGCGCTCGACTACCTCGCCAGTCTCGGGGTCGTGCTGGATGCCGATTCGGGCAAACAACAATCGGAGGTAGTCGTAAATCTCGGTGATCGTGCCAACCGTGGACCGCGGATTACGACTGGCAGTCTTTTGATCGATCGAGATGGCCGGCGACAACCCCTCTAAGAAGTCGACGTCGGGTTTGTCCATCTGGCCCAGAAACTGGCGGGCATAAGCCGACAGAGACTCGACGTAACGGCGTTGACCTTCGGCGTAGATCGTGTCGAAAGCAAGCGAACTCTTACCACTCCCCGATATTCCGGTAAAAGCGATTAGACGGTCGCGAGGGATCTCGAGATCGACATCTTTCAGGTTGTGTTCACGGGCGCCACGGACGACAAGCTTGTTACCCACGGCGGGACACTCTAGCGGCCGAAGCGGGTGGGAACACTCGTTCGAGAGAGATTATTCTGGCGTCATGCTCGAATGACAACCGTTGAACAGATCTTGTCGTGGAAGGTTTGGTTCTTGTCGTCCCACAGCGGCCACAACATACCTAGGTAACACGGAATCGCCGAGAGATAGGTCGAAAAGAATCGACCCGTCGCCAGTCCATAACCAATCGGCGCCGGACTGCCGTGACGAACGACCTTCACACCGGTAGCCATCTTGCCCAGAGTTTGTCCCTTTGACCCAATCATCAGAACCGAGTAGGCGATTGCGCCCGCTAGACCTACCACGTAGGCGACTACAAGGGCAGCATCGTTTTCCGACGCCGCCACTGCGACAACCACGATGTTTAGCGGAATGCCGACAATTAGTCCATCGAGAACAACGGCTCCGGCGCGCCGCCACCAGCCCGCCAGTTCGAGGCTAGTAGTCGGACTGTCAAACTGTGGAGCGCCATAGGCGGGTGGTGGTGGCGGTAGGTCGGTCATCTAAGCGCGAATAGAGACGGTGGACACAATCTTGTCGTGGAACGTTTGGTTCTTGTCGTCCCACAGAGGCCAGAAGTAGCCGAGAAAACACGGCAGCGCCGACAGAAATGCCGCAAAGTAGCGGCCCGTAGCGAGGCCGTAGCCAATCGGTGCCGGGCTGCCATCGCGCACAATCTTTACCCCGGCAGCCATCTTGCCGAGGGTTTGGCCGCGGCTGCCGATGAAGTAGACCGAATAGGCCAGGCCGACGACAAGACCAAGGAGATTCTGCCCGGCCTGGCCGAGCCCGGCCGCGAGCCCAAGCAACGTCAGCGGCACTCCGACAATTAGTGCATCCAGAAGGACTGCACCGACGCGGCGCCACCAGCCAGCGAGTTCGACGCTCATCGTGGGAGCATCAAATTGTGGCGCCCCCTGGCTCGGAGGTGGCGGCGGTAGATCTGACATGTGTCCTCAGTCGGTTGGCCAGGTCCATCTGGCAGGTTGTACGGGCAGGACTCTAGTTCATCGTGAGTCGCGGAGTTCCCGCTTGAGATCTTTGATCTCGTCACGCAACCTGGCCGCGTACTCGAACCGAAGGTCGGCGGCCGCATCGGCCATCTCGAGTTCGAGGGTGTGTATGAGCCGCGACAACTCGTCCGACGGTAGTTCTGCGAGGTCGCGTTTGGCTCGATCGGCACGATTGCTGACCAACTTGTCTGGCACGGGCGCAGTGTCATCGACTCGGCCGCGAAGCACCGACAAGATGTCGCTCACTGCTTTGCGCACAGTCTTGGGCTCGATGCCATGTTCGGTGTTGTAAGCCTGTTGGAGGCCGCGACGGCGGTTCGTTTCCGATATTGCCCGTTGCATCGAGTTGGTTACGCGATCTGCGTACATGACCACCTGGCCATCGACGTTTCGGGCGGCACGACCGATCATTTGGATCAGCGATGTCTGCGAACGAAGGAAACCCTCCTTGTCGGCGTCGAGAATTGACACCAGCGACACTTCTGGCAGGTCGAGACCCTCTCTTAGAAGGTTGATGCCCACTAACACGTCGAATTCGCCAAGCCGAAGGTCGCGCAGGATCTCGATGCGTTCGATGGTGTCGATCTCGCTGTGGAGGTACCGAACTCGCACTCCTAGCTCGAGCAGATAGTCGGTCAGGTCTTCTGACATTTTCTTGGTGAGGGTGGTCACCAAGACGCGACCGCCTTTCGACACCTTTAGGTTGATCTGTTCGAGCAAATCGTCGATCTGGCCCTTGGTCGGTTTGACGATGACCTCTGGGTCGATGAGCCCGGTTGGGCGAATGATCTGTTCGACCACTTGGGAACTCATTTGCAGCTCGTAGTTGCCCGGTGTGGCCGACAAGAAGATCGACTGGTTGATTCGTTGCAAAACCTCTTCGAAACGCAGCGGACGGTTGTCTTTTGCTGACGGCAGCCTGAAGCCGTGGCCCACCAGCGTTTCCTTGCGAGACCGGTCGCCGGCAAACTGGCCATGGAGTTGAGGAACAGCGACATGGCTCTCGTCGATGACTAACAAGAAGTCGTCGGGGAAAAAGTCGAGCAGCGTATGGGGAGGTTCGTCGTAGGCCCGACCATCGAGATGCATTGAATAGTTCTCAATACCGTTGCAATAGCCGACCTCTTGCATCATTTCGAGGTCGTACTCGGTACGCATCCGCAGCCGCTGAGCTTCAAGTAGCTTGCCTTCATTTTCGAAACGCTGAAGTTGTTCGCGTAACTCGATCTCGATGCCAGCAACCGCTGCGGTCAGCCGATCTTCGGAGGTGGTGTAGTGCGTCGCCGGAAAAACCGTGAGCTCGGTTAGTTCACCCAGACGTTCACCGGTGAGCGTGTCGACCTTAGTAATACGTTCGATGTCGTCGCCAAAGAGTTCGATACGAACTGCAAACTGTTCGTAAGCTGGGTGGAGCTCGATGGTGTCGCCCCGAACGCGGAACTTGCCACGAACCAGGTTCATGTCGTTTCGTTCGTAGCGCATGTCGACGAGTTGACGCAGGATCTCGCGTTGATCTATCTGACCGCCAAGCCGCAGGTACAACATGTTGCGCCGGTAAAGCTCGGGCGAACCAAGACCATAGATGGCCGACACGGACGCAACTACGATTACATCGCGTCTGGTCAGCAGTGCAGCAGTAGCCGAGTGACGCAGCCGGTCGATTTCGTCGTTGACCGAAGAGTCCTTCTCGATGTATGTGTCGCTCGATGGCATATAGGCCTCGGGCTGGTAGTAGTCGTAATAACTGACGAAGTACTCAACGCGGTTATCGGGGAAGAACTCCTTGAACTCGTTGGCGAGCTGCGCCGCCAATGACTTATTGGGCGCCAACACAAGCGTGGGGCGCTGTGATTGTTCGATAGTCCAGGCAATCGTGGCGCTCTTACCAGAACCCGTAATGCCGAGCAACGTCTGAAATTTGTGGCCATCGGCAAGACCTCTGGAGAGGGCCGTAATCGCCTCGGGTTGATGACCAGCAGGTTCGAAGTCGGCATGAACCCGAAACGGGGGCGAATGCCCGTCGTCGGCCAACGGCACAACCTCAGTTGGGGTAAACCCAAGACTGCTGCTAGGAGTACCGGCAACAGCAGACCCGGTTGTGTCAGTTACGTCGGTTGTGTTTGAGTTCGCGCTATCAATATCGACCACTTCGCAAGCTTACGAACCCGGTGGGACATCTAACCATGTTCGTAAACAACATCGTGCTCAGACCCCGAAATTTGGGCCTGAAACGAAGGACTACTTTCGCGAAGCCTCTGACGAACGACAGGACGAGCGGGAGAATTCTCGCTAGTGCGTGTACGCGGAGCGTCGTTGTGGTTATCCTCCCGCCTGTCATCCCCAATCTCTCCAAAAGGTACCGGCAACATGGCCGAAGAAACTGCTACAGACTCCGAAGACGAAGCCAAAGACGACGAACTCGACGACGACGAACTCGACGACGATCTGCCAACCGACGACGACACCGAAGATGCCGACGACGACGCCGAAGAAGCCGACGACGACGAAGCCCCATCAGCGGCCGCTGCGGCATCAGACGACGATGATGACGACGACGACGAAGTCGAAGCCGACCTCGATGCCATCTTGCGGGAGCGTATGGCCAAGGACGACGATGACGAAGAAGACGATGACGACGAAGACGTAGTAGTTGTCACCAAGTCAAAGGGCAAGAAGCCCAAGAAGCTCGCTAAGGGCGGCGTCGAACCCGAAGGCCGCCAAGACGACGAGCATGTATGCACCTTGTGTTTCATGCTTGTTCGGGGCACCCAGCTGGGTCCACAGGGTGCCCGCAGCTGCCCCAGTGGCGAACTCGAAGCAGACTGCCCGGCAATCGCCTACTTCGATGGCAACTAAGCCCCGGGCCACGGCTTCTAGGGCTTGAGTTCGTCCCAAGCTGCTTCGGCGAGGTCGAGTTGTTGTTCGACCAGCTCGAGACCACCCATCCAGAATCCTGGGTCGTCGAGATCGCACCCGACGATCCGGCCGAGCTCCTCGGGAGGCATCGATCCTCCACTGGACAGCAGGGAGAGGTATCGGCTCACAAAGTCGGACCCTTGGCTCGTGTACTGGCCATAGACCGACAACGCCAAAAGCTGCCCATATGCATAGGCGTACACGTATCCGGGAGTTCCGATGAAGTGCGGAATGTAGCTCCACCAGTCGCGATAGCCGTGGGTGAGAGTTATCGATTCACCGAGCATTGCCCGCTGTGAGTCGATCCAAAGATCGCCAAACCGGTCGGTGGACAGCTCGCCAACCTCACGGCGCTCGCAGTGAACGGCATCTTCGAATCGGTTCATCGCAGTCTGGCGAAAGACGGTGGCGATCGAACCCTCGATGTTTTCTGCCAGCAGAGCCAGTCGATCGAGTGGATTAGTTGCCGCCGCGAGCATGGCCTGAAACGTGAGAGTCTCACCAAACACTGACGCCGTTTCGGCGAGCGTCAGCGGTGTCTGGAAATGGAACACGCCTTGCGGGCGACTCATGAAGGCATGGCAACCGTGGCCAAGCTCGTGGGCCAGTGTCATCACGTCTCTGGGACGGCCGGTCCAGTTCAAGAACACGTATGGGTGGTGTGACGGCACGGTGTACGAACAGAACGCGCCTGGCCGTTTCGCGGGACGAATCGGCGCATCGATCCAGCGCTCGTCGAAGAATCGCTTCGCGGTCGACGCCAGCTCGGGAGAAAACGCGCCGTAGGCATCGAGGACGATCTCAGTGGCTTCAGCCCACCCAACCCTGGTTTCGGTTTCGGCAACCGTTGCCATACGGTCGTAGTCGAACAGTTCCTGGCCAAGGATCTGAGCTTTCAGCCGATACCACCGTTGCGGGATGTCGTAGCGCGACACCACGGCATCGACCAAGGTCTGAACCGACTCATCGGTGGCTTCATTGGAGAGGTTGCGACTCGACAGCCACGTGGGGTAGCTGCGAAGTCGGTCGGTTACGGACTTGTCCTGGAGCAAGGTGTTGAACACAAAGGCCCGTGTCGACAGTCCGTCATCGAGCGCGGTGGTTATAGCAGCAGCCGCGTCGGCGCGCGTTGAGCTGCCTGGGGCAGCGAGCAACGAGAGCGCCTCCTCGAGACTGACGCGGCGGGCGCCGTGGTCGTCTGCCAACTCGACGCTGATCTCGGCTGTCAGCTGCGAGAACAAACGAGACCACGCGCTCGCACCAGTTGCTGACTTCTCGCTAAGAATCGCTTCTTCTGGTTCCGACAGCAGGTGGGTGCGGTAGCGCCGCTCGCCTCTGAGATAGTGGGCGCAGAAAGCGAGCGCATCGTTGGCTAGTAACGCTTCGACGGCAGCGTCGTCGAGGGCGGCCCACTCGAGGTCGACGAACAGAGTCTTCGTCGACAAACGAGCCGCCTGTTCTTGAACACGCTGGAACAAAGCGCCATCGGAGGTATCGACCGCGAACCGCAACTGAGCATATGAAGCGGCGCGTGTCACGTGTTCGTGGTGTTGTTCCACAAGACGCATCAAGGTTACGAACTCGTCGACGTCGAGCTGGGCGATCCGGCCTCGGTAGGCGGCTATCTGGTCAGCTACGACACCAGCGGCTTCCATCAGCGTCTCAACACCAGCAGCGCCCTCTGGCTCGACGATCGTCGACAGATCCCACGCAACGGCGGAGGCGGTCAAATCTAGATCAGCGGCGTCGGCGGACGTACTCACTTCGTTTCGGGTCGAACCGAGGTTGGTCATCCATGTCCAAGCAGCATCGATGTGAGCATCGAGCGCATCGATGGGTCCGCTGTTGTCGATAACGAAGTCGGCCACAGATGCCCGTTCTTCGCGAGTGGCCTGGTTGGAGATGCGAGATCTTGCATCGTCGGCACTGAAACCTCGACTTGAGGTGAGCCGCTCGATCTGAACGTCGACTGGGCAATCGACTACCAAGATTCCGGCCAAATCGTAGTTCGGCTTGCCTGTCTTCAGGATGCCCTCGACCAGAAGCGGAATATCGAGAACGACGATGTCATCGTCGTTTGCGGCCGCGATTGCGGTCACGATTGCTTCGCCCACCTTGGGATGGACGATGCGGTTTAGATCTTTGAGCGCTTCGGCATCGTTGAACACGATTGCAGCCACTGCTTGGCGATCTAGCCGCCCGTCGACACCGACAATCGATTCGCCGAAACGCTCGACCATCGCGACAAACGCAGCCATGCCGGGTTCCTGGAGAGATCGAGCAATAGCGTCGGCATCAACGAGCACGGCGCCCCTCGCAAGGAGCGCCGCGCTAACCGTTGATTTTCCGCTTCCAATGCCGCCTGTTAACCCGACGGCAACCATGTGTCAGCTCTCGGAATCGGTTACTGGCTCTTCGTCAGGAGCGGCATCTTCGGGGGCGGCAGAAACTGCTGCTTCAGCAGCCACCTCCCCAGTATCGGCTGACCCAGTTTCCGATGACCCAGCATCCGCGCCCTCAGGAGCAGCTTCTTCGGCGGCTGGTTCATCGTCAAGGACGCCTGCTGGGTCGTCACCGGCGCCATATTCGGACACCGCTTGACGGTAGGCCTCTTCGCCGTACTGCTCGTAGTATTCGCGCCAGGCTTGGCGGGCTTCTTCGGTATAGTCGACGACGCCCTCTTCGTTGGTCGACAAGCTCTCGTCGCCCACATAGTTGCCATCGGAGTCGTACTTGTCGACTCCGAATGCGTCCTGGTACTCGGCGGCAACAACGCCACCCTCGGCGGCCTGTTTGATCGACAAGCTGATGCGTCGACGCTGAAGATCGAGATCGATGATCTTGACCCACAACTCTTCGCCGGGAGTAACAACCTGCTCGGGAAGATCGACGTGGTGCGCCGACATCTCTGAGATGTGGACAAGGCCTTCGATGCCATCGCCAACTTGAACAAATGAGCCGAACGGCACCAGCTTGGTGACTCGGCCGTAGACAAGTTCGCCGACGCGGTGACCAGAAGCAAACTCTTGCCATGGATCTTGCTGGGTTGCCTTGAGCGACAAGCTGATGCGCTCGCGCTCGCGGTCGACTTCGAGGACCTCGACGTTGACTTCGTCGCCAACAGTGACAACGGAGCCGGGGTGGTCGACGTGCTTCCACGACAGTTCAGACACGTGGATGAGCCCGTCCATTCCGCCAAGGTCGACGAACGCGCCGAAGCTGACAACCGAAGAAACAACACCGGGTCGACGTTCGCCTGGCTTGAGGTTGTCGAGGAAGGCTTCGCGCTGTTCCTTCTGGGTCTCTTCGAGCCATGCCCGACGTGAAAGCACAACGTTGTTGCGGTTCTTGTCGAGTTCGATGATCTTGGCTTCGAGTTCCATGCCGACGTATGGCTGGAGATCGCGGACGCGGCGTAGTTCGACCAGGGATGCCGGCAAGAAGCCACGCAGGCCGATGTCGACGATGAGACCGCCCTTGACGACCTCGATGACTGGGCCCTTGACAACACCTTCGGCTTCTTTGATCTCTTCGATCTTGCCCCAGGCGCGCTCGTACTGAGCGCGCTTCTTCGACAGGATCAGGCGGCCATCGGCGTCTTCCTTTTGGAGGACCAACGCTTCGATGGCGTCGCCCAAGGCCACGATCTCGGCGGGGTTGACATCGTTGCGAATCGACAGTTCGCGAGCGGGAATCACGCCCTCTGACTTGAAGCCAATGTCGAGCAAGACTTCGTCGCGGTCGACCTTAACGACGGTGCCGTTGACGATGTCGCCGTCGTCGAATTCGACGATGGTTCCGTTGATGGCTTCTTCGAAGCTCATTCCACCGAGGTCGTCGTCGATGATGGTGCGGGGGATGTAATCGCCGGCATCGGTGAACGTGCCAAATTCGCTGGCAGGATCGTCGAGGGGGGCGGTATCGGTAGTGGTATCGGACAAAATAGATCTACTTGAATAGTGGCTAGGGACAGGCTCTACCGACCAAGTAGGTCAGATGGTTGAGCCGATTTGGAACACGCGCGATTTGCGCGACTTGTACAGGCTATAGGGACCGGCGGGGTGTGAGGAGGAACTGCGGTTCATCAGGTACCTGGATTCAACCCAATGCTTCACTAGCAACCTCGCCTAAACGTCCTGGCCGCGGCCGTCCCGACCCACTCATGGAACACGCGGGTGGACCATTCGTACGCAGTTAGATCTGGCGGCGCGGCCACCATGTCGATCGAGCCGTCGAAACATCGGCCCAGTAACAACCTGACCCGATGCACGTGATATGTCGACGTGACACCAACGAGTCGGTCCCAGCCGTTCTCGACAGCAAGTTCGCCTACACCGCTGGCTTCGCCCCAAGTGTTGTCGGGGTCGGGAGCAAAACAGTGGACCTCAAAGTCCCACTCACCATCGCAGAGTTGGTTCGCGTCGTCCCAGTTAGGAAGGTTGCCGTTAGGCAACACAAGATGCCTCGCCACGCCATCTTCGAGCAATTCAAGGGCCACTTCGAGGCGCTCTCCCCGTCCGCCCGCGAATAGAACAATGGCATCAGCGCTCTGTGGCCGATCGGTTGTGGGCCGCACGAAATATCGCCAAGAAGAAAAGGCCACCAAGAACACTGCGAGCGTGCCTAGCAGCAGAATCCAGTTCATAGTCGAGCCATGTTTGCGTCGCCATCGACGCAAACGCACCCTAAGTCGTTTGTATCTGAGCACGCACCAAGGGTGCCCGTTCCACGCCCAGATGTCCGGTCGCCCCGGGTTTGTCTAGCCTTTTGCACTGGCCCATGTGTCGCCGACGGTTACGTTGACCTCGAGACCGACCCTCAGCGTGGCAGCCTCGCGCATCGTTTTCACCGTGAGTTCGCGGGCCGCGTCGGTTTCGGCAGGCGGAACCTCGAGAATAACTTCGTCGTGAACCTGCAACACCACCTGACTGCTTAGCCCATCGGCGGCAATTGCGGCATCGAGCCGCACCAGAGCGACCTTAAAGATGTCGGCAGCCAGACCCTGAATTGGGGCGTTCATGGCTTGACGTTCGGCGGCAGAACGAATTTGGCGGTTGGGCGAGTTGAGCTCTGGAATGAGACGCCTGCGTCCGAACTCGGTCTCGGTGTAACCCCTGTCGCGTGCTTCGTTGACAACACGATCCATGAATGTTCTGACGTTCGGGAAGGCCACGAAATAGGCATCAAGGATGTCGGCCGCTTCGGCCCGCCCGATCGAAAGCCTTTGCGCCAAACCGTAAGCCTCCATGCCGTACGCCAGCCCGTAGCTGACCATCTTCGCTTTGGACCGCTGTTCGACCGTGATCGCGCCTGGATCGACGCCAAAGATTGACGCTGCGGTTGCGCTATGAATGTCTTGGCCCGATTCGAAGGCGTTAATCAGCCCCGGATCTTCAGCCAGATGGGCGATGACGCGCAGTTCGATCTGGTTGTAGTCGGCCACTAACAACTTCCAGCCATCTTTAGGCACAAACGCTCGACGAAACTCGCGGCCGCGCTCTGATCTCACGGGAATGTTGTGAAGGTTCGGATCCTCAGAAGAGAGCCGGCCCGTACGCGCCACGGTCTGGTTGAAGGTGGCATGAATACGACTGTCTGGACCGACGACCTCGAGGAGACCTTGCCCATAGGTCGACCGGAGCTTCTCGACCTCGCGATAGCTGAGTAGGTATTCGACGATTGGGTGTTGGTCGCGAATCTTCTCAAGCGACGCTGCATCGGTGGAGTAGCCGGTTTTGGTTTTCTTCTGAGGAGTTAACTCGAGTTCCTCGAACAGAACCTCTCGTAGCTGCTTCGTGGAGTTGACGTTGAAGTCGTGGCCAGCTTGTTCTTTGATGGCCGCTTCGAGCCGGTCGCACTCGCTGACGAGGTCGTCCCTTAGTCGCTCAAGTTCGCCAACGTCGACGCCGACGCCCAACTGCTCCATCTTGGCCAGAACCCTGACCAGCGGCCGCTCGATGTCGTCATAGAGCTCTCGCATACCTCGTTGGAGCATGACTTCGTCGAGGACCGGAGCGAGTTGGTCGACCGCGAGGGCTTCGCGAGCAGCGATCAACGACGGATGTGACGCATCCTCGCCAAAGGAGAGTTGCCCGTCGGAACCGCTGTCGTCGCCAGCAATCTCCATCTGGCAATACCGAAGCAGCAGCGAGTTGAGGTCGTAGTTGGAGTCGGCGGGGTCGATCAGATATGCAGCCAGCTTGGTGTCGACGTCGAGGCCAACGCAATCGATTCCAGCCTCGCTGAGGGCCACGATGATCGGTTTGATGTGATGGGCATTAATGGCGACGCCGCTGGCGCCAACGAGTTGCGCCAAGACGGCTGAAACGTCGGGGTCTTCGAGGAGGCTGGCTGGCAGGGCGAGGCACTCGCCGTCTTGGGCCGATTCGACTAGCGACAGCCACTCCAGCTTGTCAGCAGACCACGAGCCGGCAATAGCAACCGGCTCGCCGCGCTCGACGAGCGCCCGCAACGCCTTGGTCGCGGATTTAGCGTCGTCGAGAGCGGTGACTTCGGCCTCAAGAACAGCACCCTCGGCCGCAGCCGGAAGCCTGCCATCGAGCACAACGTTGAGGCGGTCGTAGAGGCTACGAAACTCAAGAAATTCGAACAGCTGTTGAATCTGATCGACATCGACATCGGTCCAGCGAACCTGACCAAGGTCGAGATCGATGGGCACATCGCGAACCAGCACCATAGCCCTGAGGTTCAGCCGGGCCCGGTCCTCGTATTCGTTTAGATTCTGGCTCAGTTTCGGAGTCTGATCGTCGGCGTGAGCGAAGATTCCGTCTAACCCGCCGTACTGGTTGATTAGTTTGGCGGCCGTCTTTTCACCGACACCAGGAACTCCAGGCAAGTTGTCAGACTTGTCGCCTCGCAGGGCTGCGTATTGGGTATACATCGCGGGTGTTACGCCGGTTCGGTCTTCGATTCCTGCCTCGTCATAGAACGCATAGTCCGAGACACCGCGTTTGTTGTAGAGAACCTTGACGAATGGATCCTCGACGAGCTGGTAGCTGTCGCGATCGCCGGTGACGACGATGGCTGTATCGCCGTTGTCGCGGGCCGTGCACGCAAGAGTGGCCAAGATGTCGTCGGCCTCGAACCCAGCACGTTCGACAATCGGAATCTGCATCGCATCGAGCACCTGGCGCACCAGCCCAAACTGAGGCTTCAGCAATTCGTGAGTTTCGCTCCGGTTGGCCTTGTAGGTATCGACCATTTCGTGGCGAAACGTCGGTTCTGGGCGATCGAATGCCACGACCACCCCGTCGGGTTCGTGGTCGCGAATCACGTTGATAAGCATCGACGTAAACCCGAATGCGGCGTTCGTCACCTGCCCAGACGCAGTCATCAGATCGGTTGGAAGTGCATTGAAAGCGCGATGGATTAAAGAGTGCCCGTCGAGGAGCAAGAATTTGGCCACCGCGTCACCCTAGCTACTACACCTCGGGAAAACCCGAGCAACCACACCTCGGGAAAACCCGAGCAACCACACCTCGGGAAAACCCGAGCAACCACACC